>NZ_JBFAUM010000017.1:173352-183948 GCF_040679195.1 Actinoallomurus sp. NPDC052308 | reverse complement strand
GGCGGTGATCCGTTCGCCGTCCAGGGTGATCCGCAGGCGCAGCACGCCGTGCGTCGAGGGATGCTGCGGCCCGATGTTGAGCGTCATGTCCTCGCCGCCGCTTCCCATTGCCCAGCACATCCGCGAGAGGCGACCACCAGCACCGAACGAACACAGACGCCATGACCCCCAACCTCCACACCTTCAAGATCATCCGAATGTGGGTTCCGGGCTTACTTGGGCTGGACCCGATGATGCCCCAGGGTCGTCGCCGGCCCGGCTGGAGGCCACAGCCGGGCCGGCGTATGGCGGTCCGGATCTCCTTGGTCAGGCGACGGGCCCTGCGGGGAACAGTGCGCGGGGTTCCAGGTCCAGCCGGGTGGTGGGGATCGCGTCGGGCGGGTCGAGGTCGAGTACCAGGTCGCCGAGGCGGCGGATGGTGTGGGTGATGTACGGGGTGATGGTGGCCAGGTCGTCGTGGTCGACCGGGTGGCCTTCGGCGGCCAGCGCGTTCGCGGCGTCGGTGATGTCCAGCGCGGTGGAGTAGATCGCGCAGTTGGCGATCAGCTCGTTGAACTTGACCGCCAGTTCCTGGTGGTCGGGGTCGTTGTGGCCGATCAGTTTCGCGCCGACCATCAGCCATTCGGCGTAGCCGTGGAAGGCCTCGGCCTTGTTGGTGATCGCGGTGATCTGTTCCCGCAGCTCCGGCTCCGACAGGTACCGCAGCAGGGTGATCGTGCGGATCACCCGGCCCAGCTCCCGGAACGCCCGGTACAGCCGGTTCTTGCGCGAGTGGTTGCCGAGCCGGCGCAGCAGCGTCACCGAGGACACCCGGCCTTCACGGATGGAGATCGCGGTGCGCAGCAGGTCGGTCCAGTGCTTTTCGATCAGGTCCCAGTCGATGGCGTTGTCGCCGAACAGCGCGTTGATGTGCTGATACCGGGTGCGTGGGTCGGGCCGGTAGAAGATCAGGTCGTGCCAGTTGCGGATACGCGGCAACAGCTCGAACTACCCCAGCAGCGCGGCCAGGCCGAACACCGGCAGCGACTGGCCCTGGGTGTCGGCGTGGATGGTGTCCGGCTGGATGTCGGAGTTGTTGCGCAGCAACCCTTCGATGATGTAAACGGCCTCCCACACCCCGCACGGGATGAAGTGCGAGAACAACGCGATGTAGGAATCAGCCACGTGCCGCATCGCGATCCCGCCGTAGCCGCCGTAGCGGATGTGCGACTCGGCCAGCAGGTTGTTCTCCCAGGTGTCCACCTGTGATCCGTCGACAGCGACCACCTGGCCATCGCCCCAGATCCCGGCCACATCCAGCTTGGCGAACTCGTTGATCACATCCGTCGAGCCCCGGTACACCTTGCTGGGGTCGGAGTGCTTACTACCGGCCGTGTAGATCTCGTGCGCGGACACCTTGCCGCGCATATGGCGGGCGACCTCGGCCGGGCCGAGGTTGGTGCCGTAGGCATAGGCCGTGGTCACGTAGCGGCCTAGGGTGTCGCGGATCTTCGGGTCCGACCCCGACGCCGGCCCGAAGTGCCGATGCCACCCGGTCAGATACGCGGTGCGGGTCAGGATGTCTAGCAGGCTGCGCTCCGGGAGCCGCTGGTGGATCGCGGCCTCCAACGCGATCGCCGATCCCCGCCGGTCGGCGCCCTTGCGGCGCTTGAGTACCGGCCGATCGCCTTCCAGCACCAGATCGGTGTTCGCCGGATACCCGGCATCAACCTGCGCAGCGGCACTCGTCAGCTCGTGCCGGTAGTGCGCCACCAGCTCGGCCGCCTCGGTCGGGATACCGGCCTGGGCGCAGAAGTCCGCGGCCAGCGGCCGGCACTCCTCCCAAGGCATGAGCTGGGCGTGCAGGTTGGCGAACGAGTCCGAGCCGGCCACCGCGATGTCCCCGGACCGCAGCTCGGCGGCCAGGTAGGAGAACACACAGACCTCCAGGTGCCGGCGGGCCAGCATCCCCGGCCGCTGCTTGTCCCGCAGCACCTTGCGCCAGGCATCGCTGGCGAAGGCGTCCACGTTCACGCTGACCGTGCCCTGCCGGCCGTCCACCTCGACGCTGGTCGTCTCCGGTATCCAGTCGCTGCGCCGGTCCCGGTTGACGCGGATGAACTCCACCGCGTCCAACACCGACGCATCCGCGCTGGTCGCCTCCAGCCCGATCGCGTCGACCAAGGTGAACAACACCGGCCGGTGCGAGCGGTAGAACCGCTCCAGCAGCGGCAGGTAGTTGTTGCCGTGATACGCCGACACCGCCTCCTGCGCGGCCGCCAGCTCGTCGATCCCGCCAGCGTCGGCCAGGGCCTTGAGCACCAGCCGGCCCGCCCGTTCCTCCACATCCTCGGCGTCCGGACCAGGCCCGTCGGTTACGAGCCTGTCGGTTCCGGGCGCCTGGCCGGGGCGGGGGTCGGTGGGTGTGGTGGTCTCACGGGCGGCGGCCAGCACCTCGCCGAGCACGCCGATCAGCCGCTCGGTCTCGGCGCGGTTGGCCGCCTGGATCTCCTCAAGTCGCTCCCGGCCTTTCTTGTGCAGGGCGGCCATCCGCTTACAGAACATGGTCACCACCTCGTCCCGCGCCGCGGTCCGGCACTCGTGCACGAGACTGATCAGCAGCGTCAGCCGCTTGTCCTCGTTGAGGACCTTGCGCATGTCGGAAGCGTCGGTCACCCGCGCCTCACCGGCGAAGTGCGCGATCTTGCCCGGAGGTATCCCCTCCAGCCACTCCTCGGTCGGCCCCAGCGCGTCCAACCCAGCCAGGTACGCCAAGCGGTCCTTGAACTTGCCCAGCGTCGCCGCCTGCGCCGGATCCTTCAACCGGTCGAACTCACTACGCCGCGTCGCCGGGTCGACCAGGAGCAGCCGCTCCAACCGCGCCCGCTGCATCCGGTCCGGCCGGGCCGCCACCGTAGTGAACATGCCACCGTTGACCTCGGTGCGAATGGATGCGGCCATCGCGTCCAGCGTCGTGTAGCCGGGCAGCTCACAGCGTTGCCGCACCAACTCGTCCAACGCCACATTGATCAAATCGGCCGGGTTGTCCTTGGACTGCACCGCCGTGCGGATCGCGGCCTCGGCCACCGCCCGCACCTCGGCCGGCGCGTACTTCACCCCCATCCGCGTGCGCACGAAGTCCCGGTGCCGCCACAGCGTCCGATCCGACTCATGCGCCGCCTCCACACCCTCGCCCAGCCCCAGCTTGCCGCGCACGCGCTCGACCACCACCGCCGACACCTCTGCCAGCTTCGGGAAATACCCCAGCGGCTGGTAACACTTCAACAGCACCACCAGCGCCAAGAAATGCTGCTCGGTCGTGGTCTTCGACCGAGCCCACTCGACCTCGTCCGTAGTAGGCGTGAACGCCTCGGACAGTTCCCGCGCCGACACCACCCGCTTGAACCGCGGATACGCGGTTCGATCAATCGACGCCAACCCGATACCCCAGCAACGATCACGACCGAGACACCGGCACCATAGCCACCGGCCCCGATCACCCGTCCACCGGCCCGTGACCAGCAGCTACCAGAGGCTGCGGCAGGTCTCTGGCGTATTCCGGTCCCACCCCCTCGAGGGTCGCCCAGCATCGGAACGAGAAGTCGCGGTAGGCGGTCGCCCAGTTGACGCATACCAATATGGGCATATGATTGCGGCCATGGCACGAGCAGCGACGACGTCGGACGTCTTCAATGCGATCGCCGAGCCGCAGCGCCGGGAGATCCTGATGCTGCTGCGGGCGGGTGAGCGGCCGGTGACCGAGTTGGCCCGGGAGCTGGGGATGACCCAGCCGGGGGCATCCAAACACCTGCGGGTGCTCCGGGAGGTCGGGCTGGTGCGGGACCGCAGGGCGGGCAAGCAGCGCCTGTACGGCCTTGACGCCCGCGGGCTGCGAGCGGTTCACGAGTGGACCGGCGGGTTCGAGCGGTTCTGGAACGAGAGCTTCGACCGGCTGGACGCATACGTGCAGGACCTGAAGCAGGCAAGGCAGGAGGAGTAGCCGATGAGCGTAATGGGACGAGGAGCGCCGGCGCAGTCCGCGACGGCCGACCGCGAGATCGTCATCTCCCGGGTCATCGACGCCCCACGGGAGCTGGTGTTCGAGGCGTTCACCGAGGTCCGGCACCTGTCGCGATGGTGGGGACCGGACGGGTTCACCACCACCACGCAGTCGTTCGAGTTCCGCGTCGGCGGGGAGTGGGACTTCGTGATGCACGGGCCGGACGGGACGGACTACACCGAGTGGATCACCTGGACCGAGATCGCCCCGCCGGAGCGGATCGCGCTGCTCCACGGTGAGTCCCGCGGCGACCCGAACGCCTTCGAGTCGGTCCTCACGTTCGCGCCCGACGGTGCGGCGACCCGGATCGAGATGCGCACGGTGTTTCCCACCAAGGAACTGCGCGACGAGGCGGCCGAGAAGTACCACGCGATCGAGGGCGGCCGGCAAACCCTGAGCAACCTGGCTGCCTACGTCACCGAGATCGTTCGGAAGGAAGCGGAGGGCTGATGTCCGGGAAGGTGTTCTTCAGCGTGTCGATGTCGCTGGACGGGTTCATCGCGCCCGAGTCCATCGAGGACTTGATGGGGCAGCGGTGGATGGAACTGCAGCGGTGGATCTTCCCGCAGCGGTTCTTCCGGGAGAACCTGAAGCTTGGCAAGGGCGGCGAGGAAGGGCGCGACAACGACATCGTGCGGGAGACGTTCGAGCGCACCGGCGCGAACGTGATGGGCAAGCGCATGTTCGACGCCGGCGAGCATGCGTGGCCGGAGGAGCCGCCGTTCCACACGCCGGTCTTCGTCGTGACGCACGAGAAGCGTGACCCCTGGGAGCGGCCGGGCGGGACCACCTTCCACTTCGTCAACGACGGCATCGAGACCGCGCTCGACCAGGCCTGCGAGGCCGCCGGCGACCGCGACGTCCGCATCGCGGGCGGCGGCGCGACGATCCTGGAGTACCTGAACGCCGGCCTGATCGACGAGTTCTCGATCGCGTTGTCGCCCGTGCTGTTGGGTTCCGGAATCCGCCTGTTCGAGGGCGTGGACGCGGGCCGCGTGGCCGTGGAGCCGGTCCGCGCGGAGCCTTCTCCGAGGGTGACGCACCTGACCTACGCCGTCCGGAAGCGGTAGGCACACGGCGGACGGCGGACGCGAAGGAACCCCCACACGGTCGGCACGCAGACAAGGTCTGTCCGTCCTCGGCTGGAGGCGGTCCGAGTAGGTCGTCCCATATCGTTGGCGCGGCCAATAAATCCGTGTATCGTTGGCGTAGCCAACGTTGGACGTTCCAATGAAAGGGATGTCGTGTCCACGGATACTCTGATCGCCGACCGTATCGAGATCGCCGACCTGTTCACCCGCTTCGCGCTGCTGCTCGACGAGAAGCGGTGGGAGGACGCGGACACCGTCTTCAGTGACGATGTGGCGGTGCACTCGCCGCGCGGGGGCGAACTCCGCGGCATCGACAAGGTCGTCGGTTTCATGCGCCAGGGTGAGGTCGAGGGGCAGCACGCCCAGCACACGACCACTGACCTTCTGGTGGACGTCGACGGCGACCAGGCGGCCGCCTCGGCGAACTCGCTCGTGTACTACTACCGCGACGGCCAGGCGCCCCACTTCACAGGCGGCCTGCGACTGGCCGGCACCGCAGTGCGGACGCCGGCGGGCTGGCGCCTCCGCGAAGTGCGGATCACGCCCGCCTGGACCCGCGAGAACTGATCTCCCTCCGGGACGCCGGCTCGCCGATCAGCGATGCCCCGTGCTCAGCCGGCGGCGCGGTCGCCGACGGCGCGGCGCCGCGCCGAGACGTCGGTCAGCGCGGGCGAGCGCCAGGCGCCGTCCGCGCGGTACAGGTCGGTTCCGGGCGGCACGATCTCGTCGATCCGATCGAGCGCCGCGTCGTCGAGGGTGAGGTCGGCGCCCTTGAGCGTGGCCTGCAGCTGCTCCATCGTCCGGGGGCCGATGATCACCGAGGTGACGGCCGGGTGCGCGACGGGGAAGGCGACGGCGAGCTCGGGCAGCGTGCAGCCGAGGTCGGCGGCGAGCTGGATGAGCCGCTCCACGGCCTCGTACTTCGCGGCGTTCTCCGGGAGGGCGGGGTCGAACCGGGCGGGCGTCAGCGCGGCTCGGCCGCTGGACAGGTCGGCGGAGCCGTCGTTGCGGTACCGGCCGGTCAGGAAGCCCGAGGCGAGCGGGCTCCACGTCAGCACGCCCATGCCGAGCCGCCTGCAGACCGGCAGCACCGACGCCTCGATCCCCCGGGCGAGCAGCGAGTACGGCGGCTGCTCGCTCCGGAACCGTCCCAGGCCGCGGCGCTCGGCCACGTGGTGGGCCTCGACGATCTCCTCGGCCGGAAAGGTGGAGCAGCCGAAGGCCCGGATCTTGCCCTGGCGCACCAGGTCGGTCAGCGCGGACAGCGTCTCCTCCACGTCGGTGCTGTGGTCGGGACGGTGGATCTGGTAGAGGTCGATCCAGTCGGTGCGCAGGCGGCGGAGGCTCTCCTCGACCTCCTTGATGATCCAGCGTCGTGAGTTGCCGCCCCGGTTGGGTCCCTCCCCCATCGGGAAGTGCACCTTGGTGGCCAGCACGACGTCGTCGCGACGGCCCCGCAGGGCCTTGCCCACGATCTCCTCCGACTCCCCGGCGGAGTACATGTCGGCGGTGTCGACGAAGTTGATCCCCTGGTCGAGGGCCGCGTGGATGATGCGGGCGCACTCGTCGTGGTCGGGGTTGCCGACGGCACCGAACATCATGGCGCCCAGGCAGTGGGCGCTCACCTGGATGCCGGTGCCGCCGAGAACGCGATAGCGCACGATCATGCTCCTGTCAGGGTGGGACGACGGCGATCACCCATGGCGGCGGTCGCGACGCGGCCCCCGCCGCCCGTACGGGGCCGGTGGTGCCGCACCGCCCCGTACCTTAGGAGCTAGAGTCGGCTCTAGATCAAATCCCGAGCGTGCGCGAACTCGGGCTGCCCGAGGGCCTGTCGCGGACTGCTCGGATCCTTTTCATGTGGCGCTATGAGGTCGGCGAGGAGACCGTCGAGGGCCTGGGTGAGGGCTTCGGAGTTGGCGGCGGTGAACCACGTGGTGCGGATGCGCTCGTTGTTTCCCTTCGGGGTCTCGTGATCGGCCGCGAGCTGCTGCAGGGTGCGGGTCTCGTCGCTCAGCGAACGGCCCACCTCCCGGAAGAGGCCGCGGACGTAGCGGTCCGCGTCACCGGCGGCGATGCCGTGGCCGACGGCCCACGACGTGAGCGTGGCGAGATACCGGTAGTGGGTGGTCAGCGTCCCCGTCACTGCGGAGAAGACGTTGAAGGCCGTCTCGTCCGCGACCGGGAGCGCCCCGCCCAGGTGCTCGAAGAGGGAGTCCACCACCGGGTGGGACGGGTACGTCACCGTGACGGAACGGCGTTCGCGTATGGCGGGCAGGGGGATGGCCCGTACGAGCGGGGCATCGGTGGCCAGCGTCCGGCGCAGGTCGTCGTTCTCGACGCCGGACATCACGTTGATCAAGATCTTGTCGTCGGCCACCGTCAAGCCGGCGAGCGCTTCGTGCCGGTCCTGACGGCGTACGGCGATGATCACTATCTCGGAGCGGTCCACCACCGCCTGGTTGTCGGGACACACCCGCACGCCGTCGTGACGCTCGGACAGCTCCGCGACCGTACGGGCTCCTCGAGGGGAGAGGAAGACCTCGGGCGCATCGTCGCCCCGGTGGTACAGGCCGTCCACGATGGCCCGGCCGATCTCGCCTACCCCGATGATGCCGATGCGCTTCACCGTGTCCTCCTCCGTGGTGCGTGGTGGTCGTGACCCGTGTCGGTCTCGGTCGAGTCCGTGTCGAAGGCTCCGTTCGCCATGGGTCTCATTGGTCGATCATGCGGATGCCGTGGTCGCCGTACCGGGATCCTTGGGCGCCGGTGGCGGGAACGGCGGCATCGATGTGGGCGAGGTCGGCCGTGGTCAGGTGCAGGTCGAGTGCGGCCAGGTTGTCGAGCAGGTGGGGCCGGCGGGAGCTGCCGGGGATGGGGACGATGTCGCTGCCGCGGGTGAGGAGCCAGGCGAGGGCGATCCGGGCGGGGGTGGCGTTCTTGGTGACGGCGAGTGCCGTGATGGCTTCGACGATGGTGAGATTGGCCTTGAGGTCGTCGCCGTTGTAGCGGGGGGCGGTCGCGCGGAAGTCGCCGCTTTCGTAGCGCGTGGTGGCACGGACGGCTCCGGTGAGCAGGCCGCGGCCGAGGGGGCTGTAGGCGACCAGGGCTGCGCCGAGGTCGCGGAGTGTGGGCAGGATGTCGTTTTCGACATGGCGTTCCCACAGTGAGTACTCGGTCTGGACGGCGGTGATCGGGTGGATGGCGTGCGCGCGGCGGAGAGTGGTGGCCGAGACTTCGGACAGGCCGATGTGGCCGACCTTCCCCTGGGCGACCAGGTCGGCCAGGGCGCCGACCGACTCCTCGATGGGGACGGAGGGGTCGATCCGGGCGAGGTAGTACAGGTCGATGTGGTCGGTGCGGAGTCTGCGCAGGGACGCTTCGCAGGCGCGGCGCAGGTGGTCGGGTGAACCGTCGGGGACCAGACCTTCGGCGGTGCGCAGGACGCCCGTCTTGGTGGCCAGCACGACGCGGTCACGATAGGGGGCGAGGGTTGAGCCGAGGAGTTCCTCGTTGGCCCCGTCGCCGTAGAAGTCGCCGGTGTCGAACATGGTGACGCCGGAATCGAAGGCTTCCAGCAAGGTGGCAGCGGCCTCGTCCTGGTCGGCCGGACCGTAGCTGCCGGTCATGCTCATACAGCCGAGGCCGAGTCGACCGACCGCTGGGCCGTCGGCGCCAAGGGTGGTGGTGTGCATCGTTCCTCTCACGGGGGTTTCGGGCGTGAGTCGTCGCAGGGGCTGCTTCCGGAGCCGGCGTCACTCCGGCCGGGGGCGTCTCCACAGCAGCGTGACCGCGAGGAGTCCGGCCAGGCAGGGAGCCATGCCGGCCCAGCCCAGCGCCGACGGCAGGCCGGTGTCGCCGGAGGTGTCCTTGGTGAGCAGCCCGGTCAGCCCGACGCTTGTGCCGAGCAGGAACATCACGGTCGCGGCGGAGCGGGCCCACCGCTTGCCCGTCGTGACGGCCCAGGTCGTCCCGAGCCAGGCGATGACGCCGAACGCTCCGATGACGGACAGGACGATCAGGTAGGCGGTGACGGCCGCGTCGACACGCGTCTGGCTGTACGTGGGATAGCCGGCCCGGATGTGATCGGCCAGCAGATGGGCGGTGGCGCGGTCGAGGTAGGGGACGATCGTCGCGATGACGGTGAGTCCAAGGCCGGTGTACATCGCCGCGATGGCCCATCGCTTATGACGTGTCTTCGTCATCAGAGTGCTTTTTCCTTTACACGGTGAGGGAGGCTCGGAGGAACTCGAGGATCTCCGTGCGCGCGGTCTCGGCCTGGGGCGCCACGCCCGGCAGGCTGAGGAACGCGTGCCCCGCCCCGGGGTACTCGGAGAGCCGCACGGGTGTCCCGGCCGTTCGCAGTCGTTCGGCGTAGCGGCGGCCGTGGTCGGCCAGTGGGTCGTGGGTCGGCACCACCACCAGCGCCGGCGCCAGCCCGTTCACGCTGTCGGCATACAGCGGCGAGAGCGCCCGAGGATCGGTACCCGATGGAACGGCGAGCCGCTGGAACAGCTGCAGCTGCGGCACGGCGAGGGTCGGGGTGCGGGCGTGCTCCGTGACCGAGACGTGGTCGAACATCGTCTCGGTCACATCGGCTACGAGGTTGAGGAGTACCTGCGCCTTGAGCCGCAGACCGGCCTCCCTGGCCCGGATCGTGGTCAGGGCACTGATCAACGCGCCGCAGCTCTCGCCGAAGACGGCCGTGCGCGCCGGGTCGATGCCCCACTGCGAGGCGTGCTGCACCACGTACCGCAGCACGTCCCACCCGTCCTCGACGGCCGCCGACAGCGGACTGTCCGGGGCGAGGAGACGATGCTCGACCGAGACGACGACCGCGGGCAGCCGGGCGGCGAGGTGGCTGTTGACCCAGTCGCTTTGCACCGCTGTGCCTACGAAGCCGCCTCCGTGCACGTGGAGCACGAGCGGCAACTCCTCGGCCCGGGCGGCCGCCCTGCCGCCGTTTTCGGCCGCCGGCCGGTATACCCGGACCGGCAGCTCGCGGCCGGGCAGCGCCACCTGCCGCCAGCTGATCGCGGCGCCGGGATCCGGATCCCCGGTGATCGCCCGCGCCGTGCTGGACGCCCGGAAGCGGTTCTCCGCGTCGCGGTAGGCGACCAGCTCCTCGGCCGTCATCGCCGAGAAGTCCGGCTCCGGTGGCCGCGTCACGGCGGTGGCCTCGCTCATGTCTTCTTCTCCCCCTTCCCCGGCCGGAGACCGGGTGTGTCGTGTGGTCATCGCATGCCGGGCGTGGCACAGGTCGTGCGGTTCCGGTGAGGGCGCCCCCTGAGGCTTGACCCGCCGCCAAGCACGTGTCCTTATTATGCACGCGGTGCGTGCAACGGCAAGTGCGTTGCCACTTCGCGCGCGGCGGGGGGCCCCCCCCGGGGCGGCCCCCCCCCCCCCCGAGGCAGCTGGCCCCCGCCCCCCCCGCACCCCCAGACAGCGAAATTCAGAAAGTCGGGG
>NZ_JBFAUM010000017.1:130539-173342 GCF_040679195.1 Actinoallomurus sp. NPDC052308 | reverse complement strand
TTCGTTCGGGGGGGGGCCGGGCTGGCGGGCGCGGCCCCGGCGCCCGCCCGCGCGGGCCCCCCCCCCCCCCCGCGCCCCCCCCCCCCCCCCCGCGCCGCGTTCGAGGAGCTCCTCGCCGCCCGGCTCACCCAGATCGAGGCCGGGATCTCCTGACGCGCCTCGTCAACCCAGCGAACCCAGCCTGACGACCTGATCGAGGAAGACGACGCCGTCGACCGTGCCGAGCTGAGCCGGATCCAACGGGAAATAGGCGAAGTCCTGGGAGACGCGCGGGGCCGGCGTCGTGACGGCCTCGGCCAGGCGGCGGGCGTCGATGACAGAGTGCTCCCACGGAAGCGTGGACAGGATGCCCTCGACGGTGTCCGGCGGCGGGGCGTCGTCGCCGACCGTGCCGAAGGCGGAGGCCAGGAAGGCGTACCGGTCCCCCAGGTGCGTCGCGGTGATCGCCCCGGCGCTCCACCACTCCAGCGACCGGTCGCCGAACGACATGACGCTCTTGTTCCGCTGCAGGTGGAGGTTGGAGGCGAAGACCAGGGCCGGGCCGTGCTCGGCGACGGCACGCAGGTTGGCGGCCATCATCGCGGTCCGCAAGGCCGACAGCCGGGTCCATCGGTCCGGGGACGCGTCGGCCAGCCAGTGGTGGTAGCGGAGCAGGCCGGTGGCGGTGCGCGCGTACAGTGCCGCCCGGTCCCTCTCCTCCGTGCTCAGCCGCGGCGCCTGCGTGTCGAGCAACGCCGCCAGGTCGTCGGCGATCAGTCGCAGCCGCTGGGCGTCGGCGGACTGGCCGATCGACTGGGACGGATCCATGGCCGTGGCCTCGTTCGACCACCGGTCGTCCGGGCCCAGCAGCGCGTCGAGGGTTTCCCGGGTGCAGGGAAGCGGGCCGTCGAGGAGGGCGTGGAGGGCAGTGAGCGCCTGGCGCGGGCTCTCGGCCCAGTACTCCAGAGGGCCGTCGAAGCCGAAGAACCGGAGCTTCTCGTCATGCTCCTCGTTGTACGCGCGCATCCAGCGCACGAGCTCGCGGTTGGCCGGTGCCGTGCCGAAGCGGTGGCTGAAGCCGCGTTCCATGACGTCGTCCAGCGTGCCCGCGCCCGTCGTGATGTGGTCGTCCACCACGAGACCCATCAGGCAGTCGCTCTCGATGGCGAACGAGCGGTAGCCCTCGTGCTCGACCAGATGCCGGAAGATCTCGTTGCGCAGCTCGCCCAGCTCCCCCACGAAGTGTCTGGCCTCGCCCAAGCCGAGCAGCAGAGGCCTGGCGGGAAGCGACCGGAGGAACGCCGAGATGCCTGCGCCATCGACCGGCCAGGCCGTGTCCTTGATGTCCATTCCCTAAACGGTATCGTTGAACTCTCGCTGTAAACTTTTCGCGGAAACTCCCCATCTCATCGCGATGAACCTTCAATCGGTGATGCAACCATGAGGCCAGTGGACCTGGCGCGCGAGCACGGTCTGTCCACTCAGGCGGTCAGGAACTACGAGGAGGCCGGCATCCTGCCCGCCGCCGAACGCACCGCCCACGGCTACCGCACCTATACGCCGCTGCACGCGCAGGCCCTGGGCGCGTTCCTCGCGCTCCTGCCCGGGCACGGTCACCAGACGGCCACGTCGATCATGCAGGCGGTCAACCGGGGTGCCACCGAGGACGCGCTGCGGCTCATCGACGAGAGCCACGGCCAGCTCCTCGACGACCGCCGCACCCTTCAGGCCGTCGAAGCCGCGCTCCGCGATCTGGCGCCCGTGCCGCAGGAACGCGGCGACATGTTCATCGGCCCCCTGGCCAGACGACTCGGCCTCCGCCCTGCCACCCTGCGCAAATGGGAGAACGCCGGGCTGGTCCGGCCACGCCGCGATCCGCAGACGGGCTACCGGATCTACAGCGCGGCCGACGTACGGGACGTCCGGCTGGTCCACCAGCTCAGGCGAGGCGGCTACCTGCTGGAGCAGATCGCCCCGCTGATCGCTCAGGTCCGGTCCGCCGGAGGCGTCGCCCCGCTGGAGTCGACCCTGCGCGACTGGCAGGCCCGCCTGTCCGCCCGGGGCCGCGCCATGCTCACGGGCGCCGCCGACCTGGACGCGTACCTCCGCGCCCGCGAGCCCTGAGGCCGAGGCCGTTCCCTGCTCGACCGGGAGGGCACCGCGTCGCCTCCCGCCCGGGACGCCGGTCTCCGGCCGGGGTGTGGACGTGCGCTCAGGCGGGAGTCAGCGCGGTGCGGAGCCGGTCGACGATGACGGTCCGGGCGGCCCTGCCCTCGGGCGTCGGGGTGAGCGGATAGACGTGCACGAGGCCCGGGGCCTCGTGGAACTCCAGGTCGACGCCCGCCTCGGTGGCCTTGCCGGCCAGGACGCGCGCATCCGGGTTCAGGATGTCGCGGGTGCCGCAGAACAGCGTCACCGGGCCCAGCCCGCGCAGGTCGGCATTGAGCGGGCTGACCTGCGGATCGGTGATGGGCAGGTCGCCGCGCCAGTGCTCGGCGAAGACCCGGCCGCCTTCGCGCCCGAGCCACGGATCGCTGGGCTGCACCGCGTCGATCTCCGGGTTGGCGAATGTCAGGTCGAGCGCGGGTGAGATGAGCACGGTCCGTGGCAGTGTCACCTGATGCCGGTCGCGCAGGAACACCGCGGTCGACAACGCGATCTGCCCGCCCGCGGAGTCTCCGGCCAGGCACGCGGCCCCGTGCTCGGCCCGACCGGCGAGGACGAGCTCGGCCACGCGCCGGACGACCTCCCCGGCGGTCCCGTACGGCACGAGAGGGTAGATCGGCAGCACGACGGTCGTCCCCACCTCGGCGGCGACCTGCGCGGCGAGGCGCCAGTGCTGGGAGACGATCTCGTTGACCCACCCTCCCCCGTGCGCGTAGACCAGGCACCCACGAGGAGCGCGACCTTTCGGGGCGAGGCGGTAGACGGGCCACCCCTGCGACCGCTCGACGGACACCGTCACGTCCGCGCGAAGACGGCGCGGCGGTCCGTACGGCTGCGGGCGGAGCGTGCGCTCCTTCAGGTGGTCCCGTGCCCCTTCGGCCGTGACGTACAGGCGGTTCATCCGCCTGACGCGGACGTATCCGGCCACCAGCCGGCTGCGCGCGCTGACCACCGTTCCCGTGTCCTTTCCGGTCCGCCGCTTTCCGTCGCGGCTCTCAGCGGTGCGGGGCGTCCGGCGGGGTGCCGGGGCCCCGGTAGGGCAGGGTCTGGCTGTACACCACGTTGGTCGTGGTGCTGCCGAACTGCGCCAGCTCGTCGACGAGGCGTTCGAGGTGGGCCATGGACCCGGCGGCCACCTTGAGCGTGTAGCAGTCCTCCCCGGTGGTCCGCAGGCACTCGAGGACCTCGGGGCGTCGCTCCAGCAGCCGGTGCAGCGGCTCGTGCCGGCTGCCGGGATATTTCAGCCGTACGACCGCCAGGACCGCGTAGCCGACCTTCGTCAGGTCGACCTCCGCGCGGTAGCCCGTGATGACGCCCAGGGACTCCAGCCGCCTGACCCGCTCCGTCGCCGCCGAGGCGCTGAGGCTGACCCGGCGGCCGAGTTCGGTCAGGGGGACGCGGCCGTCGCGCTGCAGCTCCGCCATGATCGCCCAGTCGGTCTCGTCGAGATCCTCGGCCATCCGGCGAATATAGCGGGATATCAACGGCGACAGATCTCATACGCCGGGAATGATCTCTTCCAGGCGGCTCGAGGGCCTCGATAGCGTTGCTGCATGCGAGTCGGTGTGAATGTTCCCAATTACGGGCCGGGAACCAGGCCCGAGCTGCTGCGCCGCTGGGCCCGGACGGCCGAGGCCCTCGGGTATGACCTGTTGATGCTGTCGGACCACGTCGCGGTGACGCCGGACGTGGCCGCGCAGTATCCGGCGCCGTTCTACGAGCCGTTCACCGCGCTCTCCTGGCTGGCGGGCGTCACCGAGCGGATCCGGCTCGGCACGTCGGTCGTCATCGTGCCCTACCGGCATCCCCTTCTGCTCGCCCGGATGGCGGCCAACCTCAACGACCTCAGCGGGGGCCGGCTGGTCCTCGGCGTGGGCGTCGGCTGGGCGCGCCAGGAGTTCGAGGCTCTCGGGGTGCCGTTCGAACGGCGCGGCGCGCTGACCGACGAGCACCTGCGGACCGTCCGCGCCGCGTGGGCGGACGAGAAGGACTACCGGAGCGGTTCGATCCCGATCTGGGTGGGCGGCAACAGCGACGTGGGCATTCGCCGGGCGGTGCGCCTGGGCGACGCGTGGCATCCGCTGCGCGACCTGACCCTCTCCGAGCTGCGGGACGCGGTGGGCCGGATGACCGCTCTCGCCGACGAGCTCGGGCGCCCGGTGCCCGCCCTGACGCCGCGCATCCTCCTGCGGCTGACCGACTCTCCCCTCCTCGGCGACGACCGCCGGCTGGGCGAGGGCTCGATCGAGCAGGTCGTCGGCGACCTCGAACAGCTGCGCCTGCTCGGCGCCGACACCGTCGTCCTCGATCCGTTCATCGGCGATCCGGCCGAGACGCTGCATCCGCAGACGGCCTGGAGCGCGCTGGCGACCGTGGCCGACCATTGGGACCTGGACCCACGACCATGACGATCGGAGCGACGATGACACCTGAGGAAGAGCGGTTCCTGCGCCGGGCCATCGAGCTGGCCGCCGCGGCCGCCGCGGGCGGGGACGCCCCGTACGGCTCCCTGCTGGTCGGCCCGGACGGCGACGTGCTCGCCGAGGAGCACAACACCGTCATCAGCGACGGGGACATCGCCGCCCACCCGGAGCTGAAGCTGGCCCGGTGGGCGGCCCGCGAGCTGGACCCCGCCACCGCGGCGGCGACCACGATGTACACCAGCTGCCAGCCCTGCACGATGTGCTACGGCGGCATTCAGCGCTCCGGGCTGGGCCGTGTCGTGTTCGCCCTGTCCACCGACCAGTTGGATGCGGTCAAACCGGGCGGCGGCTGGCCGGTCGTGCCCCAGGAGGGGCCCGCGCTGTTCGAGGAGGCCCGGGTGCCGATCGTGGACTTCTACCGCTGAGGCCCGGACACGAAATGAATGGCCGCACGCTCGCGCCGGGCAATACGATCATGTCGTGCTGAAGCCGGACTACCCCATCATCACCGAACGGCTCCACCTGCGCCCGTACACGGCCGAGGATTTCGACGCCCTCCACGACATCCAGTCCCGGCCGGAGGTCGCCCGCTACCTGTACTGGGGCGCGCGCGACCGCGACGAGGTCCGCGAGGCGCTGGAGAAGAAGATCCGATCCTCGGTGATCGGCGATGAGAACGGGGACCTGCAGCTCGCGGTCGTGCTGCCGGAGTCCGGCACGCTGGTCGGGGACGTCGTGTTGATGTGGACGAGCCGCGAACACCGGCAGGGCGAGATCGGGTACGTGTTCCACCCCGACCACGGCGGCCGCGGCTACGCCACCGAGGCCGCCGAGGTGATGCTCCGCCTGGGGTTCGAGGGGCTCGGCCTGCACCGCCTCGTCGGGCGCATCGACGGCCGCAACACCGCCTCGGCCCGCGTCCTGGAACGCCTCGGGATGCGCCGAGAGGCGCACCTGGTGCAGAACGAGATCGTCAAGGGCGAGTGGACCGACGAGGTGATCTACGCGATGCTCGAGGACGAGTGGCGGGCCCGCGCGTGAGCACGCGCCTGCGCCGGTACGCCGCCGACAACGCGCGGATCGTCGACGACGGCGAGTACACCACCGCGGACGGCGCCGTCGTCGTCATCGCCCCGGCGCTGGAGGCCGCGATGGCGGGCACGGTCAGCCATCCCCCGGACGGACCGATCCCGCCGCCCCCGGCCGGGCCAGAGCACCGGACACGCTTCGAGGTGACCGCCGAGGGCAGCCTGCAGGCGGCCCGGCGGCTCCACGAAACCGGCACCGGCCGGATCGCCGTGCTGAACTTCGCTTCGGCCCGCAACCCCGGCGGCGGCTACGTCGGCGGCGCCCGCGCGCAGGAGGAGGACCTGTGCCGGCACTCGCTGCTGTACCCGTGCCTGCTGCGCGCCCGCGACTACTACGAGGCGCACCGCGCCTCACCCGACCTGTTCTACAGCCACCGCGTCATCTGGTCTCCCGACGTCCCGGTGCACCGGGGCGATGGCGGGGACCTGCTGGCCGAGCCCTACCCGGTGTCGTTCCTGACCTGCCCGGCGCCCAACGCGGGCGAGGCGCTGCGCCGGGACCCGGCCGTGGCGGACCGGATCCCGGGAGTGCTGCGCGACCGGGCGCGCCGGGTGCTGGCGGTGGCCGCCCACCACGGCGCGCGCCGGCTGGTCCTGGGCGCGTGGGGCTGCGGGGTGTTCCGCAACGACCCGCGTCAGGTCGCCGAGGCGTTCCACGCCCACCTGGCCGCGGACGGGGAGTTCCCGGGCGTCTTCGACCACGTGGTCTTCGCGGTGTGGGACCGCAAACCGGACTCCGTCAACCGCGCCGCGTTCGCCGCCCGCTTCGCCGCCGAGACCGACACGGGACAACCGGCCTGAGGCGCCCCGCTCACCGCTTCACCAGGGGAAGGTCCCGCCGTTTTCGTGCAGGAACACTCCGCTCGGCACATCCTCGGTGACCTGGCGGGCGATGTTACGGCTGCACCATCCGCCACCGTGGGCGCCCTGTCCTAGAGGAGTGTCCCCTGGCCCGCCTGCTCCGGGGCGGGCAGCGGCCCCATCGGCGTGGCGCCGGCGTGCCGTTCGAAGGCGAGCAGGTGCCGCTTGCGGTGCAGGCCACCGCCGTAGCCGGTGAGGTCGCCGGTGGACCCGACGACGCGGTGGCACGGCACGATGATCCCGATGGGGTTCTTGCCGTTGGCCAGCCCGACGGCGCGGGCGGCGGTGGGCCGGCCGATCCGCTCGGCCAGCCCCCCGTACGAGACGGTCTCCCCGAAGGGGATCTCGAGCAGCGCCGCCCAGACCTGCCGCTGGAACGGCGTGCCGACCGGCGCGAGCGGCAGGTCGAAGGTGGTGCGCCGGCCGGCGAAGTACTCCTCCAGCTGGCCGATCGCCGCGCCGAACGACGCGGGGTCGCGCTCGCCGAAGGTGTGCTCTTCGGGCCGGTACCGCTGCCGGTCCATGTACAGGCCGGTCAGGACGCCGTCGGCCGCGACGAGGGTCAGCGGGCCGACCGGGCTGTCCAGCACCGTGTAGGTGCGGGTGGTCATCGAGGTTCCTCTCAGGTCAGACGGGCATCCGGTTGATGGCGTGCTCGCCGGTCGCCCACAGGTACTGCACCGCGTACGCGCGCCAGGGCCGCCAGGCCGCGGCGTGCCGGGTGAGGGCGGCCGGGGTCACCGGCAGGCCGAGTGCGCGCGCCGCCGCGCGCACTCCGAGGTCGGTGGGCGTGAACGCGTCCGGGTCGCCGAGCGCGCGCATCGCGATGATCTCGACGGTCCAGGGTCCCAGGCCCGGCAGCGCCGCCAGCAGCTCGCGGGCCCGTCCCCAGTCGCTGCCGGCGCTCAGGTCGATCCCGCCGTCCGCGAGCGCGCCGATCAGCGTGGTCAGCGTCGTACGGCGGGCGCGGGGGAACGCCAGCGTCTCCGGGTCGAGCTCCGCGAGCGCGTCCACGCCGGGGAACAGGTGGGTCAGGCCGCCTTCGGGGTCGTCGACGGGCTCGCCGTACGCGGTGACCAGCCGGGCCGCGTGCGTACGGGCCGCCGCCGTCGAGACCTGCTGGCCCAGGACCGCGCGCACCGCGAACTCGGCGGGATCGACGGTGCGCGGCACGCGCCGGCCGGGATCCTTGTCCACGTGTGGGGCCAGCGACGGGTCGGTACGCAGCAGGTCGTCGACGGCGACCGGGTCGGCGTCCAGGTCCAGCAGCCATCGGCAGCGGCTGATCGCGATGGACAGGTCCCGCAGGTCGGCCAGGTGCAGCCGGCAGGCGATGTGGTCGGGGGTGGGCCGCAGCGAGACGACGCCGTGGCCGTGGGGCAGGCGCAGGGTGCGCCGGTACGCGCCGTCGCGCCACTCCTCGACGCCGGGCACGGCCGTCGCCGCCAGGTGCCCGAACAGGTTGTCCGGGCACAGTGGGGCGCGGAATGGCAGCCGGACCGACAGCGCCCCGGACGTGGCGGCGGGGTGCCCGCGCGCGACGCGGTCGCGCAGTTCGGTCGGGGACATCGCGAACACCTGCCGTACGGTGTCGTTGAACGCCCGGACGCTGGCGAACCCCGAGGCGAACGCCACGTCGCTCATCGGCAGCGAACTCGTCTCGATCAGCAGGCGGGCGGTCTGGGCGCGCTGCGCGCGGGCGAGGGCGAGCGGGCCGGCGCCGAGTTCGGCGCGCAACTGGCGTTCGACCTGGCGGGTGCTGTAGCCGAGGCGGGCGGCCAGGCCCGGCACGCCCTCCCGATCGATCACGCCGTCGGCGATCAGCCGCATCGCGCGGGCGACCAGGTCCGCGCGTTCGTTCCACTGCGGGGATCCGGGGCTGGCGTCAGGACGGCACCGCTTGCACGCCCGGAACCCGGCCTGCTGGGCAGCGGCGGCGCTGGGGAAGAACCGCATGTTCTCCGGCTTGGGCGGCACCACCGGACAGCTGGGCCGGCAGTAGATCCCCGTGGTGAGCACCGCGGTGAAGAACCAGCCGTCGAAGCGGGCGTCCTTGGACTGCACCGCCCGCACACACCGTTCCACGTCCTCATGCATACCGACAAGCATCGCTGGTGGACAGCGCATCGCGCTCGCGGAATTGCGACATCATCCTGCGGCCGCCGGTCCCGCCCCCGGCGGCCGCAGGACGCCTCAGCGGACGCGCAGGAGGTGGGCGTTCTTCGACCGGGACGTGCCGTCGTCGCCGAACACCGGCTTCCTTCGGAAGGTCGAGGTGAACCTAACCTTGATCAACGATCTCGGATAGGGGGCTTGCTCGGACGCAGGCACCCCCGAAGAGCGCCGACTACCATCTGAGGATGCCGACCACGGGGGAACGCCCGCGCCCTGACCTGCCCTGGACCGGGCGGCCCGGCCGCGCCGACCTGATCTGCTGGGCCGGGATCGCGCTGAGCGGCCTGTACGCCCTGGCCCTCATCCCGCTGCGGCCGGTGCTCATCGGCCGCAACCCGGTGCTGCTGGAACTGCTCACCGGCAGCATGACCTCGATCGTCACCGCCGGGGCGTTCGCACGCGTCGGCGAGGTCTCCCTGTTCCTCGCGGTGGCCGCCGCCGTCCCCGGCATGATCGTGTTCGACCCGTTCTTCTGGTGGGCCGGCCGCCTGTGGGGACGCGGCATGCTCACCCTCGTGGCCGGGCGCGGCGGCCGCGGCGGCCGGACGATCGCCCGAGCCGAGCGCCTCGGTCACCGGCTCGGCTGGGTCGGCGTCGTCATCGCCTACTACCTGCCCGTCCCGGCCGCCCTGCTGTTCGTCATCGCGGGCTGGACCGGGATGCGCCTGGTCACGTTCGTGCTGCTCGACACGGTCGCCGCGCTGCTGTGGATCGGCATGCTCGTCGGCCTGGGCTACTACCTCGGTCAGGACGCCGTCGACGTCGCCAAGGCCATCTCCCATTACGGCACCTGGGCCTCGATCGCCCTGGTCGTCGGCCTCCTGGTCGTCCGCGGCGTTCGCGGCCGCCGCGACGCCGGGGCCGGGCCGGCCGCCGAACCGGCGGACCGCGCGGAGGTCGCCGCGGACCGCTGACGCCTTCGACGCCTCAGCGCGGCGGGGGTGGAAGGGAGTCCAGGCCGGGGGCCGCCTCGGGCCACACCAGCAGCACGCGGCAGGGCGCGTGGTCGACGACGAACCGCGTCGGCGGGGCCAGGCTGTGCGGGCCCAGCCGGTCGCGGGTGCCGTCACGGGCGCAGATGAGCAGGTCGGCGTCCTCTGCGGCCCGTACGACCTCGTGTTCGAGGCGGCCGTGCCGGGCCTGCCGGGCCGCGTCCCGGCCGAGCCGCGCGGCGGCCGCCTCCAGCAGCTCGGCCGCGGCGGCCTGCGAGAGCTCCTCGAGGCGGACGCCGGGGTCACGTTCGCGGTGGCCCCGCCCGAGCAGGCCGGTGTAGGCGTGGTGGGCGGCCGCGGTGACCTTCTCGTCCGTCACGTGCAGCAGTGTCAGGTCGGCGTCGGCGGGCGCCAGGTCGCGGGCGGCGTCGACGGCGGCCTCCCAGGTGCCCTCCGCGATCCAGATGGTCACTTTCACGCCGATCAGCCTCCGATCGTCGCCAGCACTCCCCACAGTGCCACGGTCGCGGCCACCAATGTGGCCGGGACGGTCACCAGGCCCAAGCGGGTGAACTCCCCCAGACCCGGCTCGGCGTCGTGCTCGCGCAGGATCCGCCGCCACAGCAACGTGGCCAGCGAGCCCACGTAGGTCAGGTTCGGGCCCAGGTTCACGCCGATCAGCACCGCGAGCACCGGTCCCGGCCCTTCGGGGGCCACCAGCGGCAGCATCGCCAGCACGGCCGGCAGGTTGTTGATCAGGTTCGCCAGCAGCGCCGCCAGGGCGGCGACCGCCAGCAGCGCGAGCAGGCCGGACCCGTGCGGCAGCACCCGACCGGCCGCCCGGTCCAGGCCGTTCACCACCACCGCCTTGACGACGACGCCCAGCGCCAGCACGAACAGGCAGAACAACGGACCGGCCGACGCCACCACCCCGCGTACCGTGGTCCGCCGCTGCCGCAGCGCCCGGGCCGCCAGCACCAGCACGCCGGCCAGCGCGGCCCACGCCGGGTTCACCCCCGCGAACGAGGTCACGACGAACCCCGCCAGCGTCAGGGCCAGCACCACGACCGTGAACACCGGCACCCGCGGCCGCTCGACCGGCCGCTCCCGCCCCGGGGCGACGGCCAGATCATCGCGGAAGAACCAGCGGAACACCGCGTACTCCACCGCGATGACCACCAGCCACGGCAGCGCCATCAGCCCGGCGAACCGCGCGAACGACAGCCCGCTGGCCGCGAACGCCAGCAGGTTCGTCAGGTTCGACACCGGCAGCAGCAGCGACGCGGAGTTGGCCAGGTGGGTGCAGGCGTACACGTACGGGCGGGGCCGGACGCCGACCCGCGCCGCGGTCACGAAGACCACCGGCGTCAGCAGCACGACCGTGGCGTCCAGGCTCAGCACCGCCGTGACCAGCGACGCGACCGCGAACACTCCGGCCAGCAGCCGCACGGGCCGCCCGTGGCAGGCACGCGCCACCAGGTCGCCGGCGGCCCTGAACAGCCCCTCGTCGTCGCACAGCTGCGCCAGCGCCAGCACGGCCGCCAGGAACCCGACGACGGGGAGCAGCGTGCGGGTCTGCGCCCACGCCTGGGACGGGGACACCGCGCCGACGGCGGTCAGCAGGCCGGCCGCGGGCACCGCCGCGACGGCCTCCGGCAGCCCACGCGGCCGGGCGACCGCGAAGACCAGCACCGCCAGCAGCAACGCGACCGCCAGCGTCTCGGCGACGACGGTGTGCAGCGCGGCCTCCCGATGGCGAACGGTCCGGCCCCGCCGGAACCGTCTCCGCAGACCACCAGCATCTCACCCCGCGATCACCGCGACCGGCCCGGTACCGTTTCACCCCGTGACGACCTACCTGGAAGAGCTGTTCTCCCTCGACGGCCGTGTCGCGCTGGTCACCGGCGGCAGCTCCGGCATCGGCCGCGCCGTCGCCACCGCCCTCAGCCGCGCCGGCGCGCGGGTCGTCCTCATCGCCCGCCGCGAGCCCGAGCTGCGTGACACGATCGCCGAGCTGGAGTCCCACGGCCGCCCCGCCGCGTACGTCACGGCCGACCTCGCCGACCGCGCACAGCTGCACCGGGCGGCCGAGAAGGCGGTCGTGCCGTTCGGCGAACCCGACATCCTGGTCAACTGCGCCGGGATCAACCTGCGGCCCCCGATGGACGAGCTCGACGAGCCCACCTGGGACAAGACGATCGCCGTCAACCTGGACGCGCCGTACCTGCTCGGCCAGAGGTTCGGGCCGGGCATGGCCCGCCGCGGCCACGGCCGCATCATCAACGTCGCCTCCCAGCAGTCCTTCCGCGCCTTCGCCAACAGCGGCGCCTACGGCGCGTCGAAGGGCGGGCTGGTCGCCCTGACCCGCTCCCAGGCCGAGGCGTGGTCCCCGCGCGGCGTCTGCGTCAACGCGCTCGTCCCCGGCTTCGTCGTCACGCCACTGGTCACGCACATCCCCGCCGACCGCCAGGACGCCATGGCCGAGCGGACCCTCATCGGCCGCAACGGCCTGCCCGGCGACTTCGCCGGCGCCGCCGTGTTCCTGGCCGGCGCCGGGTCGGCCTACGTCACCGGCCAGGCCCTCTTCGTCGACGGCGGTTTCTCCGCCCACTGACCGGCGGCCGGTCGGAAAGGTCGTCTTTCAGCCCGGACCGCGCGTGGGAAGTGATCTGCCTCACGCCTGTCACAACGATCAATCGCGCGGTGTCTTGTGGCCGACCCCCTGGAAACGGAGGAGACACCATGGGTGAGAACACCGAGGTCGTCGTGGTCGGTGGCGGATACGCCGGCGTCATGGCGGCCAATCGCCTGACGCAGCGCGACGACGTGGCGGTGACGCTGATCAACCCGCGCCCGACCTTCGTCGAGCGGATCCGCCTGCACCAGCTGGTGGGCGGATCCGACGACGCGGTCGTCGACTACCGGAAGATCCTGGCCGACGGGGTCCGGCTGGTCGTCGACACCGTGACCCGGATCGACGCGGCCGGGCGCAGCGTGCCCCTGGCGACCGGCGGTACGGTCGGCTACGACTATCTGATCTACGCGGTGGGCAGCGGGAGCGCCGATCCGCAGGTGCCCGGCGCGGCCGAGTTCGCCCATCCGATCGCCGTTCTGGAGGAGGCGCAGCGGCTGCGGCCGATCCTCGAGTCCGCGCCGGCGACGGCCGCGGTGACGGTCGTCGGGGCCGGTCCGGCAGGCATCGAGACGGCCGCCGAGCTGGCGGAGCAGGGCCGCCGGGTGACCCTGGTGTGCGGCGGGGAGCTCGGCCCGTACCTGCATCCTCGGGGCCGGCGCTCGGTCGCCGGGCGGCTGGCCGGGCTCGGGGTGACCGTGCTCGACGGCCCCGGCACGAAGGTGACGGCCGTGACGCGCGACGCCGTACGGCTCGGTGACGGCCGCGCGGTGCCGAGCGAGGTGACCATCTGGACCGTCGGGTTCGGCGTGCCGGACCTGGCCGCGCGCAGCGGACTGAGCACCGACGCCCTGGGGCGCCTGCGCACCGACGAGACGTTGACGAGCGTGGACGACGCGCGCGTCATCGCGGCCGGGGATTCGGCGGCGCCGTCGGACCTGCCGTTCCGGATGGGCTGCCAGTCCGCGGTTCAGCTCGGCCCACAGGCCGCCGAGACGGTGCTCAGCCGGATGGCGGGTGAGCGGCCCGCGCCCGTCAGCGTGGGGTTCGCCGGCCAGTGCATCAGCCTGGGGCGGCGCGCGGGCATCTTCCAGTTCTCCCGCCGGAACGACACCGCGATACGGTTCTACCTCGGCGGCCGCCCGGGCGCGAAGCTCAAGGAGTTCGTGTGCCGGAGCACCGTCTGGCAGCTGGGGTACGAGGCACGCAAGCCCGGTGTGCGCACCTGGTGGGCCAAGGACGCCAAGCGCCGGCGGCTGCTGCAGGCCGAGCGCGCCGAGGCGCCGATCATCGCTGAAAGGGCGGCCTAGATATGAACGACCAGGCCACCAACGCGGCGACCGAGACCTTCGTCGCCCACCGCAACCTGCTCTTCACCGTCGCCTACGAGATGCTCGGCTCGGCGGCCGACGCCGAGGACGTCCTTCAGGAGGTCTGGCTGCGGTGGGTCAAGGTCGACCTGGCGCAGGTGCACGACGAGCGCGCCTACCTGGTCCGGATCACCACCCGGCAGTCGCTCAACCGGCTGCGCACCATGAAGCGCCGCAAGGAGGCGTATGTCGGCCCCTGGCTACCCGAGCCCCTGCTCACCGCCCCGGACGTGGCCGAGGACGTCGAGCTCGCCGAGAGCATGTCGATGGCGCTGATGCTCGTCCTCGAGACGCTGTCGCCGACCGAGCGCGCGGTCTTCGTGCTGCGCGAGGCCTTCGACGTCGGCTACGACGAGATCGCGGCCGCCGTCGGCAAGAGCCCCGCGGCCGTCCGCCAGATCGCCCACCGCGCCCGTGGGCACGTCGACGCCCGCCGCCCTCGTGAGGCGGTCTCCCCGGGCCAGGCCCGGGCGGCTCTGGAGTCGTTCCAGCGCGCGCTCGAGACCGGGGATCCGCAGGGCCTCCTCGACGTGCTCGCCCCGGAGGTCGTCCTCGTGAGCGACGGCGGCGGCGTCAAGCAGGCCGCGCTGCGGCCGATCACCGGCGCCGACAAGATCGTCCGCTACATGCTCGGCGGCATCGGCAAGGCCGACGTCGCGCTCGCCGTCGACCCCACTGTGGTCAACGGCAGCCCGGCGCTCCTCCTCCGCGTGGACGGCGAGATCGACGGCGTCATGGCGGTCCGTGTCGAGGACGCCCGCATCACCGGCCTGTACTACGTCCGCAACCCGCAGAAGCTGACCCACCTCGAATCCGAGACGCCGCTGACCCTGCGATGAGACACCGGTGCCCTCCCGCCCTCCGGGCGGGACGAGGTCAGGCCAGGAGTGCGGCGACCGCGTCGACGACCACCTGCCGCCGGGTCGCGGACGATTGGCCGGCGACGACCGCGTCGAACTCGGGCACGTTGGAGCTCCAGAAGCCGGACAGGTGGATGACCAGCCCGAGCAGCACGTCCGCCGGGAAGCGCGTCGGCAGCACTCCCCTGGCCTGCGCGTCGGCGACGGCCTTGAGCTTGGCCTCGTTGCTCGCCAGCACGACGGGAAGCAGGTCGCCGGTACCGGCCCGCTCCAGCCGGTACCAGGTGGCGATCCGCTGTACCCACGGGCGTCGCTCGTAGGAGTCGAACAGCCTGCCCGCGTACTCGGGGAGGTTCTCCGCGTCGATCGGGACCGCGTCGACCGTCTCCCGGCACATGGCGTCGAAGACGGCGTCGAAGAGCCCGTCCTTGCTGCCGAAGTAGTGGTAGATCTGCGCCTTGTTGCTCCGGGCGGCGGCCGCGATCCGCTCGACCCGCCCGCCCGCGATGCCGTAGGCGGCGAACTCCTCCCGCGCCGCCTCCAGCAGCCGTCTCCGCGTGGCCTCCGCGTCTCTGCTCCCCATGAGCCTCATCCTAACTGACCGTTTAGTTGACATGCGAGCCGAAACGAGCTTAGCTGTAACTAATCAACCGGTTAGTTAGTTCTCTCTGGAGTTCTCATGTCCTCGTCCTCTTCTCTGGTCTTCCTCGTCAGCGGAGCCTCCCGCGGCCTCGGCCGCGAGATCGTACGCGCCGCCCTCACCGCCGGGCACCGGGTCGTCGCCGGGGCCCGGCAGGCGTCCGCGCTGGACGACCTCGCCGCCGAGCACGGCGAGCGCCTCACCGTGGTCCCCCTCGACGTCACCGACGACCAGGCCGCCGAGGCCGCGGTCGCGACCGCGGTCGACCGGTACGGCCGACTGGACGTCCTGGTCAACAACGCCGGCTACGCCAACGTCGCCTCGATCGAGGACGCCGACTTCGACGACTTCCGCGCCCAGGTCGACACCAACCTGTTCGGCGTCGTCCGGCTGACCCGCGCCGCGCTGCCGGTGATGCGCGCGCAGCGGGCCGGACGGATCATCCAGGTCTCATCGGTCGGCGGCCGGCTCGCCACCCCCGGCCTGGGCGCCTACCAGACCGCAAAGTGGGCCGTCGGCGGCTTCTCGTCCGTGCTCGCCGGCGAGGTCGCGTCGCTCGGCATCAAGGTGACGGTCCTCGAGCCGGGCGGCATGCGCACCGACTGGGCCGGATCGTCGATGCGGATCGCCCCGATCCGTCCCGAGTACGCCGAGACCGTGGGCCGCACGGCCGCCATGCACGGCAACGGACAGGTCACCATGGCCAGCGACCCCGCCAAGGTCGCCCGGCTGGTGCTCGAGGTCGTCGCGCTGGAGGAGCCGCCGCTGCGCCTGCTCGTCGGCCCGGACGCCTACGCCTACGGCACCCAGGCCGGCCGGGCCCTGCTGGCCGAGGACGAGCGCCGGCGTCACCTCAGCGAGTCGACCACGGCCGACGACGCCACGGCGCAGCACCTGGACCCCCTCGGCCAGCACTAGACGCCGGGACCACGGACGAAGGGCGACACCTCCCCGGGAACTCGACGAGGGCCCCGGGGGCCCTCGTCCGTGGTCAGGAGCCGTGGCCGCCGAGCCAGGCGTGCAGCGCCCACCGCCACCGCAACACGTCGGCGAGGGCCTCCCCGGGCGGGACCGGATCGGCGAAGCCCGTCAGCGCCGTCAGGCGGCGCAGCCGGTGCTTGACCGTGTTCGGATGCACATGCAACGTGCCGGCGGTCTGGTCGGCGCGGCCACCGTGGTCCAGGTAGACCACGGCCGTCTCGGCCAGCAGCCGGTGAAACTCGTCGCCCGCGTCCAGGCCGGCCAGCCGCTCCCGGGCCAGCAGTTCCCCCAACGCGGGATGGGCGTCCAGCGCCACCGGAATGGCCAGCGCAGTCAGTTCCCACAGCCCCGCCAGTCCCCGCCGGCGCGCTGAGGCCAGCGCGGTCCGGCTCAGCCGGTAGATCTCGGCCAGTTCCTCGGGCCGTACCGCCGGGCCGGCCACCACGAGCGTCGCGGCACCCGCCGGAAGCCGCGTCGTCACCGCGCAGAGCCGCCCGTCCACCAGCCCCGACACCCCGTCGGCCAGGCACAGGGCCGCCTCGACACGCCGGGCCTCCCGCGGGTCGCCGACGTCGGTCACCAGGCAGTGATGGCGCCGCCGCGCGTCCAGGCCCGCGTCGGCGGCGCACGACACCGGGCCACCGCCCAGCAGGTCCCGCAGCGCCTGCACGCGGGCCGCGTGCGCGGAGTTCGCCAGGCTCAGCTCCGTCTCCCGGAACGCGTGGACCAGCCGGTTCTGCAGCCCGTTCGCGTACGCGTCGAGCTCCATCAGCTCCTCGATCAGCCCGTCGAGGGACACCCCCGCCGACCGGGCCTCGTTCAGCAGCCGCGTCATCACGTGCGAGCGCGCCGCCTGGAACCCGTCCAGCAGCGCCGCCAGCGGCACGCCCTGCATCGCCCGGTCGGTGGCCAGTCGGTCCGCGACCCGCGCGTCGTCCTCGTTCAGCCCCGACTCGTCGATGAACGCCGCGGACACCACCGCCAGCAGCGCCGCGATGTGGCGCCGGACCTCCTGCACCGGCAGCGCCGCGATCGGCGGGGACTGCGCGCGGGCCGCCTCGACGACCGCCTCGAGCGTCCGCGGGTCGGCGCGCATCTTCTCCATGAGGCGGCGCAGCACGGCGCGTTCGGTCATCTCGTCTCCCGGTACGGCACTGGGCGTCACGGTGCGGATCTTCCGTGACGCCCAGTGTGGACCGCTCAGCCCGCCGGTGTGAGGGCCGCGATCGCCTCCGGGGCCGCCTGCCCGATCCGCTCCCGCTGCGGGAACACCCCGACGGGCACCCGGGCGACCTCCGTCGCCGTCGCGTAGTCGACCACCGACACGGCGTTCGCCTTGCTCAGCGACACGAAGCAGCGCGTACCGTCGACGCTGGTGGTCCCCCAGTACGGCAGGCTGTCCGTCGGGTAGTTCACGAAGCCCTTCGTGGACAGGTCCGCGGTGTTCACGATCGCGGTGTAGTCGTCGATCGTCCCGACGTCGCACAGCTTGGAAGCGTCCCCGGACAGCGCCAGGCCGTGGTGCGCGGAGTTCTGCGGGTAGTCGTCCGGCTTCAGCGCCTGGCCGTGGGCGCTGTACGGCATCGTGACCGTCGCGACGATCTTCGACTGCGCCAGGTCGTACTTGATGAAGCCGTTGAGGTAGGACTGCTGGGCGTAGAAGGTGTTGCCGTCCGGCGCGATGAGGTTGGGCCGGATACCGTGCGGGAGGTTCCAGGTCTTGACGACCTGGAGCGTCGCCGCGTCGACCTTCGTCAGCCGGAAGCTGCCCTTGAGCAGCTCCAGCGACTGCGGTAGCGACGTCACCCCGATGCTGGAGTTGTAGATGTACTTCCCGTCGGCCGTGTAGTCGTTCTGATGCGGGTACGTCCCGGTGGCGAACTTGCCGGCCACCGCTCCGGTCGTGGTGTTCAGCACCTCGGCGACCTGCGCCGTCGTCGCCGAGATGACGTACCTCGTGCCGTCCGGGGACAGCGCCGCGTGGTCGGCGTGGAAGCCGTCCAGCCGGGTGTGCCACAGCTGCCGCCCCGACACGAGGTCGAAGGCGGCGGCGTCGTCGAGGTTGCCGCGCGAGACGTACAGCGTCCTGCCGTCCGGGGACAGCTGCACGTCGTCGACGAACCGGTCCCCGCCTTCGATCTGCTTGACCGTCTCGTACCCGGCCCGCTGGATCGGGTCCATCTCGTTCAGCCGCTGCTGCAGGTCCCCGATCACGTTGAACGACCCGAGATTCTGGTACGTGTGCCCGTCGATGAAGCTGACGCTGCCGGACTGACTGTTGCCGACCAACAACACGTCGCGCAGCCCGGCCGCACCGGCCGGCCTCATCGGAACGGACAGCACCGCGGCCGTCGCCGCGCAGACCATCAGGGTTTTGAGTCTCCTGCCGGACATCTCGTCTCCTCACGAACCGCCGTCGCCCGAAACGGGATCGCGCCTAAGTCTGAGTACGGGACGCGCCGCCGCACAGATCGCCGCCGCCAACGTCGCACGGCTCCGATGTCGCCCACCGACAACCGGCTCACCCGCCGGCGAACTCGGCCCACACGACCGTACGGTCGCCGTCCTCCCGGTAACCCCAGCGCCGGGCCAGCGCGTCGACGATCCGCATCCCTCGCCCGCCCTCCCCGCCCTCCTCGTCCTGAAGGCGCGGCCGCGCGCCACCGGCGCCGTCGTCGGTGACCTCCAGCCGGTACGCGCCGCGGTCTGCGATGAGCGCGACCGTCAACCGCCCGCCGGGGCGACCCGACGCGGTGTGCGTCACGGCGTTGCACACCGTCTCGCTCCCCACCATGACCAGGTCGTCCAGGACCGGATGACCGCAGGGCAGCAGGTCCCGCAGGAACGTACGGGCGTGCGCGACGGAGCGCCGCAGCCCCGGCAGCGTGATCTGCCCGAGCACGACCGGTTCTCCGGTCGCCTCCCCCACCTCGGTCACGCCGCGACCGCCGCCGCGATCCGCCGGGCCGCCTCCGGCACCGACGCCGCGTCCAGCTCGGTGCCACGCCAGAGGATCCGCCACCGGTCCGGCCGTGGCACCGCCAGCACGGCCTCCTTGCGGCCGCCCCGCCCCAGCACCCACAGCACCGCCTCGCCGTGGCCGGGCACGACGAGCAGCGAGGTCACGGGCGCACCCCGCAACTCCCACGCCAACCGGACCAGCAGCGCGTACCGCGTCTTCGACACCTGCACTCGACGGCTCCCTTCCGCGTGTCGGAGCCTTACGGTCACCACCGACCGCGGCAGGCCGCAACACTCGCTGACCTGGGCGGAACTTTCGCCGGGCGAACATTCTCCCCGCACCTGTCCGTATACAGATGAACACCATGCGTGACATCGTGGGCGAATGCCCTCCCGGAACATCCCGTCCGTACGCCTGCGCCGCATCGGCTCGGCGCTACGCAAGGCCCGCGAGGACAGCGGGCTGACCATCGACACCGCCTGCCGCCGCTACGGCCGCTCCAAAAGCTGGCTCAGCACCCTGGAGAACGGCCTCCACTCCATCGACCCCCAGGAACTCGCCGACCTTCTGGACTTCTACAAGGTCCCCGAAGGCCCCCTCCGCGAGTCCCTCCTCCACCTGGCCACCCACAAGCCCGGCAAGAACTGGGAACGTGCCTACGAAGGCCGCATCTCCGCCGCCGCTCTGGATCTCGCCAGCCTGGAAGACGACGCCGATTTAATTCGCACCTTCGGACCCTGCGTGGTCCCCGGTCTCCTGCAGACCCCCGCTTACGCTCGTGAACTCATGTCGGTCGGTCCTGCCCGCCCCGTCCGCAGAAGCGCCGCGCTGGTGGCGTTCCGGATGGCTCGGCAAAAGGTGCTGTCATGTCCGAATCCAGCGCGCTACGTGACCGTCATCAGTGAGTCGGTGCTTCACCATCAGGTCGGAGACCCCGACCTGATGCATGCCCAGCTCCGGCGTCTCTCCGAAGCCGCTCAGGCGGAGAACGTCACGCTACGCGTATTGCCGAACTCGGCTGCGGCCCATCTGTGGCTGGCGGGTCCGTTCCACCTGCTGTCAATGCGGCCGCCGGGATACCTTACGGTGTCGGTCGTCGAGCAGTTCACCAAGAGCCTGTTCGTCGAGGACGAGAAGGAGATCGCCCTGCACGAAGAAATCTTCTCTCTCCTGCTGGACGCGTCATTGGATGAAGACGCTTCTCAGAAGCTCATCGAACGGTTAGCGTCCCGACTATGAGCACTCCTGAGCTGACGGATGCCATGTGGCGGAAGAGCAGCCGCAGCGGCGGAAACGAAGGCAGCTGCGTCGAGGTCGCCGGCGTCTGGCGGAAGAGCAGTCGCAGCGGCGGAAACGAAGGCGAGTGCGTCGAGGTGGCGGTCGCGAGCGTACCGACGGGGCGAGGTGAACGGAAGGCTCGGTAAACGCCCCTTCCGTCTCGGACACTCTCGGACATCTCCCCCAGCCTGGGTGCCCTTCGCCGAGCGTTGCGTACGCCGTTGGCCCCCACCCCCGCTCGGTTCGCTGCCGGCGAGGGTGGGGGCCGCGTCGTGTTCGGCTGATCTGCGCTATCCGCTCCGGTTGTCCGAAGGCGGCACCGGGTCAGTGGCCGTTGGGGCCGCAGCCGTGGTGGGAGAGGCAGGCGCGGAACGCCAGGTTCTTGCCGTGGCTGTAGGGCAGGTACTTGTGAGTGCCGTAGGAAACCTCGTAGCCGGCGCCGAGGGTGGCCACCCAGCGGTTCGAGATCCGGGCCTTGACGTAGAGCGTGCCGTTGGTCCTGGACGAGTCGTAGTAGGTCGCGTGGATGACACCGTTGTAGGCGCCGTGCCCGTCGTACGCCCAGTTCCAGCAGAGCTTGATCTTCGCCGTGTAGCCGTGGACCTTGGGCGCGTTGAACCACATGCACTTACTGCTGGCGGCGGCGGTCACCGTGTGGGCGGTGGTGGGGGTGGCGGCCTGGGCGGAGGGGATGGTGGCGCCCAGGGTGAGCGCCGTCCCGGCGGTGGCCAGTCCGATGAGGCCGGTCTTGGCCGCGTTGGTGATTCGCACCTTCGCTCCTCATTGATCGTTCGCGGTGGCCCCGGTGGCCGCCGCTCGATCGAATCCTCAGGCGCCGGACGCGCGTCCCGATACGGTGGCGAACCGGGCAGGGTCGCGCGGGGACGTCCCAGGCACTGAGCTGCGGAGATGTGATGTCCCGGCGGGACGGTGCGGGACGACGGGCCGCGGGCCCGCTGCCGGGCCTGTACGGCCGGTCAGCGTTGCGTCTCGTCTCCGGGGGCGTAGGACGGGACGGCGAAGTCGAAGCGCGGCGCGGAGCGGCTCAATATCGCGGTCCGCGCCGTGGTCGGCCAGGTGCTGCTCAGCGCGTCCGACAGCGTGGCAATGAGGTCGGGGACGTCCTTGGCGGCCGAGGCGTGCACACCCTCCGCGATGATCAAGGCCGTACGGGTCGTGTCGCGAACGGCCGAGTGACCGCTCTGCCGGTTCGTCCACCGCCGGGCGTGTGCATGCCCGGCGGCGTCGACGAAGGTCACCTCTCCCGGTTCCGGGTTCTCCGGCTCTCCCGAGAGCGTCAGGTAGTTCTCGTGGCCGGCCGCGTGCCGGACCTCGAGGTGCCCGGAGACCCTGGCGACGTCCAGCGCGGCCACCGGGATCGCGAAGGCGAGGGAGACGGCGTTGCAGAGGTCGACCAACGGGTGGATCCGTGGCAGGGCGCCTTCTTTGCGGAAGCGTCGCAGCAGCGACTCCGAGGCGCATCGATACCGCGTGGGTTTGAGTCCCATCCTCGAGAAGGCGCGCCGCCAGGCCTGGATCTCGGGCAGGTCGGACTCCGTGCCCGCTGCGAGCCGCGCCTTGGCGAGCGTGTTGAACGCCTCGATCCGGGGCTCGACGACCGCGTCGGCGGTGATCCCCGTGGCGACGAGCACGCCGGCGACGAGTTCGGGGTGCTCGGACCAGATCGCGGCCGAATGCCGGAAGTACATGATCGAGTCCGTCGTGGAGTGGGCGGTCATCGGGCGGCGAGCGCGAGTTTGGCGCCGAGGGCGACGAAGGATCCGGCGAATCCCCTGCGTAGCCAGGCCATCATTCGCGGCCGCGCGGTCACGTGGTCCCGTACCGAGGCGGCGCAAACGCCGTAAGCGGCGAAGACCGCGAGCGTGACCAGCATGAACACACCGCTGAGTTCCAGCATCCGCAGCACGTGGCCCGGCTCGCCGGTGTCGACGAACTGCGGCAGGAAGGCGAAGAAGAAGATCGTCAGCTTCGGGTTGAGGAGGTTGATCAAGACACCGGAGGCGATCACGCGACCGGCGGGGCGCGGTGCGGTCTCTTCCTCGGCGACGATCGGGTCCGTGTCCTTAAGCGTGGCCCACGCCATGTACAGCAGGTAGGCCACCCCCAGGTACTTGACGAGCTGGAACGCCGTCGCGCTCGTGTGCAGCAGAGCCGCCATGCCGGTGATCGCCGCCACCATGTGGGGAACCGTGCCCAGCGTGCAGCCGATCGTGGCGACGACGCTCGCACGGCGGCCGTGCGACAGGCCCGCCGACAGTGTGTAGATCGCCCCGGTGCCGGGCGTGGCGACCACGATGAGCGTGGTCACCAGGAACGCGATGCTCAAGGTGGCTCTCCTGATGGGTTCCGGTGATGGGCCGTTCTCGTGACCGGCACTCTGCCGCCACAATGGCCTGATGAACAGGTCCAATGAAGACCTCTTCGAGGAGTCCATAACGGCCGGCTCGGATTTCCTCCAGCTGAACGTCGAGGACGCGCCCGTCGGTGGGCTGTCCGAATGGCTCGCCGACCGGTTCCGGTGGGCGATCTGCGACGGCCTCCTGAGCCTGGGAAGCAGGTTGCCCGCGAGCCGGGTGCTCGCGCGGGATCTGCGCGTGTCCCGCGGCGTCGTCACCGAGGCCTACCAGCGTCTCAGCGAGGAAGGCTACGTCGCAGGGCGCGGCCGGAGCGGAACGATCGTCGTCGGCGCTCCGGGCCGGACGCCCCCGGCGCGGCCGCGATCCGATCCAGCGGGCGCGACGGCGACGGACGCGGTGTTCACGGCGGCACCCGGCGTCGAGGTCTTCGACTCGCTGCGGGCGGCCGCGGCACGGATCGATCTGTCACCGGGCGTGCCCGACCTGGCCGCCTTCCCGCGGGCCGCGTGGCTGCGCGCCGAACGTTCACTGCTCGCCGACCTGGGATCCTCCGCCCTCGGATACGGGGATCCGCGAGGATCCCCGGCGTTGCGCGGCGCCGTGGCGAACTGGCTGGCCCGCAACCGCGGGATCCTCGCCGACCCGGCAGATGTGATCATTACCGCCGGTACCGCCCAGGCGCTCGGACTGTTCGCGGAGGTACTCGTCGAGGCCGGGATCCGCGAAGTGGCCGTGGAGGATCCCGGATCACTGGGCGCCCGCCAGCACCTGCACAACCGGCGGCTGGCCACCCCGCCGGTGCCGGTCGACGCCGACGGGATAGATGTCGGTGCGCTGCGCGCGACGGGCGCACCGGCTGTCCTGCTCACCCCGGCACATCAGTTCCCGACCGGCGTGGTGCTCGGCGGCGACCGGCGCCGCGAGCTGATGCGGTGGGTCGATGAGGGCGGCCTGGTCATCGAGGACGACTACGACGCCGAGCACCGTTATGACCGGCCTCCGGTTCAGGCGCTACGGTCGACGCTCGGCGAGCGGGTCTGCTACGCCGGGAGCGTGTCCAAGCTACTGGCACCGGCGCTGAGGATCGGATGGTTCCTCGCGCCACCGCGGTACCGCGACGCCGTCGTGGCCGCCAAGCGGTTCGCCGACCTCGGCAACGCAGCGCTGCCGCAACTGGTGCTGGCCCGCCTGATGGAATCGGGGGAGACGGAACGACATCTGCGGCTGCTGCGCAGACGCCACCGCCGTCGCCGAGACGCCATGATCGACGCGATCGGAGCCCACCTACCGGACGCGACGGTGCACGGCGCCGCAGCGGGCCTGCACCTGACGATCACCTTCGACGCCGGGTTCTCCGACGTCGACCTCGCCGCCGCGTCGCTCGCATACGGGGTGAAGGTACAGCCGCTCTCGTGGCACAGGCAGTGCCCCGGCCGCCCCGGGCTCGTGCTCGGCTACGCCGCGAGCGCCCCGACCGCCATCGGCGAAGGCGTGGCGGTCATCGGCGAGGCACTACGCCGTGTGCGCTGACGGCTCCGCAAGGCGTCCAGCGCGACTGATCAGACCCGGCCGGTCCGTCTGCGGCCGGCGCCGAGATGCTCGACACCGAGGGCCCGGCCCGCCAACTGACGACTGGCCGGCCCGACAGCCCCGTCATCGCCTCGGTGCCGACCGGGCCGGCACGCCGGTGCCCTTGGTGGACTTCCAGCCCTGGACTACATCAGCCCCGTTACTTGCTGTAGTTCTTTCCGATGGGCCTGCCGGGGATCGGCTTGCCGATGAGAGCGACCGGGACGAACAGGCAGAAGTGGCCGATCGCCATGGTGAGCGTCCAGAGCGCCTCGTCGTCATAGAGCGCGGACGCCTTGGCGAACAGCTCGTCGGAGACCCGCTCCCCGAACGGGTTCGGAGTGAGGACGGCCTCCACCAGCTCCAGTGCGACCCGTTCGGCGTCGGTGAAGTAGGGAGCGTCCTGCCAGGTGGCCACGGCGGTGATGCGCTTCTCGGTTTCCCCGGCCTTGCGGACTTTGTCGGTCAACGAGATGGCGTGGGAGGTGCTGCCGACGATCTGCGCGGCACGGAGCAGCATCAGGCCGATGGTGGTCTGCGGAACCGGCCCGTTCCAGACGGCGTTGCGCACGGCTCCGGAGAGTTTCGCCACCTCGGGGAAAAGCTCGGTGAGGTTGGGCAGACGCGACTGGATGCCGTCCTGCTCCGTCGTCGTGTCGGTCATCGTTGGCGTGGACATGGTGAGGTCTTCCTTCCGGTGTGCTGGATGGTGTCTCACCAGTCCGACACCACAGCCACTCGAAATGTCAGGCGTGGCGCCGACATCACGTTCAGGGCCGCTGTTGCTACCTGTCCGAGCCGGCGCTGCGCGAGCAGATCACCCCCATCACCAATCGCACCGAGGCTTTCCACGGCTTCGCCGACTGGTTGATGTTCGGCGGCGAACTCATCGACCACAACGACCCCGACCACCAGGAGAAGGGCGTGACGTTCAACGAGCTGATCGCCAACTGCGTCACCTACTCCAACGCCTGCGACATCACCGACGCCGCCAACGCCCTGGCCACCGTCTCGCCCTACATCACCCACACCATCCACCGGTTCGCCGACCGGACCCTCAACCTCACCCCGCCCGACCAGACCCCACCACCCGCCTGGACCTGGAAGCCCGCGTGCTGTTCGGTACGCCGCCCGCCTGAGCCCCGGCCCGGCGATGTTCGGTAAGGGGATCGTCGCAGGCGCGGGTTCGCGGCAGGTCACCGATGAGTTCGGCCGGTACGCCGAGTCGTACACAGCACACCGTGAACCTGGAACACCGACAGAGGGAGGGCGTTGCCCATGGCACAAGTGATCTGCGACATGTCCGTCTCGCTCGACGGGTACGTCACCGGCCCGAACGACAGCCGCGCGAACCCGTTCGGCGACGGTGCCTGGATGCTGCACAAGTGGATGTCCGACCAGGCGACCGACGAGGATCGGGCCATCCTGGAGCAGGTGATCGATGGCTGGGGTGCGGTCGTGATGGGCCGCAAGTCGTTCGAGAAGAACGAGGGGGAGGGCGGCTGGGGCGAGGGCGGCCCGCTCGGCGATGTCCCATGCTTCGTGGTCACTCACCAGGCACCGACCAGGTCGTACCCGCCGGTGTTCACCTTCGTCACCGACGGGGTGGCCAGCGCGATCGAGCAGGCTAAGAAGGCGGCGGGTGACAAGGTCGTCGGGCTGCACGGCGCGACCGTCATGCAGCAGGCGCTCCCGCTCGGCCTGGTCGACGAGATCCGTGTGCACGTGATCCCGGTTCTGGTCGGCGGCGGTACGCCGTTGTTCGGCTCGCTCGACTCCTCGATCACCCTCGAACGCACCCGGGTGATGGCGACCCCGGCGGCGACCCACCTCTCCTACCGCGTCGTCCGCTGACCGCCAGGGACGATGGTGTAGCCGAAGGAGACCCCGAAGTCGATCCGGATCCCGTACCGATTCACTCCGAGCCCCGCCTCCGTAGACCGGGGTCGAGGAACTCGCGGACAGCCGTTGGCGCTGAGACTGATCTTTGGGCTGTCTTCAAGCCCTGTTCCCCGCTGCGCCCCCACCGCTCCTGTTCTTCTTGACGGAGGCGTACGCATGAGCCAATACTCTAGTTAGTTAGATAATTAGGTGGTTGCGATGATCAGTTTTCGAATCGAGGGCCGGTCCGGGGTGCCGCCGTATCTGCAGATCGTCCAGCAGGTGCGGCAGGCGCTGCGGATGGGCCTGCTGGCGCCCGGTGACCAGTTGCCGACGGTCAAGGAGGTCGTCGGTGAGGTGGCGGTCAATCCCAACACCGTGCTGAAGGCCTACCGCGAGCTGGAACGGGACGGGCTGGTGGAAGGGCGTGCCGGTCAGGGCACGTTCGTGGTCGGCCGTCCGGCCGGGCCGCCGCCGGGCACGCACACCCGGCTGGGGCGCAGCCTGGCCCGGTGGGTGGCCGAGGCACGTGAGGCCGGGCTCGACGACGAGGCGATGGAGTCGCTGCTGCGCATCACACTGCGGGTGGCCGAGGAGGAAGGAGTGGCATGAGCATGGCACAACCCCTCGCCGTGGAGACCCATGGGCTGACCAAACGGTTCGGCGCCAAGACAGCACTGGAGGACTGCGGCATCGAGGTACCGGCAGGCCGGGTGTCGGCGCTGATGGGGCCGAACGGGGCCGGGAAGACCACGCTGCTGCGGATGCTGTGCGGCCTGGCCCGCCCGAGCGAGGGTGAGGCCGCGGTACTGGGCCGCCGCCCCGACCCCGACGACTCGGCGTTCCTGGCCGACATCGGCTTCCTGGCCCAGGACATCCCGCTGTACCGGCGGATGACCGCCGCCGGCCACATCGCGCTCGGCGGCCGCCTCAACGCCCGATGGGACGCAGATGCGGCCCGGGAGCGAATGGGTGCGCTGGGCATCGCGCTGGACCGGCCGGTGGCGACGCTGTCGGGTGGACAGCGCACCCAGTTGGCGCTGGCGCTCACGCTGGCCAAGAAGCCGCGCTTACTGCTGCTCGACGAACCGATGGCCGCGCTGGACCCGCTCGCCCGCCACCAGTTCCTCACCGCACTCACCGAGGCGGTCGCCGACGGCGACTTGACCGTACTGATGTCATCGCACCTGGTGCATGACCTGGAGCGGGTCAGCGACCACCTGATCCTGCTCGATTCCTCCCGCGTCCGCCTGGCCGGCGACATCGACGACATCCTGGCCCAGCACCGGGTCCTGATGGGGCCGCGCCGTGACACCACGGCGATCGAACGCGACCACACGGTGGTCAAGGCCACCCACACCGCCCGGCAGAGCACCCTGCTGGTGCGCCTGAACGGCCCGCTGCACGACCCCCGCTGGGAGGTGGCCGAGCCGGATCTGGAGGAGTTGATCCTCGCCTACATGGGCCACACCGGCAGGCCCGCCCCGCTCGCGACGACCGGAGAGGCCCGATGATCTGGCTCGTGTGGACGCAGCACCGCAGGCAGTTCACCTACACCGCCGCCCTTGTGGGTGCGCTGGCGGTACTGCTGATCGTCACCGGCGCGGTGATGAACTCCGACTACCACTCGGCACTGGCTCACTGCGGCACCGCCGGAGACTGCGGCAACCTGGGGCTGTTCCAGGGAAGTGGCTGGTCCGCGCTGACCACGACGGTGCCACTGACCGTTGGCGTGCCGATCCTGCTGGGAGTCTTCTGGGGCGCCCCGCTGGTGGCCGGGGAGTACGAGCAGGGCACCCAGCAGTTCATCTGGACCCAATCGATACCCCGCCGGCGATGGCTGCTGACGAAGATCGGCTGGGCGCTGTCGGCGGCCGCCGTGTGGGGCTCGATCGTCGCCGCGTCGGTGACCTGGTGGTCGCGAACCGAGAACGCACTCGGCCACCACCGGTTCGACCCGTTCAAGTTCGACGCGCAGGGCGTGGTCCCGGTCGCCTATGCGGTGTTCGCGGTGGCGCTGGGCATCGCGGCCGGAGCCGTGCTGCGGCGTACGCTGTCGGCGCTGGGCGTGACCGTGGCCGGATTCACCACACTGCTGCTGGTCCTGCAGAGCTTCGTCCGGCCACACTACCTGCCGACGAAGACCGCGAACCTGCCGCTGTCACGCCTGCACGGGGGCCTGTTCAGCGGCTCCTGGCAGTTCGGCGGGCAGCTCCTCGATCCCACCGGTCAGGTCGTCGGCCACGTGGTCGGCGGAAACGACTGGAACATCCAGCAGGCGATCCCGGTCAACTGCGTCTTGAACAACCCCGACAGCGTGCGACAGTGCCTGTCCGCCGACGGATACCGCATGGTCGTGCACTACCAGCCAGCATCCCGATACTGGACCTTCCAGTTCATCGAAGCGGGAATCTTCCTCGCCCTCGCCGCCGTCCTCGTCCTGATCGCCTACCGAGCCATCACCAGGCGAGACGCCTGACACATCTCACCAAGCCGGTGCCCGCGCACCGGATATCCGCGCGGCCGGGAACCGCATGGTCCATCCAGGCCGTGCCTCGAACAAGCTCACCGTGCATGAGCGAGCGCCGGTCAGATCCTTCGCTATTTCGCTGCGCCGTCCGACGAGCGCCGGATTCACCTTCACCGTGATGGCCGGGGACTAGCGGGGATGTAGCCGCGGCGCGCGAGGTGAGACGCGGGTCAGGCGGAGGCGAGGCGGGCGCGCAGGCGGTCGCGGGCGGCGGGCCATTCGGCGGCGAGCATCGAGTAGCAGACGGTGTCGCGGACGGAGCCGTCGGGCCGGATCCGGTGACTGCGCAGTACTCCTTCGCGGTGTGCGCCGAGGCGTTCGATGGCGCGCTGGGAGCGCTCGTTGCGGTGGTGGGTGTGCCAGCCCACCCGGATGGCGCCCAGCACGTCGAACGCCCGCTCCAGCAGCAGGAGCTTGGCCTCGGTGTTCAGGGCGGTCCGCTGCCAGCGGGTGCCGATCCAGGTGTGCCCGATGCACAGGCCGCGGTGCGCCGGTTCGATGTCGTAGTACGAGGTCGTGCCGGCCACCTCGCCGGTGGCGGCGTCGATCTGCACCCAGGGCAGCCGCCCGGCCTCGATCGCACGGAGGTCGTCCTCGACCATGCGGCGCGTCTCCGCGAGGTCGGCCGGCTGACGGACGTTGAGCCACCGCCAGACCTCGGGGTCCTTGCCCGCCTCGTACAGCCCCTCCGCGTGCTCGAGCCGGAGCGGCTCCAGGCGGACGTGTTCCCCGGACAGGACGGGACGGTCGAACCACGTGCTCCTACTCATGGTCGGCACCCTAAGGAGGGTCAGGTCCGTCCCGAAAGAGCCAGTCGACGCGACTCGGCGAAGACCACTTCCCTCCCGCGGAGGTGCGTGACGGGACGGCCCGCGCGTCGTGTTCCCGTCGGCTCGGCGTGTGCGAGCCTTGATGCCGACGTTCGGAAAGGGCTGATCATGACACTCGGCATGGTTCTCGGCGACGTTCTCCCGCGCGCTTCGGCGCGGGAGCGGTAGGCCCTTCCCGCCCTGCCACGCACGCCCGTACGCAGCACGGGCGTGTTGTCGCTGCTCCTCGTCGAAGTGCTCTTCGTGTCATCCGCACGTTCGACCACGAGGAGTACGTGGTGTCCACGATCCACTGGACCGAAGCCCGCACCACCCGATCCGCCCGCTGGCACTCCGAGAGCGCGACCCCGCCGCCCGGACGGGTCATCGTCGCCGACGACCGCTTCAAAGCCGATACCGCCTACCGCCTCGCCTGCGAGGGCACCGCCCTGCTGTGGCAAGGCGACTACCACAACGCGCGTCAGCTGCTGCAGGCGATGCGCCGCCGCGTCGAGAGGAAGTCCCCCCGGCCGGGGAGCGATCCTCTCGAGTCCTTCCATCTTCACCGCAGGGCCCGGAGTCACCGCGCCCGGGTGCTGGGCCGGCTGCTCGTCCTGCTGGAGGACGGCTACGCCCTGAACCTGCGCCGGGCCCCGGACGTCCGTCAGGCGTGCGCCGAGGCGTACGGGCCACCGCGTGAGCCGACGGCGATCTCGCTCACCGAGCTCCTGGGCGTGCTCGGGGCCCACCAGTGGCGTCTCAAAGGCGTCCGGGTCCCTGCCCTGGACGCTCGAATCCACCCGCACTACGGCGTCTTCTCCCCCGTCCGGGGCGAGTACGTCGACCTGGTCGCCGAGGCGCCGCTCCCCGCGCCGGCGGTGCGCCGCACCGCGTTCGACCTCGGAACGGGCACCGGAGTGCTCGCCGCGGTTCTGGCCCGCCGGGGGTTCGAACGCGTGACGGCCACCGACATCAGCCCGCGCGCCCTGGCCTGCGCCCGCGACAACGTCCGCCGGCTCGGCCTCGCCGCCCGCGTCGAGGTCGCCGGCCCGCGCCTGTTCCCGGAGGGCCGCGCCGGCCTCATCGTCTGCAACCCGCCCTGGATCCCGGCCCGGCCGACCTCACAGCTCGAGCACGGCGTCTACGACCCGGGCGGCGGCATGCTCCATGACTTCCTGCACGGGCTCGCCGCCCACCTCACACCGGGCGGCGAAGGCTGGCTCGTCCTGTCCGACCTCGCCGAACGCCTCGGGCTCAGGACCCGCCGGCAGTTGCTGACCGGGATCGAGACGGCGGGCCTGCGCGTCGTGGACAAGGCCGACACGCGGTCCCGCCATCCACGGGCGACCGACACCGCCGATCCCCTCCACGCCGCGCGCGGCGCGGAGGTCACCTCGCTGTGGCGGCTGGCCGGCCCGTGACCGTACGGCGCCGCGACCGGTCCGCGGGGACGGGCAGGCCGGTGACCGCCGGGTCACGCCTGAGGCTCAGGGCGTGGCCCTGCCGAAGCGGGCGGCGAGGGTACGCAGGTGGGCGACCAGCTCGGGCGGGTCGGTGACCTCGAAGTCGGCGTTCAGCAGGCCCAGGTGGACGGCCAGGGTCTCGACGGTGTCCGCGCCGGTGTGCAGAACGCACGTGCCGGCGTCGACGGCCTCGACCGTGCCGACGGCCGCGCTGATCCGGGCCGCGACGACCTCGGCGGGCGCGTCCACCGTGACACGCGCCCGGTAGCGCCAAGCGGCGGCCGACACCCGGCCCGAGACGTAGCCGGCCACGTCGCCGTCGGGCAGGTCGCGGGGCGTGAAGCGGGGCCCGGTCGGGACACGGGGGGTGAGGCGGTCCACGCGGAAGGTGCGCCAGCCGGCACGGTCCGGGTCGTAGGCGAGCAGGTACCAGCGGCGTCCCCAGGTGACCAGCCGGTACGGCTCGACCTCACGGCGGACGGCGTCGCCCGTGTGGGTGGTGTAGTCGAACCGGAGCCGCTCGTGCGCGCGGCACGCGGCGGCGAGCGTGGTGAGGACCTCCGGGTCGACCGCCGGTCCCGGCCGGTCGCTCGGCACCGGCACGGTGTGGGTCTGCAGGGTGTTGACCCGGTGCCGCAGCCGCGACGGCATGACCTGTTCCAGCTTGGCGAGCGCGCGCAGCGACGCCTCGGCGTCCCCGACGACGCCGCCGGCGGCGGTACGCAGTCCGACCGCGATCGCGACGGCCTCCTCGTCCTCCAGCAGCAGCGGCGGCAGCGAGGCGCCCGCGCCGAGCCGGTAACCGCCCGCCGAGCCGCGCGTGGCCAGGACGGGATAGCCCAGCGCGCGCAGCCGCTCGACGTCGGCGCGGACCGTACGGCCGCTCACGCCGAGGCGTTCGGCCAGTTCGGAGCCGGTCCAGTCGCGGGGCGTCTGCAGGAGGGCGAGCAGGCGCAGCAGCCGTGCCGAGGTTTCCAGCATGCGTCCAAGAATGCCCGACCATTAGGAACGAAGCGCGCCTAATGGCCTGACAGTGTGGTCCCCATGAGCGAGATCCGCGACTTCCGCATCGACATCCCCCAGGCCGACCTCGACGACCTGGCCGGCCGGCTGGCCCGTACCCGCTTCGCCGAGGAACTGCCGCCCGAGCAGGTCACCGACGGCGTCCGGCGCGGCCCGGTCCAGCCCGGCTGGGAGTACGGCGTGCCGGGCTCCTTCGTCCGCGACCTGGTGGCGCGGTGGCGGGACGGCTTCGACTGGCGGGCTCAGGAGGCCCGGCTCAACTCCGTCCCGCAGTTCACCACCGAGATCGACGGCCAGACGATCCACTTCGCTCACGTACGCTCCGCCGAACCGGACGCCACGCCGCTGATCCTCACCCACGGCTGGCCCAACACCTTCGTGGAGTACCTGGACCTGGTCGGCCCGCTCACCGACCCGGCCGCGCACGGCGGCGACCCGGCCGACGCCTTCGACGTCGTGATCCCGTCCCTGCCCGGGTTCGGCTTCTCCGGCCCGACCCGTGCCAGGGGCTGGGACGCGGCCCGCGTCGCCGACGCGTGGGCCGAACTGATGGCGCGCCTCGGCTATGAGCGGTTCGGCGCGCACGGCAACGACGCGGGCGCCATCGTCAGTCCCGAACTCGGCCACCGGCACGCGGACCGTGTCCTGGGCGTGCACGTCAACCAGATCTTCTCGTTCCCCTCCGGCGACCCCGCCGAACTCGCCGGCCTGACCCCGGAGGAGCAGGGCTACCTGGAGTTCCTCGGCGGCTTCGTCGAGCACGCGATCCACGACCGCGCCCAGCAGGCACAGCCGCAGACCCTCGCGCACGCCCTGGCCGACTCCCCCGCCGGGCAGCTCGCCTGGATCGGCCAGCTCCTGGCCGGGGTGCCCGACCCCGACGTCATCCTGACCAACGCGACGATCTACTGGCTCACCAACACCGCGGCGTCCTCGGCGCGGTTCTACTACGAGAACCACCACGCCGAGCGGGCGACCGAGCCGTCCACCTTCCCCATCGGCCTGGCCTCCTTCGCCTACGACTTCCGGCCGCTGCGGCGCTTCGCCGAACGCGACCACAAGAACATCGTGTCCTGGAACGAGTACGACCGCGGCAGCCACTGGGCCGCCCACGACGCCGCTGACCTGCTCATCGACGACCTGCGCGGCTTCTTCCGCCGGTTCCGCTGACGCCCCGGCGGGACACCGAGGCCCGGCGAGAGGCTCCGCTCGCTTCGCTCGGGTGAGCGGGTCGTCGCCGGGCCCGCAGGGTACCGGGCCCGGTCAGGAGGCGGGACCCAGGCCGTGGATGGTGGTCAGGTCGGTGAGGCCGCAGAAGGTCAGGACCGGGGCGAGCAGCGGCGTGGCGACGACCTCGATGCGGTCCGCGTGCGTGAGCAGGATGCTCAGTCCTGCGCTGTCGAGGTACTCGACGTCGGTGAGATCGACGATGAGAGGACCGGTGGCCCCCTCCAGACCGTCCGCGACCGCGGCGGCGAGATCGGCGCTGTTGCTCATGTCGATCTCGCCGGCCGCGGTCAGGACGGGAGTGCCGTCCGGGCGGCGCTGCGGCGTCAGGGTCAGGGGCGTGGTCATTTGGCGATCCTGGTCTGCATGTCGACGGTGGTGCCGTCAGGGCCGGGGGTGACGGTGACCTGTTGCATCATGGCGCGCATCAGGGTCAGCCCACGGCCGCGGTGTGCGTCGGCCTCGGGCTGCGGAGTCTTCCAGCGTCCAGTGTCGGTGATCGTCAAACGCATCTGATCGACCAGGGCTTCGGCGCGCATCCGTACGATGTCGCCCGGGGTGTGGCGGTGGCCGTGCTCGATGGCGTTGGCGCACGCCTCACCGGCGGCGACGAGGACGTTCTGCACCATCTGCGGCGGCAGGTCGCACTTGGTGAGCCAATTGCGCAGGGCTCTGCGGACGGGGGCGAGCTGGGTGGCCTCCGCGGGGAAGGTCATCTCCAGCGGGGCGGGGTGCCGGTACAGCAACAGGGCGACGTCGTCGTCATAGCCGTCCGCGGGGGCCAGCCGGGTCATGACCTGACTGGCCAGCACATCGATGCCGGTCTCCCGGCCGTCCTGGACGGCTTCGCCGGCCTGGTCGATGCCCTCGGTCAGCGGCCTGCGGCGGCGTTCGACCAGACCGTCGGTGTACAGCAACAGGGTGGCGCGGGCGGACAGGGTGTGCTCCGCGTACGGGCGCGGGGCTCCGGGGCGGACGGCGAGCGGGGCGAATCGGCCGCCCTCGAGCAGGTGGAGGGCGCCGTCCGGCTGGACGAGGATGCCGGGCGGGTGGCCGGCGCTGGAGTAGGTCAGGTGGCCAGTCCGCGGGTCGAGGATCCCGCAGAAGACGGTGGTGCACATCGCACCGGGGACGCCGGCGGCGAAGTGGTCCAGCGCGACGAGGACCTGGTCGGGCCGGGGGTCCTGCAGGAGCAGGGCCCGGCAGGCGCTGCGCAGTTGCCCCATCACGGTCGCCGCCTGCAGGCCGCGGCCGACGCAGTCGCCGACGACGATGCCGATGCGGCCGTCGGGCAGCGGGACCGTGTCGTACCAGTCGCCGCCGACCTCCAGGGGACGGGCGGCGGGTTCGTAGCGGACGGCGAAGCCCTCCGGCAGGTCGGCCGGGCCGAGGATGGCGCGCTGCAGGGCGATGGCGGTCTCACGCTGCTGGTCGATCTGGTGGGCGCGGGTCAGGCCCTGGGCGAGGTGGCCGGCCAGCAGGGACAGCAGGGTCTGGTCCTGGTCGGTGAAGGGCCGGTGACCGGCCAGGTCGAGCCAGAGCACCATCGGTCCGTGCGGGTGTTCGAGGCCGACGCCCGCGGCGGTGCCGTCGGCACTGGCGGCGGGGGTCAGGGAGGGCCCCTCACGCAGGCCGGTCAGCGCGACACGGTGCTGTTCGGACAGCGCCTCCCAGGTGACGCCCGCCTCCGTGCCGGTCACGGTCGGCGCGCCGCCGCCGTCGAAGACGGTGGCCAGGGCGCGTTCGGCCCGCCACAGGGCCTTCAGCTCCTCCAGCGCCCCGGTCAGGGCCTCCTCGAGGCTGGCCGCCTGGGACAGGCACAGGCTCAGTGACGCCACCGCGGTCTCACGCTGGATGGCGTAGTGCTCGGCGGTGACGTCGCGGAAGGTGCCCACGACCACGCGGCTCCCGGTCTCCGGGTCCTGGACCTGGTTGAACGCGGTGCTGATCCACATCCGGCGCCCGTCACGGTGGGTGACGGGCACCGTGTAGACGCCGCGTTCCTGGTCCAGCACGCCGGCGAAGGCCTCGGCCACCAGCCGATGAGCCTCGGGGTCGCTGTCGGCGTCGGGCCACCACGGGTGGATGGGGGTGTAGGGCAGGCCCTCGGGGCCGAAACCCAGGATGTCGGCGAACGCGGCGTTGATCTCGACGACGGCGCCCTGCTCGTCGCAGACGAAGAACGCCTCCTGCAGGGAGTCGACCAGCGCGGTTCGCCAGCGGACGTGGTGGCTGCGCAGCCGGGCCAGCTCGACGTTCGCCTGCACCCGAGCCAGCAGTTCGGCCGCGGAGAACGGCTTGACCAGGTAGTCGTCGGCGCCCGCCTCGAGGCCCTCGATGGAGGCCTCCTGCCCGGCCCGGGCCGACAGCAGCAGCACGGGGACGCTCGCGGTCCGCGTGTCCTCGCGCAGCGCGGCCACCATCTGCAGGCCGTCCAGGCGCGGCATCATCACGTCGCTGACGATCAGGTCGGGCGCGTCGGCCCGCGCGGCCTCCAGCGCGGCCTGCCCGTCGGTGACCGCGCTGACCACGTGCCCGGCGCCGCGCAGCAGACGGGTGAGGTATTCGCGCATGTCGGCGTTGTCGTCGGCGATGAGGACCCGCCCGGGCCGACCGCGGCCCGGGCCGGGCGCAGGCTCCTCACCGGTGCCGGGCGTGGCCTCCTCCGGCGCGGACCCTGCCGCGTCGTGGCCGTCCTGCGGATCCGAGGGCAGCCAGCGCCGGGCCTCGTGGAGGTACGGTTCGGCGGTGGCCGGGTCCTCGGTCGCGCCGCCCTCCGCGCCGTCTCCGGTGGCGAGGGCCTCGGGCGGCAGGTGAGCGTGCCCGAAGGGCAGCCGGACGGTGAACGTGGTGCCCTCGTTCTCGGTGGAGGCGGCGCTGATCGTGCCGCCGTGCAGGCCGACCAGCTCCTTGACCAGCGCGAGCCCGATGCCGCTGCCCTCGTTCGACCGCGAACGGGCCTTCTCGATGCGGTGGAACCGCTCGAACAGCCGCGGTATCTCCTGCTCGGCGACGCCGATCCCGGTGTCGGCCACGGTGACGACCGCGTGGTCCTGCTCGACGCGGACGGTCACACAGACCGAGCCGTCGAAGGTGAACTTCAACGCGTTGCTCAGCAAATTGAAGATCACCTTCTCCCACATGCCGCGGTCGAGGTACACCGGTTCAGGGAGCGGGACGCAGTCCACTTCGAAGGCCAGCCCGGCCTTCTCGACCGCGGAGCGGAACACACTGGCCAGTTCGGCGGTGACCGCCGACAGGTCGACCGGCTCGTAGCGGGCCTGCATCCGGCCCGCCTCGATGCGGGAGAAGTCCAGCAGCGTGTTGACCAGTTTGCCCAGCCGCAGCCCGTTGCGGCGGATGACGTCGAGTTCCTCGCGGGCCTGCGGGTCGGTGTCGCCCAGCCGGGTGCGCAGCTCGTCCACCGGGCCCATGATCAGCGTGAGCGGGGTGCGGAACTCGTGGCTGATGTTGGAGAAGAACGCGGTCTTGGCGCGATCCAGCTCGGCCAGCTCCTCCGCCCGCCGCTGCTGAGCCTGGTAGCTGCGGGCACTGGCGATCCCCGCCGCGACGTGCCCGGCGGCCAGCTCGATGAACCCGCGGTAGCCCTCGTCCAGTTCGCGGTACCGGTTCAGCGCGGCGACCAGGAAGCCGTACGGCGCGCTGCCCTGCTGCAGCAGGGGCACCACCAGCGCGTGCGTGGGCGGCTCCGGCCAGTCGCCGGTCGGCATCCCGGTGAACGGGGTGCCCTCGAGCGTCACCAGCGCGGACTCGCCCCGCGCGAGTTCCGCCGCGGGCCACACGCCGCTCGGGTCCTCGACCGCGATCCGCGCCGGGGCGGCCGGATGCCCCTCCTCGATCCCCGTCGTGGCCGCCAGCCGCGCGTGGTGGTCGTCGTCGAACAGGTAGACCTGCGTGAACGGCAGGTCCTGCAGGTTGCCGCCGAGCTGGCGGCCGGTGAAGGTCAGCATCTCCTGCTCGGTGCGGACCACGCTGGGATCCGACCCCAGATCCCGCAGCGTCGCCATCCGGCGCTCACCGATGACCCGCTCGGTCTCCTCACTGACCACGCACAGCATGCCGACGACCGCGCCCGAGTCGTCCCGCAGCGGGCTGTAGGAGAACGTGTGGTAGGTCTCCTCCGGGTATCCCGAGCGCTCCAGGAACAGCAGCAGCGCCTCGTCCCAGGTCGCCTCGCCCGTACTGAGCACCGTGTCGATCCGCGGGCCGATGTCGTCCCAGATCTCCGCCCACACCTCACTGGCCGGCCGGCCCAGCGCCCAAGGGTATTTGCGGCCCAGCGTGTCCCGCCGGTAGGCGGCGTTGCAGAAGAACGTCAGCTCCGGTCCCCACGCCATCCACATCGAAAAACGGGACGACAGCAGGATGCTGACGGCGGTCTGCAGGCTCTGCGGCCACTGGTCGGGCGGGCCGAGCCGCGTCGCCGCCCAGTCCACGACGGCGAGGTCCCGGCCGACCTCACCGTCGACGAAGAACACCCCGGCCCCGGTCGCGGCCGAGGGACCACGCTCGGCGTCGTCCACCGGCCCGGTGGGCCCAGCACCGCTCATCGCCTTCTCCCTCGCCACAGCCACGTACCGACGGACCCGACCACGCCTTCGCTGGGACCTGAGGTGGGGGACGCACCGGCGGCTTTCGTAGGATAGGCCAACCGTCCCCGCGGCGTTACCTCCGTATCTTCTGCCCGCGAAGGGCGCACACAGGTAGGAGAGAAACGTCCGTGGACACCCACGGCAGTACGCAAGCTTCCCGAGGATCTGGGTAGGGGCGTCACCGCCGACACCACCCTGCCGGCCCCGTCCGCACCCGCCCGTCCCGCCAGCGTCCTCGCACAGGAGAACCGGTGACCGACCGCGTCCTGACCGCCACCAGCCACCCCCACCCCACCGGCCCGACCCTGATCACCGTGGCCGGCGAACTCGACTACTACACCGCCGCGCACCTGCGGAAGGCCCTGGAGGAGACGACCTTCACCGCCGACGGCGTGATCATCGACCTGACCGACCTGACCTACTGCGACTCCACCGGCATCACCGTGCTGGTCACCGCCTACCACCGCGCCCGCGCCAGCGACACCCCGCTCGCGCTGGCCGGCCTCAACCCCGATCTGGACCGCGTCTTCGGCATCGTCGGTCTCCACGACGTCTTCGCCTCCTACTCCACGGTCGAAGAGGCCGTCGCCGCGCTGTAGCCTCCCCGCCCGGCGGCCGGCCCGTTCGGCGTTCTGATCGACCCGCGGGGCGCCGTACGACCCGGGCACAGCGCCGCGAACCGCTCCGATGTCACACCCGCAGGGCCCGATGCGTCAGTGGGGGTGACGGGCGTCGACCGCCGCCGCGACGAACGCGCCGGCCGCCCGCGACACGGAGGGTCACCATGAGCGCTCGCGTCAAGACCCCGGCGATCGTCCTGCCCGATGCCACCAAGGCGGCCGAGTACGTTCTCCGGGCGATCCGCCAGGGCGGCGCCTCGCACCGGGTCCTGGAGCTGGTTCATCTGCGCGCGAGCCAGCTCAACGGCGGCGATGCCCACGTGCCCACCGGGACCTTCAGTGCTGGAAAGGCCGGCCAGACCGACGAGCGGCGGCAGCACGTCGGCGCCTGGCGCGACGCGCCCTTCTACACCGGCTCCGAACGCGCCGCGCTGGCGCTCACCGAAGCCGTCGTCCAGGTCCCCGACCGGCCAGGACAGGCGGTGCCGGACGAGATCTGGGACGAGGCCGCGGACCACTTCGACGAGCGGCAGCTCGCCGCCATCATCCTCATGACCGCCACGACCGCCTTCCTCAACCGCCTGCCCGCCGCCACCGAGGGACCGGGCGCAGGGCCGCTCGCCGCGCCGGTTGACCCTGACGCAGGGTCAACCTCTCAGCATGGCGACGTGACCACGAAGACCAGTGCGACACAGGCCGCCTCGCACGGCGACCACGGCGAACGGGCCGAGAGAGGCGACTAGACGATGCGGCACTTCACGATCCACCACGATGGCGTCACGATCCCGGTGTCCCGCGGCGGCCGGGGACGACCCCTGGTCCTGTGCCCCGGGCTGAACTCGACACAGGCCGACCTGCGCGAACTGACCGAACTGCTGCGACGCGACCACGACGTCGTGACCTTCGACCTCAGAGGCCATGGCCTCACCTCGGCCGCCGACCGGTACTCCTTCGAGGCGTTCCTCGGCGATCTCGCCGCCGTGCTGGCGGAGCCGGGACGCCTCGGCCTGCCCGCGGCGCCCGTGCTCGTGGGCTACTCGCTGGGCGCGGACCTGGCCGTGCACCATGCCTCCGAACATCCCGACACCGTCGCCGGGCTCGTTCTCATCGACGGGGCGAACCCCGTGCCCGAACCGTTCATCACCGAAGCCGACCTGCCGGAGTTCCGCGCGATGTGGGAGGACCTGGCGACGCGGCAGCAGGCCCGGCGGGGCACCGCGCGCCAGGTGCTGCTCACCGCCCAGGAGATCCTCGACCTGAATGTCGAGATCGACGCCGTGCGGTCCGGAATCCTCGACCGGTACCGGAAGATCGATCTGCCCATCAGCGTGATCATGTCGACCTCGATGGCCGGCGACGACGGCGACGCGCGTGCCGCGCGCTACAACCGGAACTGGCGTGCCGGCGTCGAGCGGCTCGTCCGCGAGCAGCCGCACATCTCGACCTCCTGGCTCGACGCCGATCACGGACTGGTCTTCACCCATGCCCCGGAGGTCGCCCAGATCATCCGGAGTGCACGACGGCCGGCCGGCCAGGCGACTCCTTGAACGCCCCATAGGAGACTGGTGCGATGCTGACCATCGGTGAGCTGGCGTCGTACGCCGGAGTGACGGTGCGCGCGGTGCGGCACTATCACGCCAGGGGGCTGCTGCCGGAACCGGAGCGGGACCACTCCGGCTACCGGAGGTACGACGCCGGCGCCGTGGTCGAGCTGATCAAGATCCGGACCCTCGCCGATGCCGGAGTCCCGCTGGCGCGGATACGGGAGCTGCTGCAGGCCGACCAGGAGGAGTTCGCGGCGGCGATCGCGAACATCGACGAGCGACTGCGGGCGGAGATCCGGCAACGGCAGCGGCACCGCGAGCGGATCGCCCGGCTCGCCGCCGGCGACAACCTGGTGCTGCCCCCGGAGGTGGTCGCGTTCCTCGACCGGCTGCGGGCGCTCGGAGTCGACGAGCGGATCATCGAAGTCGAACGCGACGGCTGGATCCCGCTCGCCGCGCACTCACCCGAGCGAGTCCCGGAATGGACGGCACGCAAGCGGGAACAGCTCGCCGACCCCCGGCTCATCGAGTTCTACCTCACCCTGGGCCAGGCACTCGACTGGACCACCGACGACCCGAGGCTGGTCGAACTGGCCGACGACCTGGCCGCCCACATCACACGGATGGCCGACGAGCAGGGCGAGGACTACGTCGACGACACCGACCTCGAGCCGCCGCTGGTCGCGCTGATGGACACTCTGGCGTTCGACACCCTGCCGCCGGCCCGTCGGCTGATCGAGCTGCTGAAGAAACGCGGCTGGACCGGCTGGACCAGGCTCGAGCGCGTGAAGCCCGCACCGAGTACGACCGAAACCCGGCAGGAAGACACCGGGACACGGCGGTCCCGGCGCTAGCGGTACCGCCGCCGGGCGGGTGGTCTCCGCGCCGGGACGGTCACCACGGGACGCGCTGCGGCGAGGGGGATGCCGCGCCGTTGCGAGAGGTCCGGTGCCCTGCGACGGTCTGGAGCGCCTCCGCCCCGGTGGGCCGGGCGATTCAGCCGTTGCCGATCTTGAACTTCCCTGCACTGTCGTTCCTTGGCACGCCCTAAACGGTGCCCCGAAAACCCAGCCGAAATCCTCAAACAAGGGACGTCGTCATGACTCCTGCACACCTGTACGCAGCAATCACCCTGGTGGTCGTCGGCTTCGTGATGCTGGTGACCCATGAGGTCGCGGACCACTGGGTCCAGACCTCCTGGCAGGCGGGCAACAAGGGCCTGCACGGGGCCAAGAAATGGACGGGTCGCCGGGCCTGCGCGCAGCACGTCGCGTCCTACACCTTCTGCACCGCTCTCGCGGTCGGAGTGATGTGGTGGTGCTTCGGGCTGCACATCAGCTGGACCGGCTTCATCCTGGGCCAGGCGATCTCCGCGATCACGCACTACTGGGCGGACCGGCGGAGCACCCTGCAGGGCCTGGCCGAGAAGCTCGGCAGCGGCGGCTTCTACCGCCTCGGCGCTCCTCGCAAGAGCCTGGACGAGAACGGCGAGCTTCTTCTCGACGAGGACGGCAAGCCCAAGCTGGACAAGAACGGCATGCCCTACGACGACAACCCGTCCCTCGGGACCGGCGCCTACGCGCTGGACCTTCTCTGCACCAAGAACCATCCAGCTTTCAGCCGAACAGCCGGGCTCAGTCCGGCCCCCGCACCTGGTAGGTGCGAGGGTCGGCCGTTGATCAGATCAGGCTGCCGATCGAGCTCTCATCGGCGCCTTCTTGAGTTTCGCTGTATGGCCCTGCACTGTTAGCCGAGGTGGCGCTCAGCCCAGCAACATCACCGCAGCCAAGTTGATGCACAGGTGCAGTGTGTTGTCGACCACGATGAGCAGAGCGGTCGCCAGGCCCGAGGGGACACCAGCCGGTGATCCCTGGTTGGCAGCCGCTTCCTTCCACGACACCCGGGACTTCTTCGGGGCGATGAGGTTCCTCGCCCAGCACACCGCCTTGGCGAGGCGGTAGTGGTCCAGGACGATGTGGGTCCCACCGATGATCAGCAACGCCCACGGCGACTGCGTGACCAGCAGAAACGGCAACGAGTACGTCACACCGTGCACGACCGCCGGCCACCACCGCTTGACCTTCTCCGTCGCCATCCAGTCCGACTGCAGGACGTAGTCCCCGACCAGATGCGCAAGGAGCAGTTCGAACCCCATGGGGTCCCCCTCTGCGTTGTTCTCGTGCCAGGACTTTTGTCACTGGCGAAGAGGACTGTCCGTACTCAGATGCGATGATCAAGTAGGTGATCTGGCGGCAAGATCTCATCGCCCGACGGGGCTCCGGGTGGTTTCTCGGCCGGGGTCCTCCGTGACGCGCACGGTGACCGTGCCGTTGGCGCGGCTGACGTGGTGGATTGTCAGGGTGCGGGTCGCGGGGCCGGGATCCCGAGGTCGACGTGCCCGGGCGTGCTCAAACGTGCTGCTCGCTGGGTTTGGGTCCGTTTGCCGCGCAGGAAGGTCAGGGTGAGGTCGAGTCCTTCGATCTCGCCCTGCCAGCCCTCCTCGACAGCCCGTTGCCGGCGGGCTAGAAGGTCTTGTTCCAGTTCGTCGAGGCGGGGCAGCATTTTGGGGTTGATGCTCAGCATCGGGCAGCGGATGCAGGCGTGTTCGTGCTGGCAGGGAGTCCCGTAGGGGCGTCCGCAGGAGCCGAGCTCGACGCGGCGTTTGTCGAAGTGTTCGGTGAAGTCGTCCCACTCCTGCCGGTTTGGTTCGCGGTATTCCTCCTGCGGCCGTTCGGCTCGGCGGCGGGCAAGGAACTGCTGGTAGTGGCTGATGACGTCCTCGTCGAAGACCGCGACATA
>NZ_JBFAUM010000017.1:63667-130442 GCF_040679195.1 Actinoallomurus sp. NPDC052308 | reverse complement strand
ATAGCCGCGTGTGGTGCGGACGTCGAGATGGCCGAGCAACGCCGCGCCGATGTGGATGGGCAGGCCGTTGTTGACCAGCTCGGTCGCGAACAGCCGCCTGCGGCCGTTCGGCTCGGCGGCGGGCAAGGAACTGCTGGTAGTGGCTGATGACGTCCTCGTCGAAGACCGCGACATAGCCGCGTGTGGTGCGGACGTCGAGATGGCCGAGCAACGCCGCGCCGATGTGGATGGGCAGGCCGTTGTTGACCAGCTCGGTCGCGAACAGCCGCCGGAAGTCATGCGGGGAGAACTTGACGTCGGCGAACTGCGGGTGTGTGGTCGCCAGGTCCTGGCAGGCCCGGCGGATCATGCGCCAGACGGTCGTGGTCGACATGGCGCGCGGGCTGCCACTGTGAACGGTCTGGAACAGGTAGGGCAATTCTGCGCTCCAGACCTTCTCGTGCAGGTCGTAGCGGGCGCAGACCGGGACGGTGCCGTGTTCGTCGCGGTGGCGGCGGATGATCTGGGCGATGACGTGGAACAGCTCGGCGGACATCGGGATGACGCGTTCGCGGTCGCTCTTGGAGGGGCTGATGACCAAGAGCGCGACGACTTCGCCGCCGGGGCGTTGGTATTGCCGGATGCTCAGGTGGGTCAGCTCGGTCAGTTCTTCGGCTCGCAGGCCGGCCAGCCGCAGTGTCTCGATGACGGCCCACTGCCAGAAGGCGAGGTTCTCTTCCCGGGACAGGCGCAGCAGTTGACCGGTGGATCGGTTGATCACGTGGACCGGGGGACGGTTGTGCCGCTGGTCTTTGGTGGAGACCCGCAGCCAGGCGGTGCCGTCCAGGATGAACTCGTCGCCGAGCTCGACGCGTTGAGCCGTGTCCAGCAGCACCCGCAGCCGGTGCCAGGTGTCGTTGACGTACTGGGACAAGATCGGCAGCAGCGGCTGACGGTCGCGGGTCCGGTTCGCCATCCGCTCTTGCAGCCGGCGGCGGCGCAAGTGGAACCAGCGCAGGTCCGCGTCACGGACGGGGCAGGGCGCCACCCACTTGGCCCAGCGTTCCGGTTCGGCAACGGCCCAGGTGTGCAGGTCCAGGTAGAAGGCACGGACCGCCATGAGCGGCCCGTCCATGTCCAGCCGTTGGTTGCCGTTCGGCAAGACCAGCAGTCGCTCTTTCCATTGGGTGAAGGTCTTTTCCGACAGCCGCAGGTCGCTCTGGCCGGGGTTGATGTCCTCGATGGTCTTCCAGAACAGCTTGACCAGCGCATGGGTCAGTTGCCGCAGCGTGGAGTAGTCCAGCTCCGCAGAGCGCCGGCGGATGTATTCCACCAGCAGGTCACGCACCTGCCGGTTCCGCAGGTCGTGGCGGTCGACGGACTCTTCGACCGTCAGCTGCCCGCGCGTGACCGCAGCGCGCAATGTGCGCGGGGCCGAGGCGGGAAACTGGCCCATCTCGTGCAGGATCGGCCAGGCCAGCACCCCAGCGAAGGTCCCAGAGCCGAGTTTGTCGCCGGACAGGCCATGGGCGCGAGACTCGGCGGCGTAATGCAAGAACGCCTCGGGCGTCAGTTCCTCCAGGTCAATACCGAAGACGGTCAACGCACAGCACACGTCGAACTTCGCCCTGCTCCGGCGGCCCTGCCCAACGGGGAGCCGGTCGGCCCGCTCGCAGAACTCCTCCAGCCAGGGGTCTTGAGCCACGCTGCGGAACCAGGGCGTGTAGGCGGAGAACCGGTGGGAGCGGAAGCCCAGCAGACTGGGACGGATCAGCCGCATCGCGAACGCGTGCCCGACCGCCAGGTTCAGGCGGTAACGCAGCGGTCTGTTCTCACCGGCCACGTCGGGGACCGGGTGGCCTTTGCGATCGTGTCCGGACGCTTCCCACCGGTCCTGCCAGGTCTTCCCCTGGAAGGTCGCCAAGTGCGCGAGGAAGTCCAGCATGGCGCGTTCGGGTCTGGCCGCGTGTTTGGCGGACCGGCAGAAGTGCCCGGCGGCCACTGCGGCGATCTGTTCCGCGGAGGCCGTGCTGAAGTCCCCCAGCTGGCGGGGCGGCCGAACAACGGCCGGTGGCGCGGGGACCAAGGCGGTCGGTGTGAAGTTGCCGACCGGGACGCTGGAGTCGATCTCGTGGCGGCGGATGCGGCTGGTCGTCGGGCCCTTCAGCCGGACGCTGTTACCGACCTCACTGCCCGGCACCGAACACCGCCTCGATGTCGTCGGCGGCGTACTGCTGCGGCCATGACGTCGGCCGGACCGGCCGGGCGTAGTGCGCGGCGAGCTTGTCGACCAGGTCCTCCAGCCCGACCGCCGTGTAGAGGGCGGTGGTGCTGAGATGCGCATGTCGCAGGATCGTCTGTACTTCCACCAGGGTCATCTCCGGATCGCGGGCCAGCCGGGTCGCGGCGGTGTGCCGCAGGTCATGCAGCGTCCAGTTCGCGCCCAGCACCTCGGCCGCGCGTTGCAGGACCCGGCGGGCCGCCCAGTAGGTCAACGGCCGGCTCTGCCCACGTCGGGTTCGCCAGATCGGGACGTCGCCCTCGGGCAGCCCCGCCTCGTCCAGATACGCAGCCAGGTAGGCCAGCGCTTCAGGGGAGACCGGAACGGGCTGCCGGGCCCGCGTGCCCTTGGAGACCACCCGCAGCTGCCCCTTATGCCAGTCGATATCGCCGAGCTGGACGCCCAGCAGTTCCGAGGCGCGGGCGCCGGAAGAGATGTAGCAGGCCAGCAGAGCGCGGTCTCGAGCGCAGCCCATCAGCGCGAACAACTCATCCCATTGCGCATCAGGGATCGCCCGCGGCTGCCGGGCCGGGATCTTCGGCCGCAGCCGCGCCCGCCGGTGCGGCCGGGCAGGTTCGATCGGCGACCGATGCGCCAGAGCCTGCCGGCGGGCCTTGCTCTCCGGGACCGGGTTGAGCACCGGCCCCCGGCCGAAGTGCAGGTGGAACGCATAGAAGCCATGGACCACCGACAGGTTGTGCGCGATAGTGCGCGGCGCATACCCAGCCGCCAGGACCGGCTTACCGGTCTTCGGATTGACCGATCCCGCCGGATAACCGCCCACCCGACGGCGCCGCTGCGGGTTACGCGCCGTCCGCAGCCAGCCCACCAGCGTTGCCGTCTCGGCCTCGGTGGCCTGCTCCCAGCCGACGTCGACCGCCCATAGCAGCCGGAACCACCGCAGCAGATCATGACCATAGCTCCGGCACGTCAACGGACTGACATCCCCGAGCAGCAGGTCACGTAGATACCGGCTGACCGGCTCGATCTCCCGGCCGGCCGCGTCGACCACCACATACGGCAACGAGGACGTACCGCCCTCCAGCACCGCGCCGACTCGCGGCAGATCCGCTCTGCCATCCATCAAGTCGCGATGCGCCCCACAAACCCCGTCGCTCCCAGACACGAGGACAGATGCTCCACGCCCCCGCCACCGCAGCGCCACCGGTTCAACCAGATAGTGCAGTCAACGGATCAGAGCTACCACAAGCTGTGGATCCTGATCGCCGCGGTCATCACCGCGCTGGTCTGAGCCAACGGCGTCGCCGCTCAACGGCCGAGGGCAGCGACGAGAACCAACCATCACCACCTGCGGGGCCCGGCCACACCGGGCCCCGCGCCTTCCCTCCGGCGGCGCCCCGCGCTCGGGCGGGTGGGCGGAACCGTCGCCGGCACCGGCGACGAGGGCATCTTCGGACAGCGCACCTGCGCCTCGCCGGCGACCGGCTCAGCCGGTGAGGGCGCAACTGTTGGCGAGATCACCGGCAGTGGGGCGGGGAATCGTGCGGCTCGCCGGCGGGAGCGCGCGGCGGCCGGTCCAGTCCTCCAACGCCGCGAACGCGGCGTGGAAGCACGGCAGGATCGGGCGCAGCAGGTCCGGGAACGCGTCGTACAGCGAATCGACGTGATTGCCGCCCGCGATCCGGTAGTAGCGGTGCAGCCCGCCGCGTCCACGCGCACGGATCAGCCGGTCGTACACGTCGGAGTCCTCGGAGATCGGCAGCAGCGAGTCGAGCGTTCCGTGCAGAGTGATGAGCGGCCTGCCGATCCGTCCGGTCAGGGCCACGCGACGCACGGCCTCGTGCACCGACCGGGGCCGGTCGGCGTAGTCGTAGTCGGCGTCGCAGCCGGGGCTGCCGGAGGCGCAGTACGGTGTGCCGCCCTCGACCGGCGCGCTGAACGCCGGGTCGAACTCCTGGCGGTAGATCCGCTGGGTGAGGTCCCAGTACACCTTCTCGCGGTAATCCCACAGCGGCTCGGAGCCGGCCGCGAACCCCGCGCCCAGCAGCGCCGCGTGCGCCGCCGGCTCACCGGTCGCGGCGTACCGCGGGTACTCCCGCAGCGCCGCCGGCAGAGACGTGAGCGGGTTCGGGCCCTCGGCCCGCCAGAGCGTGCCCTCCCAGTCCAGGCCGCCGTCGTACAGGCCGGGCCGGTTCTCCAACTGCCAGCGCACGAGATAACCGCCGTTGGAGATCCCCGCCGCGAACGTACGCGCGGGCGGGCGGCCGTACCTGCGCGCCACCACCGCCTTCGCGGCGATCGTCAGCTGTGTCAGCCGCCGGTTCCACTCGGCCATGGCGTCGCCGGGCCGCGTGCCGTCGCGGTAGAACAGCGCACCGGTGTTGCCCTTGTCGGTCGCCGCGTACGCGTAGCCCCGGGCCAGCACCCAGTCGGAGATGGCGAAGTCGCCCGCGTACTGACGCCGGTTGCCCGGTGAACCGGCGACGACCAGCCCGCCGGTCCAGTGCTCCGGCAACCGGATGACGAACTGGGCGTCGTGGTCCCAGCCGTTGTTGGTGTTGGTGGTGGAGGTGTCGGGAAAGTAGCCGTCGATCTGCAGACCGGGCACGCCGGTGGGGTTGCGCGCGCCGGAGGGCTGCAGGCCGGCCCAGTCGGCGGGCACGGTGTGGCCGGAGGCCACCGTCCCGGCCGTCGTCAGGTCGGCCAGGCAGGCCGCGACCTGACGTTCCGCGCCGGGAACGGTCACCGCGGGACACGCCGCCGCGCGCGCGGCCGGGGGGCGGGGCGGGGCCGCCACGGCGGCCGCGGCGATCGTCGCGGCCACGGTGACGGCGAGAAGCTGACGCGTCGGTCGCATGCACGCCTCGGTTCGTCGGGGACGGGAAACACCGTGCCCGCCATGGTGAGTCCGCTTCGCCCACCGGTCGACGGCCCGCGCACCCACAATCGCCGGCCGTCCTGTGGCGGCCGCCCCCATGCCCGCACGGCGCGCACCTCCCCACGTCCGGTGCGCGCGGAGCGGCGGCCGGATGGCGGGTGTGGCGGCGGACCACCGGAGCGAGGCCCGATGTGGTGCCCGGACACATGGATAAGGCCCGGGCGGCTGCCTAGTGTTCCGCCTCACCTGAACCGTTGACCGGCGGTGAACACGCCGGTGACCGGTACGACGCTGCCAAGGAGGGCGAATGGGCACTCCCGTCCCCGAGCCTCCCGTTCTCACGGCGCGGAGCCTGGTGAAGGACTTCCGGGGCTTTCGCGCGGTGGACGGGGTCGACCTGGACGTCGCCGACGGCGCGGTACACGCGCTCGTCGGCCCGAACGGCGCCGGCAAGACGACGCTGTTCCACCTGCTCACCGGGTTTCACCGGCCGACCGCAGGCCGCATCCACGTCGGCGGGCGGGACCTGACCGGCAAACGCCCGGAGCAGATCGCCCGGCACGGCGTGGCACGGTCGTTCCAGATCACCAGCCTGTTCCCGCAGATGACACCCCGCGAGCACCTGGAGCTGGCGTTGCAGGCGGGTACGACGCTGGGCTGGCGGTTCTGGCGGTCGGACCGGGCCCTGCGGCGCTTCACCGACCGCGCCCTCGACCTGCTCGATCAGGTCGGCCTCGCCGCGCACGCCGACGAGCCGGCGGGCGCGCTCGCCTACGGGCGCAAGCGGGCACTGGAGCTCGCGCTCGCCCTCGCGCTCGACCCGCGGGTGCTGCTGCTGGACGAACCCACCGCCGGCATGGGCACCGAGGACATCGACCGCACCGTCGAGCTGATCCGGCGGATCCGCGCGGGACGCACCGTCGTCATGGTCGAACACAACATGACCGTCGTCGCCGCCCTCGCCGACCGGGTCACGGTCCTGCAGGCCGGGCGGGTCCTCGTCGAGGGCCCCTACGCCGAGGTCCGCCGCGACGACCGCGTCATCAGCGCCTACCTGGGAGACGCCCGTGCTGCACATTGAGGACCTGTCGGCCTGGTACGGCGAAGCCCGGGTGCTGACCGAGGTGTCACTGCAGGTCGCCGAGGGCGAGATCGTCACACTCGTCGGCCGCAACGGCGCAGGCAAGACCACGCTGCTGCGCTCCGTCATGGGACTGCACACGACCGGCGGCGCCCGTACCGCGGGCACGGTCGAGTTCCTCGGCGCCGACCTGACGCGCCTGCCCGCCCACCGGCGTACCCGCCGCGGCCTCGGCTACGTCCCCGACGACCGCGGCATCTACGCGACGCTCACCGTCGAGGAGAATCTCATGCTCCCCCCGGCCGTGGGCCCGCATCCCTGGCGGCTCGGCCAGGTGTACGAGACGTTCCCCCGGCTGCGCGAACGCCGCCGTTCCGCCGGCACGAATCTGTCCGGCGGCGAGCAGCAGATGCTCGCCCTGGCCCGGGTCCTGCGGATGGGCGCGCGGATGCTGCTGTGCGACGAGCCGACCGAAGGACTGTCGCCGCTGATCGTCCAGCAGATCGGCAAAATCCTCCGCGACGTCAAGGACCAGGGCGTCACCGTCCTGCTCGTCGAGCAGAACGTCCACTTCGCCGCCACCGTCGCGGACCGGCACTACCTGCTCGCCGAGGGCCGCATCGTCCGGTCACTGCGGGGCGAGGAGATCCGCGCCCGCGAACACGAACTGCTGGAACACCTCGGGATCTGACAGACCCCGGACCACCACCGAGGAGGAACAACCCATGAAGGCTCTACGCGCCGCGACCGCGGTGACGATCGGAGCGATCACGCTCGCCGGATGCGCGGGCGGACCCGGCGAGGGCGGGGGGAAGATCAGCGGGGGCAAGGTCGTGCTGGCCGTGCTCAACGACCAGTCCGGCATCTACTCCGAACTGTCCGGGCAGGGCAGCGTCAAGGCCGTACGGCTCGCCGTCGACGACTACAAGGCCAAGTACGGGAGCAAGGCCGTCGTCAAGAAGATCGAGGTCGTCACCGCCGACCACCAGAACAAACCCGACATCGCACACAGCAAGGCCCAGGAACTGTACGACCGGCGGCAGGCCGACGTCATCCTCGACGTGCCGACCTCCTCCGCCGCGCTCGCCGTCGCAGGCGTCGCCAGGGCCCGCAAGAAGCTGTTCTTCGACGTGTCCGCCGCCACCACCGAACTCGAAGGCGCGCAGTGCAACAAGTACACCTTCCACTACGGCTTCAACAGCTACACGCTCGCCAACGGGACCGGCGGCACCGTCACCCATGACGGCGCGAAGAACTGGTACATCGTCTATCCCGACTACGCCTTCGGCCAGGACATGAACAAGAGCTTCACCCAGGCCGTCCGCGGTGCCGGCGGCACCGTCGTCAAGAGCGACCCGGCGCCGTTCCCCAACGACAACTTCTCCTCGTTCCTGCTCAAGGCGCCTTCGCTGACCCCCAAGCCGCAGGTCCTGGGCGCCATGCAGGCCGGCGGTGACCTCGTCAACCTCGTCAAGCAGTACAACGAATACAAACTGCGCGCCAAGGGCATCGGCCTGGCCGTCGGCCTGATGTTCCTCACCGACATCCACTCCCTCGGCCCCGACGCCCTGGCCGGCACCAAGTTCACCGACCCCTGGTACTGGAACGCGGACGCCGCCAACCGCGCGTGGGCCGACCGGTTCCAGGCCGTCGCCGGCAAGCGCCCCACCTTCGCCAACGCCGCGAACTACTCCGCCGCCCTGCAGTACCTCGAGGCCGTGCAACGCGCCGGCACCGACAAATCCGACACCGTCGTCAGGCATCTCGAAGGAACCAAGGTCGACGACGCCTTCACCCACGGCGGCACCATCCGCGCCGCCGACCACCTGCTGACCCACGACGTGTCGCTGGCCCAGGTCAAGGCGGGCAAGGACGTCACCGAACCCTGGGACTACGAGAAGGTCCTGTCCACCGTCCCGGCCGCCCAGGCGTTCCAGCCGCCCTCCCCCGCCTGCCGGCTCGGCTGACCCCGGAGGTCAACGTGTTGCAACAGGCCTTCAACGGCCTGGTGGGCGGCGCGTTCTACGCCCTGCTCGCCCTCGGCCTGTCGGTCATCTTCGGCATGCTCCGCGTCGTCAACTTCGCCCACGGCTCCTTCTACATGCTCGGCGCCTTCGGCGCGTACGTGCTGCTGGACTCCTTCGGCGTCGACTTCTGGATCGCCCTCATCGCCGTACCCGTCGTCCTCGGCACCGCCGGGGTGCTGGTCGAGCGGGTGTTCGTCCGGCGGCTCACCCGCCTGGACCCGCTGTACGGATTCCTGTTCACCTTCGGGCTCGCGCTGATCCTGCAGGACGCCGTCAAACGCGAGTACGGCGTGCAGTCCCAGCCCTACCCCCGGCCCTCGGCACTGTCCGGCTCGCTCGACCTCGGCCTGTTCGACTACCCCGCCTACCAGGTCTTCGTCCTGGCCCTGTCCGTGCTGGTCTGCGCGGCGACCTGGCTCATCCTCACCCGCACCCGCGTCGGAATGATCGTCCGGGCCGCCACCGAACGCCCCGAGCTGACCCGCGCCCTCGGCATCGACGTGGGCCGCTGGGTCGCGCCGGTGTTCGGCTTCGGTGTCGCCCTCGCCGGGCTGGCCGGCGTGCTCGCCGCGCCGATGCGCGCCGTGAACCCGCTCATGGGCGCCGACCTGATCATCACCGTGTTCGCCGTCGTCGTCATCGGCGGCCTCGGATCCATCCTCGGGTCGGTCACGGCCGGCTTCGGGATCGGGCTGGTATCCGCGCTCGGCAACCTCTACGTGCCCGCCCTCTCCCAGACTCTCGTCTTCATCGTCATGGCCGCCGTCCTGCTCTGGCGCCCGGCCGGACTCTTCGGCCGCGAGGAGGCCGCCCTGTGATCCTGTCCCGCCTCTCCGCCCGGCCGGTACCCCTCATCGCCGGGCTCCTCATCGCCCTCGCCCTGCCCTGGATGATCTACCCGCCGGTCGCCCTCGACATCGCCTGCTGGGCGCTGTTCGCCACAGCGGTCGACCTGCTGCTCGGCCACACCGGGCTGCTGCCCTTCGGCCACGCGGCCTTCTGGGGCGGCTCGGCGTACGTCACCGGCCTCATCGCCCTGCACGCCGGGCTGCCGTTCCCCCTCGCCGTGCTCGGCGGGGCCGTCGCCGCCGCGATCCTCGCCGTGCCCATCGGCTATCTGTCCGCCCGCCTGCGCGGCATCTACTTCGCGATGGTCACCCTCGCGTTCGCCCAGGTCGTCTACTTCGTGGCCAACCAGTGGCGCGGCCTCACCGGCGGCGAGAACGGCCTGCAGGGCATCCCCCGCGACTTCTTCGGGATCGACCTGTCCGACCCGTTCTTCTTCTACTACGCCGGGCTGCCGCTCGTGCTGGCCGGCCTCTTCGCCGCCTGGCGCGTCGTCCGCTCCCCCTTCGGCCGGGTCCTCACCGCCGTCCGCGACAACCCCGCACGCGCCCAGGCCCTGGGATACCCCGTCGCCCGCTACAGACTGCTCGCGTTCGTCCTGTCGGCCGGACTGTCCGGACTCGCCGGCGGCCTGTTCGCGATCGGCCACGGATTCGCCTCCCTCGACGAGGTCTACTGGACCACGTCCGGCCAGGTCGTGATGATGGTGGTCCTCGGCGGCATCGGCACCCTGTGGGGCGGAGCCCTCGGCGCCGCGCTCATCGTCGAACTGGGCGACTACCTCGCCACCGCCGGGTTCCAGGAGATCGGGCTCGTCACCGGCGCCATCTTCGTGATCACCGTCCTGGTGTTCCGCCGCGGCGTCTGGGGCACCGTCCACCACCTCCTCTCCGCCCCCACCCGGCACCGCGCGCCACGCCGATCCGCATCCGAAGGAGCATGACCGTGGCCGTCACCACAGACACCGGCCCCGCCCCCGCCGCCGGCACCGACCTGACCGGGCACCGCGCCCTGATCACCGGCGCCGCCGCCGGAATCGGCCTGGCCTGCGCCCGGCGCCTCGCCGCCGCCGGCGCCGACATCGTCATCGTCGACCTGCGCGCGGACGCCGCACAGGCCGCAGCCGACGAACTCGGCGGCCGCGCCCTCACCGTCGACCTGTCCGACCCGGACGCGGTCGAACGCATCGACTGCGACGGCGTCGACATCCTCATCAACAACGCCGGCCTGCAGCACATCGCACCGGTCACCGAATTCCCCCCGGACATCTTCACGCGCATCCAGCGGGTCATGGTCGAGGCGCCGTTCCGGCTCGCCCGCCGGACACTCCCGGGCATGTACGAGCGCGGCTGGGGCCGCGTCGTGAACATCTCCTCGGTCCACGGCCACCGCGCCTCCCCCTACAAGGCCGCCTACGTCACCGCCAAGCACGCCCTCGAAGGCCTGTCCAAGGTGATCGCCCTGGAGGCCGCGCCGTACGGCGTCACCGCCAACTGCGTCAGCCCCGCATACGTCCGCACCGCGCTCGTGGAGGAACAGATCGCCGACCAGGCCGCCGCCCACGACCTCGAACCCGACCAGGTCATCGACCAGATCATGCTCGCCAGGGCCGCGATCCGCCGCCTCATCGAACCCGACGAGGTCGCCGACCTCGTCACCTACCTGTGCTCACCGAGCGCAGCGATGATCACCGGATCGTCCGTCACCATCGACGGCGCCTGGACCGCGCACTGAAAATGACCGCCATGAAGTGCGATGTCTTCTTCGACCTGCTGGCCCGCGAGGCATCCGCCGCCGAATTCGAAGCACCCCTCCTGGAGGCACGCGTCGCCGGCGCGGACCCACGCGTACTCGCGGAACTGGAGACGACCAAGGCCGCGGCCCTCCGCGTCCGCTCCCTCCTCGAACACCGCGCCCGCCGCGAAGCCGAACTCGCCGCGCTCTTCGACACCGCCAGCGACCTCGCCGGCCTCCACGGACTCGACGCCGTCCTCGAGGCGATCGTCCGCCGCGCCCGCCGCCTCCTCGGCGCCGACGTCTCGTACATGACCCTCAGCGATGACGAACGCGGCGACACCTGCATGCGCGTGACCGACGGCTCCGTGTCCGCCGCGTTCCGCGCCCTGCGCATCCCCCTCGGCGCCGGCCTGGCCGGCCTCGTCGCCCAGACCGGCACCCCCTACAGCACCCCCGACTACTTCGCCGACGAACGCTTCAACCACCGCACCTACATCGACGCCGCCGTACAGGAAGAGGACCTGGTCGCGATCCTCGGCGTCCCGATGCGCCTGGGCCCACGCGTCATCGGCGTCCTGTTCGCAGCCAACCGCAGCGCCCGCCCATTCGTCCCAGAGGAGGTCGCACTCCTCGCCTCCCTCGCCGCGCACGCGGCCATCGCCATCGACAACGCCCGCCTCCTCGACGAGACCCGCGCCGCCCTCGAAGAACTCAGCGCGGCCAACGAACTCATCAAGGCCCGCAGCGCCGCCGTCGAACGCGCCGCCCACGCCCACGACCGCATGACGACACTCGCCGTACGCGGCGGCGGCGTCCAGGACGTCGCGGAGGTCATCATCGACGTGCTCGGCGGCGCGCTCCTCGTCCTGGACGCCGAAGGCCGCCGCCTCGCCGCCGTCGGCGACCTCGGCGACCTCGGCGAACCCGACGACGCCACCGTCACCGAGGCCGCACGCGCCTCCCGCTCCCTCGGCCGCGCCGTGCAACGCGGACGGCTCTGGATCGCCTCGCTCGCCGCCGGCGCCGAGGTGCTCGGCACCCTGATCCTGCGCGCTCCGGCAGCCGGCGAACTGTCCGGCAGCGACCAGCGCATCCTCGAACGCGGCGCGCTGGTCACCGCGCTGCTGCTGCTGTTCCGGCGCAGCGTCGCCGAGGCCGAAGGCCGGGTCCGCGGTGAACTGCTCGACGACCTGCTCAGCGGCCGCGTCACCGACCTCGACGCACTACGGGCCCGCGCCCGCCTGATCGGCTTCGACCTCGGAGCCCCGTACGTCCTCGTCGTCGTCCGGCACGACGCAGACCGGCCCCGCGCCACGTTCTGGGCCACCTCCTACGCCTCGGCCGCAGGCGGCCTCTTCGCCATCCGCAGCGACGAGATCGTGCTGCTCCTCCCCGGCCTCGACCCCGGCGCCGTCGCACGCCGCGCCGCCAAAGACTGCGGTACGGCGCTCGGCACGACCGCGACGGCCGGCGCCGCCGGCCCGGTCGACACGGCCGCCGACGTCGCGGCGGCACACCGAGAGGCCGGACGCTGCGCCGACGCGCTGCGCGCCCTCGGCCGCGCCGGGCACGGTGCCGGTGCCGCCGAACTCGGCTTCGTCGGACTCCTCCTCGGCGACGGCCGGGACGTCACCGGCTTCCTCACCTCCGCGCTGGGTCCCGTCCTGGACTACGACGAGCGCCGCGGGACCAAACTCATACAGACGTTGGAGATCTACTTCGAGGTCGGCGGCAGCCTGGCACGGGCCGCCGAACGCCTGCACGTCCACGTCAACACGGTCACCCAGCGCCTCGACCGGGTCGGCAGACTCCTCGGTGAGCGCTGGCAGGACCCGGAGCGCACGCTGGAGATCCAGCTCGCGCTCCGGCTGCACCGCCTCACCGTCACCGCCGACCGCTGAGACGGCTCAGGCCGCGTGCTCGGTCCAGGCGAAGGGCGCGAACGCCTCGTCCAGCGGCGCGTCCGTCATGCGGTTGGCCAGGGTCGACATGGTGTAGACGCCGATGCCGAGCACCACCTCCAAGGCGTTCTGCCGCGTGTAGCCGTGGTGGAGGAAGTCCCGCATGTCCTCCGCCGGAACCGCGCCGGAGGTGGCCAGCACCGCCAGGGTGAACCGCCGCATCGCCTCCAGCGACGCGTCCTCCAGCGGGCGGCTCTCACGCAGCGCGGCGATCAGGCCGGGGTCCGCACCGAGCGAGGTCAGCTTGGCCGAGTGCATGGCGACGCAGAGGTGGCAACCGTTCCGGGTGGCCATCGTCATGACGAGCACCTCTCGGGCGAGCGGGTCGAGGGTGGTGGTCTCGAACAGGCCGTTCGCCCGCACGAAACCGTCCAGCAACTGCGGAGAGGTGGCGAGCCGGCCGACGGCTGCGGGCAGGTATCCGAACTTCTTCGCGACGGCCTCCATGGAACGGCGGGCGGCCGGCGGCGCGGACTCGATCGTGTGGTCGACGAACGTCATGAGGAACCCATCCCCTAAAATCGGCAACGTGGTTGTCGAAATAGTAAACCAGGTTGACCATGTCCGCAACGCCTGAGGACCGTCCGGGCTACGAGCTGGCCTTTCTGCTGCTCGCGGGATTCCGGACACTCATCGACGAGCTGCACGCCGAGCTGGCCCGCCAGGGCCATCCGCACATGCGACCGGCGCACGGCTTCGCGATGCAGGCGATCGGCCCCCACGGAACCTCGGCCAGCGACGTCGGCCGCCGGCTCGGCGTCTCCAAGCAGGCAGCGGGCAAGACCATCGACCGGCTCGAGGAACTCGGCTACACCGAGCGCGTGAACGACCCGGCGGACGCGCGGCGCAAGATCGTGCGCCTGACCCCGCACGGCATCGACGCGCTCACCCGCTCCGCGATGATCTTCGACCGGCTGCGAGCCCGGTGGGCGACCACCCTCGGCGTCGACCGCCTCGCCGACCTGGAGGACGCCCTGCGCATGGTGGCCGGCCCCGCCGGACTCCGCATCGACACCATCAGCTGGCTCTCACCCTGACGGGGCCCCGGCAACAATCGGAAGAGCCACCGGCCGCACCGATCGGGGTGCCTGTAGCAATCGCGGAAAATCCAACGAACCATCGTCTGAGCTGGGGTTATTCGGGTTCTGAGGACAGGGGTTGATCTCTGCCGCTACGTTTCGTGTCGGTTCCGATACATCCATTGGGGGTTGGTGGGGTTGGCCACGCAGTTCTCCCGACTGGCTGGATGAGCGCGGCCGCGAGGCCGGCCCGCTGTGGACCGGACAACGCGGCCGGCTCACCGACTCCGGCATCGCCCAGGTCGTCTTGGCCGTCGGCAAGGCCGCGGGCATCGACGGCCTGCGCCCGCACCGGCTCCGCCACACCTTCGCCACCCGCCTGCGCCAAGGCGGCGCCGACCCCGCCCAGGTCCAATCCCTCCTCGGTCACTCGTCTCTGGACACCTCGGCGCGGTACTTCAGAGCCGGAACCGCCGAGACCGCTGCCGTCGTCGAGCGTGTCTTCGAATAACCCCAGCTCAGACACGGGTTGATTTTCCGCGTTCGCTACGGCTACCCCTTCTCCGGCGGGGCCGGGCGAGGACCCTCGAAGAAATCGTGCGGCGAATCGGGAACCGTGCGTAGGGGTTCGGCCGAGTAGGGGTGACCGCGCCGTACGCCGAAAGGATCTCCTATGGACGGACGTTGTTCCCCCCATCCAGCGTGCCACCGGGTGATGCCGTGACCGAGCCCCTCTCCGATCGCGTGCTCATCGAACGCTCGCTCGCCGAACCGGAGTGCTTCGCCGCGCTGTTCGATCGACACTCCGCGGAGATATTCCGCTACCTGGCACGCCGCCTTGGGCCAGACGTCGCTGAGGACGCGACGGCGGAAACGTTCCTGACGGCTTTCCGGAAACGTGACCGGTTCTCCGCCGACCGGAACGACGCGCGCCCGTGGCTGTACGGCATCGCGACGAGGACCATCGGTGAGCATCGCCGGGCCGAGGTGCGGCGCCGGCGGGCGTTCGGTCGCCTCGACACCAGGACTTGGACCGAGGCGTTCGAGGACCGGGCTGCCGGGCGGGTGACCGCCCAGCAGCTCGGCAGGCAACTAGGCGGGATGCTCAAACGGCTGTCCGCCGGAGAACGTGACCTGCTGCTTCTGATCGCCTGGGCGGACCTGACATATGAGGAGGCGGCCGAGGCGCTGGGTGTGCCGGTCGGCACGGTGCGCTCACGGCTGCACCGCGCCCGCCAGAAGGCGCGCAAAGTCCTCGGTGACACCGATCCGTTGACCATCACCGAAGAAACACCGGCATGAGGAGGCAGGACATGAACGAACTCGAGCTGCTGCGTACGGCACGCCCCGACGTGCCGTCATATCCGGCCACGGCACAGGAGAAGACGCGCGCTGCGCTGATCGCCGCCGCTGACGGCCCGGGCCCGAGGCGCCCGCCGTCCACCCGGCTTCGGTGGGGTCTGGCGGGCACCGCAGCCGGCCTGGTCGTCGCAGTCGCCGCGGCCACCGTCGTCCAGCAAGCCGTCGCGCCCGATAAGAACGGTCCCGTGCCACGGCCGGGCCGGAGCACAGACGGGACGCTCGTCAACGCCGCCCAGGTTCTGTCTCTCGCGGCCGACACCGTCGATGCGCGGGCCGCCGTGCATCCCCACCCCCAACAGTGGGCCTACGTCAAGAGGATGAGCTACTCGAGCCAGAACGGCAGCTTGAGGGGGACGGGACCCGGCGGGGCGATGGTAACGGAGGTCTGGACACGGTTCGACGGCACCCGTGAGGCGTACCGAGGCGACAACGTCATCAGCCGCGACACCCACCGGCTGTACGTCAGCAAACTCGATCACGACGCGGACGAGACGACACCGATCGAGGACTACGCCCACCTCGCCGCGCTGCCCACCGATCCCGACAAGCTCGTGAAGAAGCTCTGCCCGCGTACCCCGCCCACGGCGGATCCCACCGAGTGCGTCTTCACGCTCGCCGACAAGCTCCTGCGTAACGTGGCGCTACCGCCGAGACTGCAGGCCACGTTCTACCGGGTGCTGGCTAGGCTTCCCCACGTCATCGTCAAGCGTGACGTGGTCGACCTGGCCGGACGGCACGACCTCGCAGTGGCCGAGGCCTATCCCCGAGACTTCCAGAGCAAGCAGATCCTCCTCGACCCGCACACGTACAAGTACCGAGGCGAACGGCTCGTCTGGACAGTGGATCCGAACGAGGCGCGGCCCGCTCCCGGACGCACGCCCCCCTCGTCGCCGCTCACCTCACCCACGAACGCCCAGGCCCGACACGAGTACACCGAGACCCTCCAACTCGCCGCGGGAATCGTCGACCACGCTGGCATACGCCCGAAACCCTGAGCAAAGACCGACCTGTCCGTCGTCCAGCGAAAGCTTGCTCGGCACGGCGTTTGCCCACTGCTCTCTGAGCTCAGATGCGACGCACTCCTCCGCCACGGCGTCGACGCGACAACATCCACATCGACGTCGCCAGCGGTGCAAATGCGTCCCGCCCGAAGCTCGACCTCGTCATGCAGCTACTGCCGAGGGTGACACGTTGAAGGTGACCAGGCTCGACCGGCTCTCCCGCTCCGTCCTGCACCTGGTGACCCCTCGGCGCCGAGCTGCGCGAGCGGAGTATCGGGCTGCACGTCATCGAGCAGGGCATCAACACCGCCACCATGGAAGGCGAGCCATGTTCGAGATGCTGTCCGTCCCTGGCGGAGCTCCAACGGGGAGCTGATCGTGGCGAACACGAACGGCGGGCTCGCATCCGCGCGTGCCCGCCGGCCGGGTCGGCGGGCGCCGCCCCAAGCTCACCGAGGACCAGGCCACGCTCGCCCAACGTCTCTACCCAGGTCCAAGCCTTGCTCGGTCACTCGTCTCTGGACACCTCGGCACGGTACTTCAGAGTTGGAGCCGCCGGGACCTCTTCTTCGGCCGCCTGCATCGCCGAGGGCGTGCGAGGCACGGCGAGGTAGGCCAAGGCCAGGCCCGCCAGGCTCAGCACCGCGCCGGCCAGGCCGGTCCAACGCAGGGCGCCTACCGAGACGATGACGCCGCCGATGGCCGAGCCGGTGGCCGCGCCGAGGTTGAAGGCACCGACGTTGGCGGCGACGGCCAGCGTGGGGGCACCGCCCGCGTGGCGCAGAATCAGCCCCTGCAACGGCGCGATGGTGGCAGTGGCGAGCAGGCCGAGTACCAAGACCGCCGTCACCGCGGAAGGCTGCCAGACGGCGGCGAACGGAACGAGGACGAGCACACCGGTCAGCCCGCCGAAGACACCGCGCACGGTGGCGCTCATGGACCTGTCGGTGAGCCGGCCGGCGAGGAGGTTGCCCAGAAAACTGCCTGCCCCGTACGTGAGCAGGAGCCCCGAGACCACCGTGGAGGAGAAGCCCGATACGCGCGTCAGCAGCGGTGCGATGTAGGTGAACACTGTGGCGACGCCGGAGAATCCGACCGCGGTGGTCGCGATGGCCAGCAGGACCGGGCGGCGAGTCACCACCCGGACCTCGTCCCGCAGCCGCGTGGCCGGCCTGCTGCTTGGGCAGGATGACTGCGAGCAGCACGACGCCTGCCAGTGCCAGTGCGGTCAGGATGGCGAAAGGGGTGCGCCAACCGGCGCCCTCCCCCAGCAGCGCACCCAAAGGCACGCCGAGCAGCGTCGCCACGGTGAAACCGGAGGCGACCGTGGAGATCGCCGTGCCGGTCCTGTCCGGCGGCACCACGCTGGTCGCCATCACCAGCGCCAGGGCGAGGAAAGCAGCGTGGCTGAACGAAGAGACCAGACGGCCCACCAGCAGCAGTTCGTAGGAGGGGGCCAGCGCACAGATTGCGCTGCCCGCCGCGAACAGCAGCATCAGACCGAGCGCGAGCCCCTTGCGGGAGCAGCGAGCGTCGCGAAAGTCCTTCCCATGGCGAGGACGCTAAGGTCTCACACGGATGTAAGAGTCAAGCCGCGTCGGCGACTCCCCCGCGGCAGACCAGGAGGGCCCATGCGCATCGGCGAACTGTCACGGCGGACCGGCGTCCACGAGCGCCTGTTGCGCTACTACGAGGAGCAGGACCTGCTCCATCCCGAGCGGCGCCCCAGCGGCTACCGGGAATACAACGACGCGGACATCGACACCGTCCGCCGTATCCGCAGCCTCCTGGCCGCCGGTTTGAACACCTCCACCATCGCCACGATCCTCCCCTGCCTGCGCGATGACGGTGACCGGCTGGTCCCCACCTGCTCAGACCTGCTCGCCGACCTTCACCGAGAACGAGGCAGGATCACCCAGTCGATCGCCGACCTGCAGACATCCCTAGGAGCACTCGACAGAGTCATCGCCGCGGCCCCGCCCGATGTCACGCGCCGCGCACTCGCCGCGATCGAGGGCTGAATGCGGGTGTCCGTCATCGGGCACCGCGTGCTCCTTGCCGTGATCAGTGGGCCCACAGGGCATGGGCGATGGCGGTTCCGGTGGAGGCCGCTCCCAATCCGCTGACGACACTGGCGATGACGTTGGCGGCCGCGAAGAACCTCGCACCGGTCTCGGCCAGCCGGAGTGTCTCGTAGGAGAAGGTGGAGTACGTGGTCAGGGCCCCGCACAGGCCGGTGCCGAGCAACACCTGCACGCCGGCGGGAGCGGCATGGTAGGTGGCCGCACCGGTGAGCCAGACCCAGGATCAGGCAGCCGATGACGTTGACGGTGAAGGTGCCCCAGGGGAAGACGGTGTCATGGCGGGCCTGAATCGCCCGGTCGGTCAGATACCGCAGCGGCGCGCCGACGACGGCACCGGCGATGACCAGCAGCCAGTTCATCCTTCGTCACCCCGTGACCGTGCCCGACCGATGCCGCATCGCCGTCCCGTCCTGGCGATCAGGCGACGCGTGGTGACCGCCGCCGCCCAGACCGCGCCCAGCGCCACCAGCACGGTCAGCATCAGGTAGACCAGCCCCGCGCGGGCGCGGCCGACCTCGATGAGGCGGGTGGCCTCGATCGCATAGGTGGAAAAGGTGGTGAAGCCGCCCAGGACTCCGGTGCCGACGAAGAAGCGCAACAACCGGTGCGCCGCCCACACCTCGCTGATCAACACCATGAACACACCGATGATCGCGCATCCGGCCGCGTTGACGACCAGTGTCGTCCAGGGAAACCCGCCCGAGGCGGTGGGCCAGATCAGCCCGGCGCCATAGCGGGCGGCGGTCCCGACCGCACCGCCGGCCGCGACGACCGCCACCACGGGAACCTGCCCGCGGGCCGACTCCCGGCGTTGCGCGGGCATTCTCAGGTCGATGTCGGGATCAGTGGGCTCGTCCACGCGGCTCTCACGCGTCGTCATACGCCGGTCTCCCTACTCGTGGTGACGCCCGCACGGGGTACGGGCGTGTGCCGTCACAAGCAGGGACCGTTGGCGGCGCCTGATGCCGCGGTTGGGATACGGCCGGCCCCTCCGCCGCGCGACGACCGAGGCCGCCGCCAGTGGAACTTCAGGGTAGCTCGCGTCTCCTACCGACGAGGTACGCCGTTGGGGTGTCGTTGTTCTTGTTTTTTGTGAATTTGGTTTTTAGGATTTTCTATCAACCAGCGGCCTTTACATAGTAAGTTCACGGCTGCACAGGGGACCGTTGCCGCTCGGCCTCGCCGTGGTTCCGCACGCGTCTCGCGGCGTGAAGGGGGCTCGATCGATCTGAGTGTCAATTCGAAGTCGGACGTGTCCGGCCGAACACAGGAGGTTTCCATGGCTAAGGGCTACTGGGTCAGTGTCTACCCCGCCATTTCCGACCCTGAGAGGCTGACTGCCTACAACAAGCTGGCCCGTCCGGCTGTCCAGGCTGGGGGCGGGCGCGTCCTGTCCCGTGGCGGTCGAGTCGTCGCCCACGAGGCCGGAATCACGCAACGCGTCGTTCTGATCGAGTTCGACAGCTTCGAACAGGCCGTCGCGGCATACGAGAGCGAGGCATACCAGAAGGCGCTGGTCGCCCTCCCCGACGGCGTCGAGCGCGACTTCCGCATCGTCGAAGGCATCGACTGACCGAGGTCCAGTCGGACCTTCACTGAAGATCCACCATCTTGGTTTTCGCTGGTGCGGCGGGGTTCGTGGGTGCTCGTGTTGCCCTTGCGCGGCGGGAGCTTGGCCACGACCTGGCCGTCCCGGGGCAGCCAACCAGCGGCATCGGTCTGGGCCGGCGACGTGCGACTGAACCAGGTGGTGTCCGACCGCAGGGCACGCGTGGGCGCGGACCGCGCGCGAGCTGGATCCCTCCGGTGCCTTCCTGGAGGTGGCGCTGCTGCCCCGCGAGGCCGGTTCCGGAACGGCATGGCCGGCCGAGACCTGCGGTGTCGGCGACCACGGCGCCCTGCTGGTACGCCCCGACCACGTGGTCGCCTGGCGTGTCGGCCATGCTGCCGCGAACCCCACCGCGGCCCTGGCCGAAGCCACGCGACGGGTCTTGCGACTCCCCCGCGTCCCAGCGTGACCGGTGGCGCCTCCCCCCGGGCATCCGCCGTCGTCCCCGGACGTCACCTCGCATCGCACCGGATGGTCAGCCGCGCACCAGGTCCGCGGTCGCGGGCTCGTCCCAGGCGATGTGGTGACGGTGGACGGGACCGAACATCTGCTCGGGGTCGGGCAGGGCCGGCCGCGCCCCCGCCTGCCCGGCCTTGGCCTTGTTCTTCGCGGCCGCGTCGCCGCCGATCATCTCGACTCGGTCGCGGCGCAGCCGCTCGTACGCGCTGAACGCGGCCGCCGGATCGGGCAGGTCGCGCAGGCAGCGGGCGAGTTCGACGGCGCTCTCGATGGCCAGGGACGCCCCCTGCCCCGAACTCGAGGAGGGAGCGTGCGCCGAGTCGCCGACCAGCACCATCCTGCCCCGGTGCCAGTGCGGCAGCGACGGCATCCGCTCCATCGCCCCCACCGCCATCAGGTCGCCGGGCTCGGTGTGCTCCAGCAGTGCCTGCCCCGGAACGTGGCCCGTGTACAGCTCCCGTAGCCGCACCAGCCAATCCGCGGCGGGGACCTTGCGGACCTCGGCCGAGGTCATCGGGGTGGCGTGCGGAAGGCTCGCGAACCAGCAGATCCGCCCGTTGGGCAGGCGCCAGTAGCCGATGAAGGCACGGCCGAAGGCGAAGTACATGACGCCCGGCTCGGCGGGCACGTCGACGCCGGTCGCGTACCCGCCGAAGCTGAGCACCCCGCCGTACTCCGGGCCGGGTGCCGCCGGGTCGATGAGGGTACGGACGGTCGAGCGGATGCCGTCCGCGCCGATCAGGATGTCGGCGCCGGCCGTCGTGCCGTCGGCGAAGACGGCGGTGACACCCTCAGGGGACTCCTGGACCGAGACGAGCCGCTTGCCGTACTCGATCGGCACACCCCCGGCGACCGCCCGGTCGGCCAGCGCGCGGAACAGGTCGGCGCGGGCCATCGCCAGCGTCGCCGGCAGACCGGGGAAGCCGCCGAACTCGGCGAGCCGGTTCCCGCCGCCGTCGGCCATCACCACGCCCGGGACCGCGTGCCCGACGGCGGTCACGGCGGTGTCCGCCCCGATGACGCGCAGCGCGTCCAGGCCGTTCGGCGCCAGGCTCAGCATCGCCGCCGCGCCGTCTGCGGTCACCGGATGCGCCTCATGGACGGTCCCCCGGATCCCGGCCTTCGCCAGGGCCAGCCCCATCACCGGCCCGGCGATGCCGCCTCCGATGACCAACGCGGTACTCACCTTGCTCATGCCCACTCCCTCATCTCAGGACGGGGAGATAGTCACATTGCTACTAGTTGCATGTCAACTAGATGCCGTGCGGTCACGGTCCGGGCGGCCGTCATCAGCGCAGGGAGCGGAAGAAGGCGCGGATGTCGGTGACGAGCAGGTCGGGGGCTTGCAGGGACGCGAAGTGGCCGCCGGTGTCGAACTCCGACCAGTGCGTGACCGTGTTCGACAGCTCCGCCAGCCGGCGGATCGCGCGGTCGCCGAGGAACTTGGCGACTCCGGTCGGCACCCCCGAGGGGGCGGGGCGGCCCCAGCCGTCCGCCGTCAGCTCGCGGTACATCCGCGCGGCGGAGCCGGCCGTGGAGGTGAGCCACAGCGCGGTCACGTCGGTCAGCACGGCGTCCCGGTCGGCGAGCGGCTGTCGCGTCCGCGTGGGATCGTGGTCGACGAACCATTCGAGGTTCCAGGCCAGTTGACCCGCCGGCGAGTCATTGAGCGCGTACGCCACGGTCTGCGGGCGGGTCGCCATCTGGGTGGCATAGCCCGAGCGGGCCTGCCACCACGCCTGGTTCGCCCGCGCCTGCTCCCGCTCGGCGTCCGAGAGCAGGTCCAGTTCGTCGGGCCCGGTGGGTGCCGAGGCGTTGACCAGCGCGTTGACGTGGACACCGACGACGGCGTCCGGGGCGACGCGGCCGAGTTCGGGCGAGACGATCGACCCGAAGTCGCCGCCCTGGGCGCCGTAGCGGGCGTAGCCGAGACGTCGCATCAGCTCGGCCCAGGTCCGCGCGACGCGGTTGCTCCCCCACCCTTTCTCCCGAGTGGGCCCGGAGAAGGCGAATCCGGGCACGGAGGGCGCCACGACGTGGAACGCGTCGGCGGGGTCCGCGCCATGTGAGCGCGGATCGGTGAGCGGTCCGATGATGTCCAGGAAGTCGCAGACCGTACTCGGCCAGCCGTGCGTGATGATCAGCGGAAGGGCGTCCGGCTCGGGCGAGCGGGCGTGCAGGAAGTGCACCGTCTGCCCGTCGATGGCCGTGGTGAACTGCGGCACCCTGTTCAGCCGGGCCTCGTGGACTCGCCAGTCGTATCCGTCGATCCAGTACGCGACCAGGTCCCGCAGGTGCGATCGGGCGACGCCGTAGTCCCATCCCACCCCGGGGAGTTCGTCGGGCCAGCGGGTCCGGGTCAACCGGTCGCGCAGGTCGTCGAGGTCCGGCTGCGGGATGTCGACGCTGAACGGGACGATCTCCATGCGTGTTCCCCAAGGTCCGTCGTTGCCGGGAAGGCGAGCCGGACGGCCCGCCCGGGGATCACGCTAGGAACCGTTCAGGCCAGATCCTGACCGCTGACCGCATCGGTCGCCCGCCGAGGACCCGAGTCCTCGCCCTCCGGAGCCCCGGACGCCTCGCGGCCGGCGGACCACGCCTCGTGGGCACCGCGGACGCGCGCCCAGAGGGTCTCCCGGTCGGCGTCGTCGAGGTCGGTGAGCGTCAGCCCGAACAGGTCGGCGAGAACGGCGTACCACTCGGTCCTGGTCTCCAGGACCTCCCGCCGCCCCGCGCCGACACCGACGCGTCGCAGCACACACCCGGTGAGCACGTCGGCGCCGCCGGCGTCCCGGCGCATCACCGTGCAGGTCCGTACGTACCCTGAATCGGGCGACGTGGACAGGTACCGATGACGGTCGAGGAACTCCCCCACCACCGCGGGACGCATGCCGAAGTCCATGCCGGTGAAGGCGCCGCGATCGTCGTGGTCGAGCCGCCACCCACCGGGCGCGGCCGCTGACCGCCGCAGGCGGAACCGGAACGGCCCCTGGACGTACTCTCCCTCGCTCAGGGGCAGCGGCTCGTGCAGTCCATCGCCCAGACCGGCATCGACGAGCCACACTCCCGACGGGCAGTCCTCCGCCGGCAGCCCGCGTACGGTCAATGCCAGGTGGTTGGCCGGCGCGGGACCCGGCGGCTCCGCGGCCTGCCGACCCTGCACGCCCGCCCGGTGCCAGGTCACCTCATAGCCCAGGGCGCCCAGCAGAAGCGCGAACGCGCCGTTCAGGTGATAGCAGTAGCCGCCGCGACCCGCCGTGATCCGTGCGGCGGAGTCGTACGGATCGATCGAGGTCAGCCGGCCAAGCTGGATGTCGAGCGCCTCATAGGCGATGCGCTCGACCTGAGCGGCGTGCAGGGCGTGCAGGGTCGCGACGCTCGGGGGGCCGGGGTCGGAGAGACCCAGCCTCCGGAGATAAGCGGATACGTCGAAACCGACCATCGCGCACCCCCGTCGGGGATCTTATCTTCGTGGCTGAAGTAATTCGAGAAGATGAAAAAAGACGGAGCGCCTTTACAAAGTAAGTTCCTGTCATCGCGAACGCCGTCGAACTTTGCGGAGCGGCGAGTACCGCCCGGCGCTTGACCAGTCGCTCGGTAACTAGTTGACTCGCGACTATGTCGTCATCCCCACGCCGGTCCCCGTTGGCGCTCGCCGTGCTCGGCGTCCTCGCGTACCGCCCCCTCCACCCGTACGGCATCCAGGCCCTGCTCAAGCGGTGGGGCAAGGACGAGGTGGTCAACGTCGGGCAGCGGGCCGGCCTGTACAAGACGATCAATCGACTGCACGAGGCCGGCCTGGTCGCCGCCCGCCAGACCGAGCGCGATCAGCAGTATCCCGAACGCACGATCTACGAGCTCACCGACCAGGGGCGCGCCGTCCTTCGTCAGTGGATGGGCGAGATGCTCTCCACGCCGCGCAACGAGTTCCCCGAGTTGCCCGCGGCGCTGTCCTTCCTCCCCCTCCTCACCCCGGAGGAGACGCTGCGGTTCCTCGAGGAGCGGAAGGCGCTCCTGTCCGGCCGGCTGGCCCGACTGCGGGCGACGCTCGACGCGGCGACCGAGTTGGGCTCCGATCCGCTCCCCCGCGTCTCGATGCTCGAGACCGAGTACCTGCACGCGACCGCGGCCGCCGAGCTGCGCTGGGTGACCGAGGTCGTCGACGGACTGCGGTCGGGCACGCTGACCTGGACCGACGAAGAGCTGCGCGCGGTGGCCTCGGCACGCCGAGACGTCCCCGACGCCGACGCCTGAATGCTCGATCACTCCGGCGGGATCGCCGACCGGGCGTCGCCGTCATCTGGAACCTCTACCGTCGTCGGCGCACCCATGGACGGTGTCTACTCCACCTCGCCTTCGTCCTGGCGGCCGGCGAGCCGCCCGGCGCGCAGCTCCAGCCGCGCGCCCGGAAAGCGGTTCCGCAGCGTCCGGTCGTGCGAGACGACGACCAGCGCGCCCCGGTAGTCGGCGAGCGCCTCCTCCAGTTCCTCGACTAGGACGAGCGACAGATGGTTGGTCGGCTCGTCGAGCAGCAGCAGGTCGTGCTCCGCCACCAGCAGCCGGGCCAGGGCCAGCCGCCGCCACTGGCCCACCGACAGGCCGCCGACCGGGGTGTTCAGGGCGTCGGGGTGGAACAGGCCGTACGAGAGCAGTCGCGCCCGATGCTCCTCCGGGTGACCGGGCCGGCCGTCGGCGAACACCGACAGCACGGACCGGCGCGGCTCGGGGAAGTCGACCTCCTGCGGGAGGTACCCGATGCGGCCACGTCGGCGCACGGTCCCGGAGTCGGGCGCCTCGCCGGCGAGGACCCGCAGCAGGGTGGTCTTTCCGGCGCCGTTCGGGCCGTGGACCAGCAGGTGGTCGCCGGCGGACACGGTGAGGGAGACCGCGCGCAGGCGGTCGCCGACGGTCACCTCGTGCAGTTCGGCGAGCGCGCCCTCCTCCTCTCCCCCGCCGAACAGCCCGTCGAAGCGCAGCGGCTCGGGCGGCCGGGGAACCGGGTTCGCCCGCAGCTGCCGGAGCCGTTCCTGCGCCTGGCGCACGCGGCTGGCGACCGAGCTCTGCACGCGCCCGGCGTCCCGGTCGTAGGCGGGTTTGTTGCGGTCCTTCATGGGCCGGCCCGGAGCGACCCGGCGCGCGGTGGTCGCGGCGTGGATCTCGACGCGCTCCACCTCCTCGCACCAGGCGGCGTACGCCTGCTCCCAGCGGGCGCGGGCGGCCGCCTTCGCCGCGAGGAACCCGGAGTATCCGCCGCCGAAGCGGGTCACGGACCCGTCCTCGACCTCGTAGATCACGGTGGCGACCCGGTCGAGGAAGAGGCGGTCGTGGGAGACCACGAGGACGGTGCCCTGGTGGGTGCGGAGCCGGTCCTCCAGCCAGCTCAGCGCCGGCTCGTCGAGGTGGTTGGTGGGCTCGTCGAGCAGCAGGATCTCCGGCGCCGCCGCGAGGACGCAGGCCAGCGCCAGCCGGGCCTCCTCTCCCCCCGACAGCGTGGCGAGCGCGCGGTCGCGTCCGAGGTGCGCCAGGCCGAGCCCGTGGATCGCCTTGTCGACGCGGGCGTCGGCCTCATAGCCGCCCCGGGCCTCGTACGCGGCCCGCAGCGCGGCGTACTCGGCGAACCGGGCCTCGGTGAGGTCGGCCTCCAGTTCGCGCATCCGGCGCTCCATCGCCCGCAGGTCGGCGAGGGCCGCGTCGATGGCCTGCTGGACGGTGTCACCGGGTGGCAGGCCTCTCGTCTGACCGAGATGGCCGACGCCGCCGTCGGCCATGACGGTGACGTCGCCGTCGTCCGGCGTCTCGACGCCGGCGATCAGCCGCAGCAGTGTCGACTTGCCGGAGCCGTTCTCCCCGACGAGGCCGGCGCGCTCCCCGGGTCGTACGGAGAACGAGACGTCGTCGAGGACGAGGTGGTCACCGTAGGACTTGGCGACGCTTCGCAGGGTGAGCTGAGTGGACAGAACGGGCCTCCGATACACGGCGTGGGTGGGACATCACGGTGTTCGGGACCAGGCCCATGGCGACTGCTCTCCTCCACTCTCGGCTTATCGCAACTCAGGTTGCGTTAGGATGATGACAGACCACCGTTCCCGAGCGCAACGGGATTACCGATGACGATCGCCGAGGGCCACGGGCGGCGGCCGGGTGGCCGCAGCGCCCGCGTCCGGGCCGCCGTCCGGTCGGCGACCCTGAGCGAGCTCGCCGAGAAGGGGTACACCGCGCTGACGGTCGAGGGCGTCGCCGCGCGCTCCGGGGTGCACAAGACCACCGTCTACCGGCGCTGGGGTGGCGTCGAAGGCCTGATCGCCGACGCCCTGGAGATGGCGAGCGAGGAGCCCTGGCCGATTCCCGACACCGGCTCGGTCGAGGATGACCTGCGCGCCCTGGCGCGGCTGGTGGTGACCGGCTTCACCGATCCGGACGAGGGCCCGGTGTCGACCGCGTTCATCGCCGCCGCCATGCAGAACTCCGCCGCCGCGGTGGCGCTGCGGCGCTTCTTCGCCTCCCGGCACGACCAGGCCGCCCCGATCGTGACGCGCGCCGTCGCCCGGGGGGAGCTTCCGTCCGGGACCGATCCGGTCGAGGTCGTACGGGCGGCGGTCGCGCCGATCTACTACCGGCTGTTCGTCAGCCGGGAGCCGGTCGACGCCGCGGTCGCCGACCGGGCCGCCGGCGCCGCCCTGGCCGCCGCCCGCGCGGGCACCCTGTAGCCGGCGGGTGTCCCCCTCAGCGGGGATAGTCCCCGATGCCCGACTTCAGCAGGTCGAAACCCTGGTCGACGGCGGCCCGCACGGCGGGGAGGACCACCGCGTGGCTGTCGTCGGCGCGACGGCGCCGGAGGTGCTCCAGTGAGATGGCATGGGTGAGCGCGACGACCTGCGCGGCGACGAACCGTGGGGTGGGGTCGTCCGGGTCGGCGATCGGCACCCGGGCCTTCACCCGTCAGCACTCCTGACGCCGACGCCCTCCAGGAGGGGCACCGGTTCCAGGGTGGGTTCGTCGGAGGCGACCGACCGCTGGGCGACGAACGCGCCGACCAGCACGATCGCCCCTCCGGCGAGCTGCGCCGCGCCCAGCCGCTCGCCGAGCGCGATCCAGGCGAACAGGGCCGCCGAGACCGTCTCGATGTACGCGACGGCCCCCGCCACGGGGGCGGACAGGCGGTGCACCGCGGCGACGCCGGTGAGGTACGCCGTGACCGTGCTGACCAGGACGATCCAGACGACCAGCGACCATCCCGGGGCCGACCGGTCGCCGAACCGGATGCCGGTGGTCAGCAGGTGCCACGGGATGCCCCACGGCGGCGCGGCCACGGCCAGCACGACCACGCCGACCGTGGACCCCGCGGCGGTCATGACCAGCGGGTCCACGTCCTCCCCGACCCGATCGATGATCAGGAAGTAGGCGGCCTGGCAGGCGGCCGCGCCGAGCCCGGCGAGCAGTCCGAGAAGGTCCAGACTGAGGCCCGACCAGACCTCGACGACGCAGGCGAGACCGACCAGCGCGATCATCACGCCGATCGCCGCGCTCCGGGGCACCCGCCGTCCCTGCACGACCCGCATCCACGCCACGACCAGCACCGGACCGGTGAACTCCAGAAGGATCGCCACGCCGACCGGCAGGCGCGACGCGGCGAAGAAGTAGAGCGACTGACAGCCCGCCACGCCCATCACGCCGTACAGCAGGAGAAGCGGCCATCGCCCGCGCACCGCGCGCCCGGCGGCACGCCCGCGCAGCAGGAGGGCGATCGGCACGAGGACCAGGGTGGTGCCGGCGATTCGCGTCCATGACGCCTGCAACGGCGAATAGCCCGCGGTGATCAGCGCCTTTCCGAACGGCCCTGACGTGCCGAAGGCGATCGCTGACACGATTCCGAAACCCAATCCGGACGCCCTGAGCCGCGCGGCGTTCACATGCCCACCCCCTCGCAATTAAGGAGCAAAGCTACAGGACGGTCATTACGCGCCGCAATGCCGTCCGAATCAACCCACTACGATGCGCATCGTGACTTGGCAGGCCTCGGCCGCACCCCCGAGCGATCCCTTCGCGGCCATCGAGACAGACGTGCGCGGCATCACCTCCTCCCCGTGGTGGATGGGCGCGCCGCCGCACGCGCGCGCCGAGGCGATCACGTCGCGGATGCTCGCCGGGGCCGGCGAATGGTGGCTCTTCGGCGCCTGGGGCCGCTGGTACCGCTGCGGCCTGGACGGCAACTGGCATCTGTGCCCGCCCCCGTTCGATCCCGCCGCGCGCCAGGCGGTGATGCCCGCACCGCCGGGCGCGGGACGACCACCGGTACCACCCTCCATCCTGACCACCGGGCCGGACCTGACCCCCGGCCCCCTGGCCGCCGACGGCCTGTTCGGCGCGCCGCCCGCCCCCGTGGTGCTCGGCCGGCTCCAGCAGACCGTGACCGCGGCGGCGAGCGCGAACCCCGCCCAGTTCCCGATGCAGGACCCCCTCTTCCTGCCGGGCACGCCGAGCCCGGTCGCGGTGTCCTTCTTCGCCATGCTGTGGTGCACGGGCGCTCCGGTCGCCCTGGACGACCATCCGCTCCTCGGCCTGTACGGCCGCCATCTGACCCCCACCGCGCCGGGCCCGCGGTGGTTCCTGCCGCCCACCCTCCCGCTGATCGTCGGCGCCTACACCGAGCGCCTGCGGGCCGGCGACCCGATGGGCGCCTCGTACATCGCCCGCGCCCTGTGGGAGACCGCCGAGGCCCTGCGCGGTGACCCCGCCTTCCGGCCACGCGCCGACGCGCTCGCCGCGATGGCCGGCACGACCCTGCGAATGGTCCCGAGCGACCACGCCGGAGTGCGCTACGGCGACCAGGCCATCATCCAGGAATGGCTGCGCCGCTGCCCCGCGGAACTCCGGGTGACGCTGCTGCGGGAGACCGCCACGGGCGACCAGTTCCGGCTCGCCTGCTACGACCTCGCCGCGGCGGCGGCCGCGCTGCCCGCCGCCGCGGCCGGGCCGGCCGAGGCCCGGCGGGTCGCGTTCGCGCTGCTGGCCGCCGACCTCGAGGGCGTACCCGGCGCGGCGACCGCGGTGCTTCCCTGGCTGGACCCCGAAGCCGTCCGCACCCTGCAGGCGCTCGGGCAGCCCGGTCACCCGCTCCGTGAACTGTGGCCGGTCGACGGCACGCTGCCCAGCGCGGTGGCCGGCGCGGATCCACAGATCCTGCGGAGTCTGCTGGCGGTCTCGTACGCGACCGCGCTGTCCTGGTGCCGGCTGGCGAACATGGCGCCGCCACGGCCCGGTTTCACCGTCCCGGCGGCGCTGATGAAGGCGATCGTCGCCGGGCCCGAGCCGGGTCCCGGTGAGGGCCTCACACCGTGGGAGATCATCGAGGCCGCCCGCGCGCACCTCGCCGAGCAGCGCGAGGCCGACGCCCCTCCCCCGCCGCAGCCCGCGACCACGGCCTGGCCGGCCTCCGAGCCGCTGCCCTCCGCTCCCTCCTCCGACCCGGGCCCCGGACCGGCGTCCGACCCCGGGAGCTCCGCCGGCGGCGACGCCGTCGCGCCCACGTCCAGCCCGGGCTTCCCGGCGGGCACCACCGCATGGCCCGGCCCCGCCGCGCCCACATCGATCCCCGGCGCCCCCGCGAGCCCCGGACCGGGTCCCGGCTCTCCAGGCCCGTCCGCCGGGCCCAGGGACGCGTCACCGGCCGGCTCTCCGCACGAGGAGTGGATCCCCGGAGTCACGGCCGTGACGCCCGACCCGGCGCCTCCGTTCTCCACCGCTCCACCCACCGCGTTCACGCCGGACCCCGGCCCACCGCCCACCTCGGTCGCCCCCGGTGAGCCATCGGCCGGAGCGGGCACTCCGCCACCGTGGCCCGGTCCGGCGGCCGGAGCGAGCGCCCCGCCGCCGTTCCCGGGTCCGGCGGCCGGGGCGGGTACCCCGCCGCCCTTCCCGGAGCCGGCGGGTCACGGGTCCGATCCCGGCCCACGGCCGGTGGAGGCGTACGGCATCACGTTCCTGCCGGGCCCCGACGACATCGAGCGGCTGCTGACGGAGCTACGCCGGCGCGGCACCTGGGCACTCAGCCTGCGTGGGCAGGAGGTGTCCAGCGCGTCCGCGCCGGCGGTGCTGCTCGTCGGCGAGCTGTCCTGCGGCCAGCGCCGCCTCACCCGCATGATCGCCCGCGCGCTGGCCGAGGTGGGCCTGGGCAGTGGCGAGGTGCACACGCTGCAGGCCGACGAGCTGGCCGAGATCGACCCACGGCGGCTGCGCGAACACATCGCCGAGTACAACGGCCACACGCTCCTGATCGAGGGGCTCGACACGGTCGTCCTCGACGACGACCGTGGGTCGGCCTACGCCTCGGCCCTGTACCGGGCGCGGGTCGAAGGCGTCAGCGAGACCGTTCTCGCGGCGACCTGCGCGCCGGATCGGCTGCGCGAGCTCACCGACGCCATTCCGGAGCTGATCACCGACTTCCGCACCGTACGACTGCCCGACCTGTCCGACCCGGAGCTGCGCGTCCACCTCGCGGCGCTCCTGGCCGGTGAACGCCGCCTGAAGCTGGCGCCGGAGGCCTGGCAGGTGGCCCGGCGTGACCTGGCGGAGCTCCGGGGCCGCGGCCGGCTCACCAACGCCCGGCTCGTCGAGGCGTACCTCGACCGCGCCTGCAACCACCACCTCGACCAGGCCGGCGAGACCCAGGTCTTCCAGGGCCAGAACACCCTGACCCTCTCCATCGACGACTTCCAGGGCGTCGCCGCCGAACTCGAGCCCTAGGTCATCGGGTTCCTTCCGAAGGATTGCCGCGGGGTCTCATGGTGGCCTTCGGCAGGGCCGGCGCGGGCAGGCGGTTCCCGGCGTAACCCGCGACGGCGCCGAAGCGGTCGGAGCCGTTCTGCCACGCTTCCCGCGCCTCGGCGACCTCCTCGTGGCTGCGGCCGATGAAGTTCCACCACATGACGATCTGCTCGTCGAACGGCGGGCCGCCGAGCAGGAGCATACGGGCCGCGGTGTCCGCTTCGTTCGCCAGCGTCAGCGTGCCGGCGCCGGTGCCGAGGTAGCCGAGTTCGGCGGGCCGGAGCGGGGTTCCGGCAGCGCGAACGTCCCCGCTGTCGACGAGCACGCCGTGTTCGAAGCGGGCGTCCACCGTCAAGGTGACCGTCGCGTGCGGCGCGATCGTGAGCTCGGCGCCGAGCAGCGGCGTGAAGGTCCGCACCGGGGAGATGTCGCCGGCCAGCGAGCCGAGGAACACCCTGGCCTCGCCCCCGTCCAACGAGATCACGGCCGGGACGTAGTGCTGGAAGTCGCGGCCGGTGCGCCGGTGCTCCTCGGGCAGCGCCACCCACAGCTGGACGCCGTGCAGGATGGTGGTGCGGGCGGTGGAGACCTCGGAGTGGCTGATGCCGTGGCCGCCGGTCATGAGGTTCAGCTCGCCGGGCCGCACGAGTGTGTGGTTGCCCATGCTGTCGCGGTGCTCGATCTCCCCGCTGAACAGCCAGCTGACCGTCTGCAGGCCGGTGTGGGGATGCGGCGCGACGTCCATGCCGCCGCTGTCGGCGACGTCGTCGGGACCGTAGTGGTCGGCGAAGCACCACGCGCCGATCAGCGTGCGGGCCCGCTGTGGCAGCGTGCGCCGAACCGTCATCGCCCGGGGACCGCCCAGCGGGACGTCCCGCGCGGTGAGGACCTGGACTCGGGGCTCCTCGAGGGGCGCTCCGGCCTCCGCGGGGCCGCCGCAACCCAGCACGGCGGGGGTCGCGTCGGTGTTGCTCATCCCACGGCCCCGGCATCGCCACAGGTAGTTTCTTTTTCAACCATCACTGCATGATGATAGACCGGCGCGCCGCCTCCAGCGGGCCGTCGGGAAGACCGTGACCGGTGCCGGTGTTGTGGCGTGCGGCGTCCGACGATGCGGACGCCATCGATGGAAGGACACCGATGACCTACGAGGAGTACCAGCGCGGACGGATGTTCTTCGACGCCCGGGACTACGCCGCGGCGGGGCGCATCCTCGCTCCGATCGTCGAGAGCGAGCCGGACAACCGGGCGGCCGTCGAGCTGCTCGGGCGTGCCTACTTCCACAGCGCGCAGCTGGGCCGCGCGGAGCAGACCTTCCGGCGGCTGATCGAGCTGGACCCCGCGAACGGCTGGGCGCACGAGGCGCTGGCCCGGACCCTCGAGCGGCGTGGCCGCGCCGACGAGGCCGCGCCGTACCGCAGCCTGGCTCGCGCGATGGGCACCGATCCGGCCGACGAGGTGGCGATCTCCGTCTCCGCCGCGAACCTCGCCGGCTGACGTCACCCGCCCGGAGAAGAAGCGCGCGGCTTTCTCCCGCCGCCCACGGCCGCGTGCCGCCGGCACCGGCCGGCGGCACGCGGTGTTCAAGAATCTCGCCAGGTGCGCCTGACACATCCGCCGGCCGAACGGGACTCGTCGGGACACATGCTCCGCGTACGGTCGGCGGACCATCCGGTCACCGGATCCGGCTGCGGGCGCCGAGGACGACGAGGCCTCCGGCGATCGCCAGGGTCGCGAGTACGGCGCCGAAGACCGTGGCGCCCGTCGTCAGCCCGATGGCGTCGCTGAGGTAGCCGGATGCCACCGGGAGCACGCCCGCGGGCACGTACCCGCCCACGTTGAGCGCCGCGTTCGCCTCGGCCAGACGCTGCGGCGGGACGCTCGCGTTGAGCAGGGACAGGCCACCGAGCTGGCCCGTCCCCTGGCCCGTGCCCGCGAGCACCGCCGCGACGATGAGCAGCGGGACCGACGAGGTGTGCACCGCGGCGACGAGGGCCGCCATCGCCGCGGTCGTGCCGACCGCGCCGATCAGCAGGATCACGGACCTGCGCAGGCGCTGCACCGCGAACTGCACACCGGTCGCGGCAAGGAACATCACGAACGCCATGGCCCCGGCCACCACGCGGTCGGTGGTGCCGAGCAGTCCGGCGAGCAGTGACGGGCCGAGTGACAGGACGAAGGACGTCGCGGTGATGCCGGGAGCGAACACCGCGACGCCGAGGGCGAGCCGGATGCCGCTGCCGCGCGGGACCCGCGGCACGCGGATCCAGGAGCGGGCCGCCGGCGCGGGTGTCTCCGGGCGACCGAGCGGCATGCGCAGTGTCGTGAGCACCGCCGTCGCCAGCAGCACCGCCTCGACGAGGAAGACGGTGACGGTCGGCGCCGGCAGAGTCTCGGACAGCACTCCGGCGAGGAACGGCCCGAGCCCCGCGCCGAAGACCATCGCGCAGGACGCGAGCAGGGCCGCGAGCCGCTTCCGCCGCGGTCCGGCCACGTCCGTCACCGCGGCCATGCCGGCCGAGACGACCGCACCGACGGCGATGCCGGTGAACAGCCGGGCCACGACCAGCGCGGCGACCGTCGAGGCGGTGGCGAAGATTACGCACGCGGCCATGGCCAGGACCAGCGCGGGCAGCAGGACCGGTCGGCGCCCGACGCGGTCGGACAGCACGCCCGAGACCAGGAGCGACCCGAGCAGCCCGGCGATGTAGCAGGCGAAGATCACGGTCAACGTGCCCTTGGAGAAGCCGATGTCGCGCTGCCACAGGACGTACAGCGGCGTGGCGGCGTTCGACAGGACGAAGACCGCCGTCACCGGCCATGCCGCCGCCCACAGCCACCAGGTGGGGGCGGCGGCTTCCGTCGCTTCGCGCCCCGGCCGCGGCGGGTCGTCGACCCGCGCCGATCGAGTGTCCGGCATGGAGGATCCTCCCGTTCGATCGATGTACGAATTAAGTCGTACTTGTACGAGTGGAATCGAACTTAGCACAGGCAGTACGATTCAAGTCGTACTAGCGAACGTGCGACGAGGAAGGACCGCCGATGCCGGCGACACAGGCGAAGCCGACCATCAGGGTGCTGCCGGAGCCTCCCGGCGCACCGTCCCCCCTGCCCGAGCCCGCCGTGGACCGGTTGCGGCTGGAGACGGTGCTGGGCGCGCTGAGCGACCCCTTGCGGCTGCGCATCGTGCGCAAGCTCCTCCTGGAGCGCGAGGAGTTCGACCACCCCTGCGGCTGGCTCGGCCTGGACCGCCCGAAGTCCTCGCTCACCCACCACTTCAAGGCGCTGCGCGAGGCGGGCGTCATCCGGCAGCGCCAGTACGGCCTGGAGCGCCGCAGCCACGTCCGCGTCGACGACCTCGAGGCCCGCTTTCCCGGCCTGATCGACCTCGTCGCCGCCTGGACCCCCGAGTCCGGCTGAAGGCCTCCGAGCGGTCGGTGGAAGTGAGCGCCGTCATAGTGACCAAGCGGTAACTTCAGGTCTACTCTCGGCGGGTGGACATCGTCTTCGAACGGCGGGGCGACGGCCCGCCCCTGCTGCTCATGCACGGCATCGGCCACCGTTGGCAGGCCTGGGAGCCGGTCATCGATCTGCTCGCCAAGGAACGCGACGTCATCGCGGTGGACCTGCCCGGATTCGGCTCCTCCCCGCCGCTGCCCGCCGGCACCTCGTACGGCCTCGACACGGTGGTGGACCTGCTGCGGGAGTTCATCGACCGGCTGGGCGTCGACCGCCCGCACGTCGCAGGCAACTCCCTCGGCGGGCTGTTCGCGCTCGAGGCCGCCGACCGGGGGCTCGCCCGCTCGGTGACCGCGCTCTCCCCCGCCGGGTTCTACACGCCGCTCGAACTGCGCTACGCCGCGCTCGTACTGCGCGCGTCGCGGCTCGGCGCCGGGCTGCCCGCCTCGACCATGCGCCGGCTGGCGAACTCGCCGCGGATGCGCGGACTCATGTTCGGCATGATCTATGGGCGGCCGGATCTCATCGGCATCGACACCCTGCTGGCGGACGCGGCCGCGCTGCGCGGCGCGGTGGGCTTCGAACCGACCCTGAAGGCCGGCCGCGAGACCACGTTCCGCGGCAAGGTGGAGGACGTCCCGGTGACCATCGCGTGGGGCACCCGGGACCGCCTCCTGCGGTCGAGCCAGGCCGTACGCGCCCAGCAGGCGCTGCCGCACGCGCGGTTCGTCTGGCTCCGGGACTGCGGGCACGTCCCGATGGGCGACGACCCCGCGCTCGTGGCCCGAGTGCTCCTGGAGGGCAGTTCCAACTGACCGGCGGCCGACGCCCCGCCGATCCGGGCGCCCCCGGGGACAGGTCCCCCGGCCGGACGCCCGCGGTGGCCGTGTGCGGCCGGGCGGTGCCGGCGTCATGGCGTCCCGAGGTCTTCCCATCCCGACGTGTGCGAGTCACGATGAAGGGGTGACCCGTTCTCGCGCGGCCCGCCGGCCGCGTCGGGGAACGGGCGGCCCGGCACCGCTGTGGGCGCGAGCGCTCACCGAACGGCTGGCGGTCGGCGCGCGGACCGGCCAGCGGATTTCGCCGTAATGGCCCGCAGCGGCCTGCCGGTCCGGGCGGCCGGAGCACCGTTTCAGCGCTCCCCGGCCGTCGCCGCGCGGACCCAGGACCTCCGGAGCTCCGGCGAGCCGCCCGCGCTCGGAGGATGTCAGGTCATGGCCGCCGCCATCGCGCCGCGAAGGCGCGGGCCGGATTCCCAACGAAGATCGCGGTCGCGAGGTCGAGGCCGAGTTCCCGCTCGATCCGCGGGCGCAGGCCGCTGAGCAGGAACGGCATGCCCGGACCGTCGGCGTCGGACCGTGCCGACGGGGTGACCGTGTCGGCGCCGAGGAGGATCTGCTGGGCGTGGCCGGCGTCGGCGAGGGCGGAGAGGCTGTCCAGCAGGCGCCAGTCGGTGCCGTGGTTCACGCGCGATGGGCCGTCGAACGCCAGGAACGCGCCGGCCTCGGCGGCCTGCCGGTGGATCCTCGTGTCAGGGAATCGATGCAGGTGTCCGAGGATCACGCGGTGCGGAGCGACCTCGTGGGTTCCGCACAGCAGGTCGAGCACGTCCAGCGCGGCGGTACCGGCCTCCAGGTGGACGCCGATGGGTGCGTCGGTGGCGTGATGGGCCTCGGCGGCGGCCGTCATGACGTGCCGGGCGTGGTCGTCGAGGCGGTGGTAGGCGCCGGCGACCTTGATCATGCCCGCCTTCACCGGTGCATCGGTCAGTTCGTGGATGAACAGGTCGGCCAGCCCGCCATGGCGGCGTTCCAGCTCAGCCGGGTCATAGTGCTTGGCCTGGTGCATTCCGGTGGCGGAGACGATGCGGACGCCCGACTGCCGGGACAGGGCGGGCAGTCGTTCGGTTCGCGACCCCATCCCCCACGGCGTCCACTGGACCACGGCACGGCCGCCGAGCGCGGCGAAGGCCTTCAGCTCGGCGAGCGCGGCCTCGGGGTCGTCCAGTTCCTGGCCCGGCAGCGCCGGCGAGCCGATGAACAGATGGTCGTGAGCGTCGCAGACCCCCAGCTCCTCGGGCGCGATGTCCCCGAGCACGGTCCGGATCATCCCGCGCATCGTCCGGCCTCCTGCTCCACGTCGGCGAGCGCGGCCGCGGCGACGCGCAATCCGGCCAATGCCCTGGGCACGCCGATATAGGGCGCCAGATGCACGAAGACCTCCGTGATCTCGCCGGGGGTCATTCCGACCCGCAACGAGGTCTTGACGTGGCCGGACAGCTGCGGGTCCACACCGCCGAGCGCGGTGAGGGCGGCCAGGTTGATGAGCTGGCGGTCGCGCAGCGACAACCCCTCGCGCAGGTAGGTGCCGCCGAACAGCGCGGTGACGATCCAGTCTGCGTATCCGGGGACGAGCCGCTCGAGATCCGGGAAGACGGCCTGCTGGGTCGCCTCGTCCTGAAGAAGGGCCAGCATCCGGTAGCCCTCGGCGCGGTCCAACCGCGCCGGCGTCAGCTGCTCCGACAGTGCCTGGCTAGCCGCCATGGTCATTCCTCACTCCTCGATCGATCCTTGTAACGCCTTGGGCGTTACGAGAACGCTAGCAGACGTAACGGCTGAAGCGTTACGATTGGCCTATGGCCACAGAGGACAAGCTCGCGTTCCGCTTCGACTGCGGCGCCACCTGGTTGAACTTCCTGGCCACCAAGGGCCGCACGTTCAGCGCGGCCCCGGTGGAGCGGCTGGCGAGTCCCGGGCTTCTCGCCGAGTGGCTGGAGCGCTGTGAACTGTCTCCGGCTCAGCCACCCGATCAAGACGACCTGCACCAGGCGTGGGCCCTGCGCGAGACGCTGCGCGGCATCGCACTGGCCACGGTCGAGGAGAAGCCGCCGCCTGCGACGGCCGTGGCGACCCTGGCCGCGTTCGTGGCCGGGCACGACGATCCGATCCGGCTCACCGCGGACGACCGCCTGCGACGTGAGCCTCCGGCGACCACGGCCCACGCCCTCGCCCGGATCACCCGTCAGGCCGTGGACCAGATGACCGGTTCCGACCGGCTCGCCCTCAAACGCTGCCCGGAAGACGACTGCAGGGGCGTCTTCATCGACCCGCCAGGACGCCGACGCTGGTGCCCGTCCCCCGCATGCGCGAGCCGGGGCAGGGTCCGCGCGCTCCGCGCCCGCCGCAACGCCGCCGCCTCCGCCTCCGCCTCCGGGCCGAACGACGATCACACGCCGGCGTCGGCGTAGTGACGAGCCTGCCTCCACCGGCGCCACCGCGGCGGAAGAGGGTTTGCGCGGGTCTTCGCGCAGGGAAGACGCCGGGGTGGGGCGTTTGGATCTCTGGGACGTGTTCGTCGTCCTCATCGCGGTGGCCGGGCCGCCGAAGGTCATCCTGAGCTTCGACGCGGCTGGCCGAAGGACGGGACCCGCGCGCGCTGCGGCGACTGGCCTGGCGGGCCACCGGCGCGGCGACCCTGTGCGCCGTCGTCCTGGCGATGACCGCCGATCCACTGTTGGACGTCTTCCACATCGGACACGCCGACGTGATGATCGCCGGTGGGGCGATCTTCTTCGTGTACGCCCTGCGCCTGGTCCTCGACGGCCACGCCGAGACTCCGGCCGGCTCCCCCAGCGAGGGCTTCATGGCGCTGCTGCTGCCCTACATCGTCAGTCCGCTCGCGATGACGTCGATCATCGTCCTGACGGTGACCCGGCCGGGCTGGGTCTGGCCCCCACTGGTCGCCGTGGCCTATTTGGCCGTCGCCGCGAGCAACCTCCTCACGATGCTGGTCCTGACCTACGTGCTGCACCGGCTTCCGCGCATGTGGGTGGAGGTCGCCGGCCGGCTGCTCGGGCTGCTGCTGGCGGCCGTCGGCGTGGACCTGGTGATCGTCGGCCTGCGGACGATGGGCGTCATCGGAATCCCCGGTCACCCATGACCGTCGGAATCCGGCCGGAAGCGGCCGGCGACGGGCGGGGGCCGACGCGGGCCCGCAGCGACGATAAACGGCGTACGACCGATCTCAATACCGCTGCATTCGCCGGAGACGAACGGATTATGCTGACGTATCCATCGCGTTGCGCGGCCATCGGTCACCGCACCGAACTCGGCGTCTCATCCCCTCCCGGTGCACGATGCAAGCTGCAGTGCAGGTTGCACGGCAATTCCATGCGCAGCCGCCAACGCGAATTCCGTTTGTTACTTTTATGTTTAACCGTGTTACCCGGGGTGGGCCTTAACGCCGTGGTCACGAGATAATAAACTCCCACGAGCGAAAGGGTCGCGTGATGTTCGGTGGGTCGATCTATGTTCCGGACAACCCGGCGCTGATCGGCGGGTCCCCCCAGGCGGTGCACGAGCAGCTGTGGGCGCAGGGGAAGCGCCGTCGACTTCAAGTGCGCGGTGCGCTCGCCGCCGTCGGCCTGGTGATCGGCACGGTACTCGTCGACTTCTGGTTCGGGCTGCTGGCCGCGGTGGTGGTCGCCGCAGTGGACAGTCTCTACTACCTGCGCCAACGGATGGTCTCCAGCGTCTGGCGCAAAGGCCAGCGTGGCGAACGGCGCACCTCGGTTCTGCTGCGCCTGGTCCTGGCCTGGCGCGGATACCGCGTCCTCCAGGGAAGGAGCGTGCCGGAGCAGGGCCAGATCGATCATTTGGTGATCGGACCGACCGGCGTCCTAATGATCGACAATCAGGCCGTCGCTCCCGACACGGACATCGCCACCTATCGGGGAACGCTGTACGTCGATGAGCGGTCCGGCGCCAAGATGGTCTCCGCCTTGCGCGCCCGAGCCGATGCGACCGCCGCGCTGCTCGCCGAGCGGCTCGGCGGTGAGGTCGCCGTGGAGGCCGTGGCCGTCGTCCACGGCGGTCGCCTCGCTCGGGGCCTCGTGGAGGCCGAGGGCGTCACGCTCGTCCGGATGCATCGTCTGCCCCGTTGGATCCGGCGCCAGCGCAACCGCTTCTCCCCCGAGCAGGTCGCGGCCATCACCGAGGCGGCGCATCAACTGCCGATCAGTCGGCACGCCAGCATCGTTCGCTGAGCGCCGGGCGGGAGGACTCCGGTGCGGGCGACGCGCCCTGAGAAGAGACCGCGCCGCCCGCACCCCTCACTCGGTCCCGGTGACCACGCCCGCCGTGTCTGTTCGCCCGTGCGTTGTCTCCCGCCGCCCCGGTCGGCGGCGGGACTGCGGTCGTCGGGCGGGGCCGGTGCGGAAGAGCCAGTCCATGCGGGGCTCCACCGCCCACCGGAACGCCCGGCGCGCCGGCTCTCCGGACAGGACCACGGCGAGGAGCGCGCAGCCCACCGTCACCAGCAGGACCTGCTCGCCGGAGATGCCGTAGTACCAGTCCTGGTAGGACAGGTAGAGCGTGACGAACCCGTGGAGCAGGTATGCGTACATCGTGGCCGAGCCGAGCCGAGTGAACCACGTGTGCCGTGCCGGCACCACCGCGAGGAACGCGACCGTGAGGACCAGCGCCGCGGCCATCGCGACGACCCGGAACCCGACGCCCGCCGAGGCGCCCACCCCGAGCTGCCCGAAGCTGCGCCGCCAGTGCACCCACTCCGGATCGACACTCAGCCCGAGGAGGTAGGCGGTGAGGCCGCCGAGGAGGAGCACTGCCGCGCCCGCGACGCGCACGGCGCGGCGGTGCAGGATCGCGAAGTGGTGGGGCCGCAGCACCAGCCCGAGCACGAAGAAGGGCAGGAACGACAGCACCTGCGCGGCGTTGAGCGTGCTCGGCAGGGTGACGAACCCGGCGAGCATCGAGATCAGCACCGCGACGACGACGGGAAGACGGATCTGCTGCCACAGCGGTGTGGACAGCCGCCACAGCAGCAGGGCGGGCAGGAACCAGGTCAGGTAGTACGGCTCCAGCGGATCCCAGCCGACGTGGTCGCCGGACAGCAGGCCGGCCCACAGCGGGTACGCCACGCTGAACAGCACGTAGGGCACCACGATGGCGGCGACGAGCTTGCGCGTCCGGCCGCGGGTGGTCGGGAAACCGCGCGAGAAGTATCCGCACATGACGATGAAGGCCGGCAGGTGGAAGGCGTAGATGAACGTCTGCGCGGCCTCGAGCAGCCGACCGCCGATGTTCGCGCCCCGGAGGGGCTCCCAGGCGTGGCCGATGACCACCAGGACGACGGCGAGGAACTTCGCGTTGTCGAAGTAGGGATCTCGATCGGCGCGGCCGTGACCCGCCGGCCCGCGGCCGGCGTGGTCGGGACCGGCAGGATCGGTGCGGCCGCTGCCGTCGGGACGGACGTGGCCGGCGCCGCCGGCACGGCCGGGATCGGCGTGGTCAGGGCCCGGCCGGACAGGATCGGCGCCGCCATCGGGATCGGTGCCTGTGCGACCGGTCCGGACGGGATCGGTGCGGACGGTGTCATCGGGGACAGGGTCGGTGCGGACGAGGTCGGTACGGAAACTCAAAGCGGCGGAACCCCGGTCGGAGACAACGGCTTACCCGGATCAGTCAACAGGACGTTCTTGAACGAAAGCGCAAGGGGTCCTGAACACCCGTGCCCGGTGCCACCGGTGCTCAGGACACGCCGACCCCCGGCCGGCAGTGCCGGCACGGCCGGTATCCGGCACTCTCGGCCTGTGCCAGGTTACGAAAACCGTGCCAGTGCGCCGGAGTGATCCGCCGCGCGTCGCGGCAGCTCGGGAAGCACACGACGCCCGTCGTGTCACTGCCCACGTAGTAGACGTTCTTCGCCGCAAGCGTCCCGACCTCCTCGAGGTTGACGTCCTCCATGCGCAGCAGCCGTTCCTTGGCCGGCGCGCCGAAGACGTACTGCCCGATTTGGCCGTCGGAACGCGTCACCCGATGGCAGGGGATCAGCAGCGGCACCGGGTTCTTTCCCAGCGCGGTGCCGACCGCCCGGATGGCCTTCGGCCGCCCGATCCGCTCGGCGATCCAGGCGTACGGCCGGATCTCCCCCCGCGGGATCGCCGCGGCCGCGCGCAGCACCGCCTCCTCGAAGGGACGCAGCCCCCGCAGGTCCAGCCGGATCCCGGTGGTACGGCCGGTCCGCAGCGCCCGCTCGAGGGCCGGCGGCGCACCGCCGCCCGGCAGTAGCGGCCGGGCGAAGCGGCTCCGGAACGACGCGACGAACTGTTCCTGGTCCTGTCCGGCGCGCAGGTAGGCGATGCCCTGGTCGGTCATCGCGACATAGACGCCGCCGATCGCCGCGTCGACGCGCACCCAGCGGGCCGCCACCCGGTCGAGCAGGCCCGCCGGTGCGCCGGTGGCCAGCGCGCCGAGGCCCGCGATCAACGGATCGTGCCGGTCGAAGGGCTCCGGGTCGTAAGGCTCAACGGTGCTCATCGTTCCTCCCCGGGGTAGAGCAGGCGGAGTCGCTTGAGACCCCGCGAGATGTGGGACTTGACGGTGCCCTCCGGGGCACCGAGGACTGTCGCGATCTCCGTGACCGGCATATCCGCGACGTGCCGCAGCACGACGGCGAGGCGCTGCTCCTCGGTCAGCTCGCCGAGCAGCGCGGCCAGCTCACGGCCCGTCTCGGACCGCTCGGCGACCTGCTCGGTCGGCTCCGCCGGATCGGCCGCCTCCGGTGCCGTCTCCAGCGGCGCCGGGGGCGGATGCCGGGCGGCCGAGCGCAGCGTGTTGCGCCAGAGATTCGCCAGGATCGTCATGAGCCACGGGCGCGGCTGCAGGCTCTCGACGCGCTGCGGCGCGTAACCGGCCAGCGCGCGGTAGGCGCGCAGGAACGTCTCCGCCGTCAGGTCCTCCGCGTCGGCCCACCGCCCGCACAGCCGCAGCGCGGCGGAGAACACGACGTCGCGGTATGCGTCGAACAGCGCGACGAACCCGGTGTCGAGGTCCTCCGTGAGCGCGGTGACGATCGGGCGGCGGATGTCGGTCTCGGTCACCTTCATAGAACACCGGTCGAGGCGATCGGGTTGCGGAGCATTATGACCATCTTGCCGTGCTCCGTGAGCCTTTCGGGTTCTAAGGACCCGCTACCTTTACGATGTAGATCATAAGTGGAGCCGACAAAGCGCCAGTCGCACCACGCGACCATTCGCCCGAGCCGCAGGACGGAGAGACCGTGACCACCACGAGCGTGCGCGAGGCGCGCGAGGCCCTGATCCGCGCCCACTTCGAGTCCGAGACCGCGCAGGACTTCGACGTCACACTGACGACGATGAGCGACCACCCTCGCTACGAGATCATCCCCACCGGCGAGGTGTTCGACGGCCCTGAGGAGGTGATGGGCTACTACCGCAGCTCCCGGGACGCCTTTCCCGACCAGCGGCACGACAACGTCCGCCTCCGGCACGCGGACGACGCCGTGATCGCGGAGTTCGACCTGCTCGGCACGCACCTCGGCGAGGCCTACGGCTTCCCCCCGACCGGCCGCGCCTTCCGGTGCCCGATGGTGGCGTTCTTCTTCTTCGACGGGCCGGACGGCGACCGGATCATCTGCGAGCGGATCTACTTCGACATCGCCACCATCGCGGCCCAGCTCGGAGTCATGCCGGGCATGTCCGCGGACGGGTCGTAGCCCCGGCCGGCCGACCGCGCTCCCGACCGCACGCGGTGCACCGACCCGCCCGGGGATGTGCCGGTCACGGGTGGGAATCGGTTACGCTGGTGAGGCCGGTGTGGCATGTGTCCCCGGGCCGCACCTATCGCCTTCGCGGAATACCGTCCGGCCGCATGGCCGGAGCAGGAGCCGCGTTGTGCTTTTCGCCGAGAGGCGACCACCACACCGGCGTCAGCGTGTCGTCGCCCCCGCGGGAGAGTCTCCCGCGGGGGCGACCTCGTTCGTCAGACCGGCACGGTGGCCACGGCCGCGGCCACCAACGAAGCGATCACGAGCACGGCGACCGCGATCGCCAGGGCGGCGCGAATGCGCCGCCGCCTGCGAAGGCGCCCGAAGTTGGACAGCCGGTCGGCCAGGCGAGGGTCTTCCTGACCGAGTTGAGATGCGATCTCGGTGAGGATTCGCTCCTCCTCCATCGAGAGCGCCATGCCGCACCTCCAGGGGGTCACAGATTTCCAGGAATCATCCCCTGTTTGCCAAGCATGGGAAACCTCAAAAACCCAAGGAGCCTCGGCATTCGCGGCCGGATGTGGCATCGCCGCCGGGTAGGCCCTGGTCAGCCGCCTCGAGCGGTCATCTGGGCGCCTCGGGTCGGAGGGCTCTGCCGGTGGCGTGAGTCCAGCGCCGTCACGTAATACGTGTAGACCTGACCTGATTCGGCGGAGTGGTCGGTGATCTGGTGCGTCGTACCCGGCACCACCATGAGGAGGTCGTGTGGATCCGGCGCGGCACACGCCGGGCCCTTCGCCGGCGAACGGTAGACGGCGTACGCCGCCGCGCCGGTGCCCTGCCAGGTCAACCGGCGGTCCTCGGCCTGCAGACGGCTCGGCGCCGACGGCCGGGCGGCGGCCGTACGCGGGCTCACCGGGGCGAGCACCGGGCGGCCGAAGTGATCGCGCGCCAGCCGGGACGCGAACCCGCGGCGGTCCTGGTTCAGGTCGGTGGCGCTGAAGATCGCCTCTCCGGTCACCTGGGGGTACTTCGCGTCGATCGCCAGGTGGCGGGAGAGTTCGGCCGGCGCGTTCCACGGGCCGCCGTGCCCCACCTGGTACGCGGCCTGCCCGATGATCAGCTGGACGTGCGTGCCCGTCACCTGCCTCGCCCACCACGCGACGAGCGTGCGGTAGTCCGCGGCGCCGAACCCGATCGGCCAGTACAGCTGGGGTACGGCGTAGTCGATCCAGCCGTTCTTGATCCACTTACGGGTGTCGGCGTAGATGTCGTCGTAGCTCTGCAGCGCGTGGGTCGCCGAACCGTTCGGGTCATCGGACCTGTTGCGCCAGACCCCGAACGGGCTGATGCCGAACCTGACCCACGGTTTGGCCTGATGAATGCCGGCCGACACGGTCTGCACCAGCGTGTCCACGTTGTGCCGGCGCCAGTCGGCGCGGTTCTTGAAGCCCGCGCCGTACTTCTTGAACGTCGGCTTGTCGGGGAACTCCTTGCCCGGCAAGGGGTAGGGGTAGAAGTAGTCGTCGAAGTGGACGCCGTCGATGTCGTATTTCCGTACGACATCGAGGACCACCTTCGCCACCAGGTCACGGACCTGGGGCAGGCCGGGGTCGTACCAGAGGGCGTCGCCGTAGCGGTACACCCAGTCCGGATGCCGCCGGGCCGGGTTGCCGGGCGCCAGGCTCTTGCGGTTGGGCCCGGTGCTGACCCGGTAGGGGTTGAACCAGGCGTGGAACTCCAGCCCGCGCTTGTGCGCCTCGTCGACCAGGAACCGCAGCGGGTCGTACCCCGGGGCCTTCCCCTGCTTCCCGGTGAGGTACCGCGACCACGGCTCGTACGGGGACGGGTAGAAGGCGTCCGCCGACGGCCGGATCTGCACGTAGACGGTGTTGAGGTTCCGCCGTACGGCCAGGTCCAGGAGGGCGCGGTACTCCGCCTGCTGCTTCGCCACCGACAGCCCCGGCTTGCTCGGCCAGTCGCCGTTGCCCACCGAGACGATCCACATCGCCCGGGTCTGCCGCGCGGCGTCCGAGCGGGCCATCGTCACCTGACCGCATTCGGCCGCCTGCGCGGCAGGGGGCCGGGACCGGTCCGCGGGGCCACCGCATCCAGCCGCGACGACCGCGGCGGCGACGACCGCGACGCTCCCCTTGGCGATGGATGAACCCACGGAAGGGCATTCTGCCCGAGACTCTCGAGTGGTTTGGCGGGTATCCCCTTCTCAGGGACGACAAAAGGCGGCGGCTATGAACGACACCCTCCGGCTCGGCCGGATCGGCGGCGTGCGCGTCGGCGTCAACTGGACCGTCCTGGTGATCTTCGCGCTCATCACCTACGGCCTGGCCGGCGAGCAACTGCCCCACACGTACAAGGGTCTGCCCCCGCTGTTCTACGCGCTGGGCGGGCTGCTCACCGCCACCGTGTTCCTGGCCTCCCTGCTGGCCCACGAGTTGGCGCACGCCATCGTGGCGCGCCGGAACGGGCTCACGGTCACGGGGATCACCCTGTGGCTGCTCGGCGGCGTCGCCCGGTACGAGGGCGAGCCGGCCACCCCGGGCGCCGAGGTGCGCATCGCCGGTTCCGGACCGCTCGTCAGCGTGCTGCTGGCGGCGGCGTTCGGCACGGCGTCGGCCGTCCTCCTCCTCACGGGGGTGGACGGAATGGTGAGCGGCTGCGTTACCTGGCTCGCCCTGATCAACGCGCTCTTGGCGGCCTTCAACGTGATCCCCGCCGCGCCCCTGGACGGCGGGCGACTCGTCCACGCCCTGCTGTGGCGGATGTCCGGCGACCGGTTGAAGGCGACGCTGCAGACCACCCAGGTCGGCCGCGCGTTCGGCTGGGTGACCATGCTGACCGGCTTCTACATCGCCATGTGGAGCGCGGAGGGGTTGTGGCTCACGCTCGTCGGCTGGTTCCTGATCACGGCCGCCGGCCTGGAGGCCGGACAGGCCCGCGTCCGCGCGCGGCTCGACGGCATCCCGATCCGCCGGATCATGACCCCGGATCCGTTCACCGTGCCGAGTTCCATGCCGGTCGCCGAGTTCCTGCGCGAGATGCTGCCCCGGCACCGGCATTCCGCCTATCCGGTCGTCGACGAGGGCGTCGTCCACGGCGTCGTGACCACCGAGCGCATCCGCCGGGAACCGCCCGAGACCCCCGTCGGCACCCTCGTGGAGGACGCGGAGCGGACGGCGGCCGAGACGCCCCTCACCGAACTGCTGGCCCGGCTGGCCCGCGAGCGCCTCCTCGTCTTCGACGGCGACCGGCTCGTCGGCATCGTGACCCCCCACGACCTCACCCGCGAGCTCGAACACCTCGCCCGCGAGGTCCCGGGCTTCCCGGTACGCTGACGGCCGCCCGCTGCGCCCGGCGGGGCGCCCGGGCCACGACCACCCCGGCGACGATCAGCAAACCGCCGGTGACGGTGTTCCAGCCGAGCGGCTCGGCCAGCAGCACCGCCCCCAGCAGCGTGGACCACAGCGGAGTCAGGTACGTCACCGTCGAGGCGACCGTCGGCCCGGCCGCGCGGATCACGCCCAGGTTGATGATGTACGCCAGGCCGGTGCCGACGGCGCCGAGCCCGACCAGCGCCGCTGCCGCCGCCGGCCCCGGCCAGGTCGGCGGGCCCGCCACGACCGGGGTGACCAGGGCCAGTTCGGCGGTCGCGCACAGAATCTGTACCGCCGAGAGCGCGACGACCGACTCCCGGCCCCCGGCGAAGAAGCGCCGGGTGTAGGTGAAACCGGCGCCGTAGCAGACGGTCGCTCCCAGGCAGGCCAGGCTGCCGCCCAGCGTGCCGCCGTCGAACCCCCGCCAGACCCCCAGGACCAGGAGCACGCCACAGAACCCGGTCGCCAGTCCGATCGACCGCCGGGGCGTCGGCCGCTCCGCGGGGATCACGGCGACGGCGAACAGCAGCGTGGTCAAGGGCGTCGTGGCGTTCCAGACGCCGGCCACGACCGAGCTCACCCGCGTCTCCGCGTACGAGAACAGCGCGAACGGCACGGAGTTCAACAACGCGGCCACCACGAACGCGTGCGCCCACACGCGCCGGCCACGAGGCAGGGGCGCCCGCCGTACGACGCACACCGTGCCCAGCGCCACCAGCCCGAACAGGCACCGCCACGACGCGACCCACAGCGGCGCGACGCCCGCGTCGACCGTCACCTTGATCAGGGCGAAACTCGAACCCCAGATCATCGACAGGACCACGAACCCGGGCACCCATCCCGCCGACCCGCCAGGCCGCTCCATCAGTCCTCCTCCGCGCCGCCGTACCTCGGTCATGCGACGCGATCTTGCAGCGGAATGCGAAGATGAGTCCAACAAGTGGCCACATCGCCTCGATGAGAAAGACTCATGAGCCTCAACCTCAGCCAGCTGCGGGCGTTCGTCGCCGTGCTGGACCACGGTGGCTTCGGCGCCGCCGCCGACGAGCTCGGGATCAGCCAGTCCGCGATCTCCCACTCCGTCGCCGCACTGGAGCGCACCCTCGGCGGGGCCGTACTGACCCGGCACGGCCACCCCCGCCCCACCGCGTTCGGCGACTCCATCCTCGGCCACGCCCGCGCGGCGCTCGCGGCGGCGGTCGCCATCGCCGACCTGGCCGCCCAGCGCGACGGGCTCCCGGCCGGCACCGTACGGCTCGCCGCGCCCACCACGGTCTGCCAGGGCCTGCTCCCCCGGCTGATCCCCCAGTGGAAGACCGAACTGCCACGCGTCGACGTAGCCGTGTTCGAGGGCGAGGACGACGAGGTCGCCGACTGGCTGACCCGCAGCACGGTCGACCTCGCCGTCCTCGTCGACCCGCCACCGGGTCCGGGCACGGCCCTGGCCGAGGACGCCTTCCACGTCCTCCTTCGCGAGGACCACCCGCTCGCCGGAGAACCGGGCATCGGCCCCGCCGACCTCGAGGACGACGCGTTCCTGCTGTCCTGCGGAGGGTGCGAGCGGCACCTCCGCGAGCTGTACCGCCGAGCGGGCACGCCGCTCTCCCCCACTCACCGCATCCGCGACATGGGCACCCTGCTGGCCATGGTCCGCGCGGGGATCGGGGTCACGATCGTGCCCGGACTCACCGCCGCGATGCTCGCCCCCGGCCTGGTGATGGTTCCCGTACGGCCCTCGATCAGCAGGCGGCTCGTCCTCACCGGACCGGTCGACCGCCCCTGGCACCCCGCCGTCACCGCCCTCGTCGACGCGGCCGCGGGCGGGACGGCCACGCCTTCCCCGCACCCCGGATGAACGTTCAGTCGCCACCCGACAGACGATCATCGAACGGATGTTCTAAGGTGAGGGCATGCGTTGGGACGCGTTGGCACTGGACGGCGAGGACCCGGGGCTGTTCGGGAGCCCGGTGACGGTCGACACCCCGGAGTTCCGCGGGATCACCTTCCACGAGATCAGAGCCAAATCGATCATCAACCGGGTCCCCGCCGCCTCCCGGGTCCCGTTCAGCTGGACCATCAACCCCTACCGAGGCTGCAGTCACGCATGTGTCTACTGTTTCGCTAGAAACACCCATAAGTACCTGGATTTCGACACAGGTCGGGATTTCGATTCGCAGATCGTGGTGAAGGTGAACGCTCCGGAGCTCGTACGTCGGGAGCTCGCCGCGCCGAAGTGGGCCGGGGGGCACATCGCGATGGGCACCAACGTCGACTGCTACCAACGGGCGGAGGGCCGCTACCGGCTGATGCCGGGCATCATCGAGGCGCTGCGGGACGCGGCGAATCCCTTCTCCATCCTGACCAAGGGCTCGCTGATCCTGCGCGACCTGCCGCTGCTGGAAGAGGCCGCCGACCGCACCGAGGTCAGCACGGCCGTGTCCGTGGGCTTCACCGACAAGGAGCTGTGGCGGTTGCTCGAGCCCGGCACGCCCGGCCCGCTCAAACGCCTCGAGGTCTGCGCGACGCTGAACGAGCACGGCATCGGCTGCGGCGTTCTGATGGGCCCGATCATCCCCTACCTCACCGACACCCCACGCCAGTTGGAAGCGGCCGTACGCCGGATCGCCGAGGCCGGCGCCACCTCCGTCTCGGCGATCGTCCTGCATCTGCGCCCCGGCGCCCGCGAGTGGTTCACCCGATGGCTCCGCGAGCACCACCCCGAGCTCGTCGCACCGTACGAGCGCCTGTACGGTCGCGGCGCCTACGCGCCGAAGGACTACCAGCACCGCATCGCCCAACGCGTCAAGGACCTCGCCGACGAGCACGGCATCGGCGGACGTCGCAACGTCCGACGCCTCCGCACACCCCCGCCCCCACCACAGCGCCGCCCCGAGCCCGAACAACTCACCATCCTGTGACCGACTCGCGCAGACGCCGGTGAGGCGACACAGTCGCCAACCCGACTCGGGCATCAGGCCGTCGAGGGCCTCTGGTTTCCTCTGCCTGGGGAACTGCAGTCCCTGCAACCGACCAGCGCGACCGTTTTGGTGGCGTACGGAGAGATGACCGACCATGGATGACTTGAAGACCGAGCTCGATGCGATCACCGACCGCCTCGCGCAGTTGGCGGAGCGCGTCCACGCGCTGAAGCCGTTGAGCACCGCACAGCTGGACCAGCTCGCGGCGTACATGGCCGAGGTCGCACACCACGGCTACCAGATCGCCAATGACCTCGCAGACGCCGGCGAGAAGACGGTGCCCGACTTGGACGTCGAGGCGGACGCGACCCACGCAGCGAACGTCTTCGCAGCCGCAGAAGGGTTCGCCAACCACACGACCAAGGCCCTCCGCCGGATCCCACGCGAGCGTCCGTAGGCCCTCGACGACCTGAGCCAGAGCCCTGCCGCACTGTCGTAGCGTTCAACACGTACAGACGAGTTGAGGAGCCGGCATGGCGGAACTCCCCTTTGGCGTCCTGGACCCCACGAGCGACCGAGCCGTGTTCCGCCAGATCGCCGACCAGCTTCGCGACGTCATCCGGCGAGGCATCTTCCCTAAAGGCGACAAGGTGCCCTCCGAGGCACAGCTGATGGAGCACTACGGCGTGACCCGCATGACCGTGCGCCAGTCGATCCAGGGCCGAGGGCCAGGTGGCCGCCGAGCACGGCTGCGGCGTCTTCGTTAGGAGCCGACAGCAGTCGGCCGCGGCGGCTATCGCGCGGGGTATCGCGGCGACCGCCGACGCGGCCGGGCTACGACGGTTTGCGAGCCAGCACTCTCTGCTCTCTCATATGAGCGGACGGATGTGAGACAGCGGCCTGCGCGGGCGCGGCTACAGCCGCGGATGCGGATCACTGGTATCCGACCCAGTAGTTCCGGTCCCCGTTCCCGCAGGCGTGGTAGGTGTTCGACGCCCACATGCGCAGCACCGCCGTCCCTCTCGAGCCGCCACCGACACCGACACCGCCCAGCGTCCGGCAGGTCACCGGCTGGATCCTGCGCCTTCCGGACAATCTCCAGCCCGGTGAACGGCAGCAACTCGAGGCGCTCACCACCGCCAGCCCGGCGCTGGCCAGGCCGCCCGCGCCGGGCTGCCCCCCCCGAGTCGTCAGTCGCCGGCTGCGTTGCAGGCCAGCGTTGCGACATAGTCCGTTACGTTGGTTCCTAGAAGTCCGAAATAGCACAGGTCGAAGGAAATCCAGCTACCTCCAGCTCCGTTCTCACAGGCCTGGGCCCGGGTGGTTGTTATCGAGTAGCCGCTGGTGATGAGGACGTATTGGCACTGGCCCGACGACGCTGGTTTCGCGGGCGCGGTTGCGGTCACCGCGGCGGATGCGGCCGGCGCCATCGCCAAGCCTCCACCGACGAGGGTGACCGCAGTCAGTGCAGTGGCAGCGCCGAGGCGGCGGCCGGAGAACGGTTGCCTCACTTGGTACTCCTTTTCCTTTGAGGAAGGTGCCGGCGGCACGGACAATCTCCATCGACAGTCGGCCAGCGGCGTGAGCTATCGCGCGATGTGACGGAAACGCCTTGCCTGGTAGCCAGTTGCCGACAGTTGTTGTGTGCTCTTTGTTTGTGCCGACGATGGGTTTGGAACTCTCGCGGTGGTTCGGGCACCCTCGCCGGACCGGCCGGAACGGTCACCCAGACCACACCTGGGACCGAGGGGGCAAGGTCACCCGGCCTCGTGACCGGTCTCGGCCACCTAGTCCGGTCGTATGACCCGCCCTCGCAGCACAATCACTCTGCGGGAGGAAGCCCGGCGAAGTCTCGCTTCCCACACGAATCCACACATCGCACACACGCTCATTTACCGTGTTATTCCGGGGTGTACGGCTTTCAGGGGGTGTTGTGGTACGACACGGGGCTGTCATGCCAGATCCGGGTATGGCCACGGATCTGGCGGAGTTCATCGGCTTGCTGGGTGAGCTGCGCGTGTGGGCAGGGATGCCGTCCTATCGGACGCTGGCCAAACAGGCCGGGCCTTTCATGAAGCCTCCGCGGGTTGTGTCACCATTCACGGTCGTGGACGCCTTCAAGGCCGGCCGGCGTCGCCTGGATCTGGACCTGGTGGTCGCGATCGTCCGAGCGCTGGGAGTGGACGAGGCCGGTGTGGCCCGCTGGCGCGAGGCGTGCGTCAAGGTCCACGGGCTGGCGAAGACCGGCGGTCCGGTCGGTGTGTTCGGTCAACTTCCCGCGGAGCTCGCGACCTTCACCGGCCGTGAGAATGAGCTGACACGGCTCATCGAAACGGCCACACGCCGGCACGGCAGCGGGAGTGCTCGAACGGTCGTGATCTCCGCGATCGAGGGTATGGCGGGGGTGGGCAAGACCCAGCTCGCCGTCCGCGTCGCCCACGAGTTGGTCCGCGCCGGCCACTTCACCGACGTCCAGCTGCACGTGAACCTGCGCGGCTTCGACCCCGATGTCCCGCCCGCCGACCCCGCCGCGGTACTGGAGGCGTTCCTGCGGCAGCTCGGTGTGCCCGCGCAGCAGATCCCCGTGAGCCGGGAGGAGCGGACGGCGATGTACCGCGACCGGCTACGCGAACGCGGTGCGCTGATCCTGCTCGACAACGCCGCCGACGAAGACCAGGTCCACGACCTCATCCCCGCCGACCCGACCTGCCTGGTCATGATCACCAGCCGCCGTAGCCTCGCCGGTCTTGACGGCGTCACCCCGCACCTGATCGGAACCTTCACCGACGCCGAATCACTCGACCTGCTGATGCGGATCGCCGGAAGGGACCGCGTCACCGCCGAACCCGAAGCGGCCACCCGGATCGTGGAGTACTGCGACCGTCTCCCGCTGGCCTTGGCACTGACTGCAGCACGGCTCCGCTCCCGGCCCGCGTGGAGCCTTGCCGAGCACGCCGACCGGATGCGGGCCAGGCGGCTGGAGGCGATCCGCGCCGGCGGCCGCGCGATACGCCCCGTCTTCGACCTGTCCTACCGGGGTCTCGCCGAGCCGCTCCGGCGCGTCTTCCGCCTCCTCGGCCACCACCCCGGCCCCGACTTCACCCCTGCCCTCCTCGCCGCACTCGCCGACATTCCCGCCCACGAGGCCGAGGCCGCCCTCGAGCAGCTCCAGGACGACAACCTGATCCGCCAGAACACCCCCGGCCGCTACGAACTCCACGACCTGCTACGGGCCTACGCCGCCGAACTCACCGACGCCGACCCCGAGCCGGACCCCACCGCACCTGTGGCCCGGCTGGCGACCTGGGCGGTAGCCACCGGCCATGCCGCTGCACGCGCCATCGGCGCCCCGCCCCTGTCCGGTGTCCCGGCCGCACAGGCCGCAAGGCCCGGCTATTTCGCCAGTTACGACAAGGGCCTGGCGTGGTTCGACAACGAACGCCAGAACCTCGCCGCCATCCAAAACTCTGCTGCCCGAGCAGGACTTCACCGCTATGTGTGGCAAATCGCCGCGGTCCAGAAGGAATTCTGTATCACCCGCCAGCAGTTCAACGACTTTCTCGCCGTACAGCAACTCGCTGTCGTGGCCGCGCAGGCTGCCGGCGACCAGGCCGCCGAGGCCCTGATGCTGTCCGGACTCGGCAGCATTCAGTGGAGGATGGACCGCCTCGACGAAGCAGAAGACAGCTGCCTGAGAGCACTAAAGATCTACCGCACTGTCGTCGACCCCTCCGGCCAGGCCTCAGCTCTGATCGACTACGGCGCGGTCCAAGGCCAACGCGGGAATCACGAGCATAGCGTCACCCTCCTCACCCAGGCCCTTGACCTGCTCCACGACCCAGACACGCGTCGGGCCCGCGCGACAGCGCTGCAGAACCGGGGAGTGTTCCACCAACGTTTAGGACACTTGGCTCAAGCCTTCGCCGACACTCAGCAGGCCCTCGCGATTTACCGGCAGCTGAACTACCGCCGCGGCGAAGCCCTGGCCATCGGCAATCTCGCCTTCTTCCACCTTGTCAACACAGACCTCGACAGCGCCTTCGATCTCTTCCGCGAGCAACAACACCTCGCTCTGCTGCTGTCTGACACCTTCGTCCAGGCCGACGCGCTCCTCGGCACCGGTGAGACCCACGCCACCGCCGGCAACTTCGACCAAGCCCGTCACGCCTGGCAGGAAGCACTTCACCTCTTCGAGAAGATCAGCCACCCCAGGGCGGCCGTTGCGCAGCAGCGGCTCGACACCACCGAGAATGAGTGGCCGATCCCCTGGACACCGACAGACTGGGCTGCCCCTCAGCCGACGGGTCGTGGCGACCCTTGAAGGGCGTAGCTCTTCGGCAGGGATCGAGTTGATCAGGCGATGTCGGCGTGTCCGTGCTGGGTGATCAGTCTGCCTGATCGTCCCGATCAGGGTGTAGGGAGTCAGCCGAAGACGGTGCCGGTCTCGGTGAGGAGCGCGTTGAGCACCCGGAGGGCGCGCCACGGAAGACGTGCGGCCAGTAGCCGCCGTGTGACGCCTACGAGGCCGAGCAGTGCCAGACCGGCAGCGATGGTCAGCAGGCCGGGACAGAGAGAGCAGCCATCGCACCTGTTGCTCGCATCAGGAGCGGGCTGACGATTCGGACCCCCGCCATCAGTCCGAGGGTCAAGGGCAGGAAGGCGATTCCCGCCCTGACCGGTGAGTAGCCGAGCACGTTCTGCAGGTAGAAGGTGAGGAAGAACAGTGCGGCGAACATGCCGACGGCCAGGCTGAGTACCGCCAGGTAGGAGCCGCTGCGGCGGCGGTCGAGGACCACGCGCAAGGGCAGCAGCGGCCCGGCGACCCGCTTCTGTACGACGATGAAAGCGGCCAGCGCCAGTACGCCCGCGGCAAGCGACCCGATGGTGATCGCCGCGCTCCAGCCGTCCGTCTCGGCCCGGGCGAAACCGAGGACCAGTGCCATCAGCCCAGTGGTGGCCAGCAGGGCTCCGGCGACGTCGACACGCACCCCCGCCACGCGCGGCACGGGCCGGATCGCGTAGAGCGTTCCCGCGCCCCTCGGAGCCGGAGCCGACACCGCCGTGGCCGGCGCCATGGTCATGGCGTCACAGCAGATCGGCGCGTCCCTCGGCACCGCCCTACTCAGCACCATCGCCGCAACCGCCGCCGCCGACCACCTCCGCGCGCATCCCACCGCGCCGGCCGAGGCCGCCGTCCACGGCTTCAACGTGGCGAGCCTCGGCGCGGCCGCGTTCCTCTGCCTCGCCGCGCTCGCAGTCTTCCTCCGCACCGGCCGAGGCGGCTCCGCGCGTTAGCGTCGGTGCCTTCACGCGCCTTCGGATTGCACAACGTCGTCGGCTGCATCAGCACGACCGACGCCGTCCCGGCCAACCTCATCCCACCTGATCGTATGACTCCCGCATCAGCGACTTTCCCCGGAACTCCCACTACACGCCCGCACCGGCGAGAGCCCGACGTGTTGTGTGACACCTGCCCGCCACGGGTCAAAGCCGGACCACCGGGTGAATCGCCCCGGGGTCGGCGGCGGCTTGGAGAACACCTGTTATTACGCACCTCATGAACCCTCTTGATATTTGCGCTATATGGCCCTCGTGCTGCATTCGGCCTATACGACGAATTTGTCCTACGCGCCTTCTCTTAACTACAGAGTCGTTCCCGTTTCCTCACGCGGACCACCGGACACATTGAGTGATGGCACTGTTGTAGTCGATCACCGCGCGTCGAGGAGCTATGTCGACTTCCGTGCAGTGCCGGCCCGTTCGCACGTGAATCTCGGTGCGCTATGGCACTCCCGTAAACGACACCTACACAGAGGCGGTAGCAGACCTCATGACACAGGAAGCCAGGATCGACGTCGAGCTGACGTGGAATCAGGCCGAGGAGGAGTCCTCGACCGAGAAGGTGGCGGAGTTCGCCAAGGACCTGCCGCCGGGGCCGTGGTTCGGCACCCCGACGGACGTGGCGCGCGCCGGCGACCGGCGGCCGACGCACACCTGGCCGCTGCGGTCCGCCCGACCGTACCGGCGGGAGATCGCCCTCGGCGAGGCTGCGGTCTACCTCGCCGACGGCCACGACGAACTGGAGCGTCCGTTCATCTTCGCGGACGGTTTCAACTACGGCCGTAGTGACCTGCCGGGACTGTTCGCCCACTTCAACGCGCCCTACCCGGGCAGCGAGGTCGGCTTCCTCGACCAGCTGCTCGCCGCAGGCATCGATGTCATCCTGGTGGGCTTCGAGCAGCGGCACACTCACATCCAGGCCAACGCCGGCGTGGTGATCAGCGCCATCAACGAGGCCGTCCAGCGGCGACGCGGCGACGCGGAGCTGATCGTCGGCGGAGTAAGTATGGGCGGCATCATCACCCGTTACGCCCTCGCCGAGATGGAAAAGCAGGACCAGGACCACCAGACCACGACGTACCTCTCCTGGGACTCCCCTCACAACGGCGCCTGGATCCCGCTGGTCCTCCAGCAGATGGCCTACTTCTTCGAGTCGCTGCCGACCGGGCCCGGCAAGATCAAGAAGGCCGAGCTGATCAGGAGCCCCGCCGCGCAGCAACTGCTGTACGCATGGATCCCGGACGCGAAGTACGAAGGCCCCGTCGCCACCTCCAGCGAACTGCGCACGCAGTTCCTGGATGAACTGCGTGAGCTCGGACAGTTCCCGGAGCGACCGCACAAGCTAGGCGTGGCCAACGGCGCCGGCAACGGCACCGGCCGCGACCTGCCGCCCGGCATGGAGGTGTTCAAGTACCAGATACCGCTGGTCGTCTACGCTCAGGCGAACTTCCAGCCCGACGGCGGCGAGCGCAAGCCGATCGGTGAGATGCGGGCCGCCGGCCAGGTGCGACGGGGCTTCACCTCGCACGTCCCCGGCCTCGACGGCGCGCCCGGCGGCACCCTCGACTCCTTCGGCCAGATCGCCGAGGAACTCGGGGCCGACATCCCGGAAACATACAAGCTCAGCTGCTTCGTCCCCTCCGTGAGCGCGGTCGCGCTGGACTACGACCCGGCCGAGTGGGACGTCGACCCGTACAAGAATGTCGAGGCGAACGGTGCGAAAAGCGCGCTCGACGAGTTCAAGTGCGACAGCGAGAACACCATGCACAGCCAGGTGACCAAACCACTGGTCGACTGGATCGTGGAGCGAATCGTCCACTGACCCCAACCGCTGGGAACGTGCGGCCACTTCGGCGGGCCACCGACCGGGGTGGCCGCACTTCCGCTCAGGGGCGTGCCGACCGCAACGCCGGAGCCGGCTACGGGCCGCTGAACCATTTCGCGCGTGGCAAGGTCGACCTGGGCAAGACCCGCCGGCACTGCGGCGACATCTTCACGGACTCAGCACGCCGCGACCTTCGCGTACCTCGAACACCAGTTGGGTCTCCGTCCGCTGCACCACCGGGTAGATGGTCACGTGTTCCAGGATGAGATCCCGGAGTTTCTCCGGGCTCTCCACGGCGACGTGCAGGAGGAAGTCATCGTCGCCGCCCACGTGGAGAACCGTCAGCGCCCCCGGCACCGCGACCAGCTTGTCGTAGAGGTTGCGGACGTGCTCTCTGTTGTGGCTGCCCAGCCGGACCTTGACGATCGCGTGGATCGGGTGGCCCAGCGCGCCGAGGTCGAGCCGGGCGTTGACGCTCGCGATGACACCCGACTGCCGCAGCGCGCGCACCCGGTACGCGCATGTGGACTCGGCGACTCCCACGCGGGCGGCGAGTGCGGCGTTGGTCATGCGGCCGTCCTCCACGAGCGCGGCGAGGATGGCCAGATCGGTGCCGTCGAGAGACGCTGGAGCGGGTTGCGGTTTCTTCGACGCCAGGTCGGGCATGAGGGCTCCTTTCGGCGAATCTGCACCGATCCTGGCGAACGGCGCAAGTTTCCGCAATGACCATTGAGATTCTCTGTGGATCCGCTCATCCTTGCGGCATGATCTCGCCTCGGCTGCAGCTCGACTCCATCGCCGTCCACGCCGGCCGCGAGGACCTCGCCGAACTCGGTGTCCACGCGCTTCCCATCGATCTGTCCTCGACCAATCCGCTGCCGGACATCGAGGCGGGCGGCCTCTCGTACGAGGCCATGGCCGGCGGGGGCACGCCGTACGCGGAGGGCGGAGCCGTCTACGGACGGCTGTGGAACCCGACCGTGGCCCGATTCGAGTCGGCGTTGGCGCGGATGGAGCACACCGAGGCGGCCGTGGCGTTCTCATCGGGTATGGCGGCGACCACCGCGGCGATCCTCGCGACGACGCGGGAGAGCGGTCACCGCCACATCGTGGCGGTCCGGCCTCTTTACGGCGGGACCGATCACCTCTTGGCCTCCGGCGTACTCGGTGCCGAGGTGACGTTCTGTACGGCGGAGGGCGTCGCCGCGGCGCTCCGGCCGGACACGGCGCTGATCATGCTGGAGACACCCGCCAACCCGACACTCGACCTGGTCGACATCCGTGCCGTCGTCGAGGCGGCCCGCGGCGTTCCCGTTCTCGTGGACAACACGTTCGCGACCCCGATCCTGCAGAACCCCGTCGATTTCGGCGCCTCGATGGTGCTGCACAGCGCGACCAAGTATCTCGGGGGGCACGGCGACGTCATCGCGGGCGTCATCGCCTGCGACCAGGAACAGGCGGCCGCGCTGCGCCGGGTCCGCGCCATCACGGGTGCCCTTCTTCACCCGCTCGGCGCCTACCTTCTGCACCGGGGGCTGGCCACGCTCCCGATCCGGGTCCGGGCGCAGCAGGCGAACGCCCAGCGCGTCGCCGCGTGGCTGAGCACCCACCCGAGTGTCTCCCGTGTGCACTACCCCGGGATGGAGGGGGACGCGCGGGGACTTCTCCACCGGCAGATGAGGGGCACCGGGGCGATGATCTCGATCGACCTCCGCGGAGGTCTGGAGCAGGCAAGGCATGTCACATCGGCGGTTCGCCTGTTCACCCACGCGGTGTCCCTGGGCGGCGTCGACTCACTGATCCAGCTTCCCGCCGCGCTGACGCACCGGCCCGTCGCCCCTGAGGCCCGCCCGTCCGCAGGCCTGGTCCGGCTTTCCATCGGGCTGGAGGACCACGAGGACCTGATGGCCGACCTCGACCAGGCCCTCGCCGCGCGCCGTCCGGCTGCGGCCCATGCGGGCGCGTCGCACCCGCAGGCGTACAGCCGCCGGTGAGGCGACACCGCACCGCGCGTCGTCTCCACGCGCAGCTTTCCGGTCAGCGCTCCCGCAAGTCCTTGTCGGCTGCGCGTGGTCTCAGTGAGCATGGGCCCTGCGCCACGCCGTTTTCGAGACCATCCCCGATGGCGTCCGCGTGGTCGAGTCGTTCGGCACTTCCGTCGAGGAGCTTCGCGCCCGGCTGGAGGTCCCGCTCGTGGTCGACGCCCCCTGACCGTTCCCGTCCGTCGGCCCACGTACAGGCGTGGCCGCTCCCCGCCGTCCGTACCGACCAGGCGACCGAAACGGCAGGGTGAAAGCGGGGCAAGGCGCCGCCCTCCGCCTGCCGGGTGGGCGGGCGGAGGGCGGGGTGGCGCCGTGGGTCCGGCCGGTGGGCCGTCCCGTGGGTCAGCCGACGGTGATGGCGAACACGTGGATTCCGTTGTCGCCCGGCAGGGTGACCGTCGCGACGGTCTTGGACGGGTCGAGCGCGCCTCCGGTCGTGTAGAGGCTCACCTTGTGGTTGCCGAGGGTGTCGGTGGGCGGGCGGTTCCAGTTGGCGGTGGTGACCGCCAACTGGCTGTTGCCGCTCGCGGCGTTGCTGTACCAGTCGGGGAAGGTGATCGCGACGTCGGCGATCGTGCCGTCGGTGTAGGTGATGGTCACCGTGCCCGAGTGCGAGGAGCCGGTGCCGGTTCCGAGGAGGCCGAGCCTGCCGCCCTTGCCGTGGACCTGGATGACCTGTCCGGCCGCGGCGACGTTGTCCGGCTGTCCGGGCTGGGTGTTCGGCCAGGCGTAGGAGAGGCCGTTCGCGGTCACCGTCGCACCCGGGGTGTAGCCGACCGCGGCGAGTTGGGTGGCGGAGAAGCTGTAGCCCTTCGGATCGAGGTTGCCGGGGGACGGGTCGCTGTCGGCGGTGATCCCCACGTTGTCGAACGCGTTCGCCACCGCGGTGTACGGCACGACCGTCGTCGTGCCGTCGCTGCGGGTCTGCTTCCCGTGCAGGGTGAAGGAGGCGTTCCCGGTGAGGGCGGCCGGGCCGCCCGCCGCGCCGGCCGGTGCGGTCACCTTCCAGGTGGTGCCGACCTTGCTGTTGGGGGGAACGTCGGTCGGGGCGGGCTTGCGGGTGGTCGCGGGCTCCACCGTCCAGCCCTGAGGCGCGGAGAGCGAGAGCTTGAGGTCGCGCACGCCGGAGTCACCGGTGTTGGTGAAGGTCTGCTCGACCGTCTGCGCGGTGCCGGGCTGGGTGATCTTGGCTGCGGTGACCGACGTGTACTGCGTGCCGAGGGTACGGCGGACGGTCACCGAGGTGGTGAGCGGGGTGTCCGCGGAGGACTCGCCCACGTAGACGGGGTACTCGCCGTCCAGAACAGTCCAGGCGTGGGCCTTGTCGTCCCAGATCCGCAGGTCGCTGCCGTCCAGGGTGAGCGTCACCTTCTTGGTCTGACCGGCCTTCAGCCGGACCTTGGCGAACGCCTTGAGCTCCTTCGGCGGCTCGCCGGAGCCCTTGGGGTGGCCGAGATAGGCCTGGACGACGTCGGATCCGGTGCGCTCGCCGGTGTTGGTGACGTCGACGGTCAGCCGCACCTTGCCGTTGGTGCCCGCGCCGGCGATGACGTGGGCCGGGCCGCCGCGCAGGTGGGACAGTTTGAAGGTGGTGTAGGACAGGCCGTAGCCGAAGGGGAAGAGCGGTGTCTTGTTCTCGTCCTGGTACCAGCGGTATCCGACGTCCAGCTTCTCGCTGTAGTCGTACACGCCGTTGACCGCGGGGTAGCGGCCGGGCGCGGCGGCGACGGCGGTCTGGGTGTCGGTCGTCGGGAAGCTGACCGGGAGCCGGCCGCCGGGCTCGGCGTCGCCGGTGAGCAGCTCGGCGAGGGCGTTGCCGTCCTCCTGGCCCGGGTACCACGTGTCGAGCACCGCGGGGACCTTGTCCAGCCACGGCATCAGCACCGGGGCGCCGGCCCGCAGCACCACGACGGTGCTCGGGTTCGCGGCGGCGACCGCCGCGATCAGGGCGTCGTTGTTGCCGGGCAGGGCCAGAGTGGTGCGGTCCGAGCCCTCGGTGGACGAGTCGCCGACCACGACCACGGCGGCGTCGGCGCTCTTGGCGGCGGCGACGGCCGTCTGGATCTGCGGGTCGGGAAGGTTCGGGGACGACCAGCCGATGCTGACGGACGCGTCACCGGTGTTCTCGTAGTACTCGATCCGGATGGCGTGCTGCTCACCGGCGGTGAGCTGCACCGGGGCGCTCTTCACGGTCCGTACCGAGTGGTCGCTCCAGTTGTCGGCGATAAGCTTGCCGTCCAGGTAGACGCGGCTGCCGTCGTCGCTGGTGGCGGAGAAGGTGTACGCGCCGGTCGCCGGGGCGGTGAGCGTGCCCGTCCAGCGCGCGGAGAAGCCGTCGGCGGGGATGCCGGTGGCCGGCGAACCGCTCCCCCAGGTGAAGTCGACGTTGGCGTCGTCACGGGTGACCGCGGGGGTGCCGCTGAGGGTCTTGTTGGTGAAGTACTCGCCCTTGAGGCCGGTCAGCGCGGACGCCGGGATCGCGGGCTGGCCCGAGGTCGTGCCCGCCTTGACGTAGTCGACGGTCACCGAGTCGCCGAGTCTCGCCTTGAGGCCGGAGACCGGGTCGACCTTCTTGTACGGGGTGACGGCCGAGCTGCCGCCGCCTCCGGTGACCGCGGTGTCGGCGTTGGGGCCGATCACGGCGATCGAGTGCAGTTTCCTCGTGTCCAGGGGCAGGGTGTTCCGGCTGTTCTTCAGCAGTACGCTGCCGTCCTCGGCGGCCTGCTTCGCGACGGCGCTGTCCTTGTCGAAGTCCGCGGTCACGGGCTTGCTCGGGTCGAACAGGCCGGTGCGGAACTCCAGCCGCAGGATGCGGCGGGCCGCGTCGTCGAGCACGGACTGCGGCACCTGGCCGGCCGCGACCGCCGCGGGCAGCTGCTTGAAGTAGGTGGTGCCGCTGAACTCCTGGTCCAGGCCGGCGAGCGCGGAGGCGACCGTCGAGTGGTTGGCCGGGTAGTCGGTGTCGATGACTCCGTCGAACTTCCAGGTGTCGATGAGGATGTCGCGCAGGATCTGCGCGTTCTCGCACGCGTAGACGCCGTTGACCTTGTTGTAGGCGCACATCACCGACCAGACCTTGCCGTCCGCGACCGCCTTCTCGAAGGCCGGGAGGTAGATCTCGTGCAGCGTCCGCTCGTCGATGTTCGAGCTGGAGGTCGTACGGGCGTTCTCCTGGTTGTTGCCCGCGTAGTGCTTGACCTGGGCCGCGACGCCCTGGGCCTGGATGGCCCGGATCTCGGAGGAGGCGAGGTCGCCGGCCAGTTCCGGGTCCTCGCCGAGGGTCTCGAAGTCACGGCCGCCGAGCGGGGTGCGCACGATGTTGACCATCGGCCCGTAGATCGCCTGGTAGCCGCGGTACCTGGCCTCGGTGCCCATGACCGTGCCGTACGCCTTGGCCGTCTCGGTGTTGAACGAGGCGGCCAGCGACACCGGGGAGGGCAGCGCGGTCTCGGGCTGGCCGTCACGGACCCCGCTCGGGCCGTCGCTGAACTGCATGCCGGGGATGCCCAGACGCTCGATTCCCGGAATGTAACCGGTGGCGTGCGAACCGCTGGGCCGCCCCACCGCGGTCATCAAGGTGGCCTTCTCGTCATTGGTCAGCTGCCCCAGCAGCAGATCGACCCTTTTCTCCAGCGGGAGTGAGGTGTTCAGCCAGGGTCTGGCCCCTTCTCCGGAAGCGGCCTGGGCCACTCCGGTGGCCGCGGTGAACGGCGCGGCCAAAACGGCGATCGCCGCCGCTGCGACCGCGAGACGAGCCATGCGCATACCGAGACTCCACTCGACGTACGGATTGACGGAATCCTGGCGCGTTCAGAAAGTGATCAAGATCCCGGCGTAGTGTCCGTTAATGCGGCGAATAGCGTCAATAGTCTGAACACAAGTCCCGACCACGAGGCCGGAAGTGGACAACGCGCCGCAGCACCCGATCAGCGGCCGTGAACTGCGGATACAGGGAAAGGGAACCATTCCACGCGACTCTCGGAGCCGAGCGCCGCGTTCAGGTTTCGTTACCCCGTGGCTCAGGGCGGCGTGGGCCCGCTCGGTCGTTCAGAGCCTCTCGCGCACGGATCGGAGCAGTGCGGACAGGGCCGTCACCGTGTCCGGGCCCAGGCGGGCGGCGATCCCCTGCTCGTGCGCGGCGGCCAGCGCGTCCAGTCGCCGCAGCTTGCGCCGGCCGAGTTCGGACACGTGCACGGTCACCCGCCGGCGGTCCCGGCTCGACTGGGACCGGTAGAGGTAGGCCGAGTCGACCAGGGTGTCGACGATGCGGGTGAGGGTGGGATGGGGGATCTCCACCTCCGCCGCGAGCTCACCCATCGAGCGGCCCTCCGCGCCGTCCAGCGCGCGCAGCACCCGCCACTGGTCCACGGACGTGCCCTCCTCCTCCAGCACGGCGCCCAGGTCCCGGGCGATGGCACGCTGGGTACGGGTGAGGAGGTCGACGAGGTCGGCCGTGGCGGCGGGCAGGACCGTTTCACTCTGGTTCGTCGCCGAGGTCGACAAGATGCGCCTTCCGCCGTGGGCCGTTGCGCAGAGCATACTTGTCGGGATGAACGGCGCGGCGGTCGTACGGGACGCCATGGAGCTCATGGTCGCGGGCCCGGATGCCTCGGTGCTGCGCCTCGGCCTGCTGCTTCCGCTGTCCGGGCCGCTCGGACTGACCGGCCCCTCCGGACTCGCCGCGGCGCGGCTGGCCGCGGGCGAGGCGACCTCGGCCGGTCGGCCCGTCGAACTCGTCCTGGTCGACGCCGGCCGGCGGCCGCAGGAGGTGGCACGGGACGCCCGTTCGCTCGCCGAGGCGGGACTCGTCCAGGCGTTCGTCGGTTACCACACGAGTGACGTGCACCGGGCCGTGGAGGCCGCGATCGCCCGCCGGTCGGCCTATTTCTTCACGCCGCCGCAGGAAGGGGGCACGCGGGAGCAGGGCGTCGTCCTGCTGGGCGGGTCCCCGGCGGACCAGTTGGCGCCCGCGCTGCGCTGGCTGGCCGAACACCGGCGACCGCGGCGGTGGGCGCTGGTGGGCAGCGACTACATCTGGCCGCGCTCGGTGCACCGGGTGGCCGCCCCGCTGATCCGATCGATCGGGGCCGAGGTGGTGCTGGACCGGCTCCTGCCGTTCGAGCCGGTCGTGGGAACGGGCGCCGAGGAGGCGGTGGACGCTCTCCTCCGGGTGCGCGCGGACGCCGTCCTGCTCAGCCTCGTCGGCCGTGACCTCGTCCGGTTCAACCGGTTGTTCGCGTCGTCCGGTCTCGGCTCGCGCGTGCTGCGGCTGTCCGGGTCGCTGGAGACGAACGGGCTGCTGGCCATCGGCGGCGACGACACCGGAGAGCTGTACTCCGCGATGCGCTCGTTCGCCGGCCAGGACAGTGAGCGCCGGATCGCCCTCGCCGAGCGCCACCGGGCCGAGTTCGGCGATCACGGTCCGGCGCTGGACGTCTACGCGGAGGGGCTGTACGACGGCGTGCACCTGGCGGTGGCGCTCGCGGCGTTCGGCGCGCTCGCCCCGGAGCGTGTGGCCGCGGCGGCGGGCCGTCTGCTGGCCGGCGCACCGGACGCCCGGAGAGCATGGGCGGCCGCCCCGCTCGGCCCGCCGCGCGCCGGCGGGTACCTGGCCAGGGCGGATGGACTCGATCTGACGGTGGTCAGTCGCTACTGATTTTTCCAGTCAAAACCTTTTCATCTGGAAGTAGATTCCCTAGGCTGCGCTCACCGCTCCATCGAGGAGGATCCATGAGTGACGTCGAAGGGATCGAACGTTACGGATACACCCAGGAGCTGCGGCGTTCGCTCAGCTTCCGGGATCTGGTCGTGTACGGGCTGATCTTCATGGTGCCGATCGCGCCGTTCGGCATCTTCGGCAGCGTGTTCCAGGGCTCGGGCGGCATGGTCGCCCTCGCGTACGCCATCGGGATGCTGGCCATGATGTTCACCGCCGGCTCGTACGCGCAGATGTCGCGGGCGTTCCCCATGGCGGGCTCGGTCTACACCTACGCCGGTCGGGGCATCGGCGCGCCCGTCGGATTCCTGTCCGGCTGGATGATCCTCCTGGACTACGTACTCGTGCCCAGCCTGCTGTACCTGATCGCGAGCGTGGCGATGAACTCCCTCGTGCCCGCCGTCCCGGTGTGGCTGTGGCTGATCGCCTTCGTCGTCCTCAACACCGTGGTCAACTACCTGGGCATCGAGATGACCGCGCGGATCAACCGGATCATGCTCGTCGCCGAGCTGGTCGTCCTCGCGCTCTTCCTCGTCGTGGGCGTCGTGGCCCTCGCGCAGGGCAAGGGGCACGGCTCGGCGCTGTCCCCGCTCTACAACCACGCCACCTTCTCCTGGGGCCTGGTCTTCGGCGCGGTCTCCATCGCCGTCCTCAGCTTCCTCGGCTTCGACGGCATCTCGACGCTGGCCGAGGAGAACCGCGAGTCGGCGCGGGCCATCGGCAGGTCGATGGTGGCCGCCCTCGTACTGACCGGCGTGCTGTTCATCGTGCAGACCTGGGTGGCCTCTCTCCTGGTGCCCGACCAGGCCAGGCTGATCGCCCACGGGGATCCGAACGGCACCGCCTTCTACGACGCCGCCCGGGCCGCGGGCGGCGCCTGGCTGGCCAAGCTGACGGCCCTGGCGACCGCGATCTCCTGGGGCTTCGCGAACTCGCTCGTCGCTCAGGCCGCCACGTCGCGGCTGCTGTACGCGATGGCACGGGACCGGCAGCTGCCCGGCTTCCTGGCCAAGGTGCACCCGAGGCGGCGTGTCCCCGTCAACGCCACCCTGCTGGTCGCGGCGGTCTCGCTCGGCCTCGGCCTCTACATGGACAGCCGCAGCGACGGGATCACCCTGCTCAGCTCGCTGGTGAACTTCGGGGCCATGACCGCGTTCCTGGTGCTGCACGTCGCCGTCGTGGTGCACTACGTGGTCCGCTCCGGCAGCCGGGATTGGTGGCGCCATCTGATCGCTCCGGCGCTCGGCTTCCTGATCCTCGGCTACGTCGTCATCAACGCCAAGGTCGCGGCGCAGAAGATGGGTTTCGTTTGGCTGGCCGTCGGGGTGGTCGTGCTGGTGGGGCTCCTCATCGCCCGTCGCCGGCCCACCCTGGCGGGCATCACCGGTGAGGAGACCGGACAGTGAGCATCGAGATCGTGACGTTGGACGCCGAGCCCGCCTTCGCCTTCGGCGGCCGGCCACCGGCGCTGACCGTCGAACCGGGCACCGTGGTCGAGTTGTTCACCGAGGACTGCTTCGGCGGCGCGGTCCGCACGGTCGATGACCTGCCGAGCGAGGTCTGTGAGTTCCCCTACCTCAACCCGGTCACCGGTCCCATCGCCGTGGCCGGCGCCGAGCCGGGCGACACGGTCGCGGTGCACTTCGTGGACATCCGGCCGGTTAGGAGCTGGGCCGTCTCGTCCACGTTCCCGCACTTCGGCGCGCTGACCACGACCCACACGACGGCGATGCTGCATCCGGCGCTCGAAGAGCGGGTGTGGCTGTACGACGTCGACCCGGCACGCGGGATCTGCCGGTTCCGGGCGCGCTCCGCCGAGCTGGAGGTGGAGCTGCCGCTCGACCCGATGCACGGCACGGTCGGCGTGGCGCCGGCCGCCGGCGAGGTCATCATGTCCATCACTCCGGGTGCGCACGGCGGGAACATGGACACGCCGGAACTGCGCGCCGGCACCACCGCGTACTTCGGCGTCAACGTGCCCGGCGGCCTGATCTCGATCGGCGACGGGCACTGCCGGCAGGGCGAGGGCGAAGTGTGCGGTACCGCCGTGGAGGCCGCGATGAACACGGTGGTCGTCGTGGATCTCATCAAGGGCGGCGCGCCGGCGTGGCCGCGCCTGGAGAGCGACGGCCACGTCATGTCGATCGGCTCGGCCCGTCCGCTGGAGGACGCCTTCCGGATCAGCCAGCACGACCTGGTCGGCTGGACCGCCGACCTGCTCGGGCTCGACCGGCTCGACGCGTACCAGTTGGTCAGCCAGGCCGGGCTCGCGCCGGCCGGCAACGTGGTGGACACCAACTACACCATGCTCGCCAAGCTGCCGAAGAGCGTCCTGACCGGCGCCTCGGTCTACGACGGCACGCACGCCCGCCTGCGCGCCGTCGCCGCCGAGTACCTCGGCCGGCGCTGACAGGCCGCTCCGGTCGGTGGTGGTGGTGCGGTCGGCTGAGGCCGGCCGCCCCACCCTGCCACGGCCGCAGGGGCGGATCGCGCAGCCCAGGACCAGCG
>NZ_JBFAUM010000017.1:0-63657 GCF_040679195.1 Actinoallomurus sp. NPDC052308 | reverse complement strand
CGCCCCCCGGCGCCGGGCCGGGGCGGCCGCCGCCCCCCCCCCCGCCCCCCCGGGGGGGGGGGGGGGGGGGGGGGCGGCCCCCCCCCCCCCCCCCCCCCCACCACCGTGCCACGGCCTCAGGGACGGATCGCGCTGCCCAGGACCTGCGGAGCGATGGGGAAGGGCATGCCGGTCTCGGCGCGGCCGAACCGATCGAGACGCTCGATCTCGAACCCGGCCGCCCGGACGGCGGTGACCGTGTCGCGACCGGTGTGACAGCCGCCGGCGACCAGCGGCCACAACGTGGCGTCGACGGCCCGCTGCACGCCTCGCCGGACCGAAGTGTCGGCTCGCACGTGCTCGAAGAACCGCAACCGGCCACCGGGCCGCAGCACACGGATGATCTCGGTCAGCGCGGCGGCCTGGTCGGGGACCGTGCACAGCACCAGGGAGACCACCACCGCGTCGAAGGATCCGTCGGCGGCGGGAAGACGGTCGGCGACGCCGGGAACGACCTCGACGGGGACGGGGGCCCGCGCGGCGGCCGCTCGGGCGACCCGCCGCAGGCGGCTCTCGGGTTCGACGGCCACGAGGCGGCGGACCTCCCGGGGGTAGTGGGCGAAGCTGGACCCGGTGCCCGCGCCGATCTCGATGACCTCGCCGGACAGGTCCGCGAGCAGTGCCCGGCGGGAGGCTACGAGCCCGCGGTCCAGCAGCGGGCAGAAGCGGGCGTAGCAGCGGGCGAACAGCGGGTGCCCTCGCGAAGTGCTATCGCGCATCCTCGATGCCCCTCTCCCTCTCGCGGCCGGCCCCTTCGCCGGCGAGGCGACGACGGCCACTCCCCAAGTCTCACCGTTTCCGGGGTCGGCGGCGAGGTGCGACTCCAGCATTAATGCGGACTACGGATTAACTGACTTGCAGTTACGGCATGATTAGGTCTTGACCCGGACTATTTCAGGCGCTTAACGTCCTCCACCGGGACACATGGCGCGCGCACCCGGTCGAAGGCCACCAGCGGTGGCCGACAGCCGTATTCGTCCCGACCGGCATCACGTCGACGCAGAGAGGTGTTGCGTGCGCAAGAAAGCGAAACTCGGCCTGGCCCTTCTGTCGGCCCTCACCCTCCTGACCACCCCGGCAGCGGCATCGGCCGCGGAGAGCTCGTCCTCGGGGACGAACCCGCCCGCGGGAGTGGGGAATAGCCACGCCGGAGCCGCCCGGACCGGTGTGTACCCCAACGTGTTCGCGAAGGCGGGAATCTCACAGCGAGCGGTCGAGGCCAGGGTGAACGCCGCCTGGCAACAGCTCTTCCACGGTGACCCGGGTACCGATTCCACCCACCGCGACGGCCAGACGATCTACTACCAGCTGACGCCGGACATGGCCTACGTCGAGGACATCGGCAACCAGGACGTCCGTACCGAGGGCATGGGCTACGCCATGATGATGGCGGTGCAACTCGGCCACAAGCACGAGTTCGACTCGCTGTGGAACTTCGCCAAGACGAAGATGCAGTTGCAGAGCGGGTCCACCAAGTACTTCTTCGCCTGGCACACCGACACGACGGGCAAGATAATCGACCCGGGTGTCGCTCCGGACGGAGACCAGTGGATCGCCGCCGCGCTCGCGTTCGCGGAGGGCCGCTGGGGCAACGGCGACGGGATCTATGACTACGGCACCGAGGCGCGGCAGATCCTGCACGCGATGTGGCACGAGTCCGACACCGGCGGCGTCGACATGTTCGACCGGAAGTACTACCTGCCGCTGTTCACCCCGCCGGCCACGTCCCTGTACTTCACCGACCCGTCCTACGCCCTGCCGGCCTTCTACAAGGTCTTCGCCGCAGTCGATTCGTCCGACAAGGACCTGTGGGACAAGGCGTACGACGCGGGAGAGAAGCTCCTGCAGGACGCCCACAACCCGCAGACCGGCCTGGCCCCCTGCTACACCCACTTCGACGGCACGCCGTACATGTGGCCGGGGGAGAGCCCGACCGACGACTCCTACAGCCACAACTTCCAGGAAGACGCCTGGCGGGCCATCGCGAACGCGAACGTGGACGCCGCCTGGTTCGGCACGAAGCCGTGGCAGAAGCAGTACTCCAACACCCTGGAGAACTTCTTCGAGGGCCAGGGCGTGACCACCTACGTCAGCCGGTACCACCTCGACGGCACGCCGCTGTCGTCGGGACAGAACACCTACGAGCCGGCCCACGCGCAGGGGTTGGTCGCGATGAACTCGACGTCGGCGATCACGGCGACGGACAGCGCCCGGCGAGCCTTCGTGCGCGATTTCTGGAACACCGAGATCCCATCCGGCTATGCGCGCTACTACGACGGGATGCTCTACATGCTCGGGCTCCTGTACGACAGCGGCAAGTTCCGGATCTGGAGTCCGCCCGCGCGCCACTGAGACCGCGACGCGCCGGACGGCGAGGCCTTCGGTGACCGGTTCTCCGACCGAGGAGACCGCGTCACCGGAGATCTCGTGGACGAGGCCGCCGGTACCAGGTCGCTCTCCGTACGCGCAAGAAGAGCTAAAAGGGGACGATGAGGGTAGAAGCGCCGCATGTCTTCATGGGCCCGGTATGTGGAACGGCGTTTCATCGAGGTCACCGCGTCGCGGCTTCCCCTGCCCGGCGGCGGTGCGACGCGCGAGAGGTGGGCCGCGCTGGCCCGGCTCGCGGAGGAGGACCTGTCACTGGCCCGGCTGAGCGAGGGCCACTTCGACGCGCTGGCGATCCTGGCCGAGCTGAACGGCCCGGAGCCCGGACCCGGCGAACGCTGGGGTGTCTGGGCGGCCAAGCCGGCCGGCCTGGAGGTCCGGGACGGCCGCGTGCGCGGGGTGAAGCCGTACTGCTCGGGGGCGCGCGCCTGCACCCGTGCGCTGGTCACCGCGGGCGACCGGCTGTTCGCCGTGTCTCCGGGCGAGCCGATCGAGGGCAGTTGGCCGGCGACCGGCATGGCGGCCAGCGACAGCCTCAGCGTCCGCTTCGACGACGTGCCGGCCGAGGAGGTCGGGCCGGCCGGAGGCTACGTCGACCGGCCGTGCTTCCACCACGGCGGGATCGGCGTCGCGGCCGTCTGGTACGGCGGAGCCCGCGCCGTCGCCCGCGCTCTGCTCGGCGCGAAGGGGCCGCACGCGCTGGCCCACCTCGGGGCGGTGGACCTCGCGCTGACCGCCGCGCGGGACGCGCTGGAACGCGCGGCCGCCGACATCGACGCGGACCCGCTCGACCGCAAGGGCCAGGCGGCGGCGCGCGCGCTGCGGGTGCGTTCCCTGGTCGCCGAAGTGGCGGCCGGCGTGCTCGACCGTACGGGCCGGGCGCTCGGGGCGGGACCGCTGTGCCATGACGAGGCGCACGCCCGGCGGGTCGCCGACCTGACCGTCTACATCCGCCAGCATCACGCCGAACGCGACCTGGCCGCCCTCGGCGAACGGGTCACCGGGGAGGAGTGGTGAGCGCCGGTGAGCCCAACCCGATCGACGCGCCGGGCACGGCCGAGGAGACCTGGCGGTCCTGGGACGGCCTGGGCGCGCTGCCCGTCCTCGACGTGTCGCGGTGGCGGAACGTGGTCGTCCTCGCCGCGCACCCCGATGACGAGGTGCTGGGCGCGGGCGGCCTGATGGCGCTGCTCGCCGACGCCGGCGTACGGCTCCGGCTGGTCGCCGTCACGGACGGCGAGGCGTCCCATCCGGGCGAGGACGTCGCGCCCCGGCGGGTCGCCGAGACCGCGGACGCGCTCAAGCACCTCGGCGACTGCGAGGTCGTGCGCCTGGGAATGCCCGACACCGGCGTACGGGACACCGAGCTCGCCCGGCTGCTGCCCGGCCTCCTCGACGGCTTCGACGTCTGCCTCGCCCCGTGGGAGAAGGACGTCCACTCCGACCACGAGGCCACGGGACGCGCCGCCCTCACGTGCGGCGTCCAAGTGCTCCGGTTCCCCATCTGGACCTGGCACTGGGCGCGGCCCGCCGACCCCCGATTGCCCTGGGACCGTGCGGTCCAGATGCCGTTGCCGGCCGAGATCGCCGAGCGCAAGCGGGCGGCGATCGAATGCTTCACCAGTCAGCTCGAAGGTCCGGACCCGATCCTGCCGCCGGGCATCGTCGCGCACTTCACGCGATGCCGGGAGGTGTTCTTCCGGTGACCCTCGGACCGGACCACTTCGAAAAGGTCTATGCCGCGTCCAGCGACCCGTGGGGTTTCACCACCCGCTGGTACGAGGAGCGCAAGTACGCGCTCACCCTGGCGATGCTCCCCCGCCCGCGCTACGCCGACGCGTTCGAACCCGGCTGTTCGATCGGCGTCCTCACCGCGCTGCTGGCGCCCCGGTGCGACCGGCTGCTGTCCTGCGACGTCGCCTCCGAAGCCGTACGGCAGGCGCGGCTGCGATCGCCCGGGACGAGGGTGGAGCAGCGGATGCTCCCCGAGGAGTGGCCGGCCGGCGAGTTCGACCTGATCGTGTTCTCCGAGCTGCTCTACTACCTGGACCGGGACGACCTGCGGCGGGTCGTGGACCTGGGAGCCGGGTCGCTGAAACCCGGCGGCACCCTGCTGGCCGTGCACTGGCGTCACCCCGTGTCCGACCATCCGCTGACCGGTGACGAGGCGCACGCCGCCCTGCGGGCGACCGGGCTGTCCCTCCTCGCCGAGCACCGGGAGGCCGACTTCCTCGCCGAGGTGTACGTCGACGGCGATCCCGTCTCGGTGGCCGCCGCCGAGGGACTCACGTGATCGCGGGCGTCGTCGTCCCCGCACACGACGAGGAACGGCTGCTTCCCGCCTGCCTGCGGGCGCTCGGCGACGCGACGGTGGTCGTCGTCGCCGACGCGTGCACCGACCGTACGGCCGCGGTGGCGCGCGGGCACGGTGCCATGGTGGTCGAGGTCGAGGCGCGCAACGTCGGGGTCGCGCGGGCGGCCGGGGTGCGGGAGCTGCTGCGGCGAGGCGTGTCGTGGGTGGCCACCACCGACGCCGACACGCTGGTCCCGCCGACCTGGCTCGCGACGCAGTTGCGGTGCGCCGCGGACGGGTGGGAGGCCGTCGTCGGCACCGTCACGGTCGCCGACTGGACCGGCCATCCTCGGCATCGTCCCGCCGCCTACGCTCGCCACTACGCGGCCGACTCCCCCGTCCACGGCGCCAATCTCGGGTTCAGCGCGGCGGCGTACCGCGCGGCCGGCGGCTTCCCGCCGCTCGCGACGGGAGAGGACCGGGCGCTCGTCACGGCGCTGGAGCGGGCCGGGCGACGGGTGCTGCGCACGCGACGGCTCCCCGTCGTCACCTCGGCGCGCCGGCACTACCGCGCGCCGTACGGCTTCGGGCACCTGCTGACGACGCTCTGAGACGGCGTCTCCTCCGCGGCCCCGATGGCGTGAATGCTACTTAAACTTAGCCTTGACATAAGGTCAGAACGAGGTGAGTGTACGGCTCGTACAGCGCTCCCTGAGGAGCTCCCCCGCCTCGCTCTCAGGAGATCCCATGTCCCCCGCATCAGCCTCGTCCCCGGTCCGGGCCCGGACCACACGGCCGTGGAAACGGCGCGCCCGGCGTTCCTCGCGGTCGCTCGGGCACCGGTCGGTCCTGGTCATCCTGGCGCTGCTCGGCGCCTGCCTGAGCGGAGTGATCAGCACGGCCGTCGTCGGCGTCCCAGCGGCGCACGCCGGTACGGTGCCGCCGCCCCCGTCCGGCTGGACGACCGTGTTCAGCGACGACTTCGCCGGGGCCGCCGGGTCACCGCCCTCCTCGGCGAACTGGTTCTACGACATCGGCACCGGCTACGGCACCGGCGAGATCGAGCAGACCACCAGCTCCACCGCCAACTCCTACCTGGACGGGAACGGCCATCTGGTGCTCAAGGCCATCAAGAACGGCAGCACCTGGACCTCCGCACGGCTGGAGAGCACGCGTGCGGACTTCCAGGCCCCGCCGGGCGGCAAGCTGGAGATGACGGCGTCGATCCAGCAGCCCAACCCGGCCGCCGGCCTGGGGTACTGGCCCGCGTTCTGGGCGCTGGGCTCGCCGATGCGAGCCGGCGGCGGCTGGCCCACCTCCGGTGAGATCGACATGATGGAGGACGTCAACGGCCTCAACGAGGCGTCCCAGACGCTGCACGACTCGGCCAACAGCCCCGGGCACGCGCTGATCCCCTGCCCGGACACCACCTCGACCTGCCAGACCGGCTACCACACCTATTCGGTGGTCGTCGACCGCACCAACACCGCCGCCGAGACCCTGCAGTTCCTGATGGACGGCACGGTGGAGAGCACCATCACCGAGGCCTCGGTGGGCGCCACCGCCTGGCAGCAGGCCATCGACCACGGGTTCTTCATCATCTGGGACCTGGCGATGGGCGGCAACTACCCCGACGGGATCTGCGGTTGCACCACGCCGACCTCCGCCACGACGTCCGGCGCCTCGATGAGCGTCGCCTACGTGGCCGTGTACGAACAGGGCGGCAACTCGACCCCCACCGCCACCGCCACCGCGACGGGCGCGGTCAAGGGGATCAACGGCCTGTGCCTGACCAACCAGAACGCGCTGAACACCGAGGGCAACCCGATCGGCGTCAGCGCGTGCAACGGCAGTGCCGGCCAGGTCTGGTCGACCTACAGCGACGACACGCTGCGGGTGCAGGGCGGCTGCCTCGACGTGGTCAGCGCCGGGACGACGAGCGGCACCAACGTCGACTGGTATCCCTGCAACGGCACGAACGCCCAGGTCTGGAAGCCCCAGAACGGCGAACTGGTCAATCCCAACTCCGGCCTGTGCCTGACCGATCCCGGCGGCAACACCGGTGCCCGGCTCGACATCGAGACCTGCACCGGTTCCGCGCAGCAGCAGTGGACCACGCCGTCCGGCGGCTCCGGCGGCGGGTGCTCCACGACGAACCTGGCCCAGGGCAGGACCGCGACCGCGTCGTCGGCCGAGTCCGTGGCCTTCCCGGCGCCCAACGCGGTCGACGGGAACCTGGGCACCCGGTGGTCGTCGGCCTTCAGCGATCCCCAGTGGCTCCAGGTCGACCTCGGCGCCACCCGATCCATCTGCCGGGCGACCCTGAACTGGGAGACCGCCTACGCCACCGCGTTCCAGATCCAGGTCTCGGCCGACGCGAACACCTGGACGACCGTCTACTCCACGACCACCGGAACCGGAGGAACCCAGACCGTCGACGTCACCGGATCGGGCCGCTACGTCCGCGTGTACGGCACGAAGCGGGCGACCCAGTGGGGCTACTCGCTCTGGGAGCTCCAGGTCTACGGGTCCTAGAAGGAATGTGACCGGTGGGACGGATGTGGCCCGCGCGGTAACGTGGACGGCACCGCGCGGGCCGTTCCCCCGATGAGGCGTCGGCACCGGACGCCCGCCTGGCCTGGGAGGGCGGCAGATGCCGATCGAGACGGCGGAGTTCGGGCGTACCGGCCACACCAGCACGCGTGTGATCTTCGGAGCCGCGGCACTGGCCGCGGTGTCCCAGAGCGTCGCGGACCGGACCCTCGACGTCCTCCTCGAGTACGGCGTGAACCACATCGACGTGGCCGCGTCCTACGGCGAGGCCGAGGTGCGCCTCCGCCCACTTCTGCGGCGGGAGCCGGACCGGTTCTTCCTGGCGACCAAGACCGGCGAGCGTACGGCGGCCGGCGCGCGCGAAGAGCTGCACCGGTCGCTGGACCGCCTTGGTGTGGACCACGTCGACCTGTGGCAACTGCACGCCCTGGCCGACCCGATCGAGTGGGACGTCGCGCTCAGCCCCGGCGGAGCGATCGAGGCGGCCCTCGCGGCCCGGGAGGAAGGACTCGTGCGGTGGATCGGCGTGACCGGCCACGGCACGCAGATCGCGGCCACCCACCGGCGCAGCCTGGAGAGGTTCGACTTCGACTCGGTGCTGCTGCCCTACAACCACGTCACCATGCGCAATCCCTACTACGCCGACAACTTCGAGGCCCTGTACCGGACGTGCCAGGAGCGGCGGGTGGCGATGCAGACGATCAAGTCGATCGCCCTGCGCCCGTGGATGGGCCGCCCGCACACCCGGTCCACCTGGTACGAACCGCTCGAGCGGCAGGACGACATCGACCTCGCCGTCTGGTGGGCGCTCAGCCGACCCGGCGTCTTCGTCAACAGCGTCGGCGACGTGGACCTGCTCCCCCGCGTCCTCGACGCCGCCGCCCGCTTCGGCGAGGCGCCCGACGACGCCGCGATGGACGCGCTGGTCGAGCGGGTCCAGGCCGAGCCGCTGTTCGTCTGACCCGGCGGCCCGGCCGGTCCCGTCGGGAACTTCATTCGGTGTGCAGGGCGGTGAGGACGTGCAGGCGCGCGGCGCGGCGTGCGGGGACGGCGGCGGCGAGGAGCCCCGCGACCACCGCGGCGGGCAGAACGACGGCCAGGAGCGGGACGGGGACGCCCGGCGGGCCGAAGGCGCGCCCCTCCAGGGCCCGGCCGAGCGGCCAGCCGATCGAAAGGCCGAGCACGACGCCGGTGAGCGACCCGGTGACCACGGTCGTGAGCGCCTCGACCCGGACGATCGCGCGGATCTGGCGGGCCTCGGCCCCCACCGCGCGCAGCAGCCCGATCTCGCGGGTGCGCTCCAGAACACCGAGCGCCAGGGCGGTGGCCACGGCGATCAGGCCGATGAGGAGGCTCAGGGCCAGCAGACCGGTCATCATCGTGGCGATCAGGTCGATCCCGGCACCGACCCGGTGGCCGTAGCCGGCCCTGTCGTCGAGGCTCGCCTGCGGGTAGTCGCCGCGCAGCGCGACGAGTTCCGCGCGCACCTGTCGCCGGGCGCCCTCGGCGGCCCGGACGAGGATCGTCTGGTCGGCCTGCTGCGCGGGCGGGTAGTGACGCGTGTAGTCGGCGAGGGGGATGAGGAAGGCGCCGGCCACCTGGTCATAGTCGTACAGGGCGACGACGCGCACCGGCCGGGTGCCGCCCGTCGGGTAGGTGATCGGGATCGTCTGGCCGAGGTGCCAGCCGGTGCGTGCGGCCACGGTGGCGCTGACGGCCATGGTCCCCGGTCGCAGGTCGGCCATGCTGCCGGCGCGCACGTGCGGATCGACGAGTCGCGGATAGGCCTCCGGGTCGATGCCGCACAGTTTGTCGGACGTGCCGGGCGCCTGGAAGATCCCGCACGGGATCCCGGAGGCCGCGGCGACACCAGGTGATCGCGCGATCCGGCCGGTCAGCGCCGGATCCAGTCCGGCGCCCGTCCCCGGTGTGGTGCTGAGAACGTAGTCGGCGCGCAGCGATCGCCGTGCGTCGAGCGCGCGGCTGGAGGTGATGGTCGCCGCGAGCGCGGCGACGAGGGAGACGGTGGCGACCGCGACGACGAGGGTTCCGCCGGTGCCGGCGACCCGGCGCGGGTTGCGCAGCATCTGCCGGTCGGCCAGGTGTCCGCAGACGCCTGTGACGGCCGACAACAGGCGGCGTGCCGGCGCGGTGAGCGGGCGTACCAGCATGGGCCCGGCCAGACCCGCGCCCAGGAGGAGCACCAGTGCGCCGATCGCGATGGACCCCCTCCCCGAGGTCGTGACGAGCAGGAGGACCCCCGCGAGGAGGACGCACGTCGCGACGATCCGGCGCGTCCATCCGGGCGGACGGGTGCCGGTGGTCGTCAGGTCGGCGGACAGCGCGGCCAGGGGCCGCGAGCGGGACGCCCGCAGCGCGGCGGCGCCCGCCGCGACCACGGTCACGCCGACGCCGACCGCCAGCGAGGCCACGACGGTGTGCGTCCGCAGGACCGGTGCCGTGGCGGGCAGCGGCAGACCCAGAGCGCCGAGGGCGGCGCGCAGGCCGGCGGCCAGCCCGATTCCCCCGAACAGGCCGACGACGCCACCGGCCAGCCCGATCGCGGCGGCCTCCGCGAGCACGAGCCGCGCCGTCTGGCCTCGGCTCGCCCCGACGCAGCGCAGCAGGGCGAGTTCCCGCGTGCGCTGGGCGACGGTGATCGTGAACGTGTTGGCGATCAGCAGAGTCGCGACGATCAGCGCGATCACGGCGAAGGCGCCCAGGATGGCGCCGACCACCGAGGCCGCTCCGGAGATGTCGCCGGCCAGCCGGTCGGCCTGCTGAGCACCGGTCCGTACGGTGTAGGCGGCGCCCACCACCGCCTTGATGCGGTGCGCGAGGGCGGCGGCCGGCACTCCCGCCCGGCCCGCGGCCTCGACGGCGGCGTACCGCCCGCCGGTCCCGAGCAGCCCGGGCGCGCTCCCCGGCGCGAACCCGACGACGCTGAGACCGGCGACGGTTCCGGCGGAACCGAATCCGACGACGCCGCTGACGGTGAAGGTCCGCGCCCCGCCTGCCAGCGCGACCCGCAGCGTACGGCCCGGCGTCAGGTGGAGGCTGCCCGCGGTGGTGGCGTCGACGGCGACCTCGTCCGCGCTGCGCGGCCAGTGCCCGTCGCGCAGGGTGAACTGACGCAGCCTCGGGTCTGCCGGCACGGAGACGCCCACGGCGGCGGAAGACGAGACGGCGTGGCCGTGGCGATCGAGCGGCATGGCGTACCCGGCGGCGATGCCTTCCGCGGCGCTCACCCCGGACACGCCCCGCACCTTCGCGACCAGGTCGGGACGGATGGTCGGCGCGCCCGCGAGAATCGACCCTTTGAGCCCGCCGGCGTCGGTGACCATCGCGGACACGTTCCCGGCGGACCGGGCGGCCGCGTGGTGCACCCCCACGTCGATGGTGTCGGTGAGCACGTACGTCCCGGACAGGAACGCCACCGCGGCGGCGATCGCCGTCGCCGTCGTGGCGGTACGGACCCGGCGCGCGGCGATGCCCCGGCGCAGCACGGTGCGGACGCCCATCATCGCTCCGCTCCGTTCTCTTCCAGGGCGTCCAGCCGGTCGAGGATCGCCGGCAGCGTCGGTCCGGCCAGGTCCCCGGCGACGCGGCCGTCGGCGAGGAACAGCGCCCGATCGGCGTGCGCGGCGGCCGCCGGGTCATGCGTGACCATCACGACGGTCTGGCCGAGCTCGGTCACGCATCGGCGCAACAGGCGCAGCAGCTCCGTTCCCGACCGCCGGTCCAGATTGCCCGTCGGCTCGTCGGCGAAGACGACCCGCGGCTCGGTGATCAGCGCGCGGGCGACGGCGACCCGCTGGACCTGCCCACCGGACAGCTCGGCCGGACGGTGGTCGAGGCGTTCGGTCAGCCCGAGCAGGCCCACGATGGTCTCCAGCAGGCTCGGGTCGGCGCGCCGCCCGGCGAGCTGGAGCGGCAACTGGATGTTCTCCCGTGCCGTCAGCGAGGGCAGCAGGTTGAAGGCCTGGAACACGAACCCGACCCGCTCGCGGCGGAGCCGGGTCAGCTCGCGCTCGCCCATGCGGGTGATCTCCATGTCGCCGAGGAAGACCTGGCCGCCGGTCGCGGTGTCCAGCCCGGACAGGCAGTGCAGCAGCGTCGACTTCCCGGAGCCCGACGGGCCCATGACCGCGGTGAAGGACCCCGCCGGGACCGTCAGGTCCACCTCCCGGAGCGCGTCGACGCCGGTCGGCCCCTCGCCGTAGCGGCGGGACAGCCCGACCGCGCTGATGGCCGCGGTGGTCGTGGCGGTCGATGAGGACGTGGAGACGGGCATGGTTCTCCTGTGTTTCGGCATGGCTCGGCCCGCGGACCGGCCGAGGTGCGACCGGCCCGCCGACCGGGCGAGGTTGTCCTGAGGATTCGGCCGGCGAGTAGCCGTCACCGACCGGGTCGAGGCCGCCGGGCTCGGCCGGCGAGCAGCCGTCACCGACCGGGCCGGGGCGGCCAGGCTCGGCCGGCGCGCCGGCCGGCCGGGGCCGCCGGAAGGGCTCAGCCGGTGAGCACCGGCGCGCGCTCGGGTTCCGGCGTGTCGCGCGCGGGGTCGCCGCGCAGGCCGAGGAGCCCGCCGAGCGCGGCGAAGCAGCCGAAGACCGCGACCGCCTCGATGCCGACCGCGATGAAGTCGGGATCGCCGATGAGGAAGTCGGGCGCCTTGATCATGAGTCCCGCGGCCACCGAGGTGGTCGCCGCCGCACGCCAGGGATGGTGACGCAGGTCGAGCCAGCGCGTCAGCCGCGGCGCCCGGCGGCGGGCCCCCCGCCACAGCGCCTCGGCGAACCGCAGCATCCGACCTGCGACGGGCACGCGATCGGCCAGCGCACGGCAGGCCGCGGCGATCACGTCGAGGGTGTCTTCACCGTGCCGGGCCGGTCCCAGCCAGGACGTCCGCCCGGCGGCCCGGAGCCCCGCGTACACCGCGATCGGGATGCCGATCGCGGCCGCGGCGAGTGGCAGGCGTTCGGCGAACGGCACGGACGGCCGCAGGTTCCCGGCGGCCACTACCCCGACCGGGAGCAACGCGACGGCGGCCGCGGCGAGGCTGCGCCCGGCCAGTGCCGCCGGTCTCCCGGCGAGCGCCGTGCCGCGCAGCCACGGCGCCACCACGGACAGGAACAGGCCGTTGAGCCCGCAGACGACGGCGACCTGCACCAGCAGGTCCGGGACGGCGTAGAAGACGAAGGGCGACGGCCACGGCCGCGCCGGCGGCGCGGTGTTCAGGGCCAGGCCCGCCGCCGCGAACGTCACGGCGCCGCAGCCGACCAGCGCCCACGCCGCCCGGGTCAGCGAGTGCCGGACGAAGTCGGCGTTGAACTCGGCGGCGAGCGCTCGCGGGTCGCCGAACCGGGCCAGCGCGCGCTCGGCCGCCTCCTCAGGAGAGGCTCCGCCGCGCCTCTCCTCTTCGATCGACTCGGCCAGATGGTCCGAGACCTCGGCGACGATCCGGCGCCGGCGTCCCGCGCCGACGCACAGCCTGGTCAGCAGGGTTTCGAGGTAGTCGTGTGTCGAGTTCGGCATGGTCAGGCCCCCGCTCCGAAGACCGCGTCGACCGCCGCCGAGAACGACCGCCACTCCCGGCGCCGTTCGTCCACGGCGTGCCGGCCCCGCGCGGTGAGCGCGTAGACCCGGCGCCGCCGGCCTTCCTCCGCCGACCAGCCGCTCTCGACCAGGCCCGCCCGCTCCAGGCGATGCAGCGCCGGATAGACCGACCCCTCGGGCAGCTCGAAGAAGCCGCCGCTGCGCTCTCGGAGAAGGTCGATCAACCGGTATCCGTGCGCGGGGCCCGTGGCGAGCACCGCGAGCACCAGACCGTCCAGGTGTCCACGTACGGCATCCATACCTAGAAATACTAGGCTTAGAATGTCTAGGTATCAAGCGCACGGAGGCCGGCCGCGTTAGGAGGCGTCCCGCTCGTTCGTCGGAGCGGTGCCGGAGGCGTCCGCCGGGAGCCGCCCGGCGGCCTCGGCCAGGACCTCGACGACGCGCAGGCCGAACGCCGCGTCGCAGTCGTGGGAGCGCCCGGTGCGCGCCGAGTCCAGCAGCGTGTCGATCATCCGGTCGAGCGCGGCCACCGGCGTTCCCTCGTTCGAAGGCATCACGGTGACGCCGTGGTCGCCGCGGAGTTCGACCGTCGAACCCGCGGCCGCGGGCGGCGCGGTCAGGCTGAGGGTGATGGTGCTCGACGCGCCGCCGTCGTGCCGCAGGACGAGATGCACGGTGTCGCCGGGACCGGTCGTCGCCGCGGCCACGGCGCGCACATCGCCGAGCACGGGAAGCAGCACGGACAGGGCGTGCGGACCGACGTCCCACAGGGCGCCCTTCTCGCGCCGCCACGGCGAGTCCGCGAACGGCCCGCCGTCGAGCGCGCCGATCCACGCCGCGTGCGCGATGAACCAGCCGCCGCGCCGGGCCTGCTCGGCGATCCACTGCCGTACCTCGTCGGCGAAGCGGGCGGTGAAGAACACCGCCGACGCGACACCCGCCTCCCGGACCGCGGCGACGACGGCGCGCGCGTCGGACACCTCGATCGCCAGTGGCTTGTCCAGCAGCAGGTGACGACCGGCCCGGGCGGCGCGTACGGCCAGCGGCGCCTGGACGGCCGGCGGAAGCGCGATCGCGATCGCCTCGGCGTCCTCGATGAGGGCGTCCACGTCCTCGTACGGACGGGTGCCGAAGCGCTCGGCGAGCGCGCCGGCCGCCTCGGGGCGCCGGCCCCAGACTCCGACGAAGTCGACCTCGGAGTGGCCGCGCAGCGCCGGGGCGTACGCGAGGTCCGCCCACGGGCCAGTTCCCAGTAGTCCGATCCGCACGCTCTCGCCCTCCTCGTACTCTTACCGCCCTGTCGACCGACATGGTGTCGAAGTCCGGAACCGGACACCAACAGTCAAGAGCACGTAAAGTCGTATTGACCCGCAGGTGACGAATTCCTATGTTCCGCGCAGCACCACCAAACGTGGTGCCACCGGCCGGAGGGCGGTAGACCCCGCCGCATCCGGCCTCCCGCCAGAAAGGGAGCAAGGATGTCACCCCCATCCACCCGAGCCCGTCGCCTGCGGCGCACCCTCCTGACCCTCATCGCCGCACTCGCCCTGCCCATCGCCCTGCTCACCGCCGCGACCGCGCCGGCGAGCGCCGCCCCGGCCGCCTCCGGACCGCATCACGTCGCCCCGGTGAAGCGCGCGTGCGCGGCCCCCAGCCGTCGTGGCCAGATGGCGTGTCTGTCCCTCGTACGCACCGACGTGGCCGCCCGCCAGGGTGTCCACCCGAACCTGGCACCGTCCGGATACGGCCCCTCCGACCTGCAGAGCGCGTACGCCCTGCCGTCCTCGTCGGCCGGATCCGGGCAGACGGTCGCGATCGTCGACGCCTATGACGACCCGAACGCCGAATCCGACCTGGCGACGTACCGCTCCCAGTACGGGCTGTCCGCCTGCACCACCGCGAACGGCTGTTTCAAAAAGGTCAACGAGACCGGCGGCAGCAGCCTCCCGTCCGCCGACTCCGGCTGGGCCGAGGAAGAGTCGCTGGACCTGGACATGGTGTCGGCGGTCTGCCCGAGCTGCCACATCCTGCTCGTCGAGGCGACCCAGCCGAGCATGGCCGACCTGGGCACCGCGGTGAACACCGCGGTCAGCCTCGGCGCCAAGTTCGTGTCGAACAGCTACGGCGGCTCCGAGGACAGCACCGACCCGAGCAGCGACTCCTCCTACTTCAACCACCCGGGCGTCGCGATCACCGTGTCGTCGGGCGACAGCGGCTACGGCGTCGAGTACCCGGCGGCCTCGCAGTACGTCACCGCGGTGGGCGGAACCTCGCTGTCCCGGGCGTCGAACTCGCGTGGCTGGAGCGAGTCGGCCTGGTCCGGCGCGGGCTCGGGCTGCTCTTCCTATGACTCGAAGCCGTCCTGGCAGAAGGACTCCGGCTGCGCCAAGCGCACGGTGGCCGACGTCTCGGCCGTGGCCGACCCGAACACCGGCCTCGCCGTCTACGACAGCTACCAGGTCGGCGGGTGGCTCGTCGTCGGCGGCACCAGCGCCTCCTCGCCGATCATCGCCGGCGTCTACGCGCTGGGCGGGTCTCCGGCGGCCGGCACCTACCCGGCGTCCTACCCGTACGCTCACACCGGCGCGCTCAACGACGTCACCTCGGGCAGCAACGGTTCGTGCAGCCCGTCCTACCTGTGCACCGCCGGTTCCGGGTACGACGGGCCGACCGGGCTGGGCACTCCCAACGGGGCGACGGCCTTCCAGGGCGGATCCACCGGCGGCAACACCGTCACGGTGACCAACCCGGGCAACCGGACGAGCACGGTCGGCACGGCGGTCACCCTGCAGATCCAGGCGACCGACTCCGCCTCGGGCCAGACGCTGACCTACAGCGCGACGGGCCTGCCCGCCGGGCTGTCGATCAACTCCTCGACCGGCCTGATCTCCGGCACGCCGACCACGGCGGGCACCTCGAACGTCACCGTCAGCGCCAAGGACTCCACCGGCGCCTCCGGGTCGGCGTCCTTCACCTGGACGGTGAACCCGGTCGGCGGCGGGTGCTCCTCACCGGGCAACAAGGTGAGCAACGGCGGATTCGAGAGCGGCACCTCACCGTGGACGACGACCTCCGGCGTCGTCTCGGCCAACGGCAGCGGTGAGACCTCGCACTCGGGCAGCTACTTCGCCTGGCTCGACGGCTACGGCACCACCCACACCGACAGCGCCACCCAGTCGGTGACGATCCCGTCCGGCTGCAAGGCCTCGCTCAGCTTCTACCTGCACATCGACACGAGCGAGACCGGCAGCACCGCCTACGACAAGCTGACGGTCAAGGTCGGCAGCACCACGCTGGCCACCTACAGCAACGTCAACGCCGCGTCCGGATACACGCAGAAGACCTTCGACGTGTCGTCCTACGCCGGCCAGACCGTGACACTGTCGTTCAGCGGCACCGAGGACTCGTCCCTGCAGACGAGCTTCGTGCTCGACGACGTCGCCATCAACGCATCCTGACCGTGATCCATCGGGGCCCCGCGCGGCTCCCCCCCCGGGCCCCCCCACGTCGAGGGGGCGCCCGCCCGCCGCCACCGGCACGCCACCACTGGCACGCCACCACCGGCACGCCACCACCGGCACGCCACCCTTCCCAAATCCGGCCGCCTGGAGTAGACAGGCGGGAGACCGACCGGCGGATCGGTCTCCCGGCCGCCGGCCCGGCAGAGAGGCAGTGCCCATGGCCGCCGATGACCGGGGCGACTTCACCCGCCGCTGGGAACACGAGAAGACCCACCTGCGGAAGGCGTTCTTCCGGCTCGACATCGCGGCGTTCCTCATCTGCGCGCTGGTCGGCCTCGACACCCTCGGCACGGTCGCCGCCAAGGGCCCGCAGGGCCTGGTCTGGCTGCTGTTCCTGGCGGTGTTCTTCTTCCTGCCGTACGGGCTGCTCGCCGCCGAGCTCGGGTCCTCGTTCCCGTTCGAGGGCGGGCCGTACGTCTGGACGAAGCTGGCCTTCGGCCGGTTCGCCGCCGGCGTCAACCAGGTGCTCTACTGGCTCTCCAACCCGGTCTGGCTCGGCGGTACGCTCACGATCGTCGCCGTCACCACCTGGGAGAAGTTCTTCTTCGCCCTGCCGGGCGGCTGGAAGTACGCCGGCGGCGCGGTCTTCGTCTGGATCGGCGCGCTGGCGGTGCTGCTCGCGTTCCGCGTCGGCAAGTGGCTGCCCACGATCGGGGCCGTCGCCCGCGTCGTCCTGATCGGCGCCTTCCTCGTCTCGGTGGTCGTCTACGGCGCCGAGCACGGCGTCCACCTGCGCGGAGCCGACCTCAAGCCCACCTACATCGGGTTCGTCGGGCTGGTGCCGGTCCTCGTCTTCAACTACGTCGGCTTCGAACTGCCCAGCACGGCGGCCGAGGAGATGACCGACCCGCACCGGGACGTGCCCGTCGCCATCGCCCGCTCCGGCGTGCTCGCGGTGGTCCTGTACGGCGCGCCGATCCTCGGCATCCTCCTGGTGCTTCCCCACGCGGCCATCGGCAGCCTGGGCGGGTTCGTCGACGCGTGCAAGGCCGTGTTCACGGTCTACGGCGGGCACGTCGCGGCCGACGGCTCGGTGACACTGACCGGCGCGGGCTCGGTCATGGGCAAGATCGCCGCACTCGGGCTCATCATCGGGGTGCTGACCAGCGGCATCACCTGGTCGATGGGCGGCGACCGGGCCCAGGCGGTGGCATGCGCGGACGGCGCCGGACCGGCGTTCCTCGGGAGGTTCTCCGCCCGCTTCGGCACCCCGGTCCGGGTGAACATCCTGTCGTCCGTCGTGTCGACGGTCGTCATGGCGGCGGCGTTCCTGCTGAGCAAGGGCGACGCGCAGAAGTACTTCTCCGCGGTCCTCGGCCTGGCCATCTCCACCACCTTCATCTCCTACCTGCTCGCCTTCCCCAGCCTGTACGTCCTGCGCCGCCGGCTGCCCGACGTCGAACGGCCGTACCGCGCACCCGCCGCGGGCCTGGTGTCGGCGCTGCCGACGCTGTTCGTCGTCTTCACCCTCGTGCAACTCGTGTGGCCGGGGCTGGGGGTCGGCTGGTTCGGCACGTCGGGCGACCCCGCCGGTTCTCTGCCCGAGGGCTTCGCCCACGACCGGCTCGGCTATGTGGTGAGTCAGCTGGTGCCGCTCGCCCTGTGCGTCGGCCTCGGCGTGCTGTTCTACGTGCTCGGAACGCCCACGCGCCGGGCGCGCCGGTCCGCGGTGGAGCCCGGCCCCTCCCCCACCGGGGACGCCCCGGCCGGCCGGTGAGCCCGGACGACGGGCCCTTGTCCGGTCCCGAGAGCCGACCGATACTGGCTCGAGGATCAGTGAGGAGTCGCCGTGTACGACGTCGTCGTGGTCGGCGGTGGGCACAACGGCCTGGTGGCCGCCGCCTACCTGGCGAAGGCGGGCCTGCGGGTCTGCGTCTGTGAGGCACGCGAGGTCGTGGGCGGGGCCGCCGTGAGCGAGCATCCCTTCGGCCCGGACTACACGGTCACCTCCCTGTCGTACGTGGTCAGCCTGCTGCCGCCCGCCCTGGTCCGCGACCTGCGGCTCGACCGGCACGGCTACCACGTGTACCCGCAGGGTCCGTACTTCGCGCCGCGCGCCGACGGCGGGCATCTGCGGCTGCCCGACGATCCGGCGCGGCGCCGGGCGGAGATCGAGCGCTTCTCCTCCAAGGACGCCGCGGCCTACGAACGCTGGGACTCGTGGATGGGCGAACTCGGCCGGATCCTCGCCCCGCTGCTGGACCAGATCCCGCCGAAGCTCGGCTCCCGCCGGCCCGCCGACCTCCTGCGGCAGGCCGCGCTGCTGCGCACCCTGCGCCGCGTCGACGTGCGCTCGGCGGTCGACGTGACCCGGATCCTGACCGACAGCATCGCCGACCTGGTCGAGGACCACTTCGACTCGGACGCGATGCGGGGCGTGCTGTCGGTGTCCGGCGTCATCGGCACCTGGGCGGGCCCCCGGTCCGCCGGCACGGCGTACGTCATGCTGCACCACCACGTCGGTGAGACGACGTGGGGGTTCCCGCGCGGCGGCATGGGCGGCGTGACCCGGGCGCTGGCCGCGGCCGCCCGCGGGTTCGGCGCCGAGATCCGCACGTCCGCGCCGGTGGCCCGCGTCGATGTCCGCGCCGGCCGGGCCACCGGCGTGACACTGGAGTCCGGCGAGGCGCTGACGGCCGGCACCGTCATCACGACGGCGCATCCGAAGATCTCGTTTCTGCGGCTCGTGGACCGCCGCGACCTGCCGGCCGACTTCGTCGCGGACATCGAGCGCTGGAAGACCCGCAGCGGCACCGTCAAGATCAACCTGGCGGTGGACCGGCTGCCGGAGTTCCGTGGCGTCTCCGGCCTCGACCCGGAGGCGCACGGCGGCACGATCGTGCTCGCCGAGTCGCTCGACGACATCGAGGGGGCCTACCAGGACGCCGTGGCCGGCCGGGCCGCCGCGCTGCCGTTCGCGGACATCTGCATCCCCAGCGTGTTCGACGACTCCCTGGCGCCCGAGGGCCACCACGTCGTGTCGATGTTCACCCAGTGGGTGCCGCACACCTGGCACGCCGAGCAGCCGGCGGCGGAGCTGGACGCGTACGCCGACCGGGTGATCGCCCGGATGGAGGCCGTCGCGCCGGGCTTCACCTCCTCGATCCTGCACCGCCAGGTGATCGGTCCGTACGACATGGAGCACGAGTACCACCTGATCGGCGGCAACATCTTCCACGGCGAGCTGACGCCCGGCCAGATGTTCCACGCGCGGCCCGCGGCGGGCTACGCCGACCTGCGCACGCCGATCAGGGGGCTCTACCAGGCCGGGTCGGCCACGCACGGGGGCGGCGGCGTCACCGGCGTGCCCGGCCGCAACGTCGTCGCGCAGGTGCTCGCGGACCGCCGCAGGCGACGGTGACCCGGACGGCGCGTGTCCCGTGAGTCCGCCGCCGGAGACGCCGTCGCACAGGTGCTCGCGGACCGCCGCGGACGGCGGTGACCCGGACGGGCGCGTCCCGTGGGGCCGTCCTCAGACCGGGGGCGGCGAGGTGCCGTGCACCGCCTGGATGTCCAGGACGACGCGGAGCGTCGTGCCGATCGCGCCGATCCCGGCCGCCATGATCTGGTTGTAGGTCATCGCGAAGTCCTCACGGCGCAGTTCGGTGGTGGCGCGGAACGCCGCGCGGACGCCGCCCCACAGGTCCGGGCCGGTGCCGAGATAGGTCAGGTCCAGCTCCGCCGGGCGGCGTACGCCCTTCAACGTCAGCTCCCCGTGCACGGTCCATCGATCGCCGCCGGCCGGGACGACGCGCGTGCCCGCGTAGGTGATGACCGGGAACCGCTCGACGTCGAGAAAGTCACCGCCCCGCAGGTGCTCGTCGCGCAGGGAGTTGGCGGTGTCGATGGAGGCGGCCTTGATCTCGGCGTCGACCCGGGAGCGTTCGACGGGCCGGCCGACGTCGATGCGGCCGCCGAACTCCCCGAACCTCCCGTGGATGCTCGACAGGCCCAGGTGCCGGACGCTGATCAGGATGCTGGAGTGCGCCGGGTCGATAGACCACGGGCCCGGTGGCGGCAGGTCGGTGCCGGTCTGGCGGTCCAGCACGACCGTGCCGAGCTCGGCGGTGCCCGCCGCGCCCACGCGCGCGGTCGAGGCCGACGGTGTGTACCCGATGGCCGTGACGATCGCGGTGTAGCGGCCGGCCGGTAGCGCCTCGGTGCGGACGACGCCCTCGGGGTCCGCCTCGGCGCGGCAAACCTGGTGCCCGGTCATGTCGGCGACCGTCACGACCGCGTGCGGCACCGCCCAGCCGTCCGTGGTCCGGACCCGTGCGCGCAGGCCCCGGTCGTCCGTCATGCCTCCTCCTCGGTGGGATGGCGCAAGGTCAGGCCGAACGTCTCCGAGCCGTTCTCCCCCGCCACCACCGCCATGGCGGCCGGTGGGTAACCCGTGGCGATCACGGTGTACGAGCCGGGGTCGAGGTTCTCGAAGGCGTACGCGCCGTCGGCGCCGGTGGTGGCCGTGGCGACGACGTTGCCGGCGGCGTCCACCAGCGTGACCCGCGCGTCGGCCAGCAGGAGATCGTCGCTGCCGGCGCGTACGGTGCCGCGCACGCGCACGCCGGCGGGCAGCTCGACCTCACAGCGCGTGGTGCCGCCCGCGCCGACCTCCACGTGCAGCGCCGCCGGCCGGTGGCCGCCCGCGCTGACCGCCACGACGCACGTGCCCGCGACCAGGTCGTCGAAGACGAACGCGCCGTCGTCGCCGGTCTGCGCGGATCCGATCACCTCGCCGTGGGCGTCCGTCACGACGACGACCGCCGCGGCGACCGGCCGGCCCGTCGCGGCGGCGCGTACGACCCCCGCGAGGCTCGCGGTGCCGGACAGCGACACGTCATGGCTCAGGGGGCCGTCGCCGAGGACCACGGTGGCCGCCCGCGGCTGATGCCCGTCGGCCGCCGTGATCAGCATGTACGGGCCGCCGCCCGGCGCGCGCAGCGCGTACGTGCCGTCGGGCCCGGTCACGGCCCGGTCGACCTGGCGTCCGCCGAGGTCGATGAGGGTGAGCGCGGCACCGGACACCGGGCCGCCCTCGGCACCGTGCACCCGGCCGCCGACCCGCGCCCCGTCGGGCCCGTCGTACGCTCCGGCCGACGCGGTCCGGGCGTACACCAGGCGCGACTCGCCCCACGTGCCGTCGTCCCGCGGCGCCTCGGCGTACGTCCCGACGGCGGCCAGCTCCCGGGGCGGCTCGGCCTCGGCGCTCCTCTCCTCACGCGGGAGGTCGGCGGCGGATCGGACGGGCGCCGCGGCGCGCGGCGCGCCCCTGCCGTTGACGAGCGCCGCGACGAGAATCGCGGCCAGGCCGACGGCGCCCATCACCCACCAGAGGGCGACCTGGAAACCGTGCACGAGCCCGGCCGCGGCGAGTGCGGGCGACGGGCGGCCGGCGGCGTGGGCCGCGATGTAGCTCGTCGCCGCGGTGGTGCCGATGGTGTTCAGCAGGGCGGTGCCGAGCGAGCCGCCGACCTGCTGCGAGGTGTTGACCATCGCGGAGGCGATGCCGGCGTCCCGCACGTTCACGCCGAGCGTGGCCAGGTTCATCGCGGGCATCATCGTCGTGCCGAGGCCGAGGCCGAGCAGCAGTTGCGAGGGCAGCACCATGTCGACGTAGGCGCTGTCGGCCCGCAGGCGCAGGAGCAGCGCGATGCCGCACTCCGCGATGATGAGTCCGGGGACCATCAGCAGGCGCGCCGGTACGCGGTTCATCAGCCGGGCGGCGATCTGCGTCGAGCCGATGATCATTCCGGCGGTGAGCGGCAGGAACGCCAGGCCGGTCCGGACCGGCGAGTAGTGCCGGACGGTCTGCAGGTAGTAGGTCATGAACAGGAACAGGCCGAACATGCCGATCACTGACAGGCCGACCGCGAGATAGGCGCCGCCGCGGTTGCGGTCGAGGACGACGCGCAGGGGCAGCAGCGGGGCCCTCGTCAGCGCCTCGACCACGACGAACGCCCCGAGCAGCACGCCCGCCCCGGCCAGCAGGCCGATGACGCCGTGGTCGCCCCAGCCCGCCGACTCGGCGCGGGTGAAGCCGTACACGAGGGCGACCAGCCCGCCGGTGACGAGCACGACACCGGGGATGTCGAGGCGCGCACCGTCATGCGGTGCGGGGTCGCGGACGAACGCCAGCGCGCCGACGAGCCCGATGACGGCGATCGGCACGTTGACGTACAGCGCCCAGCGCCAGTTCAGGTACTCGGTGAGCAGGCCGCCGAGGATCAGGCCGATCGCGGCGCCGCCGCCCGCGATCGCGCCGTAGATGCCGAACGCCTTGGCGCGCTCCTTCGCGACCGTGAACGTCACGGCCAGCAGCGATAAGGCCGAGGGGGCGAGCAGCGCGCCGAACGCGCCCTGCAGCGCGCGGGCGCCGAGCAGCATCGCCTCGTCGACCGCGGCACCGCCGACGGCCGACGCGCCCGCGAAACCGATCAGGCCGATGAGGAAGGCGCGCCTGCGGCCGATCAGGTCACCGACGCGGCCGCCGAACAGCAGCAGCCCACCGAACGCGAGCGTGTAGGCGGTGATGATCCACTGCCGGTTCGCATCCGAGATGTCCAGCGCCCGCTGTGCCGACGGGAGCGCGATGTTCACGACGGTCGCGTCCAGGACGACCATCAACTGGGCGAGAGCGATGAAGATCAGTGCGATCCAGCGACGGGGAACCAGAACCGAGGCGGTCGTCGACATGAGGAGAGGTCTCCTAGTGCGGTGTCGGGCGGGCCTGCCGGCGATCGAAGATCAGGGAACCGGGCGGCGCGAGGCGTCCTGAAGTCGCACCCCCTCGTCGCCCTGAGATGATCTCACATTGTGTATCTGTTCCGACACTGACGGTACATCACTGCTTAGCATGGATAAAGGCCGCATGACGGACCGTGTCAACAACGTGACCATCCGAAGCCCCGGCCGTGGTGCGGCGCCCGATGCGCCAGTATCGGGCGCGCCGGATAAGGGCCGACGCCAGGACCTGCGACGTCGGTGGTGGAGGATGGGAGAGTTGGCGGGCGTGCGCTGAGCCCGGTGGGGAAGGAGAGCAGTGACGACATCCATGCGTCCACGTCCGAGCGGCGGCCCAGACGCGATCGGCCGGGCCGCTGACCGCGTGGCCACGGCACCCGCGCCGGACCACCGCTGGGGGTGGGCCCGCCGATGGCTCGCCGTACCGGTGCGCCACCCGTGGATGGTGACCCTTTCACTCGGCCTTCTCGTCATCGCCCTCAACCTCCGGGGCCCGGACCTGCCGGCGCAGTACTTCCGCACCTGGGTGGCGCGTAACGCGGGCCTGGTGGCGTTCAACAACCAGTGGTACGACGGACACAGCCTGCCCGGCTACAGCGTCCTGTTCCCGCCGATCGCCGCGGTCCTGGGCGCGCGGATGACCGGCCTGCTCGCCTGCACCGTCATCACCTGGGCGGCCTGCAGGCTGCTGCCCGGCCCCCGCGACAGCGCGCAGATCTTCTTCCGCCTGGCGCTCGCCATCGGCATCGTCGGCGAGCTGATCATCGGGCAGTTGCCCTTCGCCCTCGGGCTGGCCTTCGGGCTCGCCGCGCTGCTCGCCGCGCTGGAAGGCCTCCCGTCGCTGGTACTGCTGATGGCCGCCTGCTGCTCGCTGTCCAGCCCGCTCGCGGGGCTGTTCCTGCTCCTCGCCGGCCTGAGCTGGGCGCCTCAGGCCGGTTGGCGGCGAGTCGCTCCGCTCGGCTCCGCCGCCCTGGGCATGGCCGTCTCGTTCGTCACCGGCGGCGGCAGCGGCCGGTTCCCCTTTCCCCTGGTGAACCTCCTCGGCGTGCTGCTGTTCAGCATCCTGACCCTGGCCATCGCACCCCGGAGCAGCACGCTGATCCGCCGCTTCGCGGTGATCTACGGCACCCTCAGCGCGGCGCTCTTCTTCGTGCCCAACCCGGTCGGCGCGAACATCGCCCGGCTGGGCAGCACGCTCGCGCTGCCGGCGGCCGGCTACCTGCTGCTCCGTTACCGCCGCCGACTCGTGCTGGCGCTGTTGATCGTGCCGCTGCTCAGCTGGCAGTTGGTGCCCGTGGCGACCGCCCTGGCCAACTCGGCCGGAGACCCGTCGTCCAACGCCACCTACTACGCCGGGCTGCAGTCGTTCCTGGCGACCCGGAAACCGGCGGCGGGCCGGCTCGAGGTCCCCTTCACCCGCGAACACTGGGAGACCGTGTTCCTCGCCCAGCGGTTCCCGCTCGCACGCGGCTGGGAACGGCAGCTCGACCTCCGCTACTCCCCCGCCCTCTACAGGCCGCTGACCGCGGACGGCTACCGCGCCTGGCTGAACGCCAACGCCGTCGGCCTGGTCGCGCTGCCCGACGTCCCGCTCGACCGGGGCGGCCTCTCTGAGGCCGCGCTGCTGGCCAACCCGCCCTCGTACCTGCATGAGGTCTGGCACGACGCGCACTGGAAGGTCTGGGAGGTGGCCGACGGGGTTCCGCTGGCCTCGGGCCCGGCCACGCTGCGCACGCTGGCGGTCTCGTCGTTCATCCTGGACTTCCCGGCGGCCGGCACCGAGACGGTCCGCATCCACGCCAACGACATGTGGGGCGTCGCCGACGGCGGCGCGGCCTGTCTCACCACCACGGCCGACGGCTGGTTCCAGGTGACGGCGCTCCGGCCCGGCCCGGTCCGTGTCCACGCCACCGTCGGGAACATCATCGACCGCGACGTCCACCCCGAGTGCGCCTTCGCCGAGTCGCCCAACCCGTCGATGTCCCCCGGCTGAGCCGCGCCCGCGTACCCGATCCGTGGCCGTCCGACTCGGGCCTCTGCCTCGGCAAAGAACTCCGGGCACGAACTTGGTGCCGCCCAAGGAAGGCGCCGGGGTGGAGGCCGTCCGCGCGGGTAGCGCTCGAGCATGGGGCCCTGGGGGAAGCGGGACGACATCCTGGTGCACCGGTGCGAACCGTTCAACGCCGAGCCTCCGCGGCACGCGCTCGCCCGGCACACGCTCACCGGTACGGAGAGCTTCTACAGCCGCAACCACGGCCCGGTCCCCCGCGTCGACGCCGAGGCCTGGCGGCTGCGCGTCGACGGCCTGGTGGACCGGCCTCTGACACTGTCGCTGAACGAGCTGCGCGAACGGTTCGAGGAGCGTGAGCTCGTCGCCACCGTGCAGTGCGCGGGCAACCGCCGGGCGGGCCTGCTCGAGGTCCGGGACATCCCCGGCGAGGACCCGTGGGGACCCGGCGCCACCTCCACCGCCCGCTGGACCGGCGTACGCCTGGCCGACGTGCTCGCCGCCGCCGGCACGCGGTCCGGCGCCCGGCACGTCGCCTTCGCCGCACCCGACGTCTCGCGGCTCGTCGATCCGCCACAGCCCTTCGGCGGCTCCGTCCCGCTGGCCAAGGCGATCTCCGGCGAGGTCCTCCTGGCCTGGGGGATGAACGGCCGGCCCCTGCCCGAGGCGCACGGCGCCCCGCTGCGGGTGATCGTCCCCGGATGGATCGGCGCGCGCAGCGTCAAGTGGCTGGAGCGCGTCACCGCGCAGGCCGAACCGTCGGACAACTACTTCCAGGCCGTCGCCTACCGCGTCCTGCCGCCGGATGCGGACCCCGACCGGACCGCTCCGGGCACGGGCATCTCACTCGGCCCGGTCGCCGTCAACTGCGCCATCCTTGCGCCCGACGGCGGCACGCCGCTGCCGCCGGGGCCGACGGAGATCACCGGTTACGCGTACGCCGGCGAGGACCGGACCGTGGCCCGGCTGGACGTCTCCCTCGACGGGGGCCACACCTGGGCCCAGGCCGAACTGGACGCGCCGCCGAGCCCCTGGGCGTGGCAGCACTGGCGCCTCACCGTCGATCTGCCGGCCGGTGAGACGGTCGTCACCGCGCGGGCCTGGGACTCCACCGGCGCGACGCAGCCGGAATCCCCCGCCGCGGTCTGGAATCCGAAGGGCTACGCCAACAACTCCTGGGACCGCGTCCGCCTGAGGACGGCCGGGCCCGGCCCGGACGCGCGATAGGGGGCGTCCGGCCCCATTGCCGGACGCCCCCTGGATCATGGCGGCTCAGTAGCCGTGCACCCCGTCCGGCCAGTGCAGCTCCACCCCGGACCGGACGAGCCGTTCCTGGTAGTCGGACAGCAGGTCCGCCTTCTCGCGGACGGCGTACGGCGTCGCGGACCGCTCCATGCAGAACGCCGCGAGGGTGCCCGCCGCCTCGCCGATGTTCCACTCGACGGGGTGCAGGCGGTACGCGCCGTTGCTGATGTGCGTGGTGCCGACGTTCTTGGCCGCGGCCACGAGGTTGCGCATCCGCCGGGGGATCAGGGCGCCCAGCGGAATCTCGAACGGCGAACAGCCCACGTCGATGTAGTTGTCGCCGCCGGTCGAGGGGTGCAGGTCGATCCGGTACATGCCGACGCCGACCGAGTCCTCGTACCGGACCGCGCCCTTGTCGCCGCGTACGGCCAGGGACAGGTCCTGCTCGGGCACGGTGTACAGCGCGCGGATCCGGCGCGACTCCCGGATGTAGGGGGCCTGGGCGAGGCCGTCGGCGCCACCGGTGACGTCGCCGCGCAGCCGCAGCCCCGGGTATCCGGTGCCGCCGTCCGGCCGCGGCGCCTCGGTCTGCATCCAGTACAGCGCCGACCGCGACAGCTCCCGCGCGGCCTCCACGTGCCGGTCGGCGTCCGGCACGTCGATGATCGAACCGTCGAAGTAGTCGATCATCGGCCAGTTCACCAGCGTGATGTCGCTGGCGTAGGCGCCGTCCGCGAACAGGCCCCGCGCGGCGATCCGGCGGAACGACCACAGGTCCAGGTCGCCGCCGAAGCGCTGCTGGTCGCCCAGGACGGCCATCGGGTCGCCCTCGGGGTTCGGCGTGAAGGTCCGCTCGACCGGCTCCAGCGTGCGCGGGATCGGCGCCCGCCACGACAGCAGGCGGTCGCCCCAGAAGTCCGGCTGGTACGCGCGCCAGTAGTCGTAGGTCTTCGGCCGTTCGATCGTGTGGTCGCCGGGCACGTGGTCCATGGCGAAGCAGACCGAGATGGCCTGCATGTTCTGCGGCTGGGCCTCCGCCGGAGCGCTGGGCTCGCCGGTGTCCGCCTGCGATTCGAAGCCTGTGACATACTCCGTGCCGGTCAGCGGCAGCAGCTCACCGGTCTCGGTGGCGTCCAGGACGTACTCGGCGGACACGGTCGCCCGCGCGCCGGTGTCGCGGTGCGCGAAGGTCACCGCGGTGACGAGGTCGCCCTCGGTGTCCGCCCCAATCGGCCGGTACGGCTGCAGCACGCGCAGCCGGCCGGAGCCGCGGTAGGGGGCGAGCATGGCCTCGATGACGGCCACGGCGACGCGGGGCTCGTGGCAGAGCCGGCTGACCCAGCCGGCGCCGGGGTTGAGCTCGTCCCACGCGTGGGCCGACCCGGTCAGCGGGTAGTGGTCGCGGTAGTGGTCGCGGATCCCGTCACGCAGCGCGCGATAGGTGGCCGTGACGCCGAAGCGCTCGACCCAGCTGTGCTCGTCCGGGGGTACGGCCTGGCTGGTCAGCTGACCGCCGAGCCAGTCGTACTCCTCGGTCAGGACGACCGAGGAGCCGGCCTTGGCGAGTGCGAGCGCGGCGGCGACGCCGCCCAGACCTCCGCCCACGACGAGGGCATCGGTGTGAATCTCCATGAGGGGAAGAACTCCTGTGAAGGGCCGCCCGCTGTGATCGGTGACGCCAAGGGAAGGAGGGGACGTCCGGTACGCGGGGCGGGGGGATGTCATCCAGAGATGACGTTTACAACGGCAGGAGTCACCCTGGGTATTCCCGGCCCGTCACCGCGGGTGCGTCGGCGCCGACCCGAGGTGATCAGGATGGTCCTCCCACCGAGCGCGCCGAGCCGTGTCGGCGGCCGGGACGGCCCGGTCAGACGGTGCCCTGGTCGAGGAGTTCGAGCAGGTGGTGGTAGGTCTCGCCGGTCGCGCGGGTCAGGCCGATCTCGCAGGTCCGGTTGACCGAGGCGTGGGCGGCGAAGTCGCCGCGGGCGACCGACTCCGCCTCCGCGCGGGTCGCCGAGGCGGTCAGCTCCGGGTGGAGCATGCCGCGGTCGCCGGCGAAGCCGCAGCACTGCCAGCCCTCGGGCACGACGACCTCTTCGGCGACCGCCTCGGCGATGCGGGTGATGTCCCCCTCAAGGCCGAGCCGGGTCGAGGAGCAGGTCGGGTGCAGGGCCAGCGAGGGCAGGCGCCGGGCCGCGGGCAGCCGGGGCAGGACGCGCTGCGCCACGAAGCTCACCGCGTCCAGCACTTCGACGGCCGGCCCGGCCGCGGCGGCGAGCCGGCGGAACCCCTCCGTGCAGGACGCGGCGTCGCTGATCACCGGGATCCGGCCGCCGTCTGTGGCGGCGAGCAGGGACTCGCGCACCTTGCGGCGCATGACCTCGTACCCCTTGGTGAAGCCCTTGGACGACCACGGAGTGCCGCAGCAGAGGTTCGCGATGTTCTCGGGCACGCGCAGCCGCAGGCCCGCCCGTTCACTGAGGCGCAGCACCGCGGCCATGACGCCGGGGCCGCCTTCGGCGGGGGCGAACAGGGTGTTCAGGCAGGAGGGCACGTAGACGGCGTCCGCGTCCGGCGCGGGCGCGGGCCGGCGGGGCGAGCCTCCGCTCGGCAGGTCGCGGCTCCACTCCGGGACGGTGTCCGGGTCGCCGATCCTGCGGGCCGCCCGGGCGGCCGCCTCGACGGCCCCGGGCGGTGCCGCGGCCGCGACGTCGAGCGCCTTCTCCATCGCCCGCGTCACCGTCCCCCAGTGGTCGGCGGCGGTCTTCCAGCCGGCCTGGGCGACGCGGCCGTGGCTCTGACCGCGCAGCCGCTTGGTGAGGTCGCCGGTGTTGATCAGTACGGGGCAGGCGGTAGCGCACATGCCGTCCACGGCGCAGGTCTCGACGGCGTCGTACTCGTACTCCCGCTCCAGCCGCCGGGCCAGGTCTCCGTCGCCGGCGGCCCGGGCGGCGGCCAGCTCACGGCGCAGCACGATGCGCTGGCGCGGCGTCGTGGTGAGGTCGCGGCTGGGGCAGACGGGTTCGCAGTAGCCGCACTCGACGCACCGGTCGACCTCGGGTTCGACGGTGACGACGGACTTGAGGTCCCGCAGGTGGGCCTGCGGGTCGTCGGTCAGCACGACCCCCGGGTTCAGCGTGTCGCCGGGGTCGCACAGCCGCTTGACCTCCCGCATCACCGCGTAGAGCTCGTCGCCGTACTGGCGCCGCACGAAGGGGGCCATGACCCGGCCGGTGCCGTGTTCGGCCTTGAGCGTGCCGCCACGGCCGAGGACGGCGTCGACCATGTCCTCGGTGAAGTCCGCGTAGCGCCGCAGGTCCGTGCCGAAGTGCTCGTTCAGCATGAAGTGCAGGTTGCCGTCCTTGGCGTGCCCGAAGACGACGCTGCGTTCGTAGCGGTACTTGGCGAACAGCTCCGCGAGGTCGTCGCAGAGGTCGGCGAGGGCGGGGACGGGGACGGCGACGTCCTCCAGCAGCGCCGTCATGCCGCTGGGTCGGGCGCCGGCGACGGAGGCGTACAGGCCCTTGCGGATGTGCCAGAGCGCCGCCCGGCCCCGGGCGTCCCCGCTGAGCCGCGCCGGAGCGGCCAGGTCGAACGCGGCGAACAACCGCTCGGCCGCGCGTTCGCGGTCGGCAAGGAGCTCGGGGTCCGACTCCTGCCACTCCACCAGCAGCGCCGCGTGGTCCTCCACGGTCAGCGTGCGCAGGACGTCCTCGGCCTTGGGATCCTCCTGAGCGACGAGCAGGGACTCGGCGTCCAGCAGCTCGACGGCGGCCGGGTGCACCGCGACGATCTCGGGCACCGCGGCCATCGCCGTCCGCAGCGTGGGAAAGACGAGCAGGCCGGTCGCGGCCAGGCGGTGCGCCGGCACCGTGCGCAGGACCGCCTCGGCCACGAAGGCGAGGGTGCCCTCGCTGCCGATGACGAGGTGCGCGAGGATCTGCGCGGGCGAGTCGTGGTCGAGGAAGCTGTTCAGCCCGTAGCCCATGGTGTTCTTCAGCGCGAACTGAGCCTTGATTCGGCGCACCGACTCCGGGTTGCCGCGGATCCGGTCCCGCAGGCGTTCCAGGCCCGCCGCCAGGTCGGGTTCGAGGGCACGCAGGCGGGCGTCGGCGTCGGGCGCGCCGGTGTCGAGGACGGTCCCGCTGGGCAGCACGAGGACCATCGACTCGAGGGTCTCGTAGGTGTTGGCGTGGGTGCCGCAGGTCATACCGCTGGAGTTGTTGGCGACGACCCCGCCGATCGTGCAGGCCGCCTCACTGGCCGGGTCGGGCCCCAGCCTGCGGCCGTGGGGGGCGAGCCTGGCGTTGACCTGCCGCAGCACGGCGCCCGGCTGCACCCGGACGCGAGAGCCGCCGTCGAGCACCTCGATGCCGCGGAAGTGCCGCCGGGTGTCCACCAGCAGGTGGTCCGTGACCGCCTGCCCGCTCAGGCTGGTGCCGCCGGACCGGAACGTCAGCGGCAGACCGGCGCGCATCAGCGCGCCGACCTGCTCGGCGCTGCGCGGCACGAGGACCGCCTGCGGGGTCAGCAGATAGTGCGACGCGTCGTGCGCCATGCCGAGCCGGTCACTCGCACGCGAACGGGTGATCCCCGGTACCGCGGCCTCGACCGCCGCCAGGACGGCGGGATCCGGCGCGGGCAGCCTCGGCGATGGTGTGGTGCGGGTGACGCTCATGCTCTCTTCGTCCGATGGGATGGTCGCCTACCGGCGTACGCCGATCGACCTTTTCGGTCGATCTGTCGCGATAAGTCCGCCAAAAGCCATGCTAGCGCCGCCGTACGCGGACGCCTCTCCTCACCGTAGGCCGGAGACGTTCCACAGTCGGGCGGTCTTGTCGTAGCTCGCGGCGGCCAGGATGCCGCCGTTCGGGCCAGTTCGGCGAGCATCCGGTAGTGCCCGACCATGCGCGGATCGGATGCCCGCAATGGCCTCAAGGCCACCTCCGGCTCGTATGCCGCCCTTGAAAAGACAGCTCTGTGTATCAGAGACCCGAGTGCCCCGCCAACGCATCGAATTCGGCATTCGGCCACTTTCAAGGTCTTCTGGAGCGATCCAGCGTTCCGTAGGATGCCGACGCCATTGATCAACATCAGGTGATCGTCCAGCCGGGACCACCGGCACCGAGGAGGCGTCGTGAAGCAGGGAGTTCGGCGGGGGTGGCTCGCGGGTGCCGCGGCCCTCACGCTGTTGTCGACGACTGGAACGGCGGCGCGCGCGGCCACCCCCGGTACGGCCCCCGCGCTCGCGGAGACCGGCCGGTCCGCGACGAATCCGGGTTCGCTGCCGCTCGGTCCCGCCGGTCTGGCGGAGACCCGAACCACCCAGGACGTCGCCCCGGGCGTCACCCTCACGACCATCACGCGCGGCCGGGTGTCGCCCGACGACTACTGGACCATCGAGGTCGGCATCCCCACCTCCTCCGACGTTCCGCCGTCACCCGACCCGGACGCCGTCACGGCGGTGCTGGGAACGCACACGGCGGCCGACGCGGTCGTCGCCCAGCTCACGGCGGCCGGCTGGACCGGCCAGGCGCAGCCGGTGTCCACGCCCGCGTTCGCCGACGTCAAGGCGGGCGTGATCGGCTACCGGGTACGGGTCGGCCGGTACGCCACCCAGGACGCCGCGAACGCCGCCGCCAAGCAACTGAAGGCGGCGCGCTTCAAGCCGTCGGTGGTCTACACCGGCTTCGACGGCGACTCGACCACCGGGCCCTGGGTCGTCCGCGCCCTGACCATCGACTTCCACCGGTTCCGCGGCAGCGTCGCCGAGTCGCACGACGCCACGCTCGCGGGCCGCCGGACGACCACCCAGATCGCCCAGGACACCGGAGCCCTCGCCGCCGTGAACGGCGGGTTCTTCGTCATCTCCGAGAACGACGGGGTGCCCGGCGACACGGCCGGCATCGTCGTGGAACACGGCAGGCTGCTGCACGACGCGACCAACGGCCGGGTGGCGGCGATCCTGCGGGACGGCGGCCGCCGGGTCGAGCTCAAGAAGCTGTGGACCGGCATCGACCTCGTCGACGAACACGGCCGTACGCACCGGGTCGAGGGACTCAACCGCACGCCCGGAGTGATCCGTGACTGCGGCGGCGACGCGGAGGACAGCCCGACGTCACTGCCCCGGCACGACGTCACCTGCACGGACCCGAACGAGATGGCGGTGTTCACGCCGGAGTTCGGCGGGCCGCTGCCGACCGGGCCCGGCACCGAGGCCGTACTGGACGCACACGGCACGGTCGTGTCGGCCGGCCCGCGCACCACGACGTCGGTGCCCGCCGGCGGTCAGGTGATCGAGGCGATCGGCACCGAGGCGTCCTGGCTCGGCGAGCACGCGGTCGTCGGGCACCGGCTGCGCCTCCGCACCCAGATCACCGGCCCCGGCGGCCGGACGGTGCGCTTCGGGCCGAACGACTCGGTCGTCAACGGCGGGCCGCAGCTGGTCACCGACGGCAGGGTCGCCATCGCCCCGCAGGCCGACGGGCTGGTTCACCCGGATGACCCGTCGTTCTACTACGGCTGGGTACTGCGCCGTAATCCTCGCACCATGATCGGCACGGATCGGCGCGGACGGCTTCTGCTCGCCGAGGCGGACGGCCGGCAGGCGTCCCTCAGCCAGGGCCTGTCCATCGCCGAGACGGGGCAGGTGATGAAGAGCCTCGGCGCGGTCCAGGCGATGAACCTCGACGGCGGCGGCTCGTCGACGATGGTCGTCGGCGGCCAGATGATCAACTCGCCTTCGGACGCCACCGGCCAGCGTCCCGTCGGCGACGCCGTCGTCGTCCTGCCGTCGCGCCGCTAGGACGTGTCCGACGAATCCCGTTCGTAGCGAGCGGGATTCGGCAGATACGCCCCAGCCGTAAGCGCGCCGGGGGATCGCGTCTCCGCGCCGAGTTCGAACGGCTCCTACCGTCACCGACCTGGCGGCGACGCCGCTCCCCCGGCCCGCCCACCTGTCATCCGGGGGAGGCCGTCATCGGCCGGTGCCACGCCGGAAGGTCGCGCGGTAGTCCCCTGGGCGTCGTCCGGTGTGCTTCGCGAAGAGAGCAGCGAAGGTTCCGGCGTCCTTGTACCCGACCGCGGTGCGGATGCCGGCGACGGTTCGATCCGTGGTCTCAAGGAGGTGGCGGGCGCGACGGACCCGCGACGACTGCAGGTACTCCAGCGGGCTCTGGCCGGTCTCATCGGCGAAGCGCCGCAGCAGCGTCCGGGTGCTGACATTGAACGTCTCCGACAACGCGGCCAGGTCGTACCGGGCGGCGAGGTTCTGGTCGAGTCGGCGCATGACCCTGCGGGAGAACTCGTTTCCGGGCCGCGGAAGAAGTCGTGCGTCGACGTAGGGAGTCTGGGATGACCGCGCGTCGTCGACGAGCGCCACCCGCGCGGTCGTCCGTGCCACGCCGGCACCGCTGTGTTCGCGGATCAGTTCCAGCGCGAAGTCGTACATGGCGCTGAAGGCCGCCGTCGTCGTCACGCCCTTGTCGGTGACGACCAGACGTTCGGGCCGGACATCGGCGTCCGGGCAGCGTCGGGCCAATTCGTCGGCGAAAAGCCATGCCGTGGTGGCCTGGCGCCCGTTGAGCAGTCCGGCCTCGGCGAGCAGGAACGCGCCGACACAGATCGAGACGACGACGTTGCCCGTGGCCGCGTGTGAGCGGATCACGGCGACTTCAAGGGCGAGGGCGGCGAGCCGGGCGTCCAGGTCGAGGCCCGGCGCGAGCTCGAACCCGGGCACGACAAGGACGTCGACCTCGCGCGGCGCACAGATGGCCAGCGCCGAACCGCCCGATGCGGCGACGCGACGACGAGGCGAAACGATCGACACCTCATATCCGGCGCGGTCCGGGCCGGCCACGCGCGTGGCCATCGTCAACAGATCGGGCACGCCGAACACCTCGGACGCGAAGCAGCCCGGATAGGCCAGGACACCGACCCGCAGTGCGCTCACGCCCGCCTCCTCGCCACCATGCCGTTGGCGAGATTACCCCCATGCATGGCGGTCTGGCCTATCGCCTGGTACGCGCACATCGGTCCACGCTGTCCCCATGAGCGCTGCGAACGAACGCCTTGACGACGCGATCACGGACTTCTCCCGCCGGCTCGTGGAGGTGGACGGGGTGGTGAAGACGGTCTACGCCGCGGGTTGCGGGCCGGCCGTCGTGCTGATGCCGGAGATGCCTGGCATCAGCCCTGACGTCCTTCGGCTGGCGCGATGGGTGCGGGATGCGGGCTTCGCCGTCTACGTCCCCTCACTCTTCGGGGTCGACGGCGCCTATCCGACGGCCGAGGGTGGCAGGGAGGTCGTCCGCCGTGCGTGTGTCAGCGCCGAGTTCCGAGCGTTCGCCGGGGGCGGCACCAGCCCTGTCACGGCGTGGCTCCGTGGACTTGCGCGCCAGGCCCACGCCGAACGCGGCGGTCCGGGAGTCGGCGCGATCGGACTGTGTTTCACGGGCAACTTCGCCCTCACCATGGCGCTCGAGCCGGCCGTCATCGCGCCAGTGGTCAACCACCCGTCATTGCCGCTGGACGACCCCGCCGGGCTGGAGATCAGCGACGAGGACGCGCGCGCGGTCCAAGAGCGCGTCGCGCGCGATGGACTGAAGGTTCTCGCCTACCGCTTCGACGACGACCGCTGGTGCACCGGCCGGCGCTTCGCCGCCTACCGGACACTCCTCGGCGACGCCTTCGACGGCCGTGTCCTCTCGGGCGGTTCCGCCAACACCGACCCGCCCCCGTTCTTTCGAGACGTGGTCGAGACCCCCCACAGCGTCGTCACCGCCCACCTCATCGACGAGGACGGTCATCCCACCCTGAAGGCCAGGGACGAGATCCTCGCCTTCCTGACCGACCGCCTGAGCCCGTCTGGACACTCCGAGGGCAACGGCCAAGCCCCCTGAAGTGCCTGTTCCAAGGGTTCACAGCCACCAAGCCCCCACCCTGCGGGGAGCGCCCCCAAGACATCCCCGCCGGCATCCGCTGATTAGCGTGGTGGCATGTCCGAGACGCCGGTCCACGGCGCGCACGGCAGGCCGCCCACCCGCGCGGAACGCTGGGCGGCTTTCAAACGGTCACCATTCCTGCCCGCGATCGTGCTGATGTTCATCATCTCGGCCGCCGCCGGGCTGTTCGCGGGCTCGTACACCTACTCCATGGCCAACCCCACGCCGCACTCGGTCCCGGCGGCGATCGTGGGGAACCACCGGCCGGCGGCGGCCAAGGCGTTCATCACCGGGCTGGAGAAGGCGCTGAACGCCTCGGTCAAGATCTACCCGTACGAGAGCCGGGCGGCGGCCGTCGACGCGGTGGACGCCCAGAGGGTCTTCGCGATCTTCGAGTTCCGCGACTCCGGCCGGGAGGTCACCGTGGACGTGGCCGGGGCCTCGGGGGCCTCGGTGGCCCAGTTGCTGGCGCAGACGACACCGGAAGTGGGCCGGGCCACGGGCGTCTCCGTCACCGTACGGGACATCAAGCCGCTGCAGCGCGGCGATCCGCATGGGCTGGCCGTGTTCTACATCTCGATCGCCGCCGTGATCCTCGGGTTCGTCGGCGCCGTCCAGCTCAGCGTGCACGCGGAGGCGCTGACGCCGCTCGAGCGGATCGGCTTCACGGCGGCGTACTCGCTGCTCGGCGGGTTCGTCATCGTGGCGATCGTGACCTGGCTCCTGGACGCCCTACGCCTGCCCTTCGTCCAGTCCTGGCTGATCCTGTCGTTCACGATGTTCACCTGCGGCATGGTCTTCACGATGTTCAGGACCTTGTTCGGGCGCTGGGCGATGCTGCCCACGTGGAGCCTGATGGTCCTGCTCGGCAACCCGTCTTCGGGAGGCGCGGTCTCCTGGGCCCTCCTCCCCTCCCCTCTCGGCACCATCGGCCGCTGGCTTCCGCCCGGCGCGTCGGTCAACGCCCAGCACACGGCGATCTACTTCCCCCACCACCAGCACGCGTTCCCGTTCCTCGTCCTGGCGGGCTGGTCGCTCGTGTCCTGCGCCGTCTTCTGGACCTGGCGGCACCGCCACCCCGGACGCCTCGAGAAGAGCCCCGCGCACGCGGCGGAATGACGTCCTCTCTCAACCCTGCGGGGACCGGAGCGCAGCCATGATCCGGTCGAGGGCCGCCAGGTCCTCGGGGGCGAGGGCGAGGAGCGAGCGCGGCGGCCGGGCCAGGATGCGTTCGGCCTGCTCGGCCGCTGCCACCCCGGCCGGCGTGAGAGTGACGATCTTGCAGCGGCGGTCGTCCGGATGGACACTGCGCTCGACGAAGCCGCGCCGCTCCAGATCGTCGACGACCAGCGTGGTGTACGGCTTCTCGGTGGCCAGCCTGCTGGTCAGCTCACGCATGGTCAGCGGACCGGGCAGCAGCCGGCGCAGCGCCTTCGCGCGAAAGAAGCTCATGCCGAGGGTCTCGGCGACCTCCTTGCGCCGGTCCTCCTGCTTGAGGACGAGCGAGCACATCGCCGCCCAGACCCGGGCGACCGCGTCCGGGTCGGCGGCGGCCGGGGCGACCGCGTCGCGCACGGCCCCGGGACCGGCGTCCAGGGCACCGGACGTGGTGTCGCGCTCGCTCATGCGGTCTCCGCCGTTTCGGTCGAGCCGTGGATGAGTCGCTCGGCCGTACGCTCGGCGGTCCGCCTGGCCCAGCGACCGGTGGTGATGATACCGAGGAGAAGGATCACGGCGCCGCATCCGACGGCGACCCACCAGCCGACGTGGCTGGCGGTCGGAAACCCGGTGCGCAGCGACCCGTGCACGGCGGACATGGCCAGAGAGCCGATGACGGCGACACCGAGCGACTGGCCGATCTGCCGGCTGGTGGACGCGACCGCGGCGGCGACACCCGCCTGCGTGCGCGGCATCCCGGAGACGGCGGTGTTGGTGATCGGCGCGTTGAGCATGCCGAAGCCGAGGCCGAACAGCACGTACGCCACCATGAGCCGCCAGAGTGGGGTGTGCGCGGTGAGGCCGGTCAGCATCAGGGCGCTCAGCGTGATGGCCGCGCCGGCGACGACCAGAGGCAGCCGCGGGCCCGCGTTGCCCACGATCCGCCCGGACAGTGGCGCGCAGACCGCCGTCAGCCCGGCCATCGGCAGGGTGAGCAGTCCGGCGTGGAGCGCGGTGTGGCCGAGCGCGTCCTGCAGGTAGAGCGTGTTGAGGAACAGGAAGCCGCCCAGCGCGGCGAAGCCGCAGATCGCGATGACCGTCGCTCCCGCGAACGGGGCGCTCCGGAAGAACCGCGGGTTGATCAGCGGTTCGGCACGCCGCAGCTCGTACGGCAGGAGGCAGGCCAGGGCGAGGGCGGCGCCGAGGAGGCAGCACAGGGTCTGCGCGGAGGCCCAGCCGGCGGACGGCGCCTCGATGACCCCGTAGGTGAGGCCGGCGAGCAGCGCGCAGATCAGGAGCTGGCCGATCGGGTCCAGCGGGCGGGCGCGCGGCGCGCGCGACTCCGGCACGAACAGCGCGCACAGGACGATCGCGAGCAGGCCCACGGGGATGTTGATCCAGAAGATCGCCTGCCAGCCGGCCGAGGCGACCAGCGCGCCGCCCACCACCGGGCCCATGGCCATGCTGAGACCGACCACGCCGCCCCAGACCCCGATGGCCCGCGCGCGTTCCCGGGGGTCGGTGAACGTGTTGGTGATGATGGACATGGCCACCGGGTTCATCATCGAGCCGCCGACGGCCTGCACGACGCGGGCGGTGACGAGCCAGCCGAGGCTCGGGGACAGCGAGCACAGCAGCGAGCCGAGCGTGAAGAGCGCGAGGCCCGTCTGGAAGGTGCGGCGCCGGCCGACGCGGTCGGCCGTGGAGCCGGAGAGCATGAGCAGCGCGGCCAGCACGACGGTGTAGGCGTCGATCACCCACTGCAGGCCGGAGACGGAGGCGTGCAGATCGTGCTGCATGGACGGCAGCGCGATGTTCACGATCGTGTTGTCCAGCCCGACGATGAACAGGCTCATGCAGCAGATCCCCAGGATGAGCCAGCGCCGACGCCGACCCGGATCCTGGCGATGTGTCCCGCTATGAGCGGCGACGCCATCAGTTATAGACATATAACCATTATGCCCGCTAACTAACTCGGCCGCGAGCGCGGCGGACGGCGGAGGCTCCGGGAGGCGGTCACGTCCTCCCGGCGCTCGGCCGCCCCAGGCGGCGATCAGAGGTGATGGCGCAGGCGAAGGGCGGCCGGGAAGGGCGCCAGGTAGGTCTGGTCCGCGGCCCAGGCGAGGCCGTCCCCGCGGGCGTGATGGCTCAGCAGGGCGACGGGCACGCTGAGCGGCGCGCCGCCGAGGCGGTACTCCTCGATGCTCGCGACGATGTCCTGCCGCCGTGTGGCGTCGAGCACCTCGCTGATCTGGCCGAACACGTGCTGGAGCGCGTTCGCGTTGCGCCCCCGCGTGGCCTTGCGGGCCAGCGCGGTGTCGAACAGCTCACGGTAGGCGGCCTCGATCTCCGCTCGCGGCCGGTCGCCGACCCGTGCGACGACCCGCCCGATCAGCCGGTATCCGGCGGGGTCGTGCGCGAGGATCTGCACCTTGTGGCGGGTGTGGAAGGCCACCAGGTCACGCGGGCGCCAGTCGCCGTCGAACAGCGCGCGCAGCCGGGCGCGGGCGAACACCCGCTCGACGAACGCCTCGCGGAGCCCGGCGTCGTTCAACCGGCCCTCGTCCTCCACCGGCAGCAGCGGGTCCGCGTCGATCAGCCGCGCCGCGTACACGCCCCGGCCGCGCCGATCGGCGGGCCGTCCGTCCGCGGCGTACCGCGGGATGCCCCGGACGCCGCAACTCGGCGACTTGGCCTTGAACACCTGACCGTCGAGGCCCGAGGCCAACGGCAGGGCGGCCATCGCGGCGGTGTGGTCGGCGGCCAGGCTCCGGCTGACCAGCCGATCGTCGGCCGTCAGCCGCAGCGTCTCCCGCGGCGTCCCGAGACCGATCTCCATCTCCGGGCAGAACGGCACCCAGTCGACGTAAGGGGCGAGCTCGTCGGTGAGGAAGCGGCAGCGGCTGTGCCCGCCGTTGAACCGGACCGGGTCGCCGAGCAGACAGCTCGACACCCCGATCCGCGGCCGGCCGACCGCGTCGCTCTCCGGAGCCGCCATACGCCCCACTGTATTCCGGCCCTCACGACGACCCGGCACCCACCGGGACCTGGGACCACCGCCCGTGGCGACGGTGGCCGGAGCGCTCCGAACGGCCGGCGGGACCGGTCACCGCAGGACGCCGGTGTGACCGAGGGAGTAGCGGCCGGGCTGGGGGTAGACGCAGAGCCCGTGTGGACCCTTGCCGACCGGGAGCCTGCGGAGCAGCCGCCCGTCGGTGGTCGAGATGGCGTAGACCACGCCGTCGTAGCGGCCGGACAGCCACAGGATCTTTCCGTCGGCAGAGACGCCGCCCATGTCCGGCGAACCGCCTCCGGGCAGCCGCCACGTACGGGCGACGCGCCGGTCGGCGAAGGACAGCAGCGAGATCGACCCTTCACCCCGATTGGAGACGTACAGGTACTTCGAGGCACGGTCGGGGTAGAGCCCGTGCGCGCCCCGGCCGGTGCGGACGAACCCGATCTTCCGGAAGGTCGCGGCGTCGATCACCCAGACGCCGTCGGCCATCATGTCGGCGACGTAGAAGACGCTGCCGTCCGGGGCCAGCTTGACGTCCTGAGGCATCGAACCGCGGCCGAGTCGCAGCGTGCCGATCACCTTCTGCCGGCGGGTGTCGACCTTGAGGAGGTCGCCGGAGAACTCGCACGCGGTGAGGAAGAAGTCACCGGCGGCGGAGAAGTCCGCGTGGTTCGGGCCCCGGCACGGCACGTTCACCCGGTGCACCGGCCGCATCGTACGGGCGTCCAGGAAGTCGATCCGCTGCAGCCGCTCCGCCATGACGATCGCGAACCTGCCGTCCGGGGTGAAGTACAGGTTGTACGGGTCCTGGACCGGTACCGGCCGACCGGGCCGGCCGGTGCGCGGATCGATCGGCACCAGGTCGCCCGAGTCGTTGTCGTTGACCCAAAGCGTCTTCAGGTCCCAGGACGGCACCACGTGCTGCGGGGTCCGCCCGACCCGGAACCGTCCGACCCTCTTGAAGGTGCGCTGGTCGAAGACGATGACGTCATCGCTCCGGCTGTCGGGCACGTACACGCGCGCGGGGAACCCGCGCACGACCGGACTGAGCATGCCGGGCCGATCGTGGGCATAGACGTCGGGCCGGGTCCCGCGGGGCGCGGCCACCGGTGGTGGCGGCGCTTGGGGAGGACGCTGCCGGACCGCGTCCGACGCACACCCGGCCGCCAGCGCCGCGACGGCCGTCACGAGCACACGTCTCATCATCTGGGCGGCTCGGCCGCCTGGTCACCGGGCATGGCGGGAGCCTATGAACGCGAACGCAAAGCGTTTCCCGGCTCTGTCCCCCGTGTCCCACCGGTACGGCAAAAGCGTCGGCCGGGCTCAGGCGACCGGAACACGAACAGCGGCCGACCGGCGGCGCACGGCCAGGACCAGGAGCGCCACCAGGACCACCGAGGCCACCAGGACGTAAAGGTTCCCGATCACGAGCTGGGTCCCGTGCCAGCGGTCCTCCCGGTGCGCTCCGAACGGGACGGTACGGATCAGGCCCTGCGGCAGCGCGGGCAGCCCGGACACCGCGTGGAACCACGCCCCGAAGAGGGCCTCGAGCACCACCCCGCCGACGATCCACGGCCACGTCCGTCGCAGCGGTCCGACCATTCGGTGGGCGACGAGGGCCAGCGCGGGAACGATCCACACCCAGTGGTGCGACCAGGAGATCGGCGAGACGAGCAGGCCCGTCAGCGCGCACGTCACGATCCCGTTGAGCTCCCGGCCGCGCCGGCTCTCCCCCGCCGCCAGCGCCAGTCCGCACACCCCGACCACCAGGGACGCGATGAGCCAGTACGGTCGGGCCACCTGCTCGCCGCCCAGGCACCTGACCAGCGCGCCGTCCAGCGACTGGTTGCCCACCCAGTCGACCGGTCCCACGCGGTCGGGCGCCATGAACAGCCGCCTCCCCCAGAACTCCCACGACTCGTGCGGGAGGACCGCGAAGCCGACGGCGACCGTGAGCAGGCACGTGGCCGTCGCGACGGCGGCGGCGCGGTACCGGCGGGTGAGGACCAGGTAGGCGATGAAGATGCCGGGTGTGAACTTGACGCCCGTCGCCAGGCCGATCCCGACGCCCTTCCACCGGCGGCCGTCGCCCTGCCGCAGGTCGGCCAGGACGAGCGCCATCAGGATCAGGTTGACCTGGCCGAACCACAACGTCTTCTGCACCGGTTCGGTCCACAGCGCCGCCGCGGCGACCAGGAGCACCGCGCCGAGCGCCACCGGGCCGCGGCGGTGGCCGAGCGTCCGCCAGGCGAACCAGACGGACGCCACGAGCGACACCAGGCCGGCCAGTGTCATCAGCCACCGCAGCGCGGCCATCGGGAGTACCGACAGGCCGGCGAAGATCACCGCGGCGATCGGTGCGTACGTGAACGCGAACCCGTCGATCCTCGCGTCGTACAGGCGGTCGGAGTGCCGGGCGAGCAGACCACCCCAGCGGTAGACCCGCAGGTCCGACATCAGCCACAGGTCGTGGGGATGGGCCGACACGATCGTCGCGTAGGCGGCGACCGCGGCGCCGAACGCCAGAACGCCGGCGACCGGGAACCCGGCGCTGCTCCGGGTCACCGTGCCGCCACCGCCCGGGGCGGCACGGCGCGGTCCTTCCCGCCGGCGACGAGGGCGAACTGCCGCTCCCAGCGATCGAGAATGGCGTCGGGCTCGTACCTCCGGACGGATTCCCGGGCCGCCTCGGCCAGCGAGTCGCGCAGGCCGGCGTCGCGGATCAGCCGATCCAGCGCGGCGGCGAACTCGGCGGTGTTCCCCGGCGAGACGATCAGGCCGTCGCGGCCGTCGGTGAGGAGTTCACTCACACCAGGCGCGCAGTCGAAGGCGACGGTGGGCAGCCCGTACGCCATCGCCTCGATGATCGACATCGGGAAGCCCTCCTCCCGGGAGGACAACGCGAAGATCGACGCGCCGGTCAGGGCGCTCTCGATGTCGGAGGTCGGACCGGCGAACTCCACGCTGCCGGACAGGCCGAGTCCGGCGGCCTGTTCGCGCAGCGCCGCGTCCTCGGGACCGGAGCCGTACAGCCGCAGCCGCCAGGACGGATGGCGCGACGCGACCTCGGCCCAGGACTCCAGCAGCATGTCCTGGCCCTTCTCGAACGAGAGGCGACCGTGGCGTACGACGACCGGCTCGGTGCGCGGAGAGACGGTTCGTGGTGTCACGTGCAGCGGGTTCGGCATCGCGGCGGCGTTCGACATGCCGTCGAAGGCCCACGCGTCGGCGTCGGCGTCGGTGAGCGCGAGCAGGAGGTCGGCGTCGGCGAAGTGGCGTTTCACCCGCTCGTACCGCGAGGACCGGCGAGTCGCCTCGTACGACTCGTGGCTCATGCCGATCACCGGCATGCCCGCGGTGTCGGCGCGGGCCACCCATTCCATCGCCCAGACCTGCGCCGCGATGACCACTCCCCCGGAGCGCGCCGTACGGAACAGCGCGCTGAGGCGCGCGGCGCCGCGCCGGACCATCCGGCGATGGCGCAGCGTCCGCAGGCGGTCGCCGAGCGGTCCGCGCGCCGGCGCCGGCTGCCGTTCGTGCAGGACCGTGACGGTGTACGGCAGGTCGCGGCCGTAGTCGTGCGGGCGGTCGGCGTGCGTGATGCCCACCAGGTGCACGCGGTGACCGCGGGCGGCGAACAGCCGGCCGATGTCGTGCGCCCAGCGTTGCAGGCCGCCGAGCTCCTCCACGTTGTTGCAGACGAGGAAGATGTCGCGGGTCTCAGCCACGGTCGCCTCCGGTGAAGAAGCGCTCGACGATCGACTTCCCGGCGGTCCCCGTGTCGTACTCGCCGAACTCCTCGGCGAAGCGGCGGCGGCGCTCGGCGTAGTCCCGGCGAGCGCCGTCGAGGTCCGCGACCGCGGCGAGCAACCCGTCCTCGTCCTCGACCACCGGGCCCGGCGCGTGCTCCGCGAGGTCGAAGTACGCGCCGCGCTGCCGGGTGACGTACTCCTCGCCGTCGGGCGTGTAAAAGATCATCGGTCGCTCCAGCAGGGCATAGTCGAACATGACGGACGAGTAGTCGGTGATCAGGGCGTCGGCCAGCAGCATCAGCGTGGTGACGTCGTGCTCGCCGCCGACGTCGATCACGGTGCCGCGAAGGGCCGGGGGCACGACGGCCCGGCTGAGGTAGTGCGCGCGGATCAGCAGGACGTGGGATTCGCCGAACTCGCGCGCGAAGCGCTGCGGGTCGAACGGGATCTCGAAGCGCTCGGCCGGCCGGCCGTTCTCGTCGGTCCGGAAGGTCGGCGCGTACAGCACGATGGTGCGCTCGTCGTCCTCAAGGCCGAGCCGACGGCGCAGCGCCGCCTGTTCCTCGGGGTCGCCCCCGGTGACCAGCGCGTCGTTGCGCGGATATCCGATCCGCAGCAGGTCGGCCGTGACGCCGAGTCCCTTCACGAGGGTGCGCACGTCATGCTCGGAGCGAACGACGAAGTGGTCGAAGCGGCCGATCATCGCGGCCAGCCGTTCGTGCTCGGCGCGGGTGCCCTGCTTGACCGTCGGCTCGTCGAAGCCCATCCGCTTGAAAGCCGAGCCGTGCCACGTCTGGATGTAGGTCGTCTCCGGTCGTTTGGTCAGCCCGGCGGGGAAGCCCTGGTTGTCGATCCAGTACTCGGCGCGGGCCAGGGCCCGGTAGTAGGCCCACGAGCCGCGCTCGACCAGCCGGGCGTCGGTGGGAAAGCCTCGCCTGGAGCCGCGGTACGACCAGATGGCCTGGTAGGGCGCACCCCACTCGCGGAGGGCCCGGTGGATGTACTTGGGGTTGTCGGAGTACTGGGCGCCGAGGTGGCTCTCGAAGACGATCGTCCCCTTCCTGACCGGGAGCCGGACGAGGAACCGGTTGAAGACGGCGATCTTCGTCTTGCGGCCGGTCAGCTTGCGGAGCAGCGTTCGTTCGAGATTCAGAAGCCGCTGCCACCAGCGCCGTCCCAGTGTGGTGCGGGCTGCCCGGCGCAGCGCGGGCAGGGTCAGCAGCGCGGGCCACCCGTTGCCGACGATGCGGAGGGCCAGCTCACCGGACTCGGCGACGTAGGCCTCCAGGTGGTCGCCGGCCATGCGGGTCAGCCGCGGCCGTACGGGCACGGCCACGCCGTCGTGGGCGCTCCCCTCGGAGGTGAGCCGCACGCTGACGTCGTCGTCGCCGAACCTCAGCCGCAGCCACAGCCCCCAGGTCTGGTCGACCAGGCCGAACGGGCGGATCCTGCGGGCCGGCGCGAACGACGTCTCCCATCGGATGCGACCGCTCTCGTTCCGGACGGTCACCGGGACGCGAAAGGCGCGGGACTTCCGGTGGCGGTCGCGGATCTCCAGCGTGCCGGACGGCTCCGTGGCGCCGTCGAGGCGGCCCAGCGGGTTGACGACCGTGCCGGCGAGGTGGAGGTCTCGCCCGGCCGGCCGCATCTCGGTGACCCGGCCGCCCAGGTTCAGCCTGTCCAGCGGAACCGAGTGGATGCCCAGGTCCGTGACGTCCAGGACACGGCGGCCCAGCTCGGTCCCCAGGTGGTCGCCGGTCCAGTAGATCCGCCCGTCACGCTCGACCGGTTCGGTGGACAGGACGGGTTTCCGGCCTCTCTTCGAGGCGTAGTCGGCCGCCGCGACGGCGGCCTCGATGTCGCCGCACCGGATGAGGTAGGCGCCGATGGCGGACAGTTGGTTGCAGTCGGAGAAGACCTCGGGGTCGATCCCGGCGAGATAGGACCGGGCAAGTTCGAGGAACGCCTGGCGGTACTCCGGGTCGCGGCTGCGCAGTTCGCGCAGGTAGAGCAGCAGGTCGTGGTTGACGAACTTGACGTTCTTCAACCTGGCGAGCTCATCGGCCCCGTGCGCGTGGAACACCGCGTCGATCCGGCGGTGGATCTCCAACCGGTCGGCGAAGTTGCGCAGCTCCGCGCGGCGGTTGGTGATCGACAGCGTCTCTCCGCGCGGGATCACGAACCAGTTGTAGACCCGTTGCGGGATGGTGACGATCTTCCGCGCGGCGATGTACGCCTGCGCGCTGAACAGCAGGTCCTCATAGTGCAGCCGGTCCACGAACCACAGGTCGGCCCGGTCGAGGAACTCGCGGCGGTAGCACTTGTTGGTCGACAGGGTGTCGTACAGCAGATCGGGGTTGTCCAGGACGCTGTCGTACATCCGGCGCTCCCGGTACAGCCAGGGGTACCAGTTCTGTTCCTTGTCGGGCAGCACGCGCACGCAGCGACCGGAGACCAGGTCGGCGCCGGTCTCGTCCGCGGTCGTGACGAGGTTCCGGCAGGCGTGCCGGTCGAGCGTGTCGTCGCTGTCGAGGAACATCACGTACCGGCCGCGGGCGGCCTCGATCCCGACGTTGCGCGGTCGCCCGCACCCGCCGGAGTTCGTCGGGAGGGTGAGCACCCGGATCCGGTCCGGATGGGCCGCCGCCAGCACGTTGGCCACCTCGGGCGTCGCGTCCGTGCTCGCGTCGTCGACGACGATCACCTCGACGCCGGGCAGGGACTGGCGCAGCACCGAGCGGACCGCGCGAGGGAGCCGCGCCGCGTCGTTGTAGACGATCACAACGACGCTTACATCGGGTTCCAGGAGCAAACGGTCCACCACCTTCATCTCGAACATCAACTACTATTGCGATAGTACGATCTCGATAGTAATTGGATCGTAAGCAACCAGCCGATCCACGTGATCGACCGGAAACGAGGGCAATGCAGCACTTCATCGCCACCTTCGGATACGCCGCCGTCTTCCTCCTGATGGCGGCCGAATCCGCCTGCGTTCCGGTGCCGTCCGAGCTGATCATGCTGTTCGCCGGGGCTCTGGCGGCCGGGGCCGTCCCCGGGTCGAGCCCGGATCTCACCCTGATGATCGTCAGCGGAACCCTGGGGAACGTCGCCGGAAGCTACGTCGCCTGGGCCGTGGGGCGGTATGGCGGTCAGGCGGCGTTGCGCCGCTGGGGCCGGTACGTCTGGCTCAAGGAGGAGGACATCGACCGCGCCACCCGCTGGTTCGACCGGTACGGCGGCAAGGCGGTCTTCTTCGGCCGGCTGCTGCCCGTGGTTCGCACCTTCATCTCCCTGCCGGCCGGCTTCGCAGTCATGCCACCGGGCCGGTTCGGCGTCTACACGCTGGCCGGCTGCATCCCGTGGACGGCCGCGCTCGGTATCGCCGGATACGCGGTCGGGCGGAACTGGCAGCGTGTCGCCGACGCCTTCCACGGCCCGTCGTACGCCATCGCCGGGATCGTGGCGGTGGCCGTCATCGTCGGCGTGATCGTCTTCGTCCGGCGGCGCCGCCGCACCGGCCAGGCCGCCGGTCGACCGATGTGAGGCGGCGCGGCCGTCCATCCCGGGATGTAGCCGTACATCGGGCGGTGGACTCTCGTGACCTGCCGGATTCCTCCGCAGGGGCGACGATCCGGCCAGGCGCGGGCCCTACCGTTTCTCCTCGAAACGCCGCCGACTCTTCCGAAGGAACGATGATGATCGAGGCCAAGGGCCTGACCAAGCGCTACGGCGAGAAGACCGCGGTGAACGACCTGTCGTTCACCGTCCGACCGGGGGTGGTCACCGGATTCCTGGGGCCCAATGGCGCGGGCAAGTCCACGACGATGCGCATGATCCTCGGCCTGGACCGGCCGACCTCGGGTTCGGTGACCGTGAACGGCCGTTCGTACGCCGACCACGCGGCGCCGCTGCACGAGGTCGGCGCGCTGCTGGAGGCGAAGGCCATCCACACCGGCCGGACCGCCTACAACCACCTGCTCGCGCTGGCCGCGACCACCGGCATCCCGCGCCGCCGGGTCGACGAGGTCATCGACCTGGTCGGACTGCGGGAGGTCGCCCGCAAACGCGCCGGGGGCTTCTCCCTCGGCATGGGCCAGCGCCTCGGCATCGCGTCGGCGCTGCTGGGAGATCCGAAGACGCTGATCCTCGACGAGCCGGTCAACGGGCTGGACCCCGAGGGAATCCTGTGGATCCGCAACCTGCTCAAGCACCTGGCCGCCGAAGGGCGGGCGGTCTTCGTCTCCTCCCACCTCATGAGCGAGATGGCGCTGACCGCCGAGCACCTCATCGTCATCGGCCGTGGCCGGCTCATCGCCGACACCTCCGTCGCCGACTTCATCGAGCGCGCCTCGACGGGCCGCGTCAAGGTCCGTTCCCCCCAGGCCGCCCGGCTGCGGGACCTGCTGGCGGGCCCGGACGTCACGGTGTCGAACACCGAGGAGGGCACCCTGCTCGTCAGCGGGCTGACCAGCGACCAGATCGGCCAGATCGCCTCGGACGACGGCGTCACGCTGTTCGAACTGGCTCCGCAACAGGCCTCGCTGGAAGAGGCGTTCATGGAGCTGACCGGCGACTCCGTCGAGTACCGGGCGCCCGCCCGCAGCACAGAGAGGTCCGCGGCATGACGACCGCCACCACCGCGACCGTTCAGCCTGGCAAGGTCACCCAGGTCCGGGTGCTGAATTCCGAGTGGATCAAGCTCAGGACCCTGCGCTCCACCTTCTGGTCGCTGTTCGCCGCGATCGCCGCGACCATCGGCCTCGGTCTGCTCTTCAGCTGGGGCTTCGCCAGCCGCGTCGGCGACCACGCCCGTCCCCTCCACGACGCCGCGACCATGGCGGTGACCGTGCCGCTGCGCCCGTACGTGATCGCTCAGCTCGCGGTCGGCGTGCTCGGCGTCATGGTGATCACCGGTGAATATTCCACCGGGATGATCCGCGCCACGCTGTCCGCCGTCCCCGGCAGGCTTCCCGTGCTGTGGGCCAAGGCCGCAGTGTTCAGCGTGGTCGTCCTGGTCCTGATGGAGATCGTGTCCTTCGTGACCTTCCTCGGCGGCCAGGCGATCCTGTCCTCCCAGCACGTCCAGGCCACGCTGTCCTCGCCGCAGGCACTGCGGATCGTCACCGGGGTGGGGCTCTACCTCACGGTCGTCGGACTCCTCGGCACCGCGCTCGGCGCCATCATCCGCAGCACCGCCGGAGCGATCGCCGCGCTGTTCGGGATCCTGCTGGTCCTGCCGGTCCTGGGCGAGGTCCTCAACCTCACGTCCTGGGGTAAGCACATCACGCCGTACCTGCCGAGCAACGCCGGCGGCGACCTGCTCACCAACGCGCCCGACCCCGGATCGCTCGGCCCGTGGACGGGCTTCGGCGTCTTCGTCCTCTACACCGTCATCGCGATGGCGGTCGCCGCGTACCTGCTCAAGCGCAGGGACGCCTGACCCTCGATGACCGACTCACCCGAGGTCGGCCCCGGCGCGCTCGTGGCGCGCTGGGGCCCTCGCGTCCGTGCGCTCACCGGTGGGCATCCCACCGTGGTCGACGGCGCGTTCGCCCTCGCGCTGCTCCTGATCGGGACGCCTCATCTGATCAAGGATCCGCCAGGGCACGTGCTGCTCGGCTGGGTCCTGCAGGTCGCGTTGCTCATCCCGCTCGCCTGGCGGCGGCGCGCACCGTTCACCGCCTTCGCCGTGGTCGCGGCGCTCGCGTTCGTTCAGTGGCTCGGCGGGGTGCTCCTGCCGACCGGAGACCTCGCCGTGCTGATCGCGTTGTACTCGGTGGCGGCCCACTCGACGCTGCGCCGGCTGCTCGTGGCCGCGGGCGTCGTGGAACTCGGCGTCGCCATGGCCACCGACCAGTGGGTTCCGCGGGTTCACCTGTGGAAGGCGTTCGTCCTGCTGTCCGGGATGACCACCGCCGCCGCCGTGATCGGGCTGAACATGCGCACGCGCCGCGCATACCTGGCGTCGCTGGAGGATCGCGCCGCCCGCCTTGAGAAGGAACGCGACCAGCAGGCCCAGATCGTCGCCGCCGAAGAACGCGCCCGGATCGCCCGCGACGTCCACGACATCGTCACCCACAGCCTCTCGGTCATGGTCGCCCTCACGGACGGCGCCGCCTACACCCTGCCGACCGCGCCGGAGCGGGCCGCCGACGCCGTGTCCAAGGCGTCGGAGATCGGGCGCCAGGCCATCGCGGAGATGCAGCGCGTCCTCGAGGTGCTCCGCCAGGACGAGCCGGCCGCTCGGCTGAGACGTCCGCAGCCCGGTCTGAGTCAGCTCGACGCGTTGCTCACCGAGGTACGCACCGCGGGGCTGCCGGTGGAGTTCGTGGTGGCCGGGCGGCCGCCCGCGATGGCCTCCGGGGCCGAACTCACCATCTACCGCCTCGTCCAGGAGGCGCTCACGAACGTCCGGAAGCACACCCCTCCCGGCACCACGGCACGGGTTCGGATCGAGTACGCCCCGGAGCAGGTGGACGTCGATGTCACCGATGACGGGCGGCCGGACGCCGCCGTTCCGGCCGGCCGGCGGCGCGCCGGACACGGCATCGCCGGGATGCGCGAACGCGTCGCGGTCTACGGCGGCCGGCTCACGGCCGGCCCGTTGCCCGATGGCGGCTGGCGGGTGCACGCCCGCTTCGAGCCGTCCCAGCTGGAGGTCACCCGGTGATCAACGTCCTGCTCGTCGACGACCAGCCCCTGCTGCGCATGGGGTTCCGGCTGGTACTGGAGACGCAACCCGACATCACCGTCGTCGGCGAGGCCGGCGACGGCGCCGAGGCCCTCGCCGAGGTGGCCTCGGTCGCCCCCGACGTCGTGCTGATGGACGTCCGGATGCCGGGCATGGACGGTCTGGAGGCCACCGAGCGGATCGCCCGTGACCACGCTGCCTCGCGGGTCCTCATCCTCACGACGTTCGACCTGGACGAGTACGCCTTCGCCGCGCTTCACGCGGGCGCCGCCGGTTTCCTGCTCAAGAACGTCCAGCCCGCCGAGCTGATCGCGGGCATCCGCACGGTCGCCGCGGGCGACGGCGTCGTCGCGCCCCGCCTCACCCGGCTGCTCATCGAGACGTTCACCCGCCAGAACCCCGCGCGGCCGGGCCCGGCCGGCGACCCGCGTCTCGCCCGGCTCACCGACCGGGAGCGCGAGGTGCTGATCGAGATGGCCAGGGGCCTGTCCAACGCCGAGATCGCGGTGTCGCTCGGACTCTCCGAGGCGACCGTGAAGACGCACGTCAGCCGCATTCTTCCCAAGCTGGGTCTCCGCGACCGCGTCCAGGCCGTCGTACTCGCCTACCAGACCGGACTGCTGCGGCCCACCTGACCACCCCACCGGATGAGAACACGAGAGGACAAGGTCGACGAGCCACATGGCGACGAGTCAACTGCGAAACAACCCCCACGCCGTCAGCCGGCGGACGATGAGCAAGGTCCCGGAGGTGACGGCCTACTTCTGGATCGTCAAGGTCCTGACCACCGGGATGGGCGAGACGACCTCCGACTACCTGGCCCATCGCCTCGATCCGATCGTCGCGGTGGCCGGGGCGGGCATCGTCCTCGCGGCCTCGCTGGCGCTGCAGTTCTACGTCCGGCGCTATGTCGCCTGGATCTACTGGACGGCCATCGTCCTGGTGAGCGTGTTCGGCACGATGGCCGCCGATGTGCTGCACGTCGCCCTCGGCGTTCCGTACGTCATCTCCACCGCGTTCTTCGTCGTCGCCCTCGCCACGATCTTCGCGATCTGGTACGCGAGCGAGCGGACGCTGTCGATCCACAGCATCGTGACGGCGCGGCGTGAGCTGTTCTACTGGGCCACGGTCATGACCACGTTCGCGCTCGGCACCGCCACGGGCGACATGACCGCGGTCACGCTCCATCTCGGCTACCTCGCCTCGGGCGTGATGTTCGCCGTCCTGATCGCCGTTCCGGCCCTGGCCTACGGACTGCTCGGGATGAACGCGATCGCCGCCTTCTGGGTCGCCTACGTCCTCACCCGGCCGCTCGGCGCGTCGTTCGCCGACTGGCTGGGCGTATCGCGCGGCCGAGGCGGCCTCGCCCTGGGCACCGGTCCGGTCAGCCTCGTCCTGGCGTTGATCATCTTCGGGTTCGTCGGCTACCTGACCGTGACCCGCAGGGACACCACCGCCGGCCGCCGAGGAGCACACGCGTCCGGCCGGTGATCGACCGGAGGCTGGGACTCTCCCACCGTGCCGGCCTGGGCCGGCACGGCCGGTTCCCATCGACGCCATCTTCTACTATCGTTGTAGTAGTCTCCTGGATAGGCTCAGCATGCTCGTCTCCCTGCTCCTCGGCAGCGTCGGCCTGGCGCTCCTCTGGTACCTGCAGCTCGCCCCGATGTTCGTCGCCCGGCGGGAGCGGGACCACGGGCCTGCGACCGGCCGCGACCTGCCGTCCGAAATCCCGCGTACCGGTGGCCGAGGCACGCATCCCGGCTGAGCGCCGGCACACGGCCGAGTCCCGGAGCGCCACCGGGACCCTCGAGGTCACACCGACGTAGCGGTCGCCGGCCACGAACCGGGTCCCGTGCCGGCGGCCCTCCCCGACGCGTCCCGAACGGAATCGCCCGGCCCGGTCCGCCTCGGGGCGCCGATGAGCCGGCGGTCAGCGCGACTCGTCGATGCGGTGGTCGAGGACGGCGAGGAGGTGGCGCGCCTCGTGCCGGGTGGCGGTGGCGATACCGAGCCGTTCGGCGTGGTAGCCGTCGCGGGCCTGGTCGAACAGATGGGCGGTGTCGTGACCGGCCACGCCGACGCCGGCCAGGCATGCGGTGAGGATGGCGGCCGGCACGGCGGCGATGATCGGGCGGCGTGCCGGGGTTCCGGCGAGCAGGGCGCGGACACGGCCTGGCACGTCGTTGCGGCCGAAGCACAACACGGCGCTTCGAGGTGAGGGCCGGCCGTCGTGGCGGGCGGCGAGGGCGGCGCGGGCCAGGGCGCGGGCGGCGAGGGGGCGGTCGCCGACGGTTGCGGCGGCGTCTTCGTCCGCCCAGCGTTCGGTGAGGTGGTGGATCGCGGCGGGGAGCGTGGCCAGCAGGGGGTCGGCCGCGGTGATGAGGGCGGCCAGGGTCCGGTGGCGGTAGTGCCGGTGGTTCAGGTGGGCGGTCTCGTGGGCGAGCAGGACCCGGCGCTCGGCGGCGCCAAGGATGCGCAGCATGCCGGTCGACACCACGATGCGGCCGTGGTCTTCACGGCCGCCGGGAACGGCGAACGCCTCGATCGCGGGCTGGTCCAGGACGACGAGGCGGCCGGTGTTCGGGGCGAGCCGGGCGCAGGCGCGCCGGGTGCGGTGAAGGGCGGCGGCGCGGCGTGCGGTGGTCCAGACGACCGCGGCCGCCGGCATCGCCAGGGCGAGCATCGCGAGCTTCGCGATGACGGGCGTGACCGGGTCGGCGTGGTGCAACCGCTCGCCGGACCAGGCGCCGACCGCCGCGACCAGGGGAAGCCGCCCGATGAGCGTGGCGGCCAACAGCGCGAGTGACAGCGATGACGTCAGGGCGCATACGAGGCCGGCGGTCAGCAGCAGGCGGGTGCCGGTCGCCGGTCGCATCCGGGCCGCCAGCCGCGGCCCGCAGGCGGCCAGCAGCACCGAGGCCGCGAACGGCGCGTAGACGACGAAGTGCATGTCAGGCACCGCCTTCCGCCTGGAGCAGCCGCTGGAGGAGCGCTTCGTCTTCCGGCGGCAGCGATGAGACGAAGCGGGCCAGCGTCCCGGCGCGGTCACGGCGGCGGTCCAGCAGTTCGGTCATCGCACGGGCGGTGTGGTCGGCCTCATCCATCGTCGGGGCGTAGGAGTACCCGCCTCGCGCGGTCGGCTCGCGGGTGACCAGGTTCTTGCGGTGCAGGCGAGTGAGTGTCGACATGACGGTCGTGTAGGCCAGCCGGTCGCCGAGCTCCAACTGCACCTCGGCGGGCGTCATCGGCCGCCCGAGCGCCCACAGCACCGCGAGTACTTCGTCTTCCAGCATGCCCGGAGGCCGGCGGGGGGCGGCGCCATCGCCGTTCATTCGGTTCACGGGGTGTGCTCCTTCTTCCGGCCACAGTCTACGTATCGAGTAGTACTATCGCGGTAATACTATTTGAATAGTACCTATTTCCGCTGGTCATGAGTTGCCCACCGATCCGGCATTAACCCCCGACATCCCGGCGCGGGCAGGGCCCGGCCGGGATGACGTCCACCCCCTGGAGATGCCGCGCATGAAGATCACGTTCCTTCTCGGGTCCGCCTACGGCATGGGCGGCACGATCCGCGCCACGCTCACCCTGGCCGACCGCCTCGCGGCGCGGCACGAGATCGAGATCATCACCTTGCACCGGCGGCGGACCGATCCGTTCTTCCCGATCGATGAGCGCATCGGCGTCCGCACGCTGATGGACCTTCGCAAGGGAGCACGTCCCGGTCGCCTCGACACCCGGTTGGGCCGGCACAACAGCCGGCTGGTGCCCCGCGGCGAGAGGATCTGGCCGGAGGTCACGTTGCGCGGTGACTACCGGATGTGGCGGGCGTTGCGCGGGCTGGAGACCGATGTGCTGGTCACGACCCGCCCGGCGTTCAATCTGCTGGCCGCCCGGTTCGCCCCGCGCGACGTCGTCGTGGTCGGTCAGGAACACCTTCACCTGGACGCGCACCGCCCGGGCCTGAAGGAGCACATGCGCCGCTGGTACCCACGCCTGGACGCCCTGGTGACCCTCACCGAGGCCGACCGGCGCGCCTACACCGACTTCCTCGCCGACGCGCCCACCCGCCTGCAGGTCATCCCCAACGCCCTGCCCGCGGGCGCCAAGCCGATCTCCGGCCTGGACGCCCCCGTGATCGCCGCGGCCGGCCGCATGGCCAAGGTCAAACACTACGAACGGCTCATCGCCGCCTTCGCCAAAGTCACCGCCACCCACCCCGACTGGACCCTGCGCCTGTACGGGACCGGCCCCGAACTCGAGAGGCTGCGCACCGTCGCCGCCTACCACGACCTGGGCGACAAGGTCGCGTTCATGGGCCGCACCAGCGACATCCACGCGGCGTTCGCCCAGGCCTCCATCGTCGCGCTGTCCTCGTCCTTCGAAGGCTTCGGCATGACCATCATCGAAGCCTTCGCCTGCGGCGTCCCGGTCGTCAGCTTCGACTGCCCTCAGGGCCCCCGCGAGATCATCACCCACGGCCGGAACGGGCTCCTCGTACCACCCGGCGACACCGACGCCCTGGCCGACGCGCTCGGCCGGCTCATCGACGACCCCGGCGAACGCCGCGCCATGGGCGCGGCCGCCCACCAGGCCGCCGCCCGCTACGACCTCGCCACCACCGCCTGGCAATGGGAGACCCTCCTCACCGACCTCCTCGCCGCCCGCGCGGAAGGACGCGTGCGCCGATAGGTCGCACGGCGGGACCGCGGCCGGGACGGTCGTACGAAGGTCGCGGGCCCCACGGTCACGGGCCGGTGACCGTCCGGACGGCGGCGACGTACCGGCGGACCGCCGGTGCGGGGGCCTCGCCGGCCGGCAGCTCCACCACGAAGGCGCTGTGGGGCACCACGGTGTTCTCCCACCCGGTGGCGCTGCCGGGGTAGTCGGTCAGCGGCCGGGCGGGCAGACCCACCTCACGGGCGAAGCGCCGCGCGACGGCCTTCGGCCCCTCCGAGGTGTCGACGACGGCCATGTGCTGGTGGAACCAGATCCCCACGGTGGGCCTGACCCTGCGGATCAACGCGGCGGCGGCCTGGGACTCCGGCTCCGACAACGGCCCGGCGCCCGCGAAGAACTCCGAACCCGCCGGCCACAGAGACCGCCATCGGGCGGGGAAGTTCCGGTTGAGGTCGACCCCGTGGGCGTTGCCCCGCGTACGGGCGGCGACCCCGTCCGGGTTGAGAACCGGGATCACCCACAGGTCGGCGTGGGCCGGGGCGGGACCCTCGATGAGGGCACGGGCGACCGCGATCCCCGCCGGTTCGTCGCCGTGCACGCAGCCGACCACGAGCACCTTGCGCGGGGCCGCCGGGTCGCCCGACTCGACGGCGACGAGCGGGCGGCCGCGTACGGACCTGCCCAGGGACACGGTGCGGTGGACCGTCGCGGGCGAGGACGCTCCGCCGGGGGCGGGGCGACGCGCCGTCGCGGTGTCGCCAGGGCGCGCGCAGGCGCACGGCGGGAGCAGCACCAGGGTGAACGCGATCATCGCCGCGCCGCCACGGCCCCACCGGGGCCGGGCCGGTCCTCGCTTCGTCACGGTCGCCTCACCCCCTGGCGCACGCCGGCCGCCGGAGCGAACGGGAGGAACCGGTGCCCCAGTCCTCCTCGGTCGCCTCGACCACGGTCGCCCCCTCCCCCGCGCGCGGAGAGGCGCCGCTCGGCCGCGGACTTCCCCTACCCGGAAACCTACCGGGAGACCTCCGCCTCCGGGGTCAGCTCGGGCCGGCCGTCCAGACGTCGGTGATGGGGCTGCGCGAGGCGCTCATCCCGGCGTGGGAGAGCCCGTAGGCGTCCTCGATCGTCCGGAGCACGCTGTAGTGGTCGATCTTCTCCGGGTACCTCCCGGGCTTGACCCGCGCTCCGGCGAAGATCGTGGCGATCTTGTTGCCGGGTGATCCGTCGTTCTCGTCGAAGGTGACGATGAGCACACTGTCGTGGGTGCTCGCCCACCGGACATAGCCGTCGAGATTGCTCCTGAGCCAGGAGTCTCCGGTCTTGACCGGGCAGTTGTGCATGTCGTCGCACATGTCCGGGATGACGAACGACACCGTGGGCAGCGCCGAGTAGTCGGACGGGAAGTCGGCGAAGGACCGGCCGACCGCGTCCGGCAGGTCCGGGAAGTCCGCCCAGGGGACGTGCTTGCGGGCGTAGCGGCCGCTGACACAGGCGGTCCGGTCGAAGACCGGCGAGGCCTCGGCGAACCCCGCGAAGGTCAGCCCCGCCGCGGACAGCTCCGAGGCGAGATTCGGAGCCGAGTAGGCGTGCGGGCAGGAGTCGTCGGTCAGCCCTTGCGTCGACCCGGAGAACAGCGCCAGGTAGTTCGGCTCGCTCGGGTGCCGTACCGCGTAGGAGTTCGTGAACAGCGCGCCGGACCCGGCCAGCGAGCTGATGTACGGCGCGTCGGGGGCGCCGATCACCTGCCGGTCGGACTTGTTCTCCAGCACCACGACGACGACGTGCGCGGGCCGCGGCACCTCCCGGACCGCCGGGTGCGGGCCGTCGGCGTGGGTCACCCCGTCGTTCCCGCAGCCGGCCGCCGACCACGTCGTGAGGAGCGTCGCCGTGAGGAGCAGTGCGCGGCGGAAACGCCGGTCCTTCACAGCAGACCTCCGATGCGAGGAGCAACTACTACATGAATAGTAGCATTCGGCCGTACGTCACTCGGCGTCTTCCTGACGCAGCAGTTGCTGCAGCAGGACCTCGTCCTCGGGACTCAGTTCGGACACGAATCGGGCCAGCACCGCGGCCCGGTCGCGACGGCGGCTCAGGAGGTCGTGCATCGCGGTGGCCGTGTGGGCGGCCTCGTCGACGTTGGGCGAGTAGACGAAGCCGCGTCCCTCACGGGTGCGCGTCGCCAGACCCTTACGGTGCAGCCGCGCCAGGGTGGTCATCACCGTCGTGTAAGCCGGCGTGTCGGGCAGCACCGCCTGCACGTCCGCGGGGCTCATCGGCCGGCCGCCGTGCCACAGCACGGCCAGCACGGCGTCCTCCAGCATGCCGGCGGGTCGCCGCCCCGGCTCATGCTCCTTGGTCACGTCCTGCTCCAGACACCTCAGGTATTACCTCGATAGTAGATCGACCGACGACCGGGCGCAGCCCTCGACCCGCCACCGTCTTCCGGGCCCATAATGAACGGCATGGTCGTCGACGTCTGGATGCCGCTGCTGATCCCCCTGCTCGCGGTGCCGCTCGTCCGTCTCCTCGCGGACCGCCTGGCACCCCGACCGGCCTCCTGGCTCCTGGCCGCCACCGGTGCCCTGCTGTCCGGCTGCACCATGCTGGCACTCGGCCTGCTGACCGGCGCGGGCCTGCTCCGGCTCGGCTTCGTGGCGGCCGCCGAGCACCTGTCGCCGCTCCTGCTACGGCGGATGTCGCCGATCCCGCTGCCGCTGGCCTGGGCGGCCGGCCTCGCCCTGGCCGTCACGATCGGCCTCGCGGGCTGGACGCTCCACCGGCGGGTCACCGCCCTGCTGCTGGCCGCGAAGACCGCACCGTCCCGGCGCGGCGGCCTCGCCGTGCTGCCGGACGACCTCCCGGACGCCTACGCCGTACCCGGACGCCCCGGCACCGTCGTGGTGACGACCGGCATGCTCCGTGCCCTCGACGCCCGGGAACGCGAGGTGCTGCTCGCCCACGAGCGCGCGCATCTGTCCGGTCGCCACCACTGGTTCACCCTGGTGGTGGACGTGGCGGCCGTCCTGCATCCGGCGCTGATCGCGCTGCGCGCGCCGCTCCGGTACCACCTCGAGCGCTGGGCCGACGAGTCGGCGGCGGGCGCGGTCGGGGACCGGCGCCTCGTGGCCCGCGCCATCGCGCGGGCGGCGCTGGCCGGCGGCCGGTCGGGCTCGGGCTCCGCCCCGGCGGGGGCGTTCTCCGCGACCGCCGGTCCCGTCCCCCGGCGCGTCGCGGCGCTACTGACCGCTCCGCCGACGAGACGCTCTCGGCTGCTGCCCGGCATGGCGGCGGCCCTGGTCGCCTGCGTGGCGCTGTCGGGCGGGGGCGCGCTGGACGCCGCCACCGATCTCCGGGGCAGCATGGAGGCCATGGAGGTCCACCGCCACCACAGGTCCGGGACCGCCGAGACCATCCTCGCCGCCTACACCGGCCGGACGGCCGCCGTCCGTCAGCCGACTCCGAGCCAGATCAGGCTGCCGAGCCCGGCCAGGACGCAGTAGACGGCGAACGGCGTCAGCGTCCGGGTCTCGAAGTACCGCGTGAGGAAACGCACCGACACGTACGCCCCGACGCCGGACAGCACGCTGCCGACCAGGACCTGGCCGTGGATGCCGTTGCCGAGCGGACCGGCCAGGTCGGGGATCTTCAGCAGCCCGGCCGCGAGGATGACCGGAGTGGCCAGCAGGAACGAGAAGCGCGCGGCGTCCTCGTGGGACAGCCCGCGCAGCAGACCGGCGACCATCGTGACGCCCGACCGGCTGATGCCGGGCAGCAGCGCGAGGATCTCCGCCGCGCCGATGGTCGCGGCCCGGCCGAAACCGAGCCGGGCCAGGCGCCGGTCCGACTCCACGGCCAGGTCGGTCGCCGTGGTCCCGACCGAGGCCGCGACGGCCCGGTCGGCGGTGCGAGACTCCCCGCGGCGCAGCCGCTCCCCCGCGTAGAGGACCACACCGTTGAGGGTGAGGAAGACGGCGGCGGGAACCGGCTTGCCGAGGACGGTCCGGAACGCGTGCTCCGCGAACAGCCCGACGATGCCCACCGGGATGGTCGCCACGATGATCAGCCAGGCCAGGCGCTGGTCCGGGGTCTCGATGCGGCGATCGCGCAGCGAGGAGAGGAAACCGCCGATGATCCGGAGCCAGTCTCGTCGGAAGAAGACCAGCAGCGCCAGCGCGGTGGCCACGTGCAGGCCGACGATGAAGGCGAGATAAGGCGACTCGGGCGTCGAGACGTTCAGGTCCCGTGCCCACCGGCCACCGACCAGGGCCGGGATCAGGACACTGTGCCCGAGGCTGGAGACCGGGAACAACTCGGCCACGCCCTGGAACAGCCCGACCACGGCGGCCTCGGTATACGTCAGATGAGACACCCGTACCCCTACGACTTGGAGATGAACTACTACCGCGATAGTTATTACTATCGCAATCGTAGCGAAGATGGGGCTTCGGGAACCCGCCCGGGTCAGTCGGACCGGTTCATCAAAAGCGCGCGTACCTGCTCGGCCTCGATCGACCCGAGCGTCTCGAACAGCTCGAGGGCCCGCCGCCACAGGGGTTCGGCCGCGGCCCGTCCCTTCGCCGCGCCCAGGGCCGCACCGAGGATCCGCAGCGTTCGCGCCTGGCCGCCGAGCACGCCGGTGCCCTCGTGGATCTCGAGAGCTCGCCGGCAGTCGTCGACGGCCTGCCCCGTCTCCCCCGATCGCCGCCGGACCTCGGCGATGATCGTCAGCGCCTCCCCCTCGAAGGCCCGGTAGTCGCCCCGCCGGGCGAGGACCAGCGCCTCCGTCGCGTGGGCCAGGGCGCGGTCGAGCCCATCACCGCGGAGCGCGCCCGCGGCCATGCCGATCAGCGCCTGGATCTCCCCCCGCCGGTACTGGACGCGGCGCGCGGTCGTCAGGGCCTTCTCGTGGTACGCGCTCGCCTCTTCGTGCCCGGCCGGCGGCAGATGGTCGGCCATCGCGTTCAGGCACTCGGCCTCGACCCGCTGATCGCCGGTGTCACGGAAGACGGCGAACGCCTGGCGGGCGTACCGCGCCGCCTGGTCGTACCGCCCCGCCCTGCCGTCCAGGCCGCTCAGGTGCGACAGGCTGAGCGCCTCCCCGAGCCGGAAATCGATCTCCCTGCTGGCCGCCAGCGACCGGTGCAGGTGCTCGCGTGCCCGCTCGGGCCGGCCCAGCCAGTCGTCGGCCACCCCGAGGTACATGGAGGTCAGCGCCTCCCCGACCCGGGCGCCGATCTCCTGGCTGAGCCGAAGGGCCCGCGTGTACGTGGCGTGGGCGGTCTCGACCCGCCCGAGGTCGTGGTAGACGCGGCCCAGGCTGCCGAGGCTGACGCTCTCGCCGACGCGGTGCCCGAGCCTGCGGTAGATCGCCAGCGCCTCGTCCAGGTGGTTCAGCGCCTGGTGCAGGCTTCCGCGCGCCCAGTGCACGCGCCCGAGGCCGCCCAGCGCGGTGACCTCCCCGGCGAGCCAGCCGCTGCGCCGGCTGAGGTCCAGGGCGTCGCCGTCGTGCGCGAGCGAGCGCTCCTCGTCACCGAGGTTCGCGGACGCGTCCGCCACGCTCAGGTGCATCGCCGCCCTCGTCGACTCGTCACCGTGACGGGCGGCGGCCTCCAGCCCGGCCTCCGTCGCCGAGAGCCATTCGATGCCGCTCGGCCGGAGCCGGGAGAACCCGCGCAGCGCGTCGACGAGGTGCCACGCCAGGGCGTACGGACCGGACCGGGTGGCGCGGTGAACGGCGGCGAACAGGTTCGGCCGCTCCGCGTCGAGCCAGCCGACCGCGGCCGGGCGGTCAGGGAACTTCAGCTCCGGTGGCACCGGGTCGCCACCGTCGCGCGGCAGCCGGACGAACTGCAGGTCGTGCGAGCGCACCGCGGCCTCGGCCGTCTGCAGGTACCACGTGAACAGCCGCCGTACCGCCTGGTCGCGCACTGCCGCGGGCTCATCGGCGGCGGCACGGTCGGCGGCGTAGAGCCGCAGCAGATCGTGGAAGCGGTAGCGGTCCGCCGTGTGCTGTTCGATCAGGTGGTACGCCGTGAGCCGGTCGAGCGCCGCCGACGTCGCCGACAGGGATGATCCCGTCAGCGCGGCGATCGCGTGCGGGGTGAAATCCGGGCCCGGCACCAGCCCGATGAGCCGGAAGTAGTGCCGGCAGTCCTCCGGGAGCGCCTGGTAGGACAGCCCGATGGCGGCGTCGACGGCGGCCTGTGGGTCGTCGTCGAGCGCCATGGCCTTCAGCCGGTCGTCCGCGGCGAGCGCGCGGGCGGTGTCGCGCAGGCGCCCGCGCGCGTTCCCGGCGAGTTTCGCGCCGACGATGGACAGCGCGAGCGGCAGTCGCGCGCAGTGGGACACCACCTGATCCGCGGCCTCTGGCTCGTCGTTCACGCGCCGCTCACCGACCAGTCCCGTGAGCAGTTCGAGCGACTCGCGGCGGTCCAGCACGTCGAGTGTGATCTCGTGCGCGCCGTTCCTGGCGACCAGCCCGGACAGTCGCCTGCGGCTGGTGAAGACCGTCATGCAGGACCGGCCGCCCGGCAGGAGGGGCCGCACCTGGTCGGACGTCGCGGCGTTGTCGAGCACGACGAGGACGCGGCGGCCGCCGAGCACCGACCGGTAGAGTCCCGCGCGCTCCCCGATGTCGGCGGGGATGTCCTTCGACGGCACGCCGAGCGCCCGCAGAAACTGCCCGAGCACGTCGGCTGGCGGGAGCGGTGCCTGCTCGGCGTCGTACCCGCGCAGGTCGGCGAAGAGCTGGCCGTCGGGGAAGAGGTCGGCCGTCCGCTGGGCCCAGTGCACGACCAGGGAGGTCTTGCCCACCCCCGCCGTGCCGGTGACACCGGTCAGCACCATGCCCGGGCCGTCCTCGTCCGCCGGGCGTTCCGCCAGCGCGCCGAGGCGCCGCAGCTCCGCGTCCCGGCCGATGAAGCCGTGCACGCCGTGCGGCAGCTGCGCCGGCCGCCGTACGTGCCGCGCACCGCCGGAGCCGGTCCGTACGGCGGCCGGCGCGAGATTCGGGTCGTGCCGGAGGATCCGCTGGTGCAGCTCCCGTAGTTCGGGGGCCGGATCGGCGCCGAGCTCGTCCGCGAGCGCCCGCTGGATCCTCTCGTACGCCGCGAGGGCGTCGGCCTGCCGACCGCAGCGGTACAACGCCAGCATCAGGTGGCCGGCGGCGGTCTCGTCGAACGGGTGGTCATCGGTCAGTTCCCGCAGGTCACCGAGGAGTTCGGCGTGGTGGCCCAGGTCCAGCTCGATCGCGTGACACAGCCGCAGCGCCTCGAGCCGCTCCTGTTCGATGGCCGCACGGACGTTGCCCAGACGTTCGCTGGACAGGTCGGCGAACGGCGTGCCGTGCCACAGCCCGAACGCCTCGCGGAGCAGCGCCGACGCGGTGGAGCGGTCGTCGGCCCGCCGGGCGTCGGCCACGAAGGCGCGGAAGCGGTGCAGATCGACCGCGTGGCGGGGGACGTCGAGAACGTATCCGCCGGTGTCGCGCGCCAGCGTGACACCGTGCGCGCCGAGGAGCTTCTTCAGCCGTGAGACGTAGCCGTACAGCACGTTGCGCGCGGAATCGGGCGGACTCTCCCCCCAGACCAGCCGGATCAGGCGCTCGGTCGGCTGGACGACGCCCGGCTCGAGGATTAACCCGGCGAGGACGCACCGCTGTCGCGGATGCCCGAGATCCAAGGGGCGTCCCGCGGCGTACGCCCGGACCGCGCCGAGAACCTGGAACTCCACGGACACCCTCCACCACGGCCGGCGGCGCCGCGACGGCCCCTCCTCCGGACAGCCGCTCTGACCGTACCCGACCGCTTTGTTGAGGACCACGGCAAGATCGATCAAAGGTTTCCTCAACGTCTCTCCCGCAGAGTCGGACGTACGGCGGGGCGCACCGCCCCGCCGGTCACCCGAGGAGAGATCGGATGCGCACCAGAACAGCACTCGCCGGCGCGCTCGCCGGGATGGCGCTGACAGCGCTCGCCGCGGCGACCCCCGCGCAGGCCGCCACGCCCGCCAAGGCGGCGAGCCTGGACTGCAACGCCCAGTACGAGCACGACAACCGGATTCACGGTTACTGCTCCGGCGACGGTGCCTGGACCCTGCACATCTGGTGCTGGCCGGGCATCGAACGCCACGCCAGCACCGTCACCCACGGCTGGGGAGAGCTGGCCCTGGGCTGCGGGGTCATCCAGATCCAGAACTGGCAGATCACCCAGCCCTGAACGGAGCCGGCAGATGAAGGTCATGCGAAAGCTCACCCTGGCCATCGCCCCGGCCGTTCTCGCCGCGGGCGTCACCCTCACCTCGACCTCGCCCGCCCACGCCCTCGGAGCCGGCCGCGTCTGCGTCTTCGTCGCTCCCAAGGGGGCCAAGGGCGCCGGCCACGTCGGCTGGGCCTTTCAGGAGCCGCCCAAGGACCACTGGTTCTTCGGCGCGACCGAGGGCCAGCCGGGCGAGGAGGGCGGACCGAACTCCAAGAAGATCAATCCCGGCCAGAACAACGGGGCCTGGGAGGACAACGGCACCTGGCAGAAGGTCAAGGACGCCTTCCGGAACGCCAAATCCGGCGAGCATCCCGACGGGTACTACAAGCAGTACACCTGCAAGAACACTTCGAACAGCTCCGTGCACGCCGCCGACCTGCAGGGCCAGGCCAACAAGAGTCGCGGCTACTACCTGTGGGGCAACAACTGCATGAACCACGGCTACGACGTCCTGAAGACCTACGGTGCCGACCTCAGCGACCCGAACAACCCGGACTGGATCAACAACTGGGCGCCCAACCTGTGGGTCAAGCAGTTGATCCTGGTGGCCAGGTTCGACCAGTTGGCGAACCTCTGAACGACCGACCGCAGTCGGAACCGACGGCGACCGGATGTCGGGGGCGTGACAGGCGTGTTCGTGGTCGATGAACAGGCGATCACTCGGCGGGGGCTGGTCGCACTGCTCTCCCGGGGCGCCCGGGTGGTCGGCGGTCCCGCCGACCTCGGTGGCGTCCGAGGGGTAGCCGGAGGTCATCACGCCTTCGTAGAAGGTGCCGGCGGAGCCCTTACTGTTGTCGCCGCCGATGCCGA
>NZ_JBFAUM010000016.1:0-189759 GCF_040679195.1 Actinoallomurus sp. NPDC052308 | reverse complement strand
CTGCACTGGAGACGGTGTGGGAGAGTAGGACGCCGCCGGACACTTACATAGATCAGGAAAGCCCGCCAGGTTTCTGGCGGGCTTTCCTGCGTTCAGGGCATGAACGGCGGTCTTCTTGCTTCGGCGGCCTACTCGCTGGTGCGCGTGCTTCTTCGCGCCGGCCCGCGGCGGGCTTTTACGATCTTCCGCACACCGTGTCAGGCGGCCTGCTGGATTCAGCCTTTCGGGCTGGTCCGGAACTGGGAAGAGCGGGTTCGATACGGGCGGTGCCTGCTAGGTTTTGGATGTGCCGTTCAGCAGGCGGTGCGTCAGCGGTCATCCGACCGCCCGGGGAACTGAGGTGCGTGGTGTCCAACGAGGGCCAGGGCGAGCGCGTCATCGCGGTTCGCGACAGCAAGGATCCTGACGGTCCGAAACTGTTCTTCAGCGTGAGCGCATGGCGTGATTTTCTCGACCGCATCAAGGCGGGCAAACACGATCTGCCAGAGGACATGCGCGAGGGCCTCGACGAGCGTTTCGCGCGCTGACCGGCATCGAGCAATCGCCTCAGCGTGCATCGCGTCCCTGACCGCATTCGCGGTCAGGAGCGCTCCGTTCCGGCGGCCGGCCGGCGTCTCGGCCGCCGGGGCCGACCGCCGGCAATGGCATCCGTCGCGACCGGGACGGTCGCTCAGCTTCCGAGCCGCTTGCGGGCCTGCCCGCGCAGCCGCCGTCGCTGGGACGGGTCGAGCATCAGGTAGCCGGCGACCGGCGCGGCGATGAGGCCGAGCACGATCAAAAGGGTCACCCATCCGGGCAGCAGCCACCAGGCGATCAGCGCCACGGCCACTCCGCCTACGACATATCCGGTGCGTCCCACGACAGCCTCCGTTCCGAGGACTTCGCCTAGAAGAACGACTACCACGGCGACCGGTGTTCCGGAATCCGCGATATATCTTCTCTTCCTCGATGACATGGCCGTACGGCGGCGGCCGGTCACCGGGAGGGTGCCGCGCGAGGCGGCCGGACTCCGGAGGGCCCGTCGAGGAATCGACCTGCGCCGACCTGGTCCAGGTATCCCACATGGCGTCGGGAGGCCCTCAGAGGCGCTCACGCGGCGCCGTAACGCGCTTACGCGGCCGCTGTACGCCCCGGGAACTCCTCCGGGTGACTCAGACCCGGAGGGTGAGCGGGCCGCCGCCCAGCTGCTCGAGGAGCTTGGCGTGCAGCAGGCCGTTGCTGCAGACGACGCTGCCGCCGTCCGGGCTGGGCACGCCGGACAGGTCGGTGAAGATCCCGCCCGCCTCCTCGACGATGATCTGCACGGCCGCGACGTCCCACAGGGAGACCTCGGGCTCGGCCGAGGCGTCCACGACGCCCTCGGCGACCATCACGTGCGACCAGAAGTCGCCGTACGCCCGAGTGCGCCACACCGTGCGGCCCAGGTCGAGGAACTTGTCGAGGCGGCCCTGCTCCTCCCAGCCGGTCAGGCTCGAGTAGGAGAACGACGCGTCCTCCAGCTCCGTGACGCCCGACACGCGGCAGCGGGTGGCCTTGGCGAGGCTGCGGCCGGTCCAGGCGCCGCCGCCCCGAGCGGCCCACCAGCGGCGGTTCAGCGCGGGAGCGGACACCAGCCCGACGACGACCTCGTCGCCCTCCATGAGGGCGATCAGCGTGGCCCAGACGGGCACGCCGCGCACGTAGTTCTTGGTCGCGTCGATCGGGTCGATGACCCAGCAGCGCGGGCCGTAGCCGGTGCGCCCGTACTCCTCGCCGTGGATGGCGTCCCGCGGCCGGGCCCGCTTCAGCGTGTTGCGCAGTGACTCCTCGACGAGCCGGTCGGCGTCGGTCACCGGGGTGAGGTCGGGCTTGGTCTCGACACGCAGGTCAAGGGCCCGGAACCGTCGCGTGGCGACGTCGTCGGCCGCGTCCGCCATGACGTGTGCCAGCCGCAGGTCATCCGAATAGTCCGCCACGAAGGGCAACGGTATCGCGACAGCGCCCGTGGCAGAGACACTAGACGGCGTGAACACCCTAATATCTTCCGAGTCCCGGCCGATGCCCGAACCTCCGACGCCGGCGCTGCTGTTCGATCTTGACGGAACTCTCATCGACAGCGTGTACCAGCATGTGATCGCTTGGCGTAACGCGTTGACGGTCGTGGGGATCGACCTGTCGGTGTGGCGGATCCATCGGCGCATCGGCATGAGCGGTGGTCTGTTCGTGTCGGCGCTGCTGCGCGAGACGGGCGTGTCATTGACCGCCGCGGAGATCGAGGAGCTGCAGAGCCTGCACGCCCGTGCCTACCTCGACCAGGTCGACTCCGTACGAGCGCTGCCGGGCGCGGCCGACCTCCTGGGCTTCCTCACCGATCGCGGCGTGCCGTGGGCCATCGCGACGAGCGGCCGGATGGAGACGGCGCACACGGCGCTGGGAATGCTCGGGCTGCCGTCGGACACGCCGATGATCACTCGGGACATGGTGCGGTTCGCCAAGCCCGACCCGGACCTGTTCCTCGCCGCGGCCGCCCTCGTCGGGGTCGATCCGCGGCACGCCATGGTGGTCGGTGACAGCGTGTGGGACCTCCTCGCGGCACGCCGCGCCGGGGCCCTGGGGATCGGCCTGCAGTCCGGCGGCTACGGCCGTGAAGAGCTCGAGCGGACGGGCGCCTTCCGCGTGTACGCCGACCCCGCCGACCTACTGGCCCGCATCGACGAGCTCGGCCTCCGGCAGACGACCTGACCCGCGACGACCTGACCCGCGGCGGCTCGACCCGTGGCGGCCGGTCGACGGGCACCCGCCGGCTCGGCGCGCGGCGACCGGCCGACGGCCGTCCGCCGGCGAGGCGGATCGGGCCGGCGGGGCGCCGGGCCTGGTCACGCGACCGGCGCCTCGGTGTTCCAGGAGGCCAGGAGGCGCAGGTTCGTCTCCGACGGAGAGTTCGCCTCCACGGTGTAGGTGATGAGGACCTGGTCCGGATCGTCCGGCAGCCGCAGCGACTCGTAGTCCAGGACGAGGTCGCCGACCAGCGGATGGTGCAGGACCTTGCGGCCGTTGCTCTTGTCCTTGACGTTGTGGTCGGCCCACCAGCGGCGGAAGTCCTCGCTCTTGACGGACAGCTCGCCGACGAGGGCCGCCAGCTCCGGATCGTCGGGGTGCTCCCCGGCCTTCAGCCGCAGGTAGGCGACGGTCTCCCGCGCCTTCACCGTCCAGTCGTCGAAGACCGCCTGAACGTCCTCGTTGAAGAAGATCAACCGGGCCCAGTTGCGCTGCTGCGGTGTGAGCGCGTCGAAGTCGGTGAACAGCGCCGCCGCCAGGCGGTTCCACGCCAGGACGTCACAGCGCCGCCCGACGACGTACGCGGGGACGTCTCCGGCCATGTCGACCAGCCGCCGGACCCCGGGCCGTACGCGCTCGGTCCGCGGCGGCCGCCGCCGGGAACGCGTGGGCTTGGCGAGGTTGCGCAGGTACGCGCGCTCGTCGTCGTCCAGCCGGAGAGCCCGGGCCACGGCCTCGAGGATCTCCTCCGAGACGTTGACGGCCCGGCCCTGTTCGAGGCGAACGTAGTAGTCGACGCTCACCCCGGCGAGCTGCGCCAGCTCTTCCCTGCGGAGCCCCGGAACCCGCCGGCGGCCGCCGTACGGGTGCAGCCCGACATCCTCGGGCTGCAGGCGCGCCCGCCGGGTGCGCAGGAACTCCGTCAGCTCGGCTCGCTTGTCCATGCCGTCCAGTATCCGGGAGACCCCCCTTTTCAGGGTGGTCCTGCCGGACCCAGGAACGGTGGGCGTGGGGGGCCGCAGGCGTGGCCGGAGCCGGGTCAGTCGGTGTCGTCGCCCTCGCGGGCCGCGAGCAGGCGGCGCAGCGAGTCGAGGCGGGCCGCGTCGGCGTGCCCCGCCGCGGCCCACGCGTCGAGGGCGCAGTCGTCCTGGAGGTGCGTGCAGTGCGGCGGGCACTCCGCGGCGCCCTCGAGCAGGTCGGGGAAGGCGCCCAGGATGTCATCGGGCGTGACGTGGGCCAGGCCGAAGCTGCGCACGCCCGGGGTGTCGATGATCCAGCCGTCCGCGGCGGGCAGCTCCAGCGCGACCGCCGACGACGACGTGTGCCGGCCGCGCCCGGTCACCGGGTTCACCTCGCTGACGGCGCGCTCGGCGTCGGGGACCAGGGCGTTCACCAGGGTCGACTTGCCGACGCCCGAGTGCCCGACCAGCACGCTCAGCCGCCCGGCCAGGCGCTCGTCCAGGTGGTCGACCGGCTCGTCCTTGCGCGTGACGACGTACGGGATGCCCAGCGGCGCGTACGTCTCCAGCAGCGGATCCGGTGCCGCGAGGTCGGCCTTGGTCAGGCACAGCAGCGGCTCCAGGCCCGCGTCGTAGGCGGCGACCAGGCACCGGTCGATCATCCCCGGGCGCGGCGGCGGATCCGCGAGCGCGGTCACGATGACGAGCTGGTCGGCGTTTGCGACGATCACGCGCTCGACCGGGTCGGTGTCGTCGGCGGTCCGGCGCAGGGTGGAGGTGCGGGGCTCGATGCGGACGACCCGTGCGAGGGTGTCGGCGTGGCCGGACACGTCGCCGACCAGCCGCACGCGATCACCGACGACGACGCTCTTGCGGCCGAGCTCGCGGGCGCGCATCGCGGTGACCGTCCGCTGGCCGTCGCCCTTCTTCCGGGTGGCGCGACCGGTGCCGTCGCCGCCGACAAGGCAGGTGTAGCGGCCGCGGTCCACCGCGATCACGAAACCGCCGACGGCGTCCTCGTGCGCCGGGCGTCGGCGGGTACGCGGCCGGGAGCCGCGGCCCGGGCGCACCCGAACGTCGTCCTCGTCGAGTCTCCCCCAGTCGCGCGCCATGGGTTACCGGAGCATCTCCGTCCAGAGCTCGCCGAATTCGGGGAGCGTCTTGCCGACGGTCGGGAGGTTCTCCACCTCGACGTCGGGCACGGCCAGGCCGAGGACCGCCCCGGCCATCACCATGCGGTGGTCGTCGTAGGTGTGGAAGACACCGCCGCGCAACGGCTTGGGCCGGATCTCCAGGCCGTCGGGCAGCTCGCGCACGTCACCGCCGAGCCCGTTGATCTCCGCGGTCAGCGCGGCGAGCCGGTCGGTCTCGTGGCCGCGCATGTGGGCGATGCCGCGCAGCCGGGACGGTCCATCGGCCAGGGCGGCGAGGGCCGCGATCACGCAGGTGAGCTCGTTGACGTCGCCGAGGTCGACGTCGATGCCGTGGATCGCGCCGCCGCCACGCACGGTGAGGTCGCCCGCGTCGTACGTCGCCGAGCCGCCCATGTCGGTCAGCAGGTGGCGCAGGGCGTCACCGGGCTGGGTCGTCTCCGCAGGCCAGCCGCGGACCGTCACCCGGCCGCCGGTGACCAGGGCGGCCGCGAGGAACGGCGCGGCGTTCGACAGGTCCGGCTCGATGTCGACCTCGCCGCCGCGCACGCCGCCCGGGTGGACCCGCCAGACGTCCGGGCCGCTCTCGACGGAGACGCCCACGTCGGCCAGCATCCGCATGGTCATCGCCAGGTGCGCCGCCGACGGCACGGGCGGCCCCTCGTGGCGGACCTCGATCCCCTTGGCGTAGCGCGGGGCGGCCAGCAGCAGGCCGGAGACGAACTGCGACGAACCCGAGGCGTCGATCGTCACCGAACCGCCGGGCACCGCGCCGGTGCCACCCACGGTGAACGGAAGCGCGTCACCCTCCACGTCCACACCGAGCGCGCGCAGGGCGGCCAGGATGGGGCCCATCGGCCGCTTCCGGGCGTGCGGGTCGCCGTCGAAGGCGATCGCGCCGGTCGCCAGTGCCGCGACCGGGGGGACGAACCGCATCACCGTGCCGGCGAGCCCGACGTCGAGCGTCGCCGGGCCGCGCAGCTCATCCGGAGTGACGCGCCAGGCGCCCTCGGCCGCCTCGTCGACGGCCACGCCCAGCGTGCGCAGGGCGCCCGCCATGAGGAGGGTGTCGCGGCTGCGCAGGGGGCGCCGGATCAGCGAGGGCTCGTCGGCCAGCGCCGCGAGGACGAGCGCGCGGTTGGTCATCGACTTGGACCCCGGCAGCGCGACGACGGCGTCGACCGGCCCGTCGGCGGCGGGTGCGGACCACAGAGGATGCATGACTGAAGGGTACCGGTCGCGGCCGTGGCGAACGGCGGGTAAAACGCCGGTGCCGAGACCGTCGTGGAAGGTGAATGCGCCGGTAGATCCCCCGGCGGCCGGCTCTGACCGGTCGTTATGTTGACGGCAGCCGGATCGAACGAACGACGAAGCTCACGCGACCATTGAGCCGAGGGCTGAGCGACCAATCGACAGGAGCACTGTGGACGCTTCGCCACGGTCACGACGCCGGGCCCGGCGTGCGCCGGCCGGCCCGGACACGCCTGCGGCAGGACGGCGATCGGTGCCGCTTCCCCCGGGACCGTACGAACTGCGGCTCGCCGACCTGCGGACGCGGTGGCCCGGCGGTGAGGTCATCGGCTTCGGCGACACGGACCTTTTGTTGCCGCAGGGCCGCCGGGTGGCGCTGCTGGGCCGCAGCCGCGTGGGCGCCTCGGCGCTGGCGGCGGTGCTGTTGGGATTCCTCGACTACCAGGGCGTCGCCACGCTGAACGACGTGCAGCTCCGCGATCTCGCCGACGAGGACGTCCGGGGGGTCATCGGGCTGTGCGCGCACGACGCCCACCTCTTCGACACGACGATCGCCGAGAACGTCCGGGTCGCCCGTCCGGACGCCACGGACGAGGACGTCGCCCGCGCACTCGCCGAGGCGGGGGTCGACCTGCCGCCCGACACCCGCGTGGACGATCAGAGCGTGGTCGTCGGCGCCGGGCGCCGCCGGATCGCCCTGGCCCGCGCCCTCCTGGCCGACCTGCCGATCCTCATCCTCGACGAGCCGGACACCGGCCCGGACGAGACCGAATCGGGCGCCGCGGACGCGGCGCTGGCCGAGCTGATCGCCGCGGCCGACGGCCGTACGCTCCTGCTGATCATGCACCGTACGGTCCTGCCGGGGGCCGCGCCGATCCTCCGCCACGTCGACGAGGTCCTGGAGATCTGACCGTCGCGGGCGTACGAAGGCGCTGCGGCGGCCCCGGCGGTGACCGATGTCAGTGGCCGACCTTCGCCGCGGCCTTCTTGCGGGTGTTCGTCACGCGCTTGGCGGCCTTGCGCCGCGCACGCTCGGCCTTGCGGCTCGCCTCCGACCGGGCGAGCGCCGCCTGCAGCTTCGCCTCGTGCGCGCCCGCGCGGGCCGCCTTGATCGGGCGGTACTTGCTCGGCGCGGACGCGGCGACGAGCAGCGCCCCGAACAGCCCGGCGGTCTTGAAGAACTGGGACCGCTCCGAGGCACGCCGCTCCGGGTCGTCCTCCGCCCAGAACCGGTGCTCGGCCAGGAGGCTGGGGACCAGCTGGCCGGCGAGGACGAGCGTCGACAGCCGCTGGAACCGGCCGAGCGCCAGCAGGGCGCCGGTGCCCAGGGACAGCGCCCCCTGCAACCGTACGAGCGACTCGGGGTCCTTGGTGGGGAGCCAGGACACACGGTCGGCGAGGGGTTTGATCACGGGGGCGATCTTCTCGGCGCGGGCGCCGGGATCGCGCAGCGTCTCGATGCCCGTCACGACGAACGGCGCCGCCATGAGGGGACGAGCGAGAGTCCTGATGGGTTGCATGACACCCGTCATGCCCACCGTACGCGCGACCAAGCCCACCTCTTTGGCAAGCTTGGCGCGTCCGGCGCGCGGTGCGCCGTACGGGCCGGAAGGGGACGCGGGAGCCATGTGCGGGCGGTATTCCACGGCGCGCGGGCGCCAGGAGATCATCGACGCCTTCGACGTCGAGCGCGACACGACGGATGCGCTCGAACCCGACTACAACGTCGCGCCGACCAAGCCGGTGCCGATGATCCTGACGCGGGACGTCCGCGAGCTCCACGTGGCGCGGTGGGGCCTGGTGCCGTCCTGGGCGAAGGATCCGGCGATCGGCTCCCGGATGATCAACGCGCGGGTCGAGACGGTGCACGAGAAACCCGCCTTCCGGCGCGCCTTCGCCCGGCGCCGCTGCCTGCTGCCCGCCGACGGCTACTACGAGTGGTACACGCGTGAGGAGGGCGGCAAGCAGCCGTTCTTCATCCGGCCCTCCGACGGGAGCATGCTCGCGATGGCCGGCCTCTACGAGGTCTGGCGTCCATCGAAAGAGGCGCCCGAGGAGGAGTGGCTGCTGAGCTGCACGGTCATCACCACGGAGGCGAGCGACGACGTGGGCCGCATCCACGAGAGGATGCCGATGCTGGTCGAGCCGGAGCGGTTCGGCGCGTGGCTCGACCCGGAGCTGACCGCCCCAGAGGAGGTCCGGTCCCTGCTGGTGCCGGCCGCCGCCGGCCGGCTGGAGGCGTATCCCGTCTCCACGGCAGTGAACAAAGTCCGAAATAACGGGCCTGAACTGGTCAAACCACTGCCCGATCTGGGTATCTCTCCAGGCGAGACCCCCACGCTGTTCTGACCGCCTCGCCGGGAGGTACGCATGGTCGTGGACACGGCGCAGAGGCGCCTGGAGGACATGCTCGCCGATCTCGATCAGGCGATCGCCGTCCTACGGAGCGAACACCCGGAGGCCGACCAGCACACCGCCGACGCCGGCGCGAGCCTGTCCGCCACCGACCGGGCGGAGGCCGCGCTGGACGCCATGCGCCGCGAGCGCGCCGAGGTGCTGGCCGCCCTCGCCCGTGCCCGGGCGGGCACGTACGGCAAGTGCGTCGACTGCGGCCGGCCGGTCCCGGAGGGACGGCTGGAGGCACGGCCCGCCGCCGCCCGCTGCGTCACCTGCCAGGCCAAGCACGACCGCTTCCGGCGCTGAGACTTCCCTCAGGGTCCGCGCGGGTACGAGCCGCCCGGAGAATCGGGTGCCCGTACCCCGCGCGGGCCGTCAGAAGCTCTTGATCGCGCTCGCCACCAGGTGGATGCCGACCGGCTCGTCGCCGAGCGGCGCCGTCAGCTCCGCGCGGACCAGCCGCGGGAGCGCCTGCGGGCTCGTGCTCAGGACGTGCTCGACCGTCGAGGGCGACAGGGTCGTCCGCGGCCTGATCCACTCCAGCTCCAGCCCGCTGTCGGTGAGCAGCTCGCGCAGTTGCTCGGCGCCGAAGCAGCGGGTGATCGAGCCGTCCGGCCAGGGCACCAGAACGACCTCGGAGCGGGGCACGTCCGACAGGTGCGCCCAGAAGTTCTGCTCGGCGAGGATGGCCATGCCGAGCACGAGCGAGTCGACGCACATGAGCACCCGGCCGCCCGGCCGGAGCACCCGCGAGATCTCCGCCACGACGTTCTCGGTGACGAGATGCCGGGAGAGGACCCGGCCCTCGGCGACCACGGCGTCGAAGGAGCCGTCGGCGAGGAACCCGAGCGAGGCGGGATCGGCCACCACCGGCCGTACCCGCCGTGAGTGCGGCCCGCTGCGCGGTGTCTCCCGGACCTCGACGACCGTGTGGCCCGCCGCGGCCGCCTGCGGCGCGCAGCGTGCCTGCGGGCCCGACAGATCGAGCACGCGGGACGGTCGGTGCGGAAGCCAGCGGGAGAGCTGGGCGGCGGCGACGGCCCAGTAGAAGGTCCAGTAGCTCGCAAGCGACTCGGACTCGCCGACAGCGGGATGCTTCGCCGGAATCGACAGCACGGCGGCTCCTCGGGGATGCATTTATCCCAATCCTTCCCTGTCGAGGGCATCGCTTCACCCGTTGTCACTGGTGACCGAGCATTCCTCTTTCCCGGGAATCCCGCGGCCATGCGAGGTGTTGCACTGCGTCATAACGGTCGGTGACATGGATTAGTTCGAGGTGATGATGAGCCTTCTGCTCGCGGACCGTCGGCAGGCGTCGCCGGCGGACCCGCTATCGTCTGGTGCGTACGGTTCCGATGCCGACGTCGGCCGGATGGAGGAGGTGGGTCAGGTTCCCGAGGCAGTGGAGACACTGGAGGAGCGGACCAGGCGCTTCGAGCGCGACGTGCTGCCGTTCCTGGACCAGCTCTACTCGGCCGCGCTGCGGATGACGCGGAACCCGGCCGATGCCGAGGACCTGGTTCAAGAGACCTTCGCGAAGGCGTTCGGGTCCTTCCATCAGTTCCAGGAGGGCACGAACCTCAAGGCCTGGCTCTACCGGATCCTCACCAACACGTTCATCAACTCCTACCGCAAGAAACAGCGGGAGCCCAAGCAGTCCGCCGCCGAGGAGATCGAGGACTGGCAGCTCGCGCGGGCCGAGTCCCACACCTCGAGCGGGCTGAAGTCCGCGGAGGCCGAGGCGCTCGAGCACCTGCCCGACTCCGACGTCAAGACGGCCCTGCAGGCGCTGCCCGAGGACTTCCGCATGGCGGTCTACTTCGCCGACGTGGAGGGCTTCTCGTACAAGGAGATCGCCGACATTATGGGCACTCCGATCGGTACGGTGATGTCCCGGCTGCATCGCGGTAGGCGTCAGCTGCGCTCGATGCTCGAGGACTACGCGCGTGAGCACGGCCTCGCCCGCGCGAACGGCGGACAGCGTAGGGAGGACCAGTCATGAGCTGCGGTAGGCCGCACGAGACTCCGTGCTCTGAGGTGCTGGGCCGTATCTACGACTATCTCGACGGCGAGCTGGACCAGGGCGGCTGCTCCGACATCCGGCAGCACCTGGACGAGTGCGGGCCCTGTCTCCGGGAGTACGGCCTCGAGGAGGCCGTGAAGAAGCTCGTGCACAAGTCGTGCGGGTGCGACCCCGTGCCGCCGGACCTGCGGTCGAAGGTCATGGGGCGCATCGAGCAGGTCCGCTCCTCACTGACCGAGTAAGGCGGATCAGGACCGTAGGTGACGATTGGTTCACGCTTTGCTCACGTTTCCGCGGGCGTCTGCGTGACCTGTCACACTCGGGTTAGGCTTACCCCCGATCATTCGGGCATCGTCGAGTCGTAGCCGGGCCGCCGCACCGTCCAGGTGCCCAGGCGCGACAGGGGAGGCAGAAACACATGCGAGTAGGCGTGTCCTGGGCTTAGCCCATTACCTCGTGGGGGCGGCATTGCGTGGACTACCCCTGGCCGCATGGGCTTACGTCTGTACGGTCGTCGCGCTCGGCACCTCATGCATCGCTCTCTCGTCGTTCCACCACATCCACTGGACGACGCTCGCGGTGCTTGCGGTGCTCTCCGTGATCTGCGAGTCGGTGCCGGCGCTGCTCAGCAGCGCCAGCGCCCGCGTCTCGCTGAGCTACTCGGCCGGCCTGGCCTCGGTCGTGCTCCTCGGGCCCGTCGGCGCCGCTCTGGTGGGCGCCTCGGCCGTCGTCACCGGCCGACGCGACGTCGCCCTCGTCAAGAGGGTCTTCAACGGCGCGCAGTTCGCCCTCTCCGGATACCTCGCCGGCGTGGTCTACCGGGCGACCGGAGGCACGGTCGGCAAGCCGTCCGACGGATCGTTCCCCGGCATCATCCCGCCCTACGTCGCGGCGCTGGCCACCTACGTCGCCGTGAACCTCGGCCTGATCGCCATCATCCTCGTGCTGACCAGGCAGGCGCCCATGTGGGGGTTCCGCTGGGGACCCGTCGGCCAGCTCGCCATCGGTCAGCTCGCGTACGGCATGTTCGGCCTGCTGATCGCCGCGCCGTGGGGGGTCGTCGGCCCCTTCTCCGCGGTGCTGGTGCTGCTGCCGATGTTCATCGCCCGGTGGGCCCTGGAGCAGACCCAGGCCCAGCAGGAGGCCCAGGCCGCCACGATCGCGGCGCTGTGCCAGGCGGTGGAGACCAAGGACTACTACACGCGCGGCCACAGCGAGCGGGTCTCCCGCGGCGCGTCGATGATCGCCAAGGAGATCGGGATGCGACCCGACCGGGTCGGCGCGGTCCGGTACGCCGGCATGCTGCACGACGTCGGCAAGCTCGGCGTGCCGACGAAGGTGCTGCAGAAGTCCGGCGCCCTGTCGGAGGAGGAGTTCGCCGCCATCCAGTTGCACCCGATGCGGGGCCTGGAGATCGTCCGTGACATCGGCTTCCTCGACGAGGCCCTGGCGGGGATCATGCACCACCACGAGCGGATGGACGGCACCGGGTACCCCATGGGCCTGGCCGGGTCGGAGATCCCCGAGTTCGCCCGGGTGATCTCGGTCGCGGACGCGTTCGACTCGATGACCTCCACCCGGTCCTACCGCCCGGCCATGTCCCTCGAGGCCGGCATGACCGAGCTGCGGCGCTGCGCGGGCACCCACTTCGATCCCGCGCTGGTCGAGGCGTTCGTCACCGCGGTCGAGCGCGACGGCTGGAACCGGCCCGATCCCGTCGCCCCGCCCGAGGGCGAGGAGACGGCCCAACAGGACCACGACGACCCCAGCGTGCCGCTGCGCGTCGCGGGTGAAGGCGTCCGCTCGTGACCGGGCGGCGCCCCGCGCCGGAGCGCACGGCCGCGCGGGCCGGCGCCCGCGTACGGGACGCGGTGCGCGCCGGCGCCCGCGTAAAGGACGCGGTGCGCGCCGGCGCCCGCGCACGGGGTGCGGTGCGGGATGGCGCCCGCGTACGGGATGCGGTTTCGAGCGGGAGGCCCCACATGAGGAGGCGCCCATGAGCGCGCCGGCGCCCGCGCGCCGACGCGCCGTCGGCCAGGCGCTGGACTCCGCGCAGCTCCTGCTGATCGCGGTGACGGGACTGCTCGTCATCGGCTCGGTCACCCAGGTCGCCGCGGTCGGCGTCGTCGACTCCCGCACCGCCGTGCTGTTCGGCGCGTTGATCGCGGTGGGCGAGTTGCTGCGCATGCTCGTGCCCGGCAACCGCGAGGTCGCGCCGATCGCCAGCGCGGGCGCGCTCGGATACGCGCTCCTGCTGAAGGTCGGCGCCGAGTCCGCCGTCCACTCGGCCTTCCAGGTCGTGACCGTCACCGCCTGCGGGACCCTCGCCGGCGCGCTGCCGCACATCGCGGTCGGCCGGATTCCCCGGCTAGACGCGCTGGCCCGGCGGATCCTCACCCCCTCGGTGGTGGCCTTCATCTTCCGGCCGATCATGGACTCCTCGCTGCGCGAGTACTGGCCGGCGCTCATCACCGTGATGGTGCTGACCGTGATCCTGTCGTGCGTCGTCGACATCAGCGTCGCGGCGGTGATCCGGGCGGAGGCGGTGCGCGCGCGGTTCGGCATCGCGCTCGGCGACGAGATCCGGGCCATGGGGCCGCTGTGCGCCGCCTCGGGCGCGACGGGCATGCTCCTCGCGGTCAGCACGTTCGTCATGGGCCCGGCCGCGCTGCTCGTCTTCACCGCGCCGATCCTCGTCACGCAGGTGGCGTTCCGGCGGTTCGCCGGGATCCGGGCGACCTACCTGCAGACCGTCCGTGCCCTGTCCCAGGTCACCGAGGTCGGCGGGTACGTCGAGGCGGGGCACTCCCGGCGCGTCAGCCGGCTCGCCGTCGCGATGGGCCGAGAGCTCGGCATGACCGAGGAAGCACTCCTCGAGCTGGAGTACGCCGCGCTGATGCACGACATCGGGCAGCTCTCGCTGCGCGACCCGATCCCCGGCGGCGCGACCGTCCTCGCCTCCCCCCAGGAGCAGCGCCGCATCGCCGAGCTCGGCGCGGGCGTGATCACCAAGACCGGCGTGCTGGACGAGGTCGCCGAGATCGTGCGCCGCCAGTCCGACCCGTACCGCGTGAGCGACGGTTCGGCGCCACCCCTCGCGAGCCGTGTCATCAAGGTGGCGAACGCCTACGATGATCTCGTCGGTGACTCGGCCGACCGCGACCGGTCGGCGGCCGTGCTGGAGCGGCTGCGCCTCGACTCGGCGGCGGAGTACGACCCCACGGTGATCGAGGCGCTCGGCCACGCTGTCGACCGCATGCGGTGACAAGTCGACCCCACGGGTTTTTGTCGCCGCGCGCGACGGTACATCGGGCATCGCGTGGTTATTCTCGCTGGGCTGAGTGCGAATAAGGAGGATCGGTGTTCGAGTCCGTATTGGTGGCCAACCGCGGAGAGATCGCCCGTCGGGTGATCCGTACGGTGCGTGCCCTTGGGATCAAGGCCATCGCGGTGTACTCGGAGGCCGACGCGGATCTGCCGTACGTCGATGAGGCGGACGAGGCGATCCTCATCGGGCCCGCCCAGCCGGCCCAGAGCTACCTCGACGTGGACGCGGTGATGGAGGCGGCCAAGCGCACCAACGCGCAGGCGATCCACCCCGGCTACGGCTTCCTCGCGGAGAACGCCGCGTTCGCCGAGCGGGTGATCGACGAGGGACTGGTGTGGATCGGCCCGCCGCCCGAGGCGATCGCCGCGATGGGCGACAAGATCAACGCGCGGAACCTCATGGAGAAGGCGGGCGTCCCCGTCGCGTCCGGCACCCGCGAGCCCGTCCCCGACGCCGACGCGGCGGCGGCCGCGGGCATCGGCTACCCGGTCATGGTCAAGGCGGCCGGCGGGGGCGGCGGCATCGGGATGAGCGTCGCCCGCGACGAGGCCGAGCTGCGCAAGGCGTACGACACGGCCCGCACGCGCGCCGAGCGGTTCTTCGGCAACCCGGACATCCTGCTGGAGCGGTACATCGAGCGCGCCCGGCACGTCGAGGTGCAGATCCTCGGCCTGGCCGACGGCACGGTCGTGGCCCTGGGGGAGCGCGACTGCTCCGTGCAGCGCCGGCACCAGAAGATCGTCGAGGAGACCCCGTCGCCCGCCGTCGGCCCGGAGCTGCGGGCCCGCATGCTCGCCGCCGCCGTACGCGCCGGTGAGGCCGTCGGCTACCGCGGTGCCGGCACGGTCGAGTGCCTGGTCGACCCGGTCGCGCAGGACTTCGTGTTCTTGGAGATGAACACCCGTCTCCAGGTCGAGCACCCGATCACCGAGCTCGTCACCGGCCTGGACCTGGTCGAACAGCAGTTGCTGATCGCGGCCGGCGAGCCGGTGTCCTTCACCTCCGTCCAGCCGCGGGGCCACGCCATCGAGTTCCGCGTGTACGCCGAGGACCCGAAGCGCTTCCTGCCCAGCCCGGGCACGATCACCGTCTGGGAGGAGCCGACCGGCGAGGTCGTCCGCGTCGACTCCGGCTACCGCGCGGGCAACAAGGTCACCCCGTTCTACGACCCGCTGCTGGCCAAGCTCTGCGTGTACGGCCCGGACCGGGCCCAGGCCCTCGCCGCCGCCCGCCGTGCGGTGGCGGACTTCCGGATCGAGGGCCTCAAGACCAACCTGCCGTTCTTCGTCGAGCTGCTGGACGACGCCGGCTTCGCCACCGGCGAGTACGACACCGGACTCGTGGACCGGATGCGAGCCCGGTGATGGACCGTACGGCACACTGCCAAGACGCGAACGAGAACCTTCGTCCGATGAATAACGTGCGTCCGGCGCAAGCCGGCGTCTGAGAGAGGAGCCGCAGTGGCTGAGGTCCGCGCGGAAATGGTGGCGAACGTCTGGAAGGTGCTCGTCAGCGAGGGTGACCAGATTGAGGACGGCGACACCCTCGTCATCCTGGAGTCGATGAAGATGGAGATCCCGGTGCTCGCCGAGGACTCCGGCACGATCACGACCCTGAAGGTCGCCGAGGGCGACGTCATCCAGGAAGGCGACCTGATCGCCGTCATCGAGTAGCCCGCCGGCCGACCAGACCACTCGGCGAACGCCGTGACGGCCGGCAATCCCTCGGTGAAGGCCCTGCCACAGCGGCGTTTCGCGGGATTACGTCCCCTCCTGCATCGGCCTTCACCGAGACTTTCGTCCGTCTCTCAACGGTCGGCGTGCTCGCTGGCGCGCCGATCAGAGGGGGAGGGCGTAGGTGAGGAGGTCGACGCTGGGGGCGGGGTGCCAGTCGCGGTCGGGGGTGCGGACGAAACCGAGGCGGCGGTAGATCCGGTGCGCGGCGTGCATCACGGGCTCGGTCGACAGGCGCAGGGTCGTGCAGCCGTCCTCGCGGGCCCGGCCGACGCAGTACCGGACCAGGGCCTCGCCCAGGCCCAGGCCGCGGGCCATCGGGCTGACCGCGAGCATCCGGAACTCCGCCTCGTCCGGTCCGGCCAGCTGGGCCCAGGCGCTCTCGTGGGGGCAGTAGGTGACGGTTCCGATCGGCTCACGGTCCCGTACGGCGACCACGAGTTCGGCCTCGCGGGCGCGGGCGGCGGCGTCGCGCAGGTGCGGGACATAGCTGCCGTTCGGGCTGATGTATCCGGCGGCGACGTACACCGCCGCGGTGAGCTCGCCGATCGCGCGCAGCTCGTCGGGACGAGCGACGCGGATCTCCATGCCGGCCGGCTGCCCGGCTGCGGGCGGTTCCCCCGGTGAACCCAGCACTGGAGGCGTTTCCTGGCTCACGAGGGAAGCTTAGAACACCGCAAAAGCGACCATGTACCCCCCATGGCCTGCGGTGGTCTCCGGGAGACCACCGCAGGCGTTCAGCCGGTCGTCAGCTCGGGGAGGTCACGGACGCGTGAGTCCTCGGCGTCTGCGAGGAAGTCGGACGGGCTGGTCTCGTCGACGCCGTCGGCGACCTTCACCGCCCTGAGCAGGACGGTGAGCACCACCACGACCAGCATGTTGAGGACGAACGCGGTCAGCGCGATGTACCCGGTGTGGTGGATGAGGGGGATGTCGGCGATCGGCTGGCCGAAGTGCTTCTGTGTCGGCGACGGCTGCCGGTAGGCCGTGACGGTCCCGTACACCATGGCCACCGCCCAGCCCGCCAGTAGCGCCCAGCGGTGGAACCACCGGGTGAACAGCCCGAGGGCCAGCGACGGGAAGGTCTGCACGATCCAGATGCCGCCCAGCAACTGCAGGTTGATCGCCAGGGACTTGTCGAAGGCCAGGACGAAGACGAGCGCTCCGACCTTCACCAGCAGGGACACGAACTGCGACACCCGCGTCTCCTCCGCGGGGGACGCCTCCGGCCGGAAGAAGGTCTTGTAGACGTTGCGGGTGAACAGATTCGACGCGGCGATCGACATGATCGCCGCCGGGACGAGCGCGCCGACGCCGATCGCGGCGAACGCGACCCCGGCGAACCAGCTGGGGAAGACGTGGTCGAACAACGTCGGCACGGCCAGCTGCGGGTTCTTCGCGGCCTTGACGGCGGCGGCCACGTCGGGCTTGGCCAGCGCCATGTAGCCGAGGAGGGCGAGGAGCCCGAGCAGCAGGGAGTACGCCGGGAGCAGCGCGGCGTTCCGGCGGATCACGTTGCGGCGGCCGGCGGCGAGCGCCCCCGTGACCGTGTGCGGGTAGATGAACAGCGCCAGGGAGGAGCCGAGGGCCAGCGTGCCGTACGCCCAGTGGTTCAGGTCGCTGGTGATGATCGACCCGCTGGGCTTGTGGGTCGCCGGGTTGACCTTGGTGAGGGACGCCTGGGCGCTGTCGAAGATGTGACCCCAGCCGCCGAGCTTCGTCGGGATGTAGATGATCGCCACGATGATCACGAGGTAGATCAGCGCGTCCTTGACGAAGGCGATCAGTGCCGGGGCGCGCAGGCCGGACGTGTAGGTGTAGGCGGCCAGGAGCGCGAAGGCGATGAACAGCGGCAGGTCCCGGGCCAGGCCGGATCCCTTGACCCCCATGACCGTGAGAACGGCCTGGATGCCGACGAGTTGCAGCGCGATGTAGGGCATCATCGCCAAAATCCCGGTCAGGGCGACGGCCAGGCCCAGGCTCTTGGATCCGAAGCGGCCGCGGACGAAGTCGGCGGGCGTGACGTAGCCGTGCACATGGGACACCGACCACAGGCGAGGGCCGATCAGGAAGACGATGGGGTAGGCGATCGCGGCGTACGGCAGGGACCAGAAGCCCATCGCGCCGCTGGCGAACACCGCGGCGGGCACCGCGATGAACGTGTAGGCCGTGTAGAGGTCGCCGCCGAGCAGGAACCAGGTGACGAACGTTCCGAAACTCCGCCCGCCGAGGCCCCACTCGTCCAGGTGCAGGAGCGTCTGGCCGCGCCGCCACCGGGCGGCGGCGAAGCCGACCACGGTCACCAGGGCGATGAAGAAGACGAAGACCGTGAGTTCGACGCCGTTGACGTTGTCCATGGGACCTCACTCGCCCTTCTCGTCGGCCTGGTCGGGGGAGGAGGCGCCGGCGTCGCGGCGGGCGAGGGCGTACGCGATGCCGATGAAGGCCGCCGTGAGGATCACCCAGGCCAGTTGCCACCAGTAGAAGAAGGGGAAGCCGCCGAGGCGGGGCTTGATCCGCGCGTAGCTCGGGACGGCGAGGTAGATGACGAACGGCGCGATCAGGAGGACGGCGATCACGACCCGTACGAGGGGACGGGTCGGTTGGGCGGCTTTGTTCGGCATGTCGGGCCCCTTTGAAACAAAGTTTCGCTCCCGCCACTGTGATGCCGTCCGGTCACGATCGGATCTCGGCCTGCGGCGTCCCGATAACGAACCGGTAACGTCCCGGCGTTCAGCCCGTCGGCTTCACGACCGAGGGAGCGCCGTTCCGGGGCCAGGGCGGCCTCTTCTGGCCGAAGGGGGTGGTCGGATCGTCGGTGGGCGAGGACCCGATCCCGCCGGTGTACGGGGAACCGCTCGGGGTCGGGGACGGCACCCCGGCCGGGCCGTCGGGCCGCGCCCCGGCCGGGTCGACGGGCCAGGCCGGGGCTTGGTCGCCGCCCGTCGGGCACACATCCGCCTGGCGCACCTTGGCGATGATGCTCTGGTCGAGGAGGCCCGGCGCCTTCACGAGCGGCGCGCCGGGCAGGAGGCGCGCCGTGCAGGAGATCTGCAAATATCCGGCGATCTCCTGCTGGGACACCTGCCAGCGCCGGGACTCGACGAAGACCGTCCGTGTGTCGATCGCGCGGACCGTCACGTCCGGCGTCAGCTCCGTGCGCAGGCCGCGTTCGCGTTCCTGGGCGGTCGGGCCCGCCAGGAGGGCGTCGAACACCGCCTGGGTGTCCCACGGCGGCACCGCCCGTTCCACGGGCTCCGGCGTGCCGCCGAGGAGGAAGAAGACCTGCGCCTTGGGCAGCGAGGTGGCGGTCGCGGTCGGCGCCTCCCCGGCGCTCACGACGCCGGTCGGGCGTACCCCGCATCCCGCCAGCACGCAGACCGCCGCCGCCGCGGACACCGTGCGCACGGCCCGCGTCATGCCGGGATCCGTACGGTGAAGACCGCGCCGCCGCCCGGCGCGTTGCCGGCCTCGATGCCGCCGCCGTGCAGGACGGCGTTCGCCTGTGCGATCGACAGGCCCAGCCCGGTGCCCTTCCCCGCCGGGCGGGCCGGGTCCGCCTTGAAGAAGCGGTCGAACACGTGCGGCAGCACGTCAGCGGGGATTCCCGGGCCGTTGTCGATCACCCGTACCTCCAGGCCGGGCCGTGCGGTGACGCGCACGGGCGGGGCGCCGTGCCGGAACGCGTTGGCCACAAGGTTGGCGATGATGACGTCGAACCGCCGGGGGTCGAGGCGTACGCGCAGACCGGGCGGTATCTCGATGACGACCTGGTCGGCCCAGCCACGGGTGGTCACGCACTCGCGGACGAGGGCGGCGAGCGGCACGTCGTCCAGAGTCAGGTCGGCGGTACCGGCGTCCATTCTGCTGATCTCCAGCAGATCCTCCACCAGGGCGCCGAGGCGCCGGGTCTGCTCGGCGACCAGCCGGGCCGCCGTTCCGGTGTCCGCGGGGAGCCGGGCGGCGTCCTCCTCGAGCAGGTCGGTGACGGCCGTCATGGCGGCGATGGGGGTGCGCAGCTCATGTGAGACGTCGGCGGCGAACCGCCGGGCGGTCGCCTCCAGACGGCGCAGCTCTCCGACGGTCTCCTCCAGAGAGGCGGCGCTCTCGTTGAAGATCCGCGCGACGTCGGCCAGTTCGTCCCGGCCGCGCACGTCGACGCGGGCGGCGAGATGACCCTTGCCGAGCGAGCGGGCGGCCCGGGCGAGGCGGCGCAGCGGCCGCAGCACGCTGCGCCCGAGCAGCGCGGCGAGGACCACGGCCAGGACGACCGTCAGCGCGCCCGCGCGCGTCAGGGCGCTCTGGATGCCGTGCAGGTCGGCGTTCTCCTTGGCCAGGGACGCGAACACGAAGACGGTGAGCGGCAGCGGTTCACCGTCGCTGCCCCGCACGCGCGTGGCGGCGACCAGCCAGGGCGTCCCGTGGATGACGACCCGCTGGAAGTACAGCCCCTCGGCGGCGCGGGCGGACAGACCGGCGGGCACGTCGCGCAGCCCGAAGTCGCCGGTGGCGACCGACGTGGTGCCGTCGGTCACGACCACGTACCGGTCGGGCCGGACCAGTCCGGTGGCCACGTCCCGCAGCGTCCGCTCCGGCACCGGGGCGGCCAGGTCCCCGGGCACGTTGTGCGCCAGCGTCTCGCGGGTGTCGATGAGGACGGCGTCCTGCGCCCGCTGCAGGATGGCCCGGCGGACGAGGACGTACCCGATGCCGGCGACGAGCGCGGTCGAGGCGAGGCAGGCGGCGACGAACGCGAGGAACAGGCGCCCGCGCAGTCCGCTGATCACGGGGCCGTGAACCGGTAGCCGAACCCCCGCACCGTCTGGATCAGCGTCGGCGCGGCCGCGTCGGTCTCGATCTTGGCGCGCAGCCGTTGCACGCAGGCGTCCACGAGGCGCGAGTCGCCGGCGTAGCCGTGGTCCCACACCTCCCGGAGCAGGTGGCCGCGGGGCAGCGCCTGTCCGGGGTGACGGGTCAGCTCCAGCAGCAGCCGCAGCTCGGTCGGGGTGAGGTGGACGTCCGCCCCGGCCTTCGTGACGCGCAGCGCCGCGCGGTCGATGACCAGGTCGCCGAAGCTCGAACGGCTCATCGGGGTCTTCTCCGCGCGCCGCAGGACGGCGCGGATCCGCGCGTCCAGGACGGCGGGCTCGACGGGCTTGACCACGTAGTCGTCGGCGCCCGCCTCCAGCCCGACGACCACGTCCAGGCTCTCACCGCGCGCGGTCAACAGGATGATCGGGATCTCGTCGGACCTGCGGAGGCGACGGCAGACCTCCACGCCGTCCAGTCCGGGCAGCATGACGTCGAGTATGACGATCTCCGGGCGGCGCGCCCGCGCGTACTCCAGCCCCTCCTCGCCGGTCGTCCGTGCGGTGACCGAGTGCCCCTGACGTGTCAGGGCCAGCTCCAGACCCGTACGGACCGACGGATCGTCCTCCACGAGCAAGATCGCGACCATCGGCCCATTATCGAGTGGCCGGTCCGGCGGGCGGGACTCTGTCACGGGATCCAGACATTGTCCGGAAAGCGGGACCGCACCCCGACAGCTTGATGACGCTTCCCGACCAGGGTTGATCGACATGGCGGGACGGCGCAGACGCGAGCGGAGACGATGGGTCGGGACCGCGGTACGGGGCCTCGGTGGCCTCGTACCGCGCAAGGGCCGCAGGCTGCGGCTGGTCCGGCGGGCCGGGTACGCGCTCGGCGGCCTCGTCGTGCTGGTCGGGATCTGCCTGTGGGTGGTCTACACGCAGGTCAAGGTGCCGCCGGTCAGCGCCGCCGCGCGGGCGCAGGCGAGCATCCTGTACTACCGGGACGGGACCCCGATCGCCCAGGTCGGGCGGCTGAACCGCGTCGCCGTACCGCTACGGGCGGTCCCGGCCCACCTGCGCGGCGCGGTCCTCGCCGCCGAGGACCGCGGCTACTACCACGAGCCCGTCGTCTCGCCCACCGGGCTGACCCGGGCCGTGTGGGCCGCGGTGTCCGGCGGAGCGCGCCAGGGCGGCTCCGGCATCGCCCAGCAGTACGTCAAGGTCGCCTACCTGGACCCCCGCCAGACGCTCGACCGCAAGGTCAAAGAGCTCTTCATCGCGGTGAAGCTGAACCGGTCCCGGTCCAGGGACTGGATCCTCGAGCAGTACCTCAACACCGTCTACTTCGGCCGCGGGGCGTACGGGGTGCAGGCGGCCGCGCAAGCGTATTTCCGCAAGGACGTCGGCGCGCTCACGCCGGCCGAGAGCGCGCTGCTCGCCGGAGTGATCCAGGCGCCGTCGTACCTCGACCCCGCGCTCGGGCACACCGCGCAGACGCAGGCGCGCTGGCGGTACGTCATCGACGGGATGATGAGCACCGGCGTGCTCCCGAAGGGGCCGCGACCGGCGTTCCCGCGGGTCGCGCCCGCGCACACCGACCCGCTGTACGGCGGGCAGCGCGGCTACCTCATCGAGCGGATCACGAGCGAACTGCGCCGGCGGGGGTTCGACGACGACGCGATCTACCGGCGCGGCCTTCGGGTGACCACCACCCTCGACCGCGCGACGCAGGACGAGGCGCCGCGCGCGGTGGCCGACGCGGTCGGCCGGGACAAGGACCTCGAGACCGGGCTGGCCTCGGTCCGGCCGGGCACCGGCGAGATCCTCGCGACGTACGGCGGACGGGACTACCTCAAGCACCAGTACGACAACGCCTTCCTCGCCGACCTGCCCGCAGGCTCCTCCTTTCACCCGTTCATCCTGGCCACGGCGCTGCAGAACGGCGTCGGCCTGCGCAGCGTGGTGGACGGCTCGCCCCTGAAGGGCGTCCGCAACGACGACGACGCGAAGGCCGACGCGCCGAACCTGCTCATGGCCGCCGCCAACTCCTACAACACCGTGTTCGCGCGGCTCCTGCTCAAGACGGGTGCCTCCGCCGCCGGCCGCGTCGGTCTCCCGACCCGGCCCGCGCCGCCGCGGATCCACGCCATCGACCAGGCCGCGGCGTACGCGGCCCTGGCCGACGGCCGGTACGCCGAACCGCACATCATCGCCGGTGTCAGGGACTCGTCCGGGAAGACGCTGCTGACCGTACGGCCCCGCGTGCGGCGGGCGCTGTCCCCGGGCGTCGCGGCGGACGTCACCTTCGCCCTCGGCCTCGGCGCGAAGGCGGACGCTGCGCGGCGCGTGCTCGGCCCGAAGGCGGCCGGCGCGCGGCCCGTGCTCGACCGCCCGACGGCCGGCACGATCGGCACCACGGACGCCAACGCCGCCGCCTGGTACTGCGGCTACACCCCGAGCGTGGCCACCGCCGTCGTCACCTACCGCGCCAGCAACCGACCGCTGATCAACCGCGGCGACGCGCCCCTGCGGGAGGCGGCCGACCTACCGGCCACCATCTGGACCGCCGTCATGACCACCGCCGTCGCCGACGGGCCCGTCGAGGACTTCCCGCCACCCGCCTGGGTGGGGACGACCCGTCGGTTCGCGACGCCCACACCGAGCCCGACCCCGCCGACGTCACCACCCGCCGCGCGCCCGTACGTGCCGTCACCGAGGAAGACGGTCCCCGAGTCGCCACGGTCCATCGACCCGTCGGAACTGCGCAAGAGGCAGGAGGCGAAGGCGGGCCGGTCCCCGGTCGTCAAGCCGGGGGCGACCCCCTGACCGGTCACGCGATGGCGGTACAGTCCGCCTCGTCGGGCAGCAGCGGCCGGAGCAGCACCCGGTAGGACCGGCCGTGATCCGCCCAGTCGCGCCACCGGCCGATCGGCGCCTTGCGGGCGGCCGCGCCGGTGAGGACGGTGCAGGTCCGGGTGCCCACCCGCGTCCCGGAGCCGAGCGGCGTGGCGTACGGCCACCGTGGCGCCCCGGTCGCGGACCCGGGAAGCGCCAGCGCCGCGACCTTGGCCGGACGGTACGGATGCGGCGCGGCGGCCAGATCGCCGCGCGCCCAGGTCGACGGATTGAGCATGGCGAGCACCGCCGCCGCCTTCGTGTCGCTCACCGGCTCGACGAGCCGGGTCGTACGCGGGTGCCCGTCGACGACGAAGGTGACGACCGCGTACATGGCGTCGGCCATGTTCGGGCTCTCCACCGTCCGAGGCGTCGCCAGCCCGGCGTCCTGAGCCGCCGACACGATGCGCCGCACCGCCTGCGGCGTCAGCCGGTACTCGGTCAGCGTGCCGGACGACCCGGCGATGGCACGCCCGTCGCCGTACAACGAGAAGTCCGGCAGGCTCCCCGGACCGCCCAGCCCGGCGATGCCGCCACTCGTACTCGTCCGCAGCACCAGCCCGGTGCCCGGCGACACGGACACCGACGGTGCCGGCGTGGGATCGAGCTTGGCCTCCGAACGTCCGGCACAGCCCGCCGCCAGCAGCGCGGCGGCCACCACGACCATGGCCTTCATAGGTGATCGCTCCTCAATGCGTGGCGCGTCCCCGGAACTCAGACGTGTCCCGAGGCCGCGCGGTTCCCTGACAGGTCGGGGGGAGCGGTACGAGGGGTCACGGGATGAGATCCCAGCTACGGGCGCGGGCGGCGCAGTCCGCGCGGAAGACCGCCGCGTCGAAGACACCGCCGAGATGCGGGGCCAGGCCGGCCCGGGAGGCGAGCAGGAACTCCGGCCCGGACAGCCGCCCGGACCGCTCGGGCAGCGCCCCGGACAGCGGGCGGGCGGCGATCGTCTCCAGGTCCCGGACGTTGCACAGGTCGTCCAGACCGGGCCGGCGCGGCCAGGCCCCGATGACGACCCCGGCCAGTTCGAGCCCGTGGTTCGCCATCGCCTCCAGCGTCAGCGCCGTGTGGTTCAGCGTGCCCAGCCCCGGCCGGACGGCGACCAGCACGGGCGCCCGCAGCGAGTGCGCGAGGTCGGCCAGCGTGGTGCCGTCCTCGTCGAAGCGCACCAGCAGCCCACCGGCCCCCTCGACGATCACCAGGTCCCGGTCGAGCGCGCGGATCCGGTCGGCGATGGCGACCAGGTCGGGCGGCGGCAGTTCGGCCTGCCGGGCGGCCGCGGCGGGGGAGAGCGCGTCGGCGTAGCGCGCGAACTCGTGCAGGTCGCCGACGCCCGCGAGCCGCCGGACCTCCTCCAGGTCCCCGGCCTGGTCGGGCCGTACCCCGGTCTGCGCCGGCTTGACCACCGCGACCGACGCCCCTCGGGCCCGCGCCAACGCCGCGAGGGCCGCCGTGACGACCGTCTTGCCGACCCCGGTATCCGTCCCACTGACCACCAGCACGCTCACCTGAGCGAGGGTAACGAGTAGCGGAGGCCGACGACCGTCTCAACGCCGAGGATTTCCGTCCCCCTGGCGACACCGATCCTCGGCACAGACGTTCCCCGGCGGTTCAGGGGGTTTGGCCTTGGCGGCGGAGGCGGGTGATGAACTTGTAGCGGTCGCCGCGGTAGAAGGACTGGGCCCACTCGACGGGGTGGCCGTCGACGTCGAAGGCGTGCCGGGACAGCAGGAGGAGCGGCAGGCCGACGTCGACGCCGAGGAGCTGGGCGTCCTCGGGGGTGGCCAGCACGGTCTCGATCGTCTCCTCCGCCTCGGCGAGGTGCACGTCGTACGCGGTCGCGAGGGTCTCGTACAGCGAGCCATGGCGCGGCAGCTCCTTGCGAAGGCCGGGGAAGCGGCGGGCGGGCAGCAGGGACGTGTCGATCGACATCGGCTCGCCGTCGGCGAGGCGGAGCCGGTGGATGCGGAGGGCGCGGCCGCCGGGGCGGATGCCGAGCAGGCCGGCGACCCGCTCGTCGGCGGTGACGTAGTCGATGTCGAGGATGCGGGTCTCGGGGTTGAGGCCGTGGTGCCGCATGTCCTCGGTGTAGCTGACCAGCTGGAGTTCCTGGGCGACCTTCGGTTTGGCGACGAAGGTGCCCTTGCCCTGGATCCGCTGCAGGCGTCCCTCGATCACCAGCTCGGCGAGGGCCTGCCGGACGGTCGTGCGGGAGGTGCCGTACTTCTCCGCGAGCGTGCGTTCCGGCGGCAGCGGGCTACCCGGGGTGAGCGCCTCGGTCAGCTCGACGAGGCGTTTCTTCAGCCGGTAGTACTTCGGGACCCGTGGCTCGACCCCGAGTTCAGGTGCCTGCTCAGCCGTCACGCGCTCTCCTCGTGTTCACCGCCGCGTCGCTCCGGCGTTAGGAGCAGGGTACGGTCTGGTCTGCTTCTTGACAGTAGCCAGTGCCTTCGTGACGGCTGTGAGATCCGCCTCGCCCAGGTCGGCGCGGGCGGTGAGCCGCAGACAGGCGCGTCCCACCGGTACGGATGGTGGCCGGAAGCAGCCGACCCGGACGCCGTGATCCGCGCACAGGTCCGCGGCGCGGACGGCCTCGTGCGGGTCGCCGATGATCACCGGGACGACGGCCGCGGCCGGTGAGGTCGTCGCGAGCCCGAGTTCGCGGGCCGCGCCGGCGAGCCGGACGGCGTGGGAGCGGGCGCGCTCCGGCAGGTCCGGCTCGGCGGCCAGCACGTCGAGCGCGGCGAGGGCCGCGCCGGCGCACGCCGGTGCCAGCCCGGTGTCGAAGACGAACGAACGGGCCGTGTCGATCAGCGTCTCGATCACCTCCGGCGCGCCGAGGACCGCGCCGCCCTGCGTGCCGAGCGCCTTGGACAGGGTGACGGTGAGGACGACGTCGGGCTCACCGGCGATCCCGGCGGCGTACGCCGCGCCCCGCCCGCCCGGTCCGACCACGCCGAGCGCGTGCGCCTCGTCGATCACCAGGACGGCGCCGTGGCCACGGACGACCCGGTGCAGCTCACGGAGCGGGGCGAGGTCGCCGTCCACCGAGAAGACAGCGTCGGTCACGACGATCGCGTCCCGCGCGCCGGCCAGGGCCGCGTCCACGGCCGCGACGTCTCCGTGCGGGGTGACGGTGACCGTCGCCCGGGACAGCCGGCAACCGTCGATCAGTGACGCGTGGTTGCCCTGGTCGGAGACGATCAGCCGGGGCCGCAGCGCGGTGAGGACCCCCAGGTTGGCCAGGTAGCCCGAGGAGAAGACGAGGGCGGACGGCATGCCGGTGAACTCCGCGAGGCGGTCCTCCAGCTCGGCGTGCAGTTCCGTCGTCCCGGTGACGAGGCGGGACCCGGTCGAGCCCGCCCCCCACTTCCGTACGGCCTCGATCGCCCCCTCGGCGAGCCGGGCGTCACGGGACAGCCCGAGGTAGTCGTTGGAGGCCAGGTCGAGGAGCGACGGGCCGGGCGGGCGCGGGCGCAGCGTCCGGCGCAGCCCGGCGGCCGTACGGTCGCGGGTCGCGGTCGTCAGCCGCTCAAGTGGGTCCACCCGGAAATCATTCCAGCCCCGCCTGCGATTATGCAGACGTGCCCACCTTGACCGACCTCACCAGGCAGCACACCGATCTGGACGCGGCGGACCTCGAATGGATCCACGCGCTGGTGTCGGACTGGCAGCTGCTGGCCGATCTGTCGTTCGCGGACCTGGTGCTCTGGGTCCCGCTGACCAGGCGCCGCGCGCCTAAAGGCGGCCGTCCCGGCGACCTCGGAGGCTGGGTGGCCATCGCCCAGATCCGGCCGACGACCGGCCCGACCGCCTACACGGACGACCTCGTCGGCCTGGTCGTCGAGCCGGGCGGGCGCGGCCTGATCGATGTGGCCTGGCGGGAGGAGCGCATCTGCCGGGAGGGCGACCCGGAGTGGGGGAGCGGCATCCCGGTGCGCGAGGAGGCCATCCCCGTACGCCGGGACGGCCGGATCCTCGGCATCATCCAGCGGAGCACGAACCTCAGTTCGGCGCGTACGCCCAGCCACCTGGAGCTGACGTACCTGCAGAGCGCCAGCGACCTGGCGAAGATGATCGATGCGGGGCGGTTCCCGTTCCGGGAGGTGGAGCCGAACCTCGCCCGTTCGCCGCGGGTCGGCGACGGCCTGATCCGGGTGGACCGGGACGGGCGGGTGCTCTACGCCAGCCCGAACGCGCAGTCGGCGTACCGCAGGCTGGGGCTCGCCACCGACCTGGTCGGCACGCCGCTGGGGGAGACCACCGCCCGGCTGATGAACACCGCGGTGGACGACTCGCTGGCGGTGGTCGCCGGCGGGCGCGCCCCGAGCGAGACCGAGATCGAGACGAACGGCGCGATCGTGCAGCTGCGGGCCATCCCGCTGATCGTCGACGGGAGTCGTACGGGCGCCCTGGTGCTGTTGCGGGACGTCACCGAGCTGCGCTGGCGCGACCGGGCGCTGATGAGCAAGGACGCCACGATCCGGGAGATCCACCACCGGGTGAAGAACAACCTGCAGACCGTCGCGGCGCTCCTGCGCCTGCAGGCCCGGCGGCTGCGGGTGCCGGAGGGGCGGGCGGCCCTGGAGGAGGCGGTCCGCCGGGTCGGCTCGATCGCGATCGTCCACGAGACGCTCTCGCACACGCCGGAGGAGCTGGTCGACTTCGACGACATCGCGGATCGGGTGATGGCCATGGCCGGAGAGGTGTCGGCGCCGGAGACCCGGGTGCGCCCGAAGCGGATCGGCGGTTTCGGCGTGCTGCCCTCGGTGATCGCCACGCCGCTCGCCATGGTCCTCGCCGAGCTGCTGCAGAACGCCCTCGAGCACGGACTGGCGAACCGCCCCGGGTCGCTGGAGGTGGTGGTGACGCGCGGGGAGGAGCGGCTGAAGGTCCTGGTCGCCGACAACGGGAGCGGGCTGCCCGAGGACTTCGACGTCGAGTCGGCGGCGAGTCTGGGCCTGCAGATCGTCCGCACGCTGATCGTGGGGGAGCTGGGCGGGGTCATCGACCTGCGACCGCGCGAGGGCGGGGGCACGGAGGTCGCCGTGGACATCCCGCTGGACCAGGGGCCGCGGACCGCTCCGCCCGCCTGAGCCGATTCGTGCCCGGAAAACGTGGACGCCCGTGACCTGGGGTCACGGGCGTCGGAGCCGGCGGATGTCGTGGGCCGATCTGCGAGCCACGATGCGGCGTCGTCGTCTTTCAGGCGTGGGCGCGAGCGCGGGCACGGGCGTTGCGGCGCTTCAGGGCGCGGCGCTCGTCTTCGCTCATGGCGCCCCAGACCCCGGCGTCCTGGCCGGAGGTCAGTGCCCAGTTCAAGCAGGCGTCGGTCACCGGGCAGCGGCGGCATACCTGCTTGGCCTCTTCGATCTGTACCAGCGCGGGGCCGGTGTTCCCGATCGGGAAGAACAGCTCGGGGTCCTCGTCACGGCAGGCAGCGCGGTGGCGCCAGTCCATGCGGTCCACTCCTTCGTAGCGCGTGAAGTGTCGACTCCACTTGTGAACGGTTTCACGATGTCGCGAACAGTCCAAGGACCGTGGGTAAGGTCCGGGATGTGTTCATGGCGGTCTCGACCAGGGGTGATACCCGATGCCGCGCGCCACTTAGAGATTCCCAGGGCGCCAGAGAGGGCGCAAGAGCTTTGAGAAACTTTTCTCAAAGTATGGCTGTCGCGTGTGTCACATGGCCGAAACATGAACGTTACTTCGTGACTCAGATCACGACGCGCACCGCCTTGGGAACGGAGCGGAAGGTCACCGCCTCGCGTTGTCCCAGGTAGTCCCCATCGACCTGGAACGCGATCGGGCGATGCGACCGCAGCGTGAACTCCGTCAGGTCGTGCAGGCCGAGGACCTGTCCGCCGCGCGGCTGCCGCTGGAACGGAGGCAGGATCTGCGACAGCACGTTCAGGGTCGACAGCACGTCGAGCCGCCGCAGCCCGAACAGATCCAGCCCCGTCGCGAACGCCGCCCGCGGGCTCGGGTCCACCGGCCAGGGGCCCGCGTACGTCCACGGCGAGGTGTTCGACACGATGCTCAGGAAGATGTGGCCGAGCGGCGGCTTCCCGGGCACTTCGAGGGTGAGCGCCGGGCGGCGCCGGTCCGTCAGCACGAAGAACTGGCGCAGCGCCGCGCGGATGTACAGCGTGGAGTACGCCCGGGAGCCGGCGGCCCGGAGCTGCTCGACGGCGTGGACGACCTCCGCGTCCAGCCCCAGACCCGCGCAGAACGTGAAGTAACGGTTGTCGGCCATGCCCAGGCCGACCGTGCGGTGCCGCCCGGCCCGCAGCGCCTCCAGGACCTGCCCGGCCGCGTCGAGGGCGTTGTTCGGCAGACCCAGGGACCGGGCGAAGACGTTCGCGCTGCCGGCGGGGACCACGGCGAGGGCCGGCAGGTCCTCCGACGGACCCGCGGCGAGCAGCCCGTTGACGGCCTCGTTGACGGTGCCGTCCCCGCCCAGCGCGATGACCACGTCGTAGCCCTCGCCGACCGCCTGCTCGGCGAGCTCCATCGCGTGCCCCCGCCGCTGGGTCTCGGCCAGCTCCAGCCGTACCTCGCCGGCGAACGCGCGCATCAGCACGTCCCGGGCTCGCCGTGACGTGGTCGTCGCCTTCGGATTGGCGATCAAGAGAGCGCGCACGCAAAAAGGGTAGCTTCACCGCAGACCACCGGAAGGCGCGGGCTGGCCATCACGGCGGGTCGCGCCCGGCTAGTGTTCCTGGGTGTGTCCACACGTCCCGCCACTCTGAGCGCCGCAGCCGTCGTCGAGGCCCTGGAAGGGGTCGCCGTGCTGGCCGTCGGTCTGTACGTCGGCATCGAGGCCGTCATCGGCCGCCCCCACGACCTCGCGAGCGCGGTCGCCCTCGCCTTCATGGCCGTCCTCGGCGGCGCCGGCATCATCGCGGTCGGCTGGGGACTGTGGCAGGTACGCCGCTGGGGACGCGCCCCCGCCCTGCTCACGCAGATCTTCACGCTGATCATCGCCGTGTCGATGTTCCAGAGCCACCGACAGATCCTCGGGGTCGTCCTCGTCGTGGTCGCCGTCGTCGGCGCCGCCGCCCTCCTCAGCCCTCCGACGACCCGCGCCCTCATCGACGAATAGCCCGGAAACGACGCGCCCGCCGAGACGGTGTCGTCTCGGCGGGCGCGTTCGTTCGTGCCTCGGGCCTTAGGGCCTAGTCGTCGGCGGTCAGGCCGTCGCGGAGCTGGGCCAGGGTGCGGGCCAGCAGCCGGGACACGTGCATCTGCGAGATGCCGAGCTCGGCGGCGATCTGCGACTGCGTCATGTTGCCGAAGAACCGCAGCAGCAGGATGCGCTTCTCCCGGGCCGGGAGCTTCTCCAGCAGCGGCTTCAGCGACTCGCGGTACTCGACGCCTTCGAGGGCGTCGTCGACGATGCCGAGGGAGTCGGCGACCGCCGGGGCGTCCTCGTCGCCGGAGTCGGGCGCGTCGAGGGACACGGTGGAGTAGGCGTTCGCCGACTCCAGGCCCTCCAGCACCTCCTCCTCGCTCATCTGCAGGTGCTCGGCCAGCTCGCTGACGGTCGGCGCCCGGCCCTCGCGCTGGGCGAGGTCGCTGATCGCCTTGGTCAGCGACAGCTTCAGCTCCTGGAGCCGGCGCGGCACGCGGACCGCCCAGCCCTTGTCGCGGAAGTGCCGCTTGATCTCACCGACGATCGTCGGCGTGGCGTATGTGGAGAACTCCACGCCGCGCTCCAGATCGAACCGGTCGATCGACTTGATCAGCCCGATCGTCGCGACCTGGACGAGATCGTCGAGCCACTCGCCGCGGTTGCGGAACCGGCGGGCGAGGTACTCGACGAGCGGCAGGTGCAGCTCCACCAGCTCGTCCCGGATGCGCTGGCGCTCCGGGTCGCCTTCGGGCAGGGTGGCGAGCCGCTCGAACAGCCGACGCGCTCGAGCGCGGTCGGGCACGCCGTGCTCGTTGCCGGCCACCGTGGTCTTCTCGGTCACGCGTCCACCTCGCTCAGCGGCCCGAAGCCGCGTGGGCGGTGGTCGAGTGCCGTAGGGATCGCGGCGTTCACGACGTCTTCCCGCGCCGCTTGTTCATGACGATGGTCACCCGGTCGTCGACGCCGACCTTGGCGTCGACGTCACCCGCGAGCGAGCTCAGGACGGTCCAGGCGAACGTGTCGCGGCTGGGCTCCAGGCCGTCGACGGTCAGGACCGAGACCGAGATGCTCATCGCGTCGTCGGTCAACTCGAACTCGCAGGTCAGATCCGTGCCCGGCACCGCCTGGGCCAGGAGCATCGCGCACGCCTCGTCGATCGCGATCCGCAGATCCTCGATCTCGTCGAGGTTGAAGTCGAGGCGTGCCGCCAGCCCGGCCGTGGCCGTGCGGAGCACGGAAAGGTAGGCGCTGTCGGCCGGCAGCCGCACGGTCACGACGTCGCGCACGTCGGACACACTCGCCGGCTTGGCCGCGGTTTCCTCGGTCACGTCACTCCCTCGTTGGGGCTACCCGCTGATGTCGAAACTACCGCTTCAACGCACCTGCGCGCGCATCCGCCGCGCTCGGTCGTCGAAGTGATGATCGTAGAGGTCGGGCGGCGTGTCCGCGAAAGCCGGGGCCGTCCGTACGGGCGGTGGTCGCGGGAGCCCCGTGGGCACGGCGGTTTCCTTCGGCCGCGGCCGCCGACCGGGCCTCGTCGTGTCCGTCGCGCGGCGGGTCCGGCGGTGGAGAACGTGTGTGGCGGGCCGGCCGATCCCGCGAGGGGAACGGCCGACCCGCCACTGTCCGACCTTGGCCGAGAGTCGGCCCGGATCAGGCGTTCTTGGTCTCCCAGAAGATCTTGGCGATCTCGTCGATCTTGGCCAGGAGCTCGTCCGCCTTGGCCACGTCGAGCGTGCCCTTGGTGCCGCCGGCGCCCGCGAGCTTGGTGGCCTCGTTGAACAGCTGGTGCAGCTGCGGGTACTTCTCGAAGTGCGGGGGCTTGAAGTAGTCGGTCCACAGCACCCACAGGTGGTGCTTGACCAGCTGGGACCGCTCCTCCTTGATGATCAGAGCCCGAGCGCGGAACACCGGGTCGTCGTTGGACTGGTATTTCTCGATGATCGCCTTGATCGACTCGGCCTCGATGCGGGCCTGCGCCGGGTCGTACACGCCACAGGGCAGGTCGCAGTGGGCCGACACCGTGGTCTTGGGGCGCAGAAGTCGTGCAAGCACCTGCGTGTCCCTTCCGTTGTTTCGGATCATGCTCCGTTGGCAGACACTACTCCTGGTACCCTTCCCGCGCGCAGAGAGGTAACCCACGTGCAGACGGTCGAGGTCACGGGCGAGTCGATGCTGCCGGTGCTGCGGCCCGGCGACTGGCTTCTCGTACGCCGTGGCGCCCGCCTCGCGCCCGGACACGTCGTCGTGGCACGCCACCCCCGGGAGGCCCGGCTGATCGTCAAGCGGGTGGCCTGGCGCGACCGCGACGGATGGTGGCTGGAGAGCGACAACCAGCGGGCCACGGGCCGGCAGGACAGCTGGGACTTCGGCGCCGTACCGGACGATCTGATCCTCGGACGCGTCATCGCCCGTTACTGGCCCCGGCCCGCGATACGGCTCCGCGCGCCCCGGCGAGGCCGGAGCGCGCGGACGCGGAACGACTCCTGACTCAGAGCACCTTCGACAGGAAGTCCTGGGTGCGGGCGTGCTGCGGGTTGGTCAGCACCTCGCGGGGGTTGCCCTCCTCCACGACGACGCCGCCGTCCATGAAGACCACCGAGTCGCCCACCTCGCGGGCGAAGCCCATCTCGTGGGTGACCACGACCATGGTCATGCCGTCCTCCGCGAGCTGCCGCATCACGTCGAGGACGTCACCGACCAGCTCCGGGTCGAGGGCGCTGGTCGGCTCGTCGAACAACATGAGCTTCGGCTGCATGGCCAGCGCCCGCGCGATGGCCACCCGCTGCTGCTGGCCACCGGACAGCTGCCCCGGGTAGGCCTTCGCCTTCTCGGCCAGGCCGACCTGCTCGAGCAGCTGCACGGCCCGCTCCTGGACCGCGCGCTTCGACTCGCGCCGGACCCGGCACGGCGCCTCCATGACGTTCTCCAGCGCCGTCATGTGCGGGAAGAGATTGAACCGCTGGAACACCATGCCGATGTCCCGGCGCTGCGCGGCGATCTCCTTCTCGCGCATCTCGTGCAGGCGCTCGCCGCGCTGGCGGTAGCCCACGAGGTGGCCGTCCACCCACAGCCGCCCGCCGTCGATCTTCTCCAGGTGGTTGATGCACCGCAGGAAGGTCGACTTCCCGGAGCCGGACGGCCCGATGACGCACATCACCTCGCCGGACTGAACCTCCAGGTCGATGCCCTGCAGGACGTGCAGCCGGCCGAACCGCTTGTGGACGTTCTCCGCCTTGACCATAGGCATGGGAACGGCGTCGACCTCGCTCACTGTGCCCCCTGCTCTGTGGAGCGCTGCGCCTTCAGCTTGGTCAGGAACCGTTCGAGCATGGTCTGCCGCTGAGCCGTGCCGCGGCCGAAGCGACGCTCGAGGTAGAACTGGCCGACGCTGAGGATGGACGTCATGGCGAGGTACCAGAGCGACGCCACGAGCAGCAACGGGATGGTCTGGTACGTACGGCCGTAGACGATCTGCACGGAGTACAGCAGATCGGAGACCGCGATGACGCTGACCAGCGAGGACGTCTTCAGCATCGAGATGACCTCGTTGCCGGTCGGCGGGATGATCACCCGCATCGCCTGCGGGAGGACGATCCGCCGCAGCGTCTGCCCCCGGCTCATCCCCAGCGCGGTCGCGGCCTCGTCCTGGCCCGGGTCGACCGACAGGATGCCGGCCCGCACGATCTCGGACATGTACGCGGCCTCGTTGAGGCCGAGGCCCAGGCAGCCCGCGATGAACGGCGTGATCACCGAGTTCGCGCTGAAGTGCGCGAACGTCGGGCCGAACGGGATGCCGATCGAGAACTGCGGGATGAAGGCGTTGATGAAGCCCCAGGCCAGGATCTGCACCAGGACCGGGGTGCCGCGGAAGAACCAGACGTACGCCCACGCGATGCCGGAGATCAGCGGGTTCGGCGACAGCCGCATCACGGCGAGGAGCGCGCCGCCCACGATGCCCATGACCATCGCGATGACGGTCAGTTCCAGTGTCACGCCGACGCCCTGCACGACGGCGTCGATCGTGAGGTACTGCCGGATGACGTCCCACTGGAGCCGCTCGTTGTGCGCGACGCTCCAGGCCATCCAGACCACCACGTAAGTGATCAGGACCGCCGCGATCCAGCGTCCGTAGTGGCGGACGGGGACGGCCCGGATCTCCTCCTGCCGTCCCTCGCTCACCGTCTCGTCGGAAACGGTCATGCTGTCAGCCCTTGGCACCGTTGATCACCGGGTTGGTGTTGGCACCGTCCTGGATGCCCCACTTCTCGAGGATCTTGTTGTACGTGCCCTCCGACTGCAGCGCCTTCAGCGCCGCGAGGATGGCGTCCTTGCTCTGGCCCAGGTTCTTGCCGACCGCGATGCCGTACGGGGCGGTGTCGTACGCCGCGCCGGAGACCTCGAACTGGCCGTTGGACTGCTTGGCCGCGTAGTCGATGACCGGCGAGTCCGCCAGCACGGCGTCGGCGCGCGCGGTGGACAGGGCGAGGTTGGCGCCGGCCTGGTCGGGGTACGGCTGCGCGATCGGCGCCGGCTTGCCGGCGTCCTTGCACTTCTTCGTCCGGGCGCCGAGGCCCTTCTTGTCGTCGATGGTCGCGGACAGCTCGTCGAGCTGCACGGTGCCCTTCTCGACGGCGACCTTCTTGCCGCACAGGGACAGGTCGTCCGGCTTGAGCCCCTGCGGGTTGCCCTTCTTGACCATCAGGGAGGAGCCCGCGGTGTAGTAGGTCACGAAGTCGACGACCTTCTCGCGCTCCGTGTTGTCCGTGAAGGACGACATGCCGAGGTTGTACTTCCCGGATGTGATGCCGGGGATGATCGCGTCGAAGCCCGCCTGCTGGAACGTGAACTCGACGCCGAGCTTCTTGCCGAGCGCCTTACCGAGGTCGACGTCGAAACCGATGATCGTCTTGTTGTCGGTGTCGAAGAACTCGTTCGGCGCGTACGACGGGTCCGCCGCGACGGTGAACTTGCCCGCGCTCTTGATGTTGGCGGGCAGCATGGCGTTGAGCTTGGGATCCTGCTTGATCGAAGAGAAGATGTCGCCGACGTTCTTACCGCCGGCCGGCGCCCCCCCTTCGGTCTTGCTGGATCCACAGGCGGACATGGCGAGGGCCGCCGCCAGGACTGTGATGCCGGCCCCAAGGGCGCGACGGCGAAGACCGCTGTGCACGGCGTCCTCCTCCAGGCTTACGGGGCGTCACGCCCCGGTTGATTGCACGGTGGTTGCCCGACATCTTGGCGCAACCCTGTCCGAAGTGCGATTACTGCCGTGAAACAATCCCACAACAGCCGATGATCTTGGTACTGGGTCGTCAGACTCCGGCGTTGATCCGCGGCCCGCGGACGGCTCCGGCGGAGATGCCCCACTTGTCGGTGAGCTGCCGGTATGTACCGTCGTTGATCAGGTCCTTCATCGCCTTGAAGATCGCGTTCCGCAGGTTGTCGTGGTGCTTGGGGATGGCGATTCCGTACAGCGCGGTGCCGTACGGCTGCCCCGACAATTCGAAGCGGCCGGCGGCCTGCTTCGCGCCGTAGACCGCCGAGGGCGCGTCGGCGAGCACCCCGTCGGCGCGACCCTTGGCGAGGGCGGCGTTGGCAGCGGCCTGGTCGTCGAACGCGAGACGGACGGGCGCCGGCCGCCCGGCGTTCCGGCATGTGCTCAGGCGCGAACCGGCGTTGGGCTTGGCCGGGCTGGGTGGAGTGAACTCGTCTTCTTGCGTGGTGCCCCGCTCCACGGCGATCCGGCGGCCGCACAGGGACGTGCCGTCCGGCTGCAGCCGTTTCGGATTGCCCTTCCGGACCAGCAGCATCGTGCCCGCGGACAGGTATGTGACGAAATCGAGCCGGCTCTCCCTTTCCCGGGTGTCAGTGAACGACGAGAGGCTGATGTCGTACTTGCCCTCGCTGAGCGCGGGCATGATCGACTCGAACTTCATGTCCTGGAACTCCGCTTTGACGCCCAGTTTCCGGGCGATGGCGGTGCCCAGGTCGATGTCGAAGCCCACGATCTGCTCGCCCTGCTTGAATTCGTTGGGCGGGTACAGGGCATCGGTCGCGATGACGATCTTGTCCGCCTTCTCGACGCGGCCGAGGGCGCTGGCCGGGTCGGCGTTCTCGCAGGCCGCGAGGGCGGGGGTCGTCATGAGTGCGGTGAGGCCCGCCGCGATCAGGCGGCGGACGAAGGGACGGGGACGCAGTGCTCCTCCTCGGGGCGGAGGCGGGTACGTACGGAGGGTCAGACGACATCTTGGCCTACTCGCGCCCGGATGGTGATCAACAATGACACGAATGGATAACGGGCGATGTCGTGACCTGCCCGTTGCGCCCCCCTGACTGGACGCCGCCTCGGGGTGTGGGACAATTGGTCGACGGGTGACCCCCGTACGCACATCGAGAGACGGCCGCGCTGTCCATTGACCCGGAGGCAAATGCGGTCGTCTGCCCGTATTTCCACTAGTAGCAGGGGTCGCTGTGGCCGTTGAGCCTGTCGAACCACACAATTACGATGCTGATCCGGCCTTCGCGTTGCACCGCGGAGGCAAACTCGAGGTCCGTTCGACCGTCCCGGTCCGGGACAACGACGACCTCGCCCTCGCCTACACTCCCGGCGTCGCGCGCGTGTGCTCCGCGATCGCTGAGCGCCCGGAGCTCTCCTACGACTACACCTGGACCTCGAAGGTCGTGGCCGTCATCACCGACGGCACCGCCGTGCTCGGTCTCGGCGACATCGGCCCGGCCGCGGCCATGCCGGTGATGGAGGGCAAGTCGCTGCTGTTCAAGGAGTTCGCCGGGGTCGACTCCGTGCCCATCTGCCTCGACTGCACCGACACCGACGAACTCGTCGAGACGATCACCCGGCTCGCACCGAGCTTCGGCGGCATCAACCTGGAGGACATCAGCGCGCCGCGCTGCTTCGAGATCGAGGACCGGCTGCGGGCGGCCCTCGACATCCCGGTGTTCCACGACGACCAGCACGGCACCGCGATCGTGGCGCTCGCCGCGCTGCGCAACGCCTCGCGCCTCACCGGGAAGCCGCTGGCGAAGATGCGTGCGGTCGTGGCCGGAGCCGGCGCGTCCGGGGTGGCCGTGTCCCGCATCCTGCTGAACGCCGGGATCGGCGACATCGCCCTCTCCGACAGCAAGGGCCTGATCCACGAGGGCCGCGAGGGGCTGAACCCGATCAAGCAGGAGCTCGCCCGCGCGACCAACCGCGCCGGGCTGCAGGGCTCGACCGAGGACGCGCTGCACGGCGCGGACGTCTTCATCGGCCTGTCCGGCGCGACGATCCCGGAGGACTGCCTCGACGTGATGGCCGAGGACGCCATCGTGTTCGCGCTCTCCAACCCGGAGCCGGAGATCCACCCGGAGATCGCCCGGCGGCACGCCCGGGTGGTCGCGACCGGGCGGAGCGACTTTCCCAACCAGATCAACAACGTGCTGGCGTTCCCCGGGGTGTTCCGCGGGGCTCTCGACGTCCGCGCGCACACGATCACGGAGGGGATGAAGCTCGCGGCGGCCGGCGCGCTGGCCGACGTGGTCGGCGACGACCTGTCCGAGGACTACGTGATCCCCAGCCCGTTCGACGAACGCGTCGCGCCCGCCGTCACCCAGGCGGTCGCCGACCAGGCCCGCAAGGACGGCGTCGCCCGCCTCTGACCCCCAGACGACCCGTCGCGGCCCGCGCACCTCACCAGGCGCACGGGCCGCGGCATGCTCTGTGGGAGAGGGCGCTGTGGGTAATTCGATTGATACTTACGGTCGCCAGTTGGACACTGTGGGCATGCGAAGTGTCACGGTGCGAATCGACGATCGGCTGCTGAGCGACGCCAAAATGTTCGCGGCTCAGCGCGGTCAAACTCTCGGCTCAGTCGTGGAGGAAGCTTTGCGCCAGATGCTCGACCGGACGGAAGAAGCCGGTGAGCGACCGAGAGCCGATTTCCCGGTCTGCGGCGAAGAAGGCGGCCAGCCTCTCGTCGATGTCAGCCCGGAAGGCCTTAAGCGACTTCTTTTCGAGGAGGACATCGAACGGTACGCGAGGTAGCCGGGGTTGCGGTGGCGGCGGCCCCTCGACTGATCGTTCGGGGGAGGCCGGGTTAGGCTGCGGACATGTTCGCCGTCACTGCCGCACGCATCGATGCCGACAATCCGCTGAACGGGCTGGAGCTGGGGGAGCGTCCCGATCCCACGGTTCCCGAGGGCTGGACGACCGTCACCGTCAAGGCGACCGCGCTCAACCATCACGACGTCTGGACGCTCCGCGGCGTCGGGATCCGCGAGGACCGGCTGCCGATCGTCCTCGGCTGCGACGCGGCCGGTGTCGACGAGGACGGCAACGAAGTGATCGTGCACTCGGTCATCGGCGATCCGGAGCGGGGCGGGGGCGACGAGACGCTCGATCCGAAGCGCTCGCTGCTGTCGGAGTCCTACGACGGGACCTTCGCGGAGAAGGTCGCCGTGCCGCGCCGCAACCTGGTGCCCAAACCGGCCTCGATCTCGTTCGAGGAGGCGGCCTGCCTGCCGACCGCGTGGCTCACCGCGTACCGGATGCTGTTCGACAAGGCCGGGTTGCAGCCCGGCTCGACCATCCTGGTCCAGGGGGCGGGCGGCGGGGTCGCCACCGCGCTGATCGCGTTGGGCGCGGCCGCCGGTTACCGCGTCTGGGCGACCAGCCGTACCGAGGACAAGCGCAAGCGGGCCCTCGAACTGGGCGCCGACCAGGTCTTCGAGTCCGGCGCGCGGTTGCCCGAGCGGGTCGACGCGGTCATGGAGACCGTCGGCCAGGCCACCTGGTCGCACTCGCTGAAGTCCCTGCGGCCCGGTGGCCGGATCGTCGTGTCCGGCGCGACCAGCGGCCAGGTGCCGCCGGCCGAGCTGAGCCGCGTGTTCTTCCTGCAGTTGTCGGTGGTCGGCTCCACGATGGGCACCCGGGATCAGCTCGTACGGCTGGCGCGCTTCCTCGACAAGACGGGCGTGCGCCCGCGGATCGACCGCGCGATCCCGCTGCGGCAGGCCCGCGACGGCTTCGCCGCGATGATCGACGGCGACGTCTTCGGGAAGATCGTCTTCACGACCTGACCGGCGCCGGCCGGCGCGCGGTCAGCTCTTGCCCAGGATCTCCGTGCGCAGCCGCTCGGACGTCTCGGCGAGGAGCGCACGGGCCGCGGTGACCTGCTCCTCGTCGATGCCGTCCCGCGCCGCGGTGCGGATCTCGTCGACGAACTTGCGCAGCGCCCGGTCGAGCTTGACGCGGACCGCGTCCTCCTGCGTGCCGGTGGCGGTGGCCCAGGCGTCGTCCCAGGTGCTCCGCCATTCTTCCTGCAGCGCGCGCTTGTGCTCCTTCCACTGCGCCTTCTGTCGCTGCCACTCGTCCTTCTGCCGCCGCGTCGTCTCCTTCAGGTTCTGTGCCGCGCCGACCGGGTTCTGCCGGCGCATCTCCCGGGCGGCCTGGGTGAGCTCCTCGCGCAGCGACCGCACGGTGTCGCGCACGTCCTCCTGGACCTCGCGGGCGATGTCGCGTACGGACTCGGTGAGCTCCTCCTCCAGCTCCGCGAGCTCGTCCATCCGGCGCTCCAGCTCGGCACGGCCCGCGTCGGTGAGGCGGTAGACCTTCTTGCCCTGCACGACCTCGTGGGTGACCAGGCCCTCCTCCTCGAGCCGGGCCAGCCGCGGGTAGATGGTGCCGGGGGAGGGGGAGTAGACGCCGAGGAAACGGTCCTGGAGCAGCCGGATGACCTCATAGCCGTGTCGCGGGCTCTCCTCGAGCATCTTCAGCAGGTACAACCGCAGCCGGCCATGCCCGAACACTGGACTCATTACTCGCTCCCCCTTCTCACTCGCTCGCCGATCGCGTCAGTTCCTCTGGATCCGGTCGGCTGAGCAGTGTGATCGCACCGGAGACCGAGTTGATCGTGAGGGACGCATCGCCGTCGCCGAGCGTACCGCTCACGTACTTGCCCACCGGACGGTCCGGCCGGGTGCGCGTCAGCTCGAGGAAGGCCGCGTCGACGCGGCCGGTCATGGAGTTGAGCGACACCTTGGCGGAGGTCGATTCGGGCAGCCGTATGGTGACCTCGCCGGAGACGGTGCTCACCTGGGCGCGGCTGCCGGTGCGCAGGTCGACGTCGGTCGTGACCTTCCCGGCGACCGAATGGGCGGTCAGCCGGTCGAGGCTGCCGCCGGCGAGGGAGAGGTTCCCCGAGACCGAGTTGAAGGTGACCGAGCCCGCGAGCCCCTGTGCCTCGATGTCCCCCGCCGCCGTGTTGGCGTCGATCGACCCGGTCACGCCGTCGAGGGTGACGTCGCCCGAGGCGGTCTTGACGGAGACCCGTCCGGCCAGCCCGGTGACGATCGCGTTCGCGGTGCCGAGGTTGAGGGTGACCGGGCAGTCGGGCGGAACGGTGATCGTCACGCTGACCCGGCCCCGGGTGTTCTGCAGCCACTTGAGGACGCCGTCCCAGCCGGCGCTCTTGTGGTTGAGGTTGAGCATCCCGGCCTCGTGCACGATCTCGAGAGGTTGCCCCGAGATCTCGCCGACCTGGAGGGTGGGTCGCTCGTCACTCGGCAGGATCGAGATGGTTCCCGCCACGATATTGGCCTTGAGGGCCACCACGCCGTCGAAGTCGAGGTTCGTCGGCTCATCCACGGTCCAGCGCGCCACGGCACGATTCCCTTCCGTCGGGAGGCTTCGCTGTTAACAAGATATGTCGTGTTAGGCGAAAGTCAAGATGTATCGTGTGGCAAGCCGGATGGCGGGCGAGGATCCATGACCCGACGAGGGGGCCGGACTGTCCGCCGTCCCGCGGCCCGCCGCTGCGGGACGGCCGACGGGTCAGTCGTCGTCCTCGTCGCCCAGCCGGGCCAGCCAGGTGGCGAGCCGCTCGACCGGGGTCTCGAACTCGGGGTTCAGATCGACGAACTCCCGCAGCCGGTCGGCCAGCCAGACGAAGGAGACCTCCTCCTCGCCCCGGCGGTCGGCGAGTTCCTCGATCCCCCGATCCGTGAAGTACATGGCAATCGTTCTCTTTCGCTGTCGTTCGTGCCCGCGAGCGGAACGGCGCTCCACACGTTGACCGTGCGGAGCGCCGTAGGCCGGATGCGGCCGCTACTCGCTGAAGACCGCGGCCACCAGGCCCTGCTGCTCCAGAGCGTGCATCTTGGCGGACCCGACGGCGGGCGAGGAGCTCGCCCGGCGGGACACCCGCTTGAGCTCCCGGCCCTCCAGGTGCGGCGGCAGCTTCAGCGCCATGAAGGGCCATGCCCCCATGTTGGCGGGCTCGTCCTGCGCCCAGACCAGCTCGGCGTCGGCCGGGTACTTCGCCAGCTCGGCCTTGATCTCGTCCACCGGCAGCGGGTAGAGCCGCTCGACGCGGACCAGCGCGACCGACGTGTCGCCGGACTTCTCCCGGGCGGCGGCCAGGTCGTAGTACAGCTTGCCGCTCGTGAGCACGACGCGGCGGACCTGGCCGAGCTGCTTCGGGTCACCGATCACCGGCTGGAAGGATCCGGAGGTGAGATCGGCCGTGGCCGAGGTGGCGGCCTTCAGCCGGAGCATCGACTTCGGCGTGAAGACGATCAGCGGCTTCTCCCGCGGCGACAGGGCCTGCCAGCGCAGCAGGTGGAAGTAGCTCGCCGGGGTGCTCGGCTGCGCCACCGTCATGTTGTCCTCGGCGCACAGCTGCAGGTAGCGCTCGATGCGCGCGGAGGAGTGGTCCGGCCCCTGGCCCTCGTAGCCGTGCGGGAGCAGCAGGACGACGCTGGAGCGCTGGCCCCACTTCTGCTCGCCGGAGGAGATGTACTCGTCCAGGATCGACTGCGCGCCGTTGGCGAAGTCGCCGAACTGCGCCTCCCAGCAGACCAGCGCGTCCGGGCGGGTCATCGAGTAGCCGTATTCGAAGCCCATCGCGGCGTACTCGCTGAGCAGCGAGTCGTGCACGTAGAACTTCGAGGTGCCCGTGCCGAACTGCTTGAGCGGGGTGTGCTCCTCGCCGGTCTTGCGGTCGAAGACCACGGCGTGCCGCTGGCCGAAGGTGCCGCGCCGACTGTCCTGGCCGACGAGCCGCACCGGGCGGCCGTCGATCAGCAGCGAGCCGAACGCGAACATCTCACCGGTCGCCCAGTCGATCGCGTCCTCTTCCACCATCTGCGCGCGCTTGGCCAGCAGCGGCTGGACACGCGGGTGCGGCGTGAAGCCCTCCGGCAGGTTGAGCTGGGTGTCCACGATCCGCTTGATCGTCTCGTCGGAGACGGCGGTCGGGACGCTCGCGTGGTCCACCGGGATGCGCTCGACGTCGGGCTTGGTGAAGCCCGCGGGCGGCTGCTGCTTGGTGGCCTCCCGGGTCTCGCTGAACGCCCGCTCCAGCTGCTGCTGGTAGTCGCGCAGCGCCTGCTCGGCCTCTTCGACGGTGATGTCGCCGCGACCGATCAGCGCCTCGGTGTAGAGCTTGCGGACCGACCGCTTGGCGTCGATGAGGTCGTACATCAGCGGCTGCGTGAACGACGGGTTGTCACTCTCGTTGTGACCCCGCCGCCGGTAGCAGATCATGTCGATGACGACGTCCTTGTTGAACGCCTGGCGGTACTCGAACGCGAGCCGGGCCACGCGCGCGCACGCCTCGGGGTCGTCCCCGTTGACGTGGAAGATCGGCGCCTGGATCATCCGGGCCACGTCGGTGGCGTACACGCTGGAGCGGGAGTACTCCGGCGCCGTCGTGAAGCCGACCTGGTTGTTCACGATGATGTGCACGGTGCCGCCGGTGCGGTAGCCGCGCAGCTGCGAGAGGTTGAGGGTCTCGGCCACGACGCCCTGCCCGGCGAACGCCGCGTCGCCGTGGATGAGGATCGGCATCACGGTGAAGCCGCCCTCGCCGACGTCGCGCAGGTCCTGCTTGGCGCGGACGACGCCCTCGGCGACCGGGTCGACGGTCTCCAGGTGGCTCGGGTTGGCCACCAGCGCGGTGCGGATCTTCGAGCCGTCGCGGGCGACGAAGTCGCCGTCGGCGCCCAGGTGGTACTTCACGTCGCCGGAGCCCTGCGCGCTGCGCGGGTCGAGGTTGCCCTCGAACTCACCGAAGATCTGGCCGTAGGACTTGCCGACGATGTTGGCGAGGACGTTCAGCCGGCCGCGGTGGGCCATGCCGATGACGATCTCGTCGAGGTGGTCCTGCGCCGCCGCGGTGATCACCGAGTCGAGCAGCGGGATCAGCGACTCGCCGCCCTCGAGGGAGAACCGCTTCTGCCCGACGAACTTCGTCTGCAGGAAGGTCTCGAACGCCTCGGCGGTGTTGAGCCGGCCGAGGATGTGCAGCTGCTCCTCGCGGTCGGGCTTGTCGTGGGGGACCTCGACCTTGCCCTGGATCCAGGCCCGCTCGCCGGGGTCCTGGATGTGCATGTACTCGATGCCGACGGTCCGGCAGTAGGAGTTGCGCAGCACGCCGAGGATGTCGCGCAGCTTCATCGTCGGCTTGCCGCCGAAACCGCCGGTGGCGAACTCGCGCTCGAGGTCCCAGAGCGTCAGGCCGTGCTTGAGGACGTCGAGGTCGGGGTGCCGGCGCTGGGTGTACTCCAGCGGGTCGGTGTCGGCCATGAGGTGGCCGCGCACCCGGTAGGCGTGGATCAGCTCGTGCACCCGGGCGACCTTGGCGACGTCGTCCTCGTGCGTGGCGCTGATGTCCTGCACCCAGCGGACCGGCTCGTACGGTATCCGCAGCGCCTCGAAGATCTCGTCGTAGAACTCGTCCTCGCCGAGGAGCAGGCGGTGGACCATCCGCAGGAAGTCGCCCGACTGGGCGCCCTGGATGATGCGGTGGTCGTACGTCGAGGTCAGCGTCATGACCTTGCTGATGCCGAGCCGGGCGAGCGCCTCCTCGGAGGTGCCGGCGTACTCGGCGGGGTACTCCATGGCGCCGACGCCGATGATCGAGCCCTGGCCGGGCATGAGCCGCGGCACGGAGTGGACGGTGCCGATCGTGCCCGGGTTGGTGAGGCTGATCGTCGTCCCGGCGTAGTCGTCGATCGTCAGCTTGTTGGACCGCGCCTTGCGCACCAGCTCTTCGTACGCCGCCCAGAACTGGCGGAAGTCGAGCGTCTCGGCGGCCTTGATGTTCGGCACGACGAGCTGTCGCTGCCCGTCGTCCTTCTTCAGGTCGATCGCGAGGCCGAAGTTGACGTGCTCCGGCTTGATCAGCATCGGCTTGCCGTCGACCTCGGCGTACGAGGCGTTCATCTCCGGCATCGCCTGCAGCGCCCGGACGATGGCGTAGCCGATGAGATGGGTGAAGGAGACCTTGCCGCCTCGGCCGCGCTTCAGGTGGTTGTTGACGACGATGCGGTTGTCGATCAGCAGCTTGGCCGGGACCGCGCGGACGCTCGTCGCGGTCGGCACGGCCAGGCTGGCCTCCATGTTGGTGACCGTGCGGGCGGCGACGCCGCGCAGTCGCACCTCTTCCGCGCCGCCGGGCACCTGGGGAGCGGGCGCGGCCTTCTTCGCGGGCGCGGCCGACGCCGGCTTGGCGGCCTCGGCGGGCTTCGCCGCGGTGGCCGGGGCGGCGGGTGTCTGCTTCGGAGTGGGAGCCGTGGGGGTGGGCGGTGTCGTCGGGGGCGCCGCGCCGTCGGCGCCGGAGGGCGCCTTGGCCGGGCGATCCGGCTGGTAGTCGGCGAAGAAGTTCCACCAGGCTCGATCAACCGAGTTGGGGTCTTCCAGGTACTTTTGGTAAAGCTCGTCGACCAGCCACTCGTTGGGACCGAAGTCAGGAGTGTTCAGGTCGGCGGAGGATCGCGACGACTGGGTCGACACGGCGGCGATCGCCCTCTTCCGCGGCTCGCAGGTGGATCAGTAACCTTGTCAAGGCTACCGGCCTAAGGGCCTCGGCGGGGCAAAGCCCCGGGACGGGCCGGTGATCTCCGCCAAAACGGGCGTGTGCTTTGGGCGGGAACAGGGTAAAAACCTAAGTTTCGGCCGACTCCTGTGTGATCTCGATCTCAAAGGTCGGCGATCCGCGCGGCGAAGTAGATCGCCTCGGTGCGGGGATGGCGGACCAGCACGAGGAACGGCCGATCGACCCGGAACTCCACGGGACGCCCGGGAGTGAACGCCGACAGCGTCATCACCACGGCCGTCGCGGCCGCCCCCTCGAAGCCCGCCTCGTCCACGTCCAGCACGGCCTTGTGCTCGATCCGGTCGAGGTGGACCGGCTCCGCGGACATCCCGGACAGGTCCGCGTCGCCGGTGAAGGCGGTCCCGGCGCCCAGCGCGTCGAGCGTCTCGCCCAGGCTGACCCGGCTCTCCACGCGGAACCGGGGAAGGGACAGCGCCACGCTGCCGTGGCGTGCCGAGTCGCGCAGCCGCCGGAGGACATCCAGGCCGGGCGGCGCGCCGGCGGGGTCCGGCCCGACGAACACCTCGACCGCCACCTCGCCGTCGGCGGGCAGGGCGGCCATCCGCCAGCCATCGGTCTCGGCGTACGCCATCCGCCCGGTCCGCCGCATCATCGGCACCCGCTTCCGCCCGCGTACGCCGTGGAACGGCTCCGGCCGGGTGTCCCGCTCGGCGAACGGGCTGCGCCAGGCGGCCTTCAGGTACAGGGCGTTGGCGATGACGGCGGCGGTCCGCCGGTCGACCGATCCGGGCGGCAGCAGGTCCCGGATGAGCTCTTCGGTGACCTTCTCCACCTCGGCGTTGACGACCCGGCGCGCGGCGTCCGGATCACCGGCGAAGTCGGCGACGCGGAACGCGGCCCCGGGGAGCTCCGCGATCGCCTGCCGGTAGGCGTCCTTCACGGGGAGCCCCGCGCGGGCCCACAGGACGTTGGCCACGCGGATCTCGGCGTCGCCGGGCGCGGCGGCCCCGGCGAGCCGGAGCCGCTCCGGTGGCGCGCCGAGCACCCGCGTCAGCTCCTCCCGGGTCCGCCCGCGCGCGCCCGCGGCGACCAGCGCCAGCGCCGACGCCACGGAGTACGGCGACCACACGAGATTCGCCTCCGCCGGCAACCGGCCGTGCAGCGTCATGAGGAAGTCGTCCACGGTGTGCCACCTTCCCTACTGATCCAAAGTAATGACCCGCTCTCCCACCTCAGAACGATTCACGGGTGGACCAGGGCTCATACGATGACGAGGTGCCGACCCCGAAACTGGGATGTTGATCGCCTGTGGGCTCCATCACGCATGCTCTCCTCGACCTTCATGGTCCGGTCATCTACGGCGTCGTCGCGGCGCTCGTCTTCGCCGAGGCGGCGCTGTTCTTCGGCTTCGTCTTCCCGGGGGAGACCGCCATCGTCGTGGCCGGCGTGCTGGCCAGCCAGCACCGGGTCTCGCTTCCCGTCCTCCTGGTGATCATCGTGCTGTCGGCGGTCGTCGGCGACTCGGTCGGCTACGAGATCGGCCGCCGCTACGGTGACCGGCTGCTGGGCATGCGGACGCTGCACAAGCACCGCCCGAAGGTGGACAAGGCGCACGCCCTGCTGCGCCGGCGCGGTGCCTCCGCCGTCTTCATCGGCCGCTTCACCGCACTGCTCCGCGCGCTCATGCCCGCGCTGTGCGGCAGCGCCAAGATGCCGTACGGCAGGTTCCTGGCGTTCAACGCGCTCGGTGGGGTCACCTGGGGGGTCGGCTTCACGCTCGGCGGCTACCTGGTCGGCACCGCCTTCGAGCAGGTGGCGCAGTGGGCCGGCCGGGTGCTGGCGATCGCGGTGGCCGCCATCGCGATCGTGGCGTTCGTCGTCTGGTCGGTGCGCCGCAAGCGCCGGGAGAACGCCGCGCCGGAGGCGGAGCCCGCCTCGGCCGACGAGCCGGAGCCGGTGCCCGACCGCGCCCCCTGACGCGGCGGCGTCGCTCGTCCAGGCCACGAGGCATCGGCCTACACGGAACGGCCCGCGATCCGGGAACGGATCGCGGGCCGACGCCTTTCCACGACTTTGGGGCGTCCCCGACCGAGCGGGATTCGGTCGGGTGTTGGACACTGGGGTCACGGTGGACCCAGGTTCACGAGCTCAGGTCGCGAGGAGGGTGCGGAGAATGGCGGAACTGCGGTTCGACGGACGGGTGGCGATCGTCACCGGAGCGGGCCAGGGCCTCGGGCGGCAGCACGCGCTCGAACTGGCCGCGCGCGGCGCGAAGGTCGTCGTCAACGACCTCGGCGGCGCCCTCGACGGCACCGGTGCCTCCACCGGTCCGGCGGCGGAGGTGGTCGCCGAGATCACGAAGAACGGCGGGGAGGCCGTCGCCAGCACCGACAACGTGGCCACCACGGAGGGTGCGGAGGCGATCGTACGGACCGCGCTCGACGCGTTCGGCCGCGTGGACATCGTCGTGAACAACGCCGGCATCCTGCGGGACAAGTCGTTCAAGAACATGTCGCCGGAGGAGTTCGACCAGGTCATCGCCGTGCACCTGCGCGGATCCTTCCTCGTCACGCACGCCGCCTGGCCGCACCTACGGGAGCAGGCGTACGGCCGGGTGGTCATGACGTCCTCGCCGGCGGGCCTGTTCGGCAACTTCGGCCAGGCGAACTACTCGGCGGCGAAGATGGGCCTCGTCGGCCTGACCAAGACGCTCGCGGCCGAGGGCGCCAAGTACAACATCAAGGTCAACGCCATCGCCCCGATCGCCTGGACCCGGATGACGGAGGACCTGTTCCCCGCCGAGTTCCAGGACCGGCTCAGCGTCGAGCACGTCACGCCGGTGGTCGCCTGGCTGGCCCATGAGAGCAACGAGAGCACCGGCGAGACCTACACGGTCGGCGGCGGCAAGGTCGCCCGCGTGTTCGTCGCCGAGGTGGCGGGCTTCACCAAGAAGGACGGGCTGAGCGTCGAGGACGTCCGCGACAACTGGCAGCAGGTCAACGCGACGGAGCCGTACCTCGTCCCGAAGAACATCGGCGAGCAGACCACGGCGCTGTTCCAGGCCCTGCAGTAACGCCTCCGGCGCGGCCCGGCCGTCCGCCCGATCCGCGCGCGGGCGGTCGTCCCCGCCCGGCGGCCATCCTCACCGGACGGGCACCCCGCCGGGCGCGGTCCGGCCGGGTCAGATGGCCTGGAAGTCGGCGTAGTCGAAGCCGGGGGAGACCACGCAGCTGACCAGGACCTCCCGGTCCGAGGCGGGCCGGGCGGCCTGCCAGACGCCTGCGGGCACCAGCGCCTGCGGCCGCTGGCCGTGCTCGACGTCCGGGCCGACGATGACCGTCTCGGTCTGCCGGCCGGGCGTGTCGGCCTCGCCGCCGAAGATCAGCTCCAGCGGGCCCCCGCGGTGCCACAGCCACAGCTCGTCCGAGCGTACGGAGTGCCACATCGACTCCTCGCCCGGCCCGAGCAGGAAGTAGATGCCGGTCGCGGTCGGACGCTCGCCGCCGTGCGCGGCGACCGGCACGGAGGTCCGCCAGGTCTCGCGGAACCAGCCGCCCTCCGGGTGCGGCAACAGGTCGAGGGACTCGGCGACCGGCGGTCTGACCTCGAAGCCGGTGACCCTGCCGCCCGGGTCCCGGCGGCCGTACCGGATCTCCCGGACGATCTCGCGGTTGACCGCGCCGGGCAGCAGCAGCCGCGGATGGTCGAAGACCAGCGCGATCACCTGCTCGTCGCCGAAGTGCTCGGTGGCCAGCGCGGCGGCGTCCTCCTCAGGCGCGTACGCGGCCGTCTCGCTGCGGAACGGCTCGTCCGGGTCCGCGCGCCATGCGTCGAGTGTCGTGAGTAGGAGCACGGTTCCACCGTAGTCCGGTGAGTCCTCCCGCCGATGGATCCGGCCGCGTCGCGGTCCGGTGTCACGGAAACAGGTCTCGGAGTTAGAGAGATGCTGGGTTAAGATGCATCTCGACTTGAAAGGGGTCTGCCGATGGAGCCGTACCACGAGGCGTCGCCGGGCCGGCCGAGCATGCGCGCCTCCGACCAGGACCGCGACGAGACGGTGCAGCGGCTACAGGTGGCCTTCGCGGAGGGTCGTCTCACCGACGGGGAGTTCGACGAGCGGATGCGCGGGGCGCTCTCCGCGCGGACCCACGGCGACCTGGCCGAACTGCTCGTCGATCTGCCGGCGGCCACCGCGTCCACCGCGCCGGCCGCGTCGCGGCCGGCGGCGCCCGCGCACCTGCCGAAACCGGGGCGCTACGCGGTGGCCTACAAGAACACCCTGCGGCAGGCCGGACGCTGGCGGGTGCCCGGGACGTACCGCGCGCTCGTCTACAAGGGCGGCGGCGTGATCGACCTGCGGGCCGCGGAGCTGACCGAGGCGCTCACCACGATCCTCGCCGTGGCCTACAAGTCGGACCTGCAGCTCCTCGTGCCGCCCGGCGTCCGGGTCGAGGCGAGCGGCTTCGGCGTCACGCACGACGGGGACTGGACCGGTGACCTGGCCGCCGACGCGCCGGTCGTGCACATCCGGGGCTATGCCTACAAGGGCCGGGTCGACGTCCGCACCATGCCCAGACGCTGAGCTCCGGCGCACACCCTGACCGACGGCCGGGCGGGCGACGTTTGACCGCCCGCCTGGGATGACGTCCGAACACCGGTCTTTCCGGTCGGCGGCGGTGACATCCCCCACAGCACCCGAACGAACCTTTGCGGTGGCAAAAGCATCGTAATGATCGGCCGCATGAGGTAAAACAGGTTGGCTCGTGCAATCTGTCAATGTTTGGGAGAGCTGTATGCGAATGAGCCTGGGGAAGGCCGCCGCCATCGGGACGTTGTCGGCAATGGCCCTCGTCCCGGCTGTGGCCGCCCCCGCGACGGCGTTCGCCGCCGCCGCCACGACCCCCGTGCAGGCGCAGGCCAACCCGACGCTCCATTACGGCGACAAGGGTGCGGCGGTCACGCGTCTGCAGCAGCGCCTGATCGCCCTGCACTACGACCCGGGAACGGTCGACGGACAGTACGGCAGCCAGACCCGGTTCGCTGTCTGGGCTTTCCAGAAGGCCCAGGGAATGCACCCGAACCAGTCGGCGCCGGTCGGTTCGAAGACCTGGGCCGCGCTGGCGCACCCGAAGGTCCCGAAGGCCCTCATCAAGGGCGGCGCCGCGAACCGCGCCGAGGTGGACCTGACCCACCAGCTGCTCTACATCTACAAGAGCGGCAAACTGGTCCTCATCAGCCACATTTCCAGCGGCCGGGCGTACTACTACCAGAACGGCCACAAGATCAACGCGCGGACGCCGACCGGCAACTACTACGTGTACCGGAAGGCCAAGGGCTGGGAGACCGGCCCGCTCGGCAAGCTTTACAAGGCCAACTACTTCCACGGCGGCTACGCCATCCACGGCGAGCCTGAGGTGCCGCTGTACCCGGCCTCGCACGGCTGCGTGCGGACGCCGATGCACACGGCGGACATCGTCGCCAAGCTGCTGCCGTTGAACACCAAGGTCTACCTCCGGGGCAAGGCACCGGCCTGAGTATCCAGAGACGGAGCCGTACGCGTGGGCGTACGGCTCCGTTTCTCCTTTCTCAGCAGTCCACGAGTTCGGGCCGCTGATTCAGGATCTGGGCGCGCGGGGTGACGAACTCGCGATACGCCTCCTCGGCCTCCGGGCGGAACACCGCGAGCTTGTGGCAGTTCTGGAACGCCAGGCGGACGCCGTAATGGCGTTCCAGCGCTCCGCGCATCGCGTCGCTGGCCAGCATGCGCAGCAGCTGGCCACGGGCGGCCTCGTCGGGGGGCGGCACCTCATTGGCCGTGAAGTCGGTGCCGCCCGCCCGGAGTTCGCCGATCAGCCCCTCGACGACCTGCCAGGCGTACGGCAGGGACGTGCGGATGCACTCGACGAAGGCCGCGTCGTCGAGTTCGTCCCGCTGAGCGCGGTCGAGGAGCTCGGGGGAAACGGTCAGGGACATGTCACCACCTCCGGAAGGGGACGCTAGGCAGGCCCTGCCGGGAACGTCTATGGCTCGACGGTGACGACAGCCTCCGCGCGGTCGCCGACGGAATGGAACGGGCCGGTGACGCGCCGTCCACGGCCGGGAGAACGAAGCCGGGACGGCCTCGTCTCCGCCCCCTTTCGGGCCGAATAGCGGTTTGATAGGTCCTTGCACGAACGGTCTTTGACAAGAGGTGAGCGTGACCACGACCGGAAGCGGAGCGCCCCCCGGGGAGCCTTTCGGCGGCAGTGCCGTCCGCCCGACCCAGAAGAATTCCAGGCGTTCCGGCCGCGACGAGCGCCGCCGGATCAGCGAACGGCTCGCGGAGGCGGCGGACGAGGCCTCGGAGGGCCGCCGCGTTCCCGGAGTGCCGAACTCCTCGCCCTGGCAGCGGTCCAACGCCGTGTGGCACCGCGCCGGGATCGACTGGAGCCGCGCCGAGCCGGAGCGCCGTCCGTCGACCCCGCCCAGCGTTCCCGTGGCGGCCAGTGCCGCGGCGTATCCGAGCCCCGCGAGCCCCACCAGCACGGCGCCGCGGCCCACGAGCACCGCGCCGCGGCCCACGGCCCCGGCACCGGCCGCCTCCTCCGTCGTCGCGCCGGCCGCCGCCCCCGCCGCGGCCGCTCCCGTCGCGGCGCCTCCGGCGGTTCCTCCCACGGCTCCTCCGGACGGTACGGCGGACGACGAGCCGTGGACGCCGCCGAAGCGGACCCGCGGCCTGCCGTCGGTGCCGCTCCGGCCCGTCGCCATCGCCGCCGCGGCCGTCGTCGTCCTCGGCGGGGGCGCCTACGCCCTGTTCGGTACGGGTGGTGACGAGCCGAAGAAGCCGGCGACGCCCGTGCCCGTGGCCGCCGACCGTCTCTTCGCCCCGGACCCGGCGGCCAAGACGAGCGGCCGGTCGCACGCGCTGACCGCCGTGGCCGGAGCCGGTAACTCCGTCGTGGCGATCGGCTCGGAGCAGGGCGGCGTCTATTCGCGCGCGCAGTTCCTGATCTCCGCCGACGGCGGCCGCTCCTGGCGGGTCGCGTCGGTGCGCGGGGCCGACGGCGGCGATCCGCCACCGGGGGAGTATCCGCAGCTGATCGCCGGGAACACCGGCAGGTGGGCGGCGCTGGGCCTCACCTCGGCGGGCGCGGTCTCGTGGACGAGCCGCGACGGCCGGTCCTGGACGCGCGCCGCGGTCGTCGGCGCGTTCGGTCCCGGCGACAAGGTCAACCGCCTCGTCCGCACCGGTTCGGGGTTCGTCGCGGTCGGGTCGGCCACGGTGAAGGACGGCACCCAGGGGATCGTCTGGACGTCCCGTGACGGCCGCTCCTGGACACGCGTGGGCCCGGAGCAGCTCACGCCGCAAGGGGGCGGCGCGCCGATCCGCGTCTCCTCGGCCGCTGCGTTCGGCGACACGGTGGTCGTCGAAGGGGCGCTGCGGACCACCGTGACGGTCACCAAGAAGGTCAAGAAGAAGAAGCGGAAGGTCACGCAGACGATCGACCGGGAGGCCGTCTGGCGGTCGCCCGACGCCGGGCGCAGCTGGGCGCCGGTGACGATCCCGCAGGCCCAGGGGTCGTCCGGCAACGTCGTCGCGCTCGTGGCGACCCGCTCGGGGCTGTTCGCCGCCCGTGAGGGATCGCAGACCACCGGGTCGAAGAAGCACCGCCGGACGACGTCCTTCGCGGTCATCTTCGGCTCCGCCGACGGGCAGACCTGGGCGCCGCTGGGCCGGCTCGGCACGGCCGGCTACTCGCACCTGGGCGCGCTGCGCGGCGCCGACACCGGCCTGGCCGCCCTCGTGCCGGTGGGCGGCGGCAAGACGGCCGTGCTGACCAGTGCGGACGGCAAGAGCTGGCAGCACGCCGGGGACGTTCCGCCGGGCCGGGACCTCACCGACGTCGTGCCGGCGACGGCCGGCGCGGTGGTCACCGGACGGCTCGGCGCGACCGACGCGTACCTCACCGTCACCGGCGCGGGCGACGTGAACCTCAGCGCGATCCCGGGCGCCGTGCACCCCGAGCTGACGCTCACCGGCGTGGTCGCCGACGCCGGCCGCGTCATGGCGGTCGGCAGTTCGAACGGTGACGCCGCAATGTGGACCTCGCCGAACGGCTCGGCGTGGACCCGCGCCACGCTTCCGGCCGGGACGCCCCCCCGGCAGCTCGCCGACGTGGTGCACGGGGCCGCGGGCTGGCTCGCGGTCGGGGGCGCGGGCGGCCGCCCGCTGACCCTGATGTCCGCGGCCGGCGGCTCCTGGCAGGCCGTGCCGGGCGGGAAGGTCTTCGGCGGATCGGGCCTCACCCCGGTGGCGGCCAGCGCGAACGCCGGCGCGTACGTCATCGTTGGCCGGCGCGGCGACAGCGCCGCGGCCTGGTACTCCACGGACCTGAAGAACTGGGCCGGGGCCGGCGACGCGGCAAAGGGCGACCTGGAGGGGTCCGCGGACGCCCCCAAGTGGACGGCCGACGTCACGGCGGGGTCGGCCGGGTTCGTCGCGGTCGGCGGCCAGACGAGGAACAAGACGGCCCAGCCGGCGATCTGGACCTCCCCGGACGGGAAGCAGTGGACGCTGTCCGCGAGCGCGCCGGCGCTCCCACAGGGTGCCACCGCCGGCTCGCTGACCTCGGTCGTGGCGCGCGGCGGGGCGCTGGTCGCGACCGGCGTGACCGGCGCGGCGGGCGTGACCGGCCCGCCGGCGGCGGGCGCTCCGGGCTCGGCGGCCTTCGCGGCGGTCTCGGCGGACGGCGGCCGGACGTGGCAGCCCGTCTCCCTGCCCGGGGTCGGGCAGGGCACGGCGGTGACGGCGGTGACGGCGACGGCGCACGGCTTCGTCCTCGCCGGTACGACGGGCTCCGACGTGGTGCTGTGGACCTCGCCGGACGGCCGTACCTGGCGGGCGTCGCGGCCGCATGGTCGGGGGCTGGACGGGCTCGGCACCCAGCGGCTCGCCGGGCTCACCGTCGTGGGCGGCACGCTGGTCGGCGTCGGATTCACCGGAGACGCGTCCGGCGACGTGCCCACTCTCTGGCGCACCCCTATTCCCTAAGCCGAGCTGACCGAAAAGTCGATCCGGTCGGATGAGAACGCCATTGCGGCCGCCCTCGTCGGGAGGGCGGCCGCAATGGCGTATCGGGGCGTCAGCTGAGGTGCAGGTCGACGCCGAGGAGAATGAGGATCCAGAGGAAGATCGCTAGTAGGGCGCTGACGACCCGTTTGATCAGGCCGGTCGTGATGTAGTCGTGGTCCCAGGCCACGAAGATTCCGATCAATATGTAAATCAGGCCGACGAAGCTGATGCCGCCCCTTATCCGCATTGGAGCCTCCTGGTTCCGAGCTGAACGCCCGCCAGATGCCCGATATACGGCAATTAAAACTTTCGCCGGTTGACGTTGCCGGGAAAGTGTGTAGCGAATTCGCCACTCGCAGCGATGAGGCAGGTGAGTCACCGCGAAAGGGTGACCGGCGTCCCGGTCCGGGACACCTCATCACGGCGCGACCCGCGCTCCCCTCTCACCGGGTCGGGGAGTCACGGGTCGCGGCGAGGCGGCCGGCGGCCGGGCAGCGCCCGCCGGCCGCCCTCGAACACGTCTCTAGTCGAACATCACGACCTGGCGGATCGCGTCGCCGCGCCGCAGGGTCGCCATCGCGTCGTTGAGGTCCTCGAACCGGATGCGCCGGGTGATCAGGCCCTCGAGGTCCAGCTTCCCGCTGCGCCACAGGTCGACGAAGATCGGGATGTCGCGCTTGAGGTCGCTCCCGCCGTACAGCGACGACTTGAGGTTCTTGCCCTCGAACAGCAGGGAGAAGGCGCTCATCTGGAAGTTGTCGTCCACGGCTCCCGCGCCGACCACGATGACGTCGCCGCCGCGCCGGGTCGCCTTCCACGCGGTCTCGATGGCCGCCGCCTTGCCGACGACCTCGAAGACGTAGTCGAAGTTCTGGCCGCCGGTCAGCAGGCCGCTGACCTCCTGCAGGTCGTCGAGCGTGGCCGTGTGGGTGGCGCCGAACTGCTTGGCGATCGGGTGCTTGGCCTCGTTCGGGTCGACCGCCAGGATGGTCGCCGCGCCGGCGATCCGGGCGCCCTGGATCACCGACAGGCCGACGCCGCCCGCGCCGACGACGGCGACCTTCGAGCCGGGCCGTACCTTCGCGGTGTTGAACACCGCGCCGACGCCGGTCGGGATGCCGCAGCCCAGCAGCGCGGCGTACTCGAACGGCACGTCCTCGGCCACCTTGACGACGCCCTGCCACGGCACGACGAGCTCCTCGGCCCAGGTGCCGCACCCGGCCATGCCGTACGCCGGGGCGTCACCGCCCAGGCGGAACCTCGGGTCGCCGAACGTCTGCGCGATGAACGTCATGCACAGGTACGGCTCGCCGCGGACGCACTCGGCGCAGGTGCCGCAGTCCGGCGTCCAGTTGATGACGACGTGGTCGCCGGGGCCGACGTTGGTGACGTGCTCGCCCACCTCGACGACCTCGCCCGCGCCCTCGTGCCCGATGACGCAGGGGATCGGCATCGGCAGCACGCCCGTCAGGACGGACAGGTCGGAGTGGCAGACGCCGGTCGCCCGGACCTTCACCTTCACCTGATCGGGGCCGGTCTCGGTGGTCGTGGCGTCGTCGCGCAGCTCGACCTCTTGGTCGCCGACCTGACGTAGGACCGCGGCTCGCACCGTGCACACCTCCATGGCAGGGCCGACGGGAGTGCCGGCCGAGGATGCGGCGCCCCGGGCGGGCGCCGGACGACGTGATGGCGCCGGGCGGCGCCGGGGCTACTCCTCGAGGGTCAGCGCGGCCTTGGGGCAGGAGCGTACGGCGTGCCGGACGCGGTCGAGCAGCTCGGCGGGCGGGTCCGGCTCGACGATGTGCAGGACGTCCTCGTCGTCGAGGTCGAACACCTCGGGCACGAGGCCCACGCACACGCCGTTGGCCTCGCAGACCAGCGGATCGACTCGTACTTCCATGGCTCCTCGCTCAGGTGAGCTTGCGATGGTCCCAGGACGCGATGCCCGTCGGCTCGACGATGTACGCGTGCCGCTTGGCCGCGGTCTGGTCGACGAGTGAGGCGATGGCGTCATCGTCCTTCAAGTCCATCATCCGGCGGACCACTTCGCAGCCAACATACCGAATGTCGTTCGGTTCGGTAAGGGTCCGCGCCGTGCCGTACATCATCAGCCCGCGCAGCTCGAAGTAGTCCTCGCCCGTCTCGATGAGACAGGTCACCCGAGGATCGCGGCGCAGGTTGTGCGCCTTGCGTGAGGTCCGGTACGTCCAGAAGGCGATCTTGTCGTCGACCAGGCCGTAGAACATGGTCACGAGGTGCGGGGTGCCGTCGCGGTTGATGGTCGCCAGCTGCAGTTTCTTGCTCTCCTGCAGGAGCGCGGCGACCTCGTCGTCCGTCATCGCGACACGGGAACGCTGACTCACGCCAGAAAGTAGAACACGTTTCAGTAAGCGCGGGCAAGTGCGGTCGGGCCGGGCAAGTGTGGGCGGGCACGGCCGGAACCGGACGGCGCCGGGCGCCGCCGGCTCGGGCAGGGCTCAGAAGGCCACGCCGGCGGGCCCCAAGGGCCACGCCGGGCGGCCTCCGCAGGGGGCAGAGGCCGCGCCGGGCGGCCTCCGCGGGGGGTCAGAACGCCACGCCGCACCGGATGATGACGTTCGCGAACGGGGTCGCCTCGCCGGTCCGTACGACCAGCTTCACCGCGTGCGCGAGCAGCTTGAGCTCCTCGTGCGGGACGTACGTGAGGGCGGGCAGCCGGTCGTCGAGCAGGGCGTGGCACTCCGGGTTGCCGCCCACGACCTCCTCGGCCGCGACCGCGCCCTCGACGACCAGCTCGGTCAGGATCCCGTCCAGCACCTCGGCGAAGCCAGGGATGCCGAGCGTGAAGGCCAGGTCCACCACCTCGGTGCCCGCCGGGATCGGCATCCCGCTGTCGCAGATCAGCACCTGGTCGGTGTGGCCGAGCCGGGCCAGGGCGCCCGACAGGGCGCCGTTGAGGATTCCCCCGCGTTTCATGTCACATTTCCTCCAGATCGGCCGGTCGCGGGAACGAGCTCTGCGCGCCCGCGACGCGCACGGCGGCGGCTCCCACGCGAGCGGCGAAGCGCGCCGCCGTCGCCAGGTCGTCGCCCCGCGCCAGCCGCCAGGACAGCGCGCCGGTGAACGCGTCCCCGGCCCCGGTCGTGTCAACGGCCTCGACATGCGGGCTCGGGACCTCGATCACGCCGTCGCCGTCGGCGACGATCGCGCCGTCCGCGCCCTTGGTGATGACCACCGAGCGCGGGCCGCGCGCCAGCAGCCCCGCCGGGTCGCTCGCGCCGAGGAACGCGGCCTCGTGCTCGTTGACCACCAGGGGATCGCACAGCGCGAGCAGTTCGTCCGGCACGGCGGCGGGCGGCGACAGGTTGAAGACCACCCGCGCGCCGGCCGCCTCGGCGGCGCGCGCGGCGGCCAGTACCGCGTCGAGCGGCACCTCCATCTGCAGCGAGACCACCGACGCGGCCGCGAAGAGCGACCCGGCCGCCGTGACGTCCTCCTCGGTCACGCGGCCGTTGGCGCCGGGGGAGACGATGATGCTGTTGTCGCCGTCGGGGCCCAACGTGATCAGCGCGACCCCGCTCGGGCCCGGCGTGGTGATCAGGTGGGTGATGTCCACGCCGTCGCCGCGCAGGGCGTCCCGCAGGAAGTCGCCCTGCCCGTCGGTTCCGGCGCGGCCGAGGAAGGCCACCCGGCCGCCCAGCCGGGCGGCGGCGACGGCCTGGTTGGCCCCCTTGCCGCCCGGGTACGTGGCGAGATCCGAGCCCAGCACGGTCTCCCCGGCCGCCGGGCGCCGGTCGACGCGGACGACGAGGTCCGCGTTGACCGAGCCGACGACGAGGACGTCATAGGTCTTGTCCGGCATCAGGATCCGTTCGTGAACTGAGCCACGTTGTCCTTCGTGGCCACCTTGACGGGGACCGCCACGGTAGCGTCGATCTTGTCGCCCTTCGCGGCCTTCACGGCGGCCTGGACGGCCATCTGGCCGAGGAGCACCGGCTGCTGCGCGACGTCGGCGGTCAGCGTGCCGGCCTGGATGGCCTTGAGCCCGTCGGGGGTGCCGTCGAAGCCGACGATCTTGATCTGCTTGCCGGCCTTCGCGCCCAGCGCCTTGATCGCGCCCAGCGCCATCTCGTCGTTGGCCGCGAACACGCCGGTGATGTCGGGGTGCGCCTGCGCGATGTTGGTCATGACGTCCAGGCCCTTGGTCCGGTCGAAGTCGGCGGGCTGCTGGGCGACGACCTGGATGCCGGGGAACGCCTTGATGCCCTCCACGAAGCCCTTCTGCCGGTCGTTGGCGGCCGACGTGCCCGCCGTGCCCTGCAGGACGGCGACCTTGCCCTTGCCGCCGAGCGCCTTGCCGAGCTCCTGGGCGGCCAGCTTGCCGCCGGCGACGTTGTCGGAGGCGACGGTCTGGGTGACGGTCGCCCCGTCGACGCCGCGGTCGGCGGCGATCACCGGGATCTTGCTCCGGTCGGCGGCCTTGACCGCGGGCGCGGCGGCTGCGGAGTCGACCGGGTTGATGATGATCGCCTTCATGCTCTGGCTGGCGAAGTTCTGCACCTGGTTGACCTGCTGGGAGGCGTCGTTCTGGGCGTCCGTCGTGGTGATCTTGACGCCCTCCTTCTTCGCCTCGGCCTCGGCGCCCTGGCGCAGCTGCACGAAGTACGGGTTGTTCAGCGTGGAGACGGACAGGCCGATCTTGATGTCGCCGCCACCGCCGCCGGAGGACGAACCACTGTTGTTGTTGCAGGCCGTGAGGCCGAGGGCGAGGACCGCACCGGCGGCCGCGACCGCGGCCGGCTTGATGAACTGCATGGTGGTGAGACCTTTCGATGTGTTTCTTCAGCGGGCCTGGCGGCGGCGCAGCGTGTCGAGGAGCACCGCGAGCGCGATGACGACCCCGATCACGACCTGCTGCCAGAAGGCGGAGACGGACAGGAGGTTCAGGCCGTTGCGGAGCACGGCGAGGATGAGGGCGCCGACGAACGTGCCGAGGGCCTTGCCCTTGCCGCCGGACAGGCTCGCCCCGCCGATGACGACGGCGGCGATCGCGTCCAGCTCGTAGCCCGCGGCGGCCTGCGGCTGGGCCGAGGCGAGCCGGCTGGCCAGGACGATGCCGGCGACGGCCGCGAAGCCGCCCGCGAGGGCGTACGTGACCAGCTTCTGCCGGGTGACCTTGATCCCGGACAGCCGGGCGGCCTCCTCGTTGCCGCCGATCGCGTACATCGCGCGCCCGGAGTAGGTCCGGTTCAGTGCGACGGCGGTGATGACGCCCATCACGATCATCACGATCACCGGCACCGGCAGGTAGCTGCCGATCGTGTCGCCGAGGTGGGACACCGAGTCCGGCAGGGCGATCGGGCTGCCCTGGGAGATGACGAGGCCGAGGCCGCGCGCCACGCCCTGCATGGCGAGCGTCGCGATGAACGGCGGCAGCTTCCCGTACGTGATGAGCGCGCCGTTCACCAGGCCGCACGCGATGCCGACGATCAGCGCGAAGCCGGTGGCCAGCGGCCAGGGCATGCCGTGGCTGGTCGCGGTCCAGGCGAGCACGACCGCCGACAGGGCCGCGACCGCGCCGACCGACAGGTCGATGCCGCTGGTGATGATGACGAACGTCTGCCCGAAGGCGAGGATCGCGGTGACCGCCGCCTGGACGCCGACGTTCAGCAGGTTCGTGACCGTCAGGAAGTCGCCGGACAGCAGCGTCAGGGCGACGACCAGGACGACGAGCCCGAGGAGCGAGCCGTTCTCGCTCAGTACCGCGCTGCCCTTGCGCAGCCGCAGCGTTCCGGTCGTCATGCTGTTTCCTCCAATTCGCCGACGGCGAGTGCCATCACCGAGTCCTGGGTCGCTTCGGCGGCGCCGAGCTCGCCGGCGAGCCTGCCGCGCGCCATGACGAGCACCCGGTCGCTCATGCCCAGCACCTCGGGGAGGTCGCTGGAGATCATGAGCACCGCGTGTCCGCTGGCGGTCAGCGAGTTGATGAGCTGGTAGATCTCGACCTTGGCGCCGACGTCGATGCCCCGGGTCGGCTCGTCGAGGATGAGGACCTTCGCGTCGGCCAGCAGCCACTTGCCGATGACGACCTTCTGCTGGTTGCCGCCGGACAGCGTGCGGACCTCCTGGCCGAGGCCGCTCATCCGGACGCCGAGCTGCTCGGCGACACGGGCGGCGGCCTTGGCCTGCCCGGCCCGGTCGACGAACCCCGCCTTCGTGGCGCGGCGCATCGTCACGAGCCCGAGGTTCTCCCGGATGTTCGCGCCGAGGACGAGTCCCTGGCCCTTGCGGTCCTCGGGCACCAGGCCGAGCCCGGCCTCCATGGCGGCGGTGACCTTGCCGCGCGGCAGCGGCCGGTCGTCCACGAGGACCTCGCCGGAGTCGTACGGGTCCGCGCCGAAGATCGCCCGGACCACCTCCGTACGGCCCGCGCCGACCAGACCGGCCAGGCCGACCACCTCGCCGGCGCGCACCTCGAAGGACACGTCCTCGAAGACGCCCTTGCGCGTGAGGTTCCGGACCTCCAGCAGGGGCGCGCCCTGGCTGGAACGTTCCCGTGGGTACTGCTGCTCGATGGAGCGGCCGACCATCAGCCGGACGAGCTCGTCCTCGGGCGTGTCGGCGGGGACCTCGGCGACCGACGCGCCGTCGCGCAGCACCGTGACCCGGTCGCCGATCTGCGCGATCTCCTCGAGGTGGTGGGTGATGAAGACGATCGCCACGCCCTGCCTCTTGAGCTGCCGGACGATCTCGAACAGCCGCTCCACCTCGGACGTCGTGAGCACCGCCGTCGGCTCGTCCATGATCAGGACTCGCGCCCGCAGGCCGAGCGCCTTGGCGATCTCCACCATCTGCATCCGGGCGATGCCGAGGCTCTCCAGCGGCGCGCGGGGGTCGGCGTCCACGCCGACCCGGTCGAGCAGCTCGCGGGCGTGGCGGTACATCGCCTTCTTGTCGACGAACCCGAAGCGCCGGGGCGGCCGGCCGAGCATGAGGTTCTCCGCCACGGTGAGCTGGGGAACCAGGTTGAACTCCTGGTAGATCGTGGCGATGCCGAGCCGCTGGGCCTCCTCGGCGGTGCGGATCGCGGTCTCGCGGCCGTCGACGAAGATCGTGCCCTCGTCCGGGTGGTACGCGCCGGACAGCATCTTGATCAGCGTGCTCTTGCCCGCGCCGTTCTCGCCGAGGAGGACGTGCACCTCACCGGGGCGCAGGTCGAAGTCGACGCCGTCGAGCGCCACGACCCCGGGGAACCGCTTGCGCAGGCCGCGTACCCGCAGGATCTCCTCTGTCATTTGCTCTCCGTTTCTCCGCAGGAGCGGCGGATCACGAGCCGGGCCGGCAGGACGACCGACTCGACGGGGTGGCCCTCGACGCGGTCCAGGAGCACGCGCACCGCGCGGCGCCCGAGCTCTTCGGCGGGCTGCGCGATCGCGGTGATCGGCGGGTCCAGGTGCAGGAACCACGCCACGTCGTCGAACGACGCCAGCGCGACGTCGTCGGGGATCCGCAGCCCGCGCGCCCGGATCTCGTCCAGGGCGCCGAGTGCCATCAGGTTGTCTCCCGCGAAGATCACTTCCGGGGGTTCGGGCAGGTCCAGGAACCGGGCGGCGATGGCGCGCCCGCTGGCCTCCTGGAAGTCGCCGGCCTCGACGTACTCGGCGGGTACGTCCAGGCCGCACGCGCGCATCGCCTCGTGGAAGGCCCGCGTGCGCTCCCGGCCGGTGGACAGCAGCTCCGGCCCGGAGATGAACGCGATCCGCCGGCGGCCGAGCCGCTGGATGTGCCGGACGAGGTCGTGGATGGCCGCGGTGCCGTCGGCGCGCACGGACGGCACCTCGAGGCCCGGGAGCGTGCGGTCGAGGAAGACGACGGGGCTCCCGGAGCGCACGCAGTCCTCGACGAGCGGGGTGGCCTCGGCGGTCGGGCAGATCAGCAGGCCGTCCACCTGCTGCTCCAGCAGCGTGCGCACGTAGTGGTCCTGCTGCTCGGGGCGCTCGTCGGCGTTGCCGATGACGACGGTGTAGCCGGCCGCCCGCGCCTCGTCCTCCACCGCGCGCGCCAGGACGGCGAAGAACGGGTTGAGGATGTCGCCGATGATCAACCCGAGCGTCTGGGTGGCCTCGGTGCGCAGCGAGCGGGCGACGGCGTTCGGCCGGTAGCGCAGCGCCCGCATCGCCGCCTGGACCTTCTCCCGGGTCTCCTCGCTGACCCTGGGGCTGTCGTTCAGTACCCGTGACACCGTGGCGACGGAGACGCCGGCGTGTGCGGCGACGTCTTTGATGCCGGCCATCGGGCCTCCTGATCGGTGAGCATGGAAACGATTACACGGGAGTGTATGGAAACGATTACATGATCTCTACGTGACGTGGGTCACGCACGGTGCGGCTGGGGAGCCATCGGGCGACGCGGGTAGGGTGCCGGGCGTGACCAGCCAGGCGACGAAGTACGCGCCCATGCCGCCCGAGCTCCGCCGCGCCGCCGAGGCCGCCAAGGGCTTCATGCCGGTCCCGGAGGGCCTCGCGCTGTACGAGACGGCGCTGGAGTACGGCACGCGCGGCCCGATCCTGGAGGTCGGCACCTACTGCGGGAAGTCGGCCGTCTACCTCGGCGCCGCGGCCCGTACGGCCGGCTCCACGGTCGTCACCGTCGACCACCACCACGGCTCGGAGGAGAACCAGGCCGGCTGGGAGTACCACGACCCGTCCCTCGTCGACCCCACCACCGGCCGGATGGACACGCTCCCCGTCTTCCGCCGGACGATCGCCGCCGCAGGGCTGGAGGACCACGTCGTCGCGGTGGTCGGCGAGTCCACCACCGTCGCGGCGCTGTGGGGCCGGCCGCTCGCCATGGTGTTCATCGACGGCGGGCACGCCGAGGACCTCGCCCAGGCCGACTACGACGGCTGGGCACCGCACGTCATGCCGGGCGGCGCCCTCGTCTTCCACGACATCTTCCCCGACCCCGCCGACGGCGGGCAGGCGCCGTACCGCGTCTACCAGCGGGCCGTGGCCACCGGGCGGTGGAGCGAGCGCCGCGTCGAGGGCTCCCTCCGCGTCCTCGAGCGCACGGCGTCCTGACCCTCGGCGCCCTCAGGCTTCGGGGTGCCGGACGAACACCGCGAACGCCGCGGTGACCAGCGTGATCGCGCCGATGACGACGAGCTGGGTGTGCATCCCGGCGACCAGCGTCGGTCCGGTGTTCCGGAACGGGGTCAGGTCACGGGGCAGGGCCAAGGCGTAGAAGACGGACGTCCCGACGGCGCCCCCGAGAAGCTGCCCGCCCTGGTGCAGCCCGGCGGCGGCGCCGCCGAGACGCACGGGCGCGTGCCCGAGCACGGCGGCGGCCGCGGTGGGGATGACGAGCCCCAGGCCGAGTCCGGCCGCCGGGAGCCACGGCACCACGGACACGTAGGAGAAGTGCGTTCCGACCAGGGACAGGCCGAACGCCGCCGCCATGGTGAGCAGCAGCCCGATCACGAGCGGCGGCCGCGGGCCCACCCAGCCGCCGACGGCGGCCGCGATCGCCGCGCCGACGACGTACGCCAGTGTCATCGGCAGCGTGGCGACCGCCGTCCCCAGCGGTGACTTGCCGCCCACCATCTGCAGGTAGAGGGCCAGCAGCAGATACAGGCCGTTGAGCCCGGCGAAGCCGATCGCCGTCAGGCCGATCGCCGCCGGCAGCGAGGGTGAGGCGAGCAGGACGGGAGGACGGCCCCGCCGGATCTGTGACTCCACGATCCAGAAGATCCCGACCAGCAGCGCGGCGCCGGCCAGCAGCACGCCCGTCACCACGCCGGCCGAGTACTGGACCCGGGCGATCGCGAAGATCAGGACGAACAGCGCCGCCGACAGGAAGATCATCCCGGGCGGGCTCAGCGACGCGTTGGCGTCACCGCGCGACTCCCGGCCGGCGGCCAGGACGATCACGGCGGCGAGGACGCCCAGGACCGCCGGGAGGACGAACACGAACCGCCACGTGACCTGTTCGAGCACCGGCCACGCGACGAAGACCCCGGCCAGCGTCGTACTACCGGCCACCGCGCCCCAGACCCCGGTGACGACGATCAGCCTGACCCCGGCGAACGCCTCGCGGACGAGCCCCAGACCGGCCGGCAGCGCCAGGCCAGCGGCCACGCCCGCCACGCCGCGCAGCGCGACCAGCACCCCGAGGGCGGGCGAGAGGACCGCGAGGAACGTGGCCACCGCGCACGCGGCCGTGCCGATGACGAACAGCTTCTTGCGCCCGAACCGGTCGGCGAGCCAGCCGCCGGCGACGACGCTGAGCGCGAGTCCGAGCAGATACGCGTTCGCCACCCAGGACAGGCCGGCGACTCTCGCACCCAGGTCCCGCTGGATGAAGGGGGAGGCGATGTTCACCCCGCTCGCGGTGAGCGAGTTCGCCAGCACGCCGAGCACCACCCCGACGGCCGCGAGCGGCGGAACGCCGCGCGACGACGCCCGCCCCGGCATGGCCTGGAACGGCGGCGCCCCGTGGCGGGTCGCGGCGGACGCCCCCTGGGTCAGCAGCGTCTGCACGTCGCCCTGCGGTGCGCCGGGCGGGGCGCCCAGCAGGTGCAGCAGCGCCTGGACGGCGGTCGGCCGGCGCCGTGGATCCTTCTCCAGGCAGGCGGCGACCAGGCCGCCCAGCCAGGGCGGCAGCCCGCTCAGGTCCGGGACGCCGTGCAGGATGGCGTTCATCACCGACGGCACCGAGTCGCCGGCGAAGGCCCGGCGTCCCGTCGCCGCGAAGACCATCGTGAGACCCCACGCGAACAGGTCCGCGGCCGGCCCGATCGGACCGGCCGCCAACTGTTCCGGCGCCATGTACGCCGGCGTGCCGACGACCTGGCTCGTCATCGTGACGTCGGAGTCCAGCACCCGCGCGATGCCGAAGTCGATGACCCTCGCGCCACCGGGGCCCATGATCACGTTGGCGGGCTTGAAGTCCCGGTGCACGATCCCGGCCTGGTGGACGGCGGCCAGGGCGGTGGCGGTGCCGATGGCCAGCCGCAGAAGTTCGGGCTCCGGCAGCGGGCAGGTCACCTCCTGCAGCGCGGGACCGGGCACGAACTCGCTGACGATGTACGGCTGGTCGCCGGCGACATCCGCGTCGATCACCGGCGCGGTGCAGAACCCGGGGACCCGCTCGGCGGCCGACAGCTCACGGATGAACCGCGAACGCGCCTTGGTGTCGCCGCTCAGCTGCGCGCGCAGCAGTTTGATCGCCACCTGCCGCCCGGACGCGTCCGCCCCGAGATAGACCACCCCCTGGCCGCCTTCTCCGAGACGCCCGGTGACCGTGTAGGCGCCGAGCCGTGTGGGGTCGCTCGGGAGCAGCGCAGCCGTCATCCGTCCTCCGAATGGGGGTCGATCGGAGCTGGTCGGTCCTGGGCCCGGTCGTCGATCGATGGCCGGGCCCGATCATTATCGAGGCTGCGACGGCTCGCGGCCGGTCAACCGCGCAAAGCGGTGCGAACATCCATCAGCGCGAACCCGAGCAGGTTCAGCCCGCGCCACGCGGCCGGGCGCGTGGCCTCCGGCTGCGACGCGGACAGGCCGATGCCCCACACGGTGTCGTACGGGCTGGCCTCCACGAGCACCCGGTCGCCGGTGGCCAGCAGGAAGTCGCGCAGCGGGGGACGCTGCCCGAACTTGGCCTCGTTCGCCGCGACGACCAGGCCGTACCGGTGCTCGGCCCAGATGTCCTCGTCGAATCCGCGGACCCTGCGCCCGGCGCCCTTGGCCTTGCCGGGATCGTCGTCGGCGAGCACGCGCTCCTCCGCCTCCGCGTCCCCGAACAGCCGCGCCTTGCCGGCCATCATGTAGTGCTCGGCGGTCGCGTACCGCACGCCGTCCACCGTGAAGGGCGCCGGATACCACTGGCTCAGGCACCCCTTCCCGACGCCACCGCCCTTCGGCGGTCGGTGCCCCCAGAACAGCAACAGCTCCGGCAGCTCGTCCTGTTCTTCGAGCGGGATCAGGTCATCGACGCGCATACCGCCCGATGCTGGTAGGTGCCGGACGCCTCGCGCAATGCGATTTACGGAACCGTCAACCGGCGCGCACCGCGTGCACGACGGCGTCCGAAATCACGGCGGTCAGCTCGGGCGAATCGGCCTGCACCGAGGTCACATTGGGGCCCCCGCCGGGTCCGGCGACGACGAAGCGCGTCTTCGGATGCCGGGCCGCCTCGGCCGTGACCGCGGAGACCGGTGCCTCGCCGACGGCGAGGATCACATCGCAGCGGCGCTGAAACAAACTGCGAAGATAAGGCTGCGTATTCGCCAGGGTCTTCGGCCCGAAAGCGGGCAGGTATTGCACTCGCGCACGGGTCTTCAGGGAGGCTTTCTCCATTCCTGACCACACGGACGCGGCCTGTTTATCGCTCAGTCCCGTGGAGTCGGTGAGAAGGCATGCCTTGAAAGCCAGGTATTGCCGAGTCCGCGGCGGAGGGCCGCTCGGCCACAGGGCCCAGGCCGTGGCCGCCACCACGACGGCGACTCCGGCCAGGGCGGCGGCCAGGCGGCGCCCGCGCAGCCTCGCGAGGACATTAAGAACCCCGGTGACCACGGCTTTCGCGCGCGGACCCGCGCGCGTCGCCCCCTGAGCGGCGGTCGCCCGACGCCGTCGGCCGTCCGGCATTCCATCACCTCTCCACCCTCGGCCGTCGGCTGCGAACTCGACGGCGCGCCGGGAGCATAACCCGAAGATCGCGACGCCGCCAGACTGTGATCAGCCGCCGGTGAGGGCGGCTTCTGTGACGCGGATCATCTTGACTCACGGACTTACCGGGCTCGAGACCATCCGGCAGTCTTAGTGCCAGCCGAGATGGCGGATTTCGCGCGCGCGGTCACCGGAACGTCACAGGAGGGCGGTGGCCTAGAACGGTCACGTGTCTTCTCCTTTCATCGATGTTGAGGCTAACTATCCCCCGTACGGCTGATTTGTCCGTTTGACCCTGCCCACCTCCGGGTGCGGCCCGGAGCGAAGGAACCCGTGTGCGCTGGGCGAGGTCTGTTCTTCGTGCTGCCCGAAACCCGTTCCGTGGCGTGCGTCCGATGGTCAGCCCGTCGTCGAGGCGCCGGCCGCCCGGTGTGCCGCGCCGCCGGTTCACCTTCCGACGGCGGCTGCTGCGCCGGCTGGCGCTGACGCTGGTCACGCTCCTGGTGTTCGTGCTCAGCGCGGACCCGGCGAGCGCGGACGTGGGAACGTTCCCGTCGGTACGCCTGTCGGGCTTGTCGGGACTGGTGTCCTGGCTGACGACGGGCTCGGCGCGCTCCCCGCACTTCGGGGCGCTGCCCCGCCAGCGATCGGGGACCGCCGCCGGCAAGGCTCATTCGGCGTCCGCCGCCGCCACCCGCGCGGGTAAGGGCGTCGGGCGCAGGCCGGGACGGGGCAAGGGCGAGCTTCCGGCGTACGTCCCGCCCGTCAGGCGGGTGACGAAGGGGCGCAGCGCCCGCCTCGCCCAGGGCTACAGCGCGCGTACCAGTCGGCGGGTCGCCGCCAAGTCGTCGGCGACGTCGGACTACTTCCAGAACGCGGACGGCACCTTCACCCGGCGACTGAGCCAGCAGCCGGTCAACTACCGGGCGGGCAAGGACTGGAAGCCCATCGACACGGCGCTGAAAACGGGCTCCGACCACCGGTGGCACGAGACGGCGAACTCCGTCACGGCGGACTTCGCCCCCTCGGCCGCGGATCCGAACCTCGTGCGGCTCGGCGTCGGAGACGGCCACGTCGTGTCGTACGGACTGCAAGGAGCCGCCGCGGTGGCTCCGGCGGTTTCGGGATCGACGGCCACCTACGCGGGCGCCCTGCCGCAGACCGACCTGACGCTGCGCCCCACCGCCACCGGCATGAAGGAGGCGCTGGTCCTGCGCTCGGCGGACGCCGCGAACTCGTGGACCTTCCCGTTGGACCTCAAGGGCCTGACGCCGGTCGTGGCCAAGGACGGGTCGATCGAGCTGGTCGACTCCGCAGGCAAGGCGGAGGGGGTCATCCCGCGGGCGTACGCCTACGACTCGAAGGTCGACCCCAGGTCGGGCGACCCCGCGACGACGCACGCGGTCGACTACCGGCTGGCGAGGACGGAACAGGGCGGTCAGGCCCTCGTCATGACGCTGGACGCCGGCTGGCTGCACGACCCGCGGCGGGTGTTCCCGGTCACCGTCGACCCGTCCACCGACAGCTTCAACGCGACGACGACCTACGCCGAGTCGGGGATCGCCGCGGGCGACCACTCCACCGAGCAGGCCATCAAGATTGGGTCTTACGACTCCGGCACCCACAAGGCCGTGTCGTACCTGCAGTTCCCCAACACGGGGATCGAGGGCTCGCAGATCAGCGTCTCGGCCGCCTCGCTCACCCTCTTCGACACCTGGGCGGCGACCTGCACCGCGGAGCGCTTCGACGTGGCGCCGGTGACACAGTCGTGGTCGCCGTCGCAGGTGACGACGTACCCGGGGCCGACGTACGGCTCCTCGATCGGCAACCTCACCCCCAACGTGCCGAACGCCTGCGCGAACGGCAGCGCGAACCGGGACGTGGGCGACGAGGTGACGGTGCCGCTGTCGACCTCGACCTTCAACTCGTGGGCGACCGGGAGCGGCAAGAACTACGGCCTCGCGGTGTACGCGTCGACCTCGGACAGCCTGCACTGGAAGCAGTTCGACACCGCCTACGACACGCGCGGCGGACCCTACCTGTACCTCACGTACACGAACGCGGTCCTGCCGCAGGTGACGATGCAGACGCCGCCGAGCGGCTACTCCTCCGGCACGCTCACGCCGCAGCTCGGGGCGACGGCGACCTTGGACCCCAACCTGTCGGCCACCCTGAAGATCGACTTCCAGGTCTACGACACCGCCGGCACCAAGGTCACCGACTCGGGCCTGGTCACCGCGAGCACCAAGGCGGGGGACCGGTCGGCGTCCTACACGGTCCCGGCGGGGAAGCTGAAGTGGGGCCAGACCTACTACTGGATGGCCCAGTCCTACGACGGGACGAACTACTCGCCCGACGTCGGCTGGCAGACGCTGCGGACGGACGTGCCGCAGCCGACGGTCACGTCCGGTCTCTCCCAGAACGAGACCGACACCGGCTTCGATCCGTCGATCGGCAACTACACCACCTCCGACACCGACGCGGACGTCGCCACGGCCGGTCCGGACCTGTCCGTCGTACGGGACTACAACTCCCGCGACCCGCGCTCCTCCGGTGCCTTCGGTGCCGGCTGGTCGACCGTCTTCGACGCCAGGGCGGTCGAGCAGTACTCGTCCTCGGGAGCCGTCACCGCGGTTCGGGTGACCTACCCGGACGGCTCGGAGGTGGGATACGGCAAGAACTCCGACGGCTCGTTCTCCCCGCCGCAGGGCAGGTTCGCGATCTTCAAGAGCGTCACCGGCGGTTACACGCTCACCGACAAGAACGACATGGTCTACGCCTTCACCCAGTCCCTCGGGTCCGGGGCGTACGGCATCAAGTCGATCACCGACGCGAACGGGCGCGCCGAGACGTTCCTCTGGGACTCCGGCCACATCACCACGGCGACGTCGGCCGCCTCGGGCAGGGCGCTGCACCTGACCTGGCAGACGCCGAGCGGCGCGGGCGGCGCCCACGTGGCGACGGTCGTCACCGACCCGGCGAAGGCCGACGACGCGTCGACCGCGCAGACCTGGACGTACGGCTACACCGGTGACCGGCTGACCCAGGTCTGCTCCCCGGTGGACACCACCGGCTGCACCGCGTACGGATACGACGACGGCTCGCAGTACCACAACCAGGTGCTCAACGAGGGCGCCGAGTCGTTCTGGCCGCTCGCCGAGTCGTCCGGGACGACGGCGGCGAGCGCGGTCCTGGCGAACGAGGGCACCGACAACGCGACCTACAGCGGTGTGACGCTCGGACAGCCCGGACCGCTGGCGGGCGGCAAGGCGACCGCGGCAGGCTTCAACGGATCCTCCTCGTCCGTGCAACTGCCGAACATCGAGGCCGCCAACCTGACCTCCCAGGCGGTCTCGCTGTGGTTCAAGACCTCGACGGCCGCACCGGGGGTGCTGCTGTCCTTCTCCGGCCCCGACCTCGCCGCCGGAACGACCAACATCTACACGCCCATGCTGTACGTCGGCAGCGACGGCAAGCTGAAGGGCGAGATCTGGTACGACGGGACCACCGGCGGCCCGAAGCCGATCAGCAGCTCCGCCTCGGTCGCCGACGGGAAGTGGCACCACGTCGTCCTGTCGGGCTCGTGGACGTCCCAGATCATGTGGCTCGACGGGGTGCAGCTCGGCACCGGGACGGGCGCGGGCAACACGTGGTACTCCCGTGGGCTCTGGCAGACCGCGCACACCTACCTTGGCGCCGGGTTCCTCGGCGGGCTGTGGCCCGACCAGCCGCACAACACCTCCGACACGGGCTACGCCACCTACTTCAACGGGTCGATCGCGGACGCGGCGTTCTTCACCAAGTCGCTGACGCAGGCGGACGTCACCGACCTGTACAGCGCGGGCACGAAGACGGCGAGCCTGCTCAGCTCGGTCACCCGCCCGTCCGGGAAGAGCCAGGCGACCGTTCAGTACGACCCGGTGACGACCCGCGTGACCCACGTGACCGACCAGAACGGCGGGTCGTGGACCCCGGCCGCTCCCACGGTGACCGGGTCCAGCCAGGTCTACCGGGCGGCGGTCCTCGGCGCCGGACCGCAGGACTACTGGCGGCTGGGGGACTCGGCCGGAGCAGCCCAGGCGGCCGACGAGGTCCAGGGCGGTACCGCGAGCTACAACAACGCGACGCTCGGCGTGGCGGGCCCCTTCACGGACGCCAAGGCGGCGTCGTTCAACGGCAGCAGCTCCTACCTGCAACTGCCGGCCGGGCTGGTGCCCGGCACCGGCAACGAGTCGGTCGGCCTGTGGTTCAAGACGACGGTGAAGGGCGGCGTGCTGCTCGGCACGACGAAGAACCCCATCAGCAGTGGAACGACCACCGGGTACTACACGCCGGTCCTGTACGTCGGCAGCAGCGGGAAGCTGCACGGGGAGTTCTGGTTCTCCGGCGGCACCACCACACAGGTCACCACGTCGGGCTCGGTCGCGGACGGGCAGTGGCATCAGGTGATCCTGGCGTCCGCGGCCAGCGCCCAGTCCATGTACCTCGACGGGCAACTCGTCGGTTCCCTCAGCGGCACCGTCAACATGGCCGGCCAGACCAACGTCTACGTCGGAACCGGGTTCAACGGCGGCAAGTGGCCGGACGAGGCGCACACCAGCACGACCGACAACACCGGCTACCCGACGTACTTCAACGGGCAGATCGCCGAGGTCTCGTTCTACCGCACCCAGCTGTCCGGGCAGGACGCCGCCGCGCAGTGGGTCGCGGGGCAGCACTCGACCGGCCTGGCCCCGATGCAGACCGTCAAGGTCACCGACCCCGGCGGCAAGACGCTGACCTACCAGTACGACGCGTGGAACGGGAACCGCGCGATCGCGCGGATCGACGGCCTCGGCAACCGGACCACCTTCGGGTACGACAGCGGCGGCTTCATCCACACGGTCACCGACCCGAACGGGGACGTGACGACGACCGGCCACGACGTGCGCGGCAACGAGGTGTCCAAGACGACCTGCCAGGACCAGGTCGCGCAGAAGTGCTCGACGTCGTACTACACGTACCTGCCGGACGATACGACGACGCAGCCGGCGCCGAGCCCGAAGAACGACCTGATGGCCACGGCCCGGGACGGCCGGTCGGCGAGCGAGACCGACAACGCCTACCTGACCTCGTACGCCTATGACGCGGCCGGCAACCGCACCGGCGTGACGACGCCGCCGGTGGCCGGATCGCCGAACGGCCGGACCACGGCGATCGCCTACACCGACGGCACGACCGGCGCGGCGGCGGACGGCGGGTACGCCCCGGCCGGGCTGCCGTACAAGACGACCTCGCCGGGCGGCGCGATCACGACCGTCACGTACTTCCACAACGGTGACGTCGCCTCCGTGACCGACCCCGACGGGCAGGTCACGAACTTCACCTACGACGGCCTCGGCCGGGTCCTCACGAGGACCGTCGTCTCCGACTCCTATCCGAACGGCCTGACGACCTCCTACGAGTACAACGGCGTCGACCAGCCCACCAAGGAGACCGACCCACCGGTCACCAACCGCGTCACCGGCGCCGTGCACACGGCGCAGACGACCACGGTCTACGACGCGGACGGCCTGATGAAGTCCCAGACCATCGCGGACCTGACCGGCGGAGACGCCTCTCGTACGACCTCCAGCACCTACGACGAGCACGACCAGCGCGCCACCAGCACGGACGCGAACAACAGGACGACGACGTTCGGCTACGACGGGTACGGCAACAAGACGTCGGAGACCGCGCCGAGCGGCACGACGATCACCTACGCCTTCGACCCGAACGGGCGGCTGACCTCCCAGACGCTCAAGGACTACGTCGGCGACCCGGTCGCCCCGTCGACGCCCCGTGACCTCGTCGAGTCCTCCCGCGCGTACGACCCGGCCGGGCGGCTGGCCTCCATCACCGACTCGATGGGGAACACGACCGCCTACACCTACACCGACAACGACCTCACCGCGACGATCACCCGCACCGACAAGGACGGGAAGAACCCGTTCGTCCAGCAGGCCAACACCTACGACGCCGCCGGCAACCTCGTCCAGCAGGCCACGAACAACGGCGCGACCGTCACGAACTCGACGGTCGACGCGGCCGACCGGGTGACGGCGACGACGGTGGACCCGGCCGGGGTGAACCGCACCACGACCATGTCGTACACGCCCGACGACCTGGTCGCCTCCACCACCCTCAGCGACGGCGGCGGCGCGTCCCAGACGACGAACGAGACCTACGACCCGATGGGTCACGTGACCAGCCGCAGCGTCCGGATGGACGGAGCCGGGCATCCGGTCGGGCGCTGGCCGCTGGATCAGACCTCCGGCAGCACCGTCACCGACGCCTCCGGAACCGGGAACACCGCGACCGCCACCGGCGACGTGACCTGGGCGAACCAGGCGGCGGTCCTCCCCGGCAGCTCCACGCAGAAGATCGCCACGACCGGTCCGGTCGTCGACACCACGCAGAGCTTCACCGTGTCCGCCTGGGTGAACCTGTCGGGGGACGCCACCCACAATCAGACCGTCGTCAGCCAGGACGCCGGTACGGACGCCGGGTTCTACCTGAAGTACAACGGCACCTCCCAGAAATGGGTGTTCACCCGGCCGTTCACCGACACGACGGACCCCGACACGGCGAACGCCGGCTCGACGGCGACCGCCACCGTCGGCGCCTGGACCCACCTGGTCGGTGTGTTCGACGCCGGTACCGGCGCCATGACGCTGTACGTCGACGGCACGGCGAACAAGACCGTCACCGACTCCACCCCGTTCAGCGCGTCCGGTCCGCTGGTGATCGGCGAGGGCAAGTGGGACGGCGTCCCCACCGGCTTCTTCGACGGCTCGGTGTCGAACGTCCAGGTCTACCCGCGTGCGCTGTCCGCCGCCGAGGTCACCTCGCTGCACGACGCCGGGCGTACGAGCGGCACGACCGCCGGTTCGGCGTCCGCGACCGTCACCTGGAAGCTGGACCAGCGCGGACTGCCGACCTCGATGACCGACCCGAACGGGAACGTCACGAACTGCGTCTACGACGAGGCCGGACAGCAGACGCTCACCAGTCTTCCAGCGGTCAGCGTCGAGACCGGCGGCGGAGCCCCGGCGCTGCAGCACCCGGTCACCACGGTCGGCTACGACACGTTCGGGGAGCAGACCGAGCAGCAGGACCCGAGCGACCACGTCACCGTCACGGCCTTTGACGCGGCCGGGCAGCGGGTGAAGGAGACCCTTCCCGACTACACCCCGCCCGGCTCGTCCACGCCGATCACGGCCTCGACGAGCTGGAAGTACGACGACGACGGGAACGTCAGCCACGTCATCGACCCGCTGGACCACGACACCCACTACGAGTACGACCAGCTCGGCGACGTCGCCCGGATCACCGATCCGGCGAACGGCGTGACGCACTACACGTACGACACCAACGGCGAACGACTGTCGGCGACCGACCCGACCGGCGCGCAGACGCAGGCGACGTACGACCACCTCGGCAGGCAGCTCACGGCGACGGTGCTGGACCGCTACCCGACGCCCACCACCTCGACCACGACGTCGTCGTACGCCGCGTCGGCCATCGACCCGGGCGGCGCGTTCCTCGCCTCGACGACGACGCAGGACGGCGTCACCACCAGCTACGGCTACGACAATGTCGGCGAGGCCACGCAGGTCACAGACGCCGCCGGCGCGACCACCCGGACGGCCTACGACCTGGTCGGCCGCCCGACCACGGTCACCCGCGCGGACGGCACCGCGACCAGGACGTCGTACGACCCGCTCGACGACCCGGTCGAGGTCGACCTGCTCGACACGGACGGGCAGACCGTGCTGGCCAAGACGTCCGCGACCTACGACGCGGCCGGACGGCAGCTCTCGGGGATCGACGCGCGGAACAACACGACGACGTTCACCCGCGACGCGACCGGAGCGGTGACCCAGGAGGTCCAGCCGGTCGACGACACCACGTCGATCACCACGACCTTCGGCTACGACGCCCAGGGGAACCGCACCCGCTTCACCGACGGCCGGGGCAACAGCTGGGACTACACGTACAACTCCTGGAACCTGCCCGAGTCGGCGATCGAGCCGACGACCGTGAACTACCCCACGGCCGGCGACCGTACCTCCACGATCGCCTACGACGCCGCCGGACGGCCCGCGACGCAGACCCTGCCGGGCGGGGTGTCGGTCACCACCGAGTACGACGAACTCGGCCGCGTGAAGGATCAGTCGGGCAGCGGCGCCGACGCGGCCACCGCGGCCCGGTCGTTCTCCTATGACGGCGACGGCCGCATGCTGACGGCGGAGACCTCGGCGGTCGGCACCAACGTGGCCGCGACCAAGGAGACCTTCACCTACAACGACCGCGGCCTGCTGCTCACCGCGTCGGGATCGGCGGGCGACAGCTCCTTCGGCTACGACGGCGACGGCCTGCCCACCGCGCGTACGGACGCTGCGGGGACGACGAGCTACACCTACGACACCGCCGACCGGCTGAAGACCCTCACCGAACCGGCCACCGGAACCCAGCTCACCTATGGCTACGACCAGCTCTCGCAGCTCAAAACGATCACCTACGGCGGTGGCGGGAACGTCCGGACGTACGACTACGACCACCTGCACCGCCTGACCGGCGACACGCTCAAGACCGCGTCCGGTTCGACCGTCGCCTCCATCGCCTACGGCTACGACGCCAACGGCAACGAGACGTCGAAGACCACCACCGGGTTCTCCGGATCGACCTCCAACACCTACACCTACGACAAGGCCAACCGCCTCACCTCCTGGGACGACGGCCACGCGAAGACGCAGTACGACTACGACGCGTCGGGCAACCGGACGCGGGTCGGCGCGAACGTCTACACCTACGACGCCCGCGACCAGCTGACCAGCGACGGCGTCAACACCTACAGCTACACCGCCCGGGGCACGCTCACCTCGCAGACCTCCGCCAACGGCACGGTCGCCGCGAGCAGCGACGCGTACGGCCAGCAGGTCACCCAGGGCGGTGAGACCTACCTGAACGACGCCCTCGGCCGGGTGGTCACCGCCACCAGCACCGGCGGCAGCCGCGCCTTCTCCTACGGCGGGACCGGCGACCTGATGGCCGCCGACGGCACCAACACCTACACCTGGTCGCCCGACGGATCCCTGGTCGGCATCGGAACGACCGGCGGCGACCAGAGCACCGGGGTGCTCGCCTACACCGACGCCCACGACGACGTCGTCGGGAACTTCACCGCCACCGGCACCGCGCTGACCGGCTCGACGACCTACGACCCGCTCGGCAACGTCGCCAACACCACCGGCCACGCCGGCAGCCTCGGCTACCAGTCCGGCTGGACCGACAGCGCCACCGGCAAGGTCGACATGGGCTCGCGCTGGTACTACCCGGCGGTCGGCCAGTTCCAGAACAAGGACACCCAGGCATCCGACCCCGTCCCGAACTCGGCGGCCGCCAACCCGTTCGCCTACGTCGACGACGACCCGCTGACCCGCACCGACCCGACCGGCCACAGCTGGTGGGGCGACACCTGGCACGCGGTGAAGTCCGTGGCCTCCACCACCTGGCACGCCGTCACCTCGGCGGCGTCCTGGGTCTGGAACACGGCCAAGAGCACCTATCACGCGGTCAGCAACTACGTCTCCCGCGGCTGGAACGCCGCCGTCCACTGGGTCGACGACGCTGTCACCCGCAGCTACCGCGCGATGAAGAACGAGATCGCGTCGCTGATCCACCAGCTCGATGTCATCGAGAAACGGACCGCGGCGGCGGCCCGAAGAGCGGCCGCAGCGGCGGCCAAGGACGCCTACGACAAGGCACACGGGCTCGGCAGGTACTACCGCGCCGCCGCGAAGGCGGTCCGCACGACAGGGACGTTCTTCAAGAACCACGCCGCCGCGATCGCCTCGTTCGCCGCGTCCACCGCGGTCTTCATGGGCTGCGAGGCCGTACTGGGCGCGGCCACGGGCGGCGTCGGCGCCGTGGCGGGCGCGATGGCCTGCGGCGCGGCGGCCGGCGCGGTCGGCGGCATGATCGACCAGGGCGCCAAGTGCATCGACGGCCAGAAGGGCGCGTGTTCCGCCCAGGCGTTCGCGGGCTCGACGTTCCTGGGTGCGGTCGGCGGTGCCGTCGGCGGCGGGATCGGCGGCAGCCTGGGCGGCAAGCTCGCCGAGTCGGCCCTCGGCGACGTGCTACCGAAGTTGGTCACCAACGTCCTCGAGGGCGCCGCGATCGGCGGAGTGTCCGGCGGCGCGACGGCCGCGGTCCAATACGGCCTGACCTGCGAGTCGAGCTCGGCCGGCTGCACGTGGTCCGGCCTGGGCCACGCCGTCGAACGCGGCACCGCGGTGGGCACGGTCGGCGGCGCCGCCGGCGGCGCACTCGCCACCGGCGCCGCCGCAGCCCGAGCCCGCTTCCGCGGCGGCGACGCCGAACCGGTCGAATCCAGCGGGGGCGCCTGTCCGGTCCGGCACAGCTTCACGGCGTCGACGCTGGTCCTGATGGCCGACGGCAGTTCAAAACCGATCGGTGAGATCAAGGTCGGCGACAAGGTCGCCAATGCGGTTCCCGGTGATCACGGCGAGAGCGAGGCTCACCGGGTCGAAAAGGTCATCGTCACCAAGACCGACCACGACTTCATCGACCTGACGATCGCCACCCACGACGAACACGGCCGGCCAGGCGGCGTCGGCAAGCTCACGACGACCGAGCACCACCCGTTCTACGACATCACCCAGGCCGCCTTCGTCGACGCCGCCCAGCTCAAACCCGGCGACCGCCTCCAGGAACCGGGCGGCCACACCGCCGAAGTCCTCGACGTCCGGCGCTACACCGCCGCGGCTACCACCTATGACCTGACCATCAACGGCCTCCATACCTACTATGTACTGGCAGGCACTACGCCCGTCCTCGTTCACAACATCGATCTAGCTCAACTCAATAGCTGTCCTGGAACGAAAACCACGCACTATGCGCAGGTATCGGTGCTTGATGCTGAGGGTAATGTCATACACGACTATGACATCAGAAGTGGGGAACAGCAGCCGGCCGAGAAGGCGATGGGACCTCGAGGCGCCGAAACTCTCAGCCACACAGAGAATCGAGCGGCGCGTATGGCGGGCGGCGTGCCAAGTTATGGATCTAGGATCGTCTATGATGACGAGTTCTTTTTGGAGCATCCTGTTCCAGTCGATGGGTACGTAATCGTCCAAGGCACGCGACGGCCTTGCTCAAGTTGCATGGGTGCCATGAGGCGTGCGGCACAGGACACCTCATCCACCTTCGTCTACTTGTGGAACGAGTCCGGCAGGTGGAATTGGTGGACCGCATCCGGCTGACTTGTAGTACTTTGGTGACTCTGGCCGCTGTCAGTAGCTGAGGAAGTTAAATGCCGACTGATGATCGTCTAGATCCTGTACAAATAATCGCCCGCGTAGGTGGGGTCATTCCAGAGTTCAGCGACAGAGAGAGAGCGTTGGAGGTCTGGATCCATCTTGCTCGCAAGGCGGGATGGGACATCGCTGAGGTTCCTTTTGAGTCAGAGGAGATTGGTGAAGACGTCCTAGGATTGATCCTTATCGAGGGCATTCAATACAGAATCCGCTATGGACTTCGAGTGCGGCGGATGTTCGTCGATGATATAAAGCGTACGACGGCTCTTGCATATGCGGCGTGGGCAGAGCCGGACCTTGAATCATATAAGCTCTGAAGCAATATGGGTGTGCGCTACCGGCGGCGCACGCGCGACCGTCGCCGCCACAGTTCGGGCCCGCTTCCGCAGTGGCGACGCCGAATTAGAAGTTATGCAGCGAGCCAATGGAGAATAAGACGTATATTGTGCACGATCGGCCAGCGGTGATGGAGTCACGACAACACATCGCAATGGTAGATTTGGAGCCATTCGGATTCCTGAACCAATTCGAGCAGATCTGGCTGGGGTATCGAAGTGATGGGCTGTTCGAGCTCCACTGCATACCATTCAGGATCTATGGTGCTTCTCTGTTCGACATAGTTAGGATCGACGATAGCGATTTCCTCGTGGAGGTCGTACGGAGAAGTAGCCATCGGGCATTGCGCGCACTGATCGCACCGAACCTCGCGGATCTACAGAGCGTTCGTGAGAGGATAGTTTCTGACGCTTCGGACAGCGGCCTGCTCCTCGAGTGGAGTGGAGATCGTCACATCGCTATCGATGTCCCCGAAGGGCGAACCCCGGAGCACTTGCTCAATTATTTCGCCATGGAGCGCGCATCGAATCGCATCTTCTGGGAGTGGAGTGACGTCAAGCCCTTCAAGAGGAACGAACGACCGTGATCTATGCCGACGGTTCCATCGTTCCGTCTCCGCCGGTTCCTGTAGTGCACGTGAAGCTCTTCGTGGATACATCATCGTCAGGGAAGCTGGTATATGAGGTTCTTCCGGCGCTGAAGATCGATGTAGGGATTTACGAACTGCTGGGAAGTCCGGGGTTCGCTCTAGGGTGTGCGGCCGGCGACACGATCCGTTGCTCGCCTGATGGTCGATTCACGATCGAGGTGAAGAGCGGGAACCATTGCGTTCAAATATATGCGGGTCGGCCGATTCCAAGTGAGAGTCTTGAGGTGCTGGCTAGAGCCGTTGTCGAACTCAATGGAAAGGTTGAGTGGCCATCGAATCGAAGATTCGCCGTGATTACACTGCCGCCTTCTGTTGCAATCTCAAAGATCGAATCGGCGCTAGATTCGTGGGCGGCTGGAGTTCCGAATGCTCAATGGTGGTTTGGGAATTAGCGGGCAGCGCATTCGCGACCGCTATCGTTCGGGACCGCATTAGTAGCGGCGACTGTGCGTCGACGATATAAGGCACAGGACGGCTCTTGCCTATGCGGCGTGGGCGGAGCCGGATCTTGAAGCATATGAGCTCTGAAGTTGGGGTGCGCTGTCGGCGGTGTACTTGCGGCCGTCGTCGCCGCAGCCCGGACCTGCATCCGCAGCGGCGACGCCGAACGAACAATTGTGATGTATGGGAGCGTATGTCTAAGGTTCATATCCGGTTGACCGTCGAAGGCGGGTGGCCGCCGGTCGCCTTCGAAGAGGTGGAGGCGAGGTCCTTGGGCGACCACCGGTACGAACTCGTTTCCCCGCCTGCTTTTGCCAAGCGGCTGGCAGTCGGGGACGTCGTCGGCGTCGTGTATCACGGGTCGCCAGAGCAGGCCTGGGTGGATTCCGTGCTCGAGTCGAGCGGCCATTCGACAGTGCGCGTGATCTTCTTCCAGGCGGCTGGCCGGGAGCCTGAGGATAATCTCAGGCGTGAGCTTGACCGCCTCGGAGTGCAGATTCACGAGACCGCTTTTCGCGGGCTTATCGCAGTGGATATTCCCGGTGGGGTCAATTATGACTTTGTGCGCGCCATCTTGGAAGAAGGTGAATCGCGGAAACTCTGGGAGTTTGATGAAGGTGCGATCTCGCACCTGCACGACTACGACTCATAGATGACCGGCGGCGACCGGCCAGGGCGGTATCAAAGTCGGTCGCTGCACCCTAACGCTCCATCCAATGAGGTCCTCGACCCGCGTCCGTTTAGGCCTCAGTCGAGGATCACGCACATACCACCTAGCCGTTCCGGTAGGTGAGGGCAGGGCAGTCCTCGGCGGGGATGGCAGTTCCAGCTCGCTGCGTACAGATATCTCGGAAAGCGCGCCGGTGGCCACCCCTGGTTGCCGGCATCGCCCACTTTCGCGGGCCCGTGCGGAGCGCGTTCACCGAGCGTTCTGCGTACCGCAGCCCCCGCAGTCTCGCCGAGGCCAATCACCGCCGAGCGCCGCCGGACTTTGCCGTCCTTGTGGACGGGAGATACGAGACGATCCGAATGTCCCCTCGGCAATACCGACGGCAAGGTGTCAACAGCGACGGCGGCCTGGGGTGGCGTCGTCGCGGTCGGTGCCGCCAAGGCTGCACGCCTTCACCACGGGGGGTGCGGGTGAACCGAAGAGTCGCCGGCCGTCGATCGGCGGCCATCTCGCCTCTGTGCCGACTCATCGTCGGCGCGCACCTCGGTGACCTCGACGCACTGGCCTGACCCGCCGCTGTGGCTCGAGGTGCGCCAGGCAGCGTTGCTCAACTCATAGGTGCTGGGCATTGATTACACGATCTCTCAGGTCGTTATGACAGGGACTCTGCCGTTCTGGCTAGCAGTCGGATCGTATCTCCCGCACTGTCCGCTGCTCCCAACAGATGTTGGAAAGCGATGTGGTGTCTCTCGACCTCCTCGGCCTCTTCCAGCCAGAGTCCGCCGGCGGTGTTCTCGACATAGACCGCATCCGGGTCTTGATGATCTGGGTACTGCAGGATGACGAAGCCGTTGGTCATGCTCGGGTACGCGCCGCGGCCGAATGGGATGACCTGGACTGTGACGCGAGGGTACTCCTCCGCCGCATCGACCATTCGCTGCATCTGGGCGCGCATCACCTTCGGTCCGCCGACCTGCCGGTGTAGGGCCGCCTCGTCGAGCACGGCCACAAGCCGGAGCGGCGGGTCTTGGCGGAGGACAGCCTGACGTGTCAGTCGTACCTCGACGCGGGTCTCAACGTCCAGGGCGCTGATCTCCGGCTCTGCCGCTCTGATCAGAGCGCGAGCGTAGTCCTCGGTTTGCAGCAGGCCAGGGATGATGAGGGGCTCGTAGTTCAGGACTGTAGCCGCCTCGGCTTCCAGGCCGACGTAGGAGTGGTAGGGGTTCGGCAGCGTGTCGCCGTAGGGGTCCCACCAGCCTTTCTTCCGGCCGTCGCGGGCGAGTTGTTCGAGATACTCCCGCTCTGCGTCCTCAACTCCGTACGCTGCGCACAGATCCCGAACGTCGCGTGGATTCGGTCGCTTCCCGCGATTTGCCTCGATCCAGGTCATCTTCGACGGGGTCCACTCCACGGCATGGGCGACCTCAGTGATCGTCATTCCAGCCTGTTCCCGGAGCTGACGAAGCCGCGTCGCCAGTCGGCGGCGGCGCAGCGTGGGACTGATTCGCTCGGCCACGGAACCTCCTTCGTCGTTCGAAATCGTAAGACAGAGATCACTCCCGGTAAGGGAAAACGACATCCATGGACGAACCGCTCCCTTTCTAACTCTCTCACTTGAGAATTCGAAACGGGAGAGTCATGATGCGGAGCGTATCCGATGCGACACACCGAGTTACTGCCCCGGCCTCCCGAAAGCGAATGATCCCCATGACCGAGCCTCCAGCGGCCGTAGCCGCGTCTCCCGTCGTCCGTCCGTCGTTCCTCGCGCTACGGGACCGGCCGGAGGCGATCCATCGCCTTCGGACCTTCGTCGGCGCCGCGGTCTTCGGCCTGCCCTACGCCGTCGACGAGATCGAGCTGGTCGCCGGCGAGATCGTCACGAACGCGATCCGTGCCGTACGCACGCTCGGCCGCCTGCCCAAGGACGTGTGGCCGATCGGCATCGAGATGACCGCCACACCCCGTTACGTCCATCTCGCCGTCACAGACCTCGATCACCGGCCCATCGCCGCACGCGACGCCGGCGGACTGCTCGCCGAGCAGGGCCGCGGACTGCACATCGTCGACCACCTCGCCGTCGCGCGGTGGATCACCTACGCCGAGCACGGCAAGACCGTCCACGTCGTCATCGCCGCACCCGGCATCACGCTCGCGCCCGCCGAACTACAGCGAATCCGGGAAGCGCGATGATCCACTGGTTACTCGCCACGCCGCCCTGGTCGCACGCCCCCGGCTTCGCGCCGTCCGGTGGCCGTCCAGCTCACATCAGTGCCGAGGATTTCCGCTGTTCAAGCGACCGAAATCCTCGGCGCCGATGACGGGGGCGCCCATGACCGATTCCTTTCGGTGCCAGACCGAGTCCGTAGGTGTGAAGGACTCCGATGACGACCGAAAAGGACTGGTCATGGCAGAGACGATGGGGATTCGGCTGGGTGGGCTGGTGCTGGGCAGCGACGACCCGGAGCGGCTCAGCGCCTGGTACCGGGCGGCGTTCGCGCCGTCGGCGGAGCCGGGCATCGTCCTGATGGTGGGCGACGGCCGGTTGGTCTTCGACGGGCGTGACGATCTCGAGCAGAGCACGCGGGAGCCCGGCCGGATACTGATCAACTTTTACGTCGAGGACATCGAGGCGGTCGCGGCCCACCTGAAGGCGCTCGGCGTCACGCGGTGGATCCGCCCGGTGGAGGGCTTCGGGGCGGGCCGCATCGCGACGGTGGAGGACCCGGTCGGGAACTATGTGCAGATCGTCGAGTTGGCCGCCCGACCCGGAGCCGTACGATGACGCAGATGGCTCATCCCGAGGTCGAGGCCGACGAGGTCTTCGCCCGGCTGGCCTCGCCGTACCGGTCGGAACTGCTGGCCTACTGCTATCGCATGATCGGTTCGGTGCACGACGCCGAGGATCTCGTGCAGGAGACCTATCTGCGGGCGTGGCGGTCGTACGAGGCGTTCGAAGGCCGGGCGTCCCTGCGCACCTGGCTCTATCGGATCGCGACGAACGTCTGCCTCACCGCACTCGAGCGCCGCGAGCGCCGGCCGTTGCCCTCGGGCCTCGGCGGTCCCGCCGACGACCCGGAAGGACCGGTGGCGCCGCCGCCGGAGGTGACCTGGTTGCAGCCGCTGCCCGACCGGCTGGTCCGCGTCGGCTCGGACGATCCCGCCGCCATCGTCGCGGCGCGGGAGAGCCTGCGGCTCGCCCTGGTCGCCGCCCTGCAGTATCTGCCCCCGCGTCAGCGCGCCGTCCTCATCCTGCGTGACGTACTGGCGCTGCGCGCGGTGGAGGTCGCCGAGCTGCTCGACATCTCCGTCCCGGCGGTCAAGAGCATCCTGCAACGCGCTCGAGCCCGGCTCGACCAGGTGGCGCCCTCCGAAGACGACGCGACCGAGGCGTCCGGCGCGCGCCAGCGGGAGCTGCTGGACCGCTATGCCGCGGCCTTCGAGAACGCCGACATCACCGCGCTGATGGGGCTGCTGACCGAGGACGCCGTTCTGGAGATGCCGCCCAACCCGACCTGGTTCACCGGTCGTGAGTCCATCGGCCGCTTCTTCGCGTTCAGGGTCCTCACCGCGCCAGGTCTCTTCCAGATGGTTCCGACCACGGCCAACGGGCAGCCCGCGTTCGCCATGTACCAGCGCCGCCCGGACGGCGTCCATCACGCGCACGCGGTGATGGTCCTGTCGGCCTCCGAGGCGGGGATCACGCACATCGTCGCGTTCCGCGACCCCGGCCTGTTCGGGCAGTTCGGGCTCCCGCCGACGCTCGGGCCCGCTCCGGCCGAAGCGTCGGCCAACGGCTCGTCCGCGCCGGGCCGGCCGACGTCCTGAGGTTCCCCGCTCGCCGCGGTCCGGCCATCGGTTCGCGGCGAGCGGCCGACCGGCGTGCCTGGCACGGTGATGTCCCGTGCCGGGCGCGCCGTTTCGCGGCCGATGGTCCCTGCCGATCAGCGGCTCGGGGTGAGCACCGGTGCGGCGGGTGCCGGGGTCCGGGTGATCCGGCGGTCCGGGATGGCCAATGCCGCCAGCGCCCCTGCCAGCGACAGCGCGCCGCTGACCGCGATCGCCGGGGCGAACCCATCGGTGAAGGCGGCCGGTCCCGCGTAGCCGCCGGACTCGCTGAACACCAGGGCCAGCACCGCGACCCCGAACACGCCGCCCAGTTGCCGCCCGGTGTTGAACACCCCGGAGGCCTTGCCGATCTGCTCGGGCGTGACCGCGTTGAGCACGGCGGCCTGGGTGGCGGGCATCGCCATGCTCACCCCGGCCCCCGCGATGAGCATCGGCGCGATCAACTCCCAGTACGGCACGGACGGTGTCGCGATGAGCCCGAGCCACCCCATCCCGGCCGCCTGCAGGGCCAGCCCGAGCGCGGCCAGCGGCCGTGCGCCGACCCGGTTGACCAGCCTGCCCGCCAACGGCGCCACCAACGTCACCGAGGCCGTCCAGGCCAGCAGGTGCAGCCCGGCGGCCAGTGGCCGGTCGCCACGCCCGACCTGGAAGTACTGCGCCGCGAAGAACAGGGAGCCGTAGAGCGAGGCGTACAGGAACAGGCCGGAGGCGTTACCGGCCGCGAAGCCACGGAGCCGGAACAGCCCCAGGGGCACCATCGGCCGCTTGACGACCCGTTCCCAGGCCACGAAGGCGGCGCCGCAGACCGCGCCGGCAATCAGCGTTCCGACCACCTCGGCGCTGCCCCACCCGGCGGCGTTCGACCGGACCAGCCCCCACACCAGCCCCAGCGCGGCACCGGTCACCAGGACCAGCCCGCCGGCGTCCACGCCTCCGCCACCGGCGCCGCGGCTCTCGGGGACCCGCAGCAGCATCAGCGGGATGACGGCCAGGCCGATCGGCAGGTTGAGCCAGAAGATCCACTGCCAGGCGAGTCCCTGGGTGACGGCGCCGCCCACCACCGGACCGGCGACCACCGCGAGCCCGGTCAGACCGGCGAAGACCCCCAGCGCCTTCGGCCGGTCCGGAGGTGGATAGGCCGCGCTGAGCAACGCCATGGCGAGCGGCATCACGAGTGCCGCACCGGCGCCTTGCACCGTACGCGCCGCGATGAGCCAGCCCACGTTCGGCGCGAGTGCGCAGACCACCGAGGCGGCGGTGAACAGCGCCAGCCCGGTCGTGAGGACGAGCCGCCGCCCGAACCGGTCGCCGAGCACCGCACCGGTCATGAGCAGAACGGCGAAGCTCAGGCTGTACGCGTTCACCGTCCATTCGAGTTGTTCGATCGATGTGCCGAGATCCAGCCGGATCCGGCTCAGTGCCGTCGTCACGACGGTGGCGTCCAGCGCCACCATCACCGAGGCCGCGGAGGCGAGCCCCAGAACCCATCGTCTGTCCATGTGGGTACGGACCGGCACCCCGCCGAAAGGAATCGGTTCCATCCGCACGGCCCGAAAGCCGCTGCGGCCGGCCCGGCCTCCGCGGGCGGCCGCGCTATGCCCCGGCGACCACGAACCACGCCTCCGGCCGGTTACGGCAGGCGGAGGACGCGCACGATCCGCGCCGCGCCGCCCAGGCGGACCAGGGAGCCCGACGGGCCGGGCCGCGTGGTGGCGGTGATCGTGGCAGGGCTGCCGAGGGAGTCGCCCATGTCGACGGCGATGCCGGTGACACCCCGATCGGCCAGGTGAGCGGCGAGGCAGGCGGTGCTGTTGGCGTTGGCGACGTCTTCGGGGACGCCGATCGACGGGGCGAACATGCGGGCCGCGGCCCGGCCGGGGCGCTCCGGAACGGAGTAGACGTAGCAGCCCAGGAGGCCGAGCCTGTCGCAGGCGGCGCGGAGCCGTTCGGGGTCCGGGTCGAGCGCGGCCAGGGCCGATCGCGTGGCGACGGGGACCAGCAGCCGCGGCCGCCCGATCGCGGCGCCCCGGGTACCGGGCGCGAGGATGTCCGCGGTGACGCCGAGGGCGGGCAGGACGAGCGCGCACTCGATCGCGGTGGGCTCGCGCAGGTCGACGGGGCCGGTGTCGAAGGAGGCCGTGATGTGCCCCTTCTCCCGTACGGCCCGGCCGGCGAAGGCGCGCCCCGTCGTGTGGAGCGTCGTCCGATGTTCCCCGCTCCCGGCGCGCTCGGCGAGGAAGGCCAGGGCCGCGACGGTCCCGTGACCGCACGCGGGCAGTTCTCCCTCGGAGGTGAAGAAGCGCAGGGCGGCCACGGGTCCATCGGGTCCGTCGTACGCGGAGACGAAGACCGCGTGCGAGGTTCCCATCAGGACCGGCACGCGGCGGCGCTCGCCGTCGGTCAACGGCGCCTCGTCCAGCACCGCGGTCGGACTGCCGCCCCGGCCGTCGCGCAGGCACGCGTGGACGATCGAGACCCGCGGGCCGTCCCCGCTCATCGGCGGTCCTTTCCACCGGCTCGCTCGACTCCGGCCGGCTGAGGTGAATCCGGCGAGCCTACTCCTCGGCCGATTCCTGTCGGCGGGTCGGCGAGTCGATAGGGGTGACGGAACGCCCGTCGGCGACAGCCACCTTTCGGGAGTGACAATGCTGCTGGAGAACAAGAACGCGATCATCTACGGAGCCGGTGGGTCCATCGGGAGCGCGGTCGCGCACGCCTTCGCCGCGGAGGGGGCGCGGGTCTTCCTGGCCGGGCGCACCAGCGCGACGCTGGAGGTGGTCGCGGAGAAGATCCAGGCCTCCGGCGGCGTCGCCGACGTCGCCACGGTGGACGTGCTGGATCACGACGCCGTCGAGGCGCACGCCGACGCGGTGGTCGCCACCGCTGGATCCCTCGACATCTCCTTCAACGCCGTCAGCCTGCCCCAGACCGGTATCCAGGGCACCGCGCTGGCCGACCTGTCGCCCGAGGCTTTCGACCTGCCGATGGCGACCTATCCCAGGGCCAACTTCCTGACCGCCAAGGCCGCCGCCCGGCGCATGACCGGCCAGGGATCAGGCGTCATCTTGACGATCACGGCGAGTCCGTCGCGGACGGCCGTTCCTTTGATGGGCGGCATGGCACCGGCCTGGGCGGCGATCGAGTCGCTGTCCCGGGGCCTGGCCGCCGAACTCGGACCGGCCGGCGTCCGGGTCGTGTGCCTGAACGCGGCGGGGATGCCGGAGACCCCGCAGCTGACCGAGGTGTACGAACTGCACGCCGACGCGTACGGCATCAGCCGCGAGGCGTTCGAGGCCCGCATGGCGGATCGGACGCTGCGCAAGCGGCTGCCCACCGTCGCCGAGATCGCCGACGTGGCCGTCTTCGTCGCCTCGGACAGAGCCGCCGCGATGACCGGCGCGATCGCCAACCTCAGCGGCGGCATGATCGCCGACTGACGTGATCCGCGATCGCCGGTGAGGGGGCCCGGCACGGAAGCCCGGTTCCCCTCGACTCCGGGCTTCCACGCCGATCGCCGACGCCGTTCAGCCGTTCTCCTTCGCGATCGCTTCGCGTACCGCCGGGACGATGTCTCTGGCCCAGCGGGTGAGGGAGACGAGGTCCGGCGTTCCGCCTTCTGGGGAGAAGAGCATGAAGCCCGAGGCGCCGTGCTCCAGTACGGCCCCGGTCAGTTCCTCGGTCCACTGGTCGGTGGAACCGCCGATCCAGCGGCCTTCGGGGTCGCGCGTGGCGGGCAGGGGCCGGTCGGTGATGCGCCCGGGGAGGTTGAAGACCGTACGGATCTCGCGCGGATCGCGGCCGACGGCCGCCGCCGCTTCGTCGATGATCGGCCGCGATGTCCGGTAGCGCTCGCTGAGCCAGTCCGCCGCGTGGCCGGGGATCCAGCCGTCGGCCACGCGGCCGGTGGCGGCCAGGGATCTGCGGCCGACCGATCCGGTCCATACGGGAGGCGCGGCCACGGGAGCGGGCTCGATCCGGTTCACCTGGTAGTGGCGGCCCTGGTGGGTGACCGGGGGACCGCCGCCCGACAGCTTCTTGACCAGGACGATCGCCTCTTCGAAGAGGTCAACGGCCTCGGCCGGTGACAGGCGCGGCACTCCCATGTCGGCGATCCGGCCCCACAGCCCGCCGGCGCCCATGCCGAGCACGACGCGGCCGCCGGACAGCGCCGACAGCGTCGTCACCGTCCGCGCCAGCATGGGGGCGGGCCGGGTCGGCAGGTTGGTGACGTTGGCGAAGCCGGCCAGGTGTTGCGTACGCCCGAGGACGAACCCGATGGAGGCGTAGGCGTCCGCCCGGCCGCCGATGTAGGGATGGTCCGACAGGGAGAAGAGGTCGAGCCCGTCGCGGTCGGCCTGTTCGGCCATGCGCAGCAGTTCCGGTATCTCGTCGATGCCGCTGTGCGCGCCGAAGCCGAAGACGACTTTCTCTACGGACATGTTCTGCCTTCCTTCGATGGTCTGTGTGCGCGGTCTCAGGCGGTGGGGCCGAACTGCTCGACGAAACGGGCGGTGAACAGGTCCGTGCCCTTGTACTCGGCGACCATCGACGCGGGGGCGACGGACGGGCCTTCGGAGGAGGGCAACTGCCCGACACCGCCTTTCGAACCGAGCGGGAGAATGATCACGGGGAAGGGCAGCGGTTGGTAGGCGGCCGTGGGCTCCTCACCGTTCAGCCGGGCGGTGATGTTCGCGGCGACCACCTCGGCGTGGCGCATCGCGTAGCCGGCCATCTTGGCCTCCGCGACATCGGTGATGTCGCCGACCGCGTAGACGTGGTCGTACCCCTTGACGTTGAGGGATTCGGTCACGGGGACCTGGCCGAGCGCGTTGAGCGTCGTGAGCCTGCCGTCGGCAAGGTAGTCGCTGTTCGTGCTCTTACCGTAGGCGCGGAACCAGATGTCGGCGGTGATCTGCTCGCCGTCGGTGGTCGTGACCGTGAACGCGCCGACCTGGCCGGCCTCGGTGCTCGGCGGCACCGCCAGGCCGGTCCCCAGACGCAGCTCGATGCCCAGGCCGTCCAACTGGCCGCGCAGGGCCTCGACCATCGCCGGCTGGAAACCGGGCAGCAGCTCCTCGGCCGGGTCGGCGATGGTCACGTGCTTGTCCGGCCAGACCTCCTTGATCTCACCGGCCAGTTCCAGGCCGACCGGGCCGGCACCGAGGATCAGCACCTTGTCGGCCTGCCGCAGTTCCTTGTGCGTCCGGCGGAGGTCGTCCAGCGCGTCGCCGATCGAGTCGGAGCCCGGCTTGGCGGGGTAGGCGTAGCTGGAGCCGGTGGCCAGCACCAGGTAGTCGGTCGCGACGCGCTCACCCGAGGCCAGGGTGACACCGCCGGGGTCCACCGAGACCGCGCGGTCGCGGATCACCGTGCCCTCGGTGAGCAGCGTCTCGAAGGGAAAGAACGCGTTGGCCGCCCAATCCGGCCGGGTCAGCGCCCGCAGCGACGCCGCCGCGTTGACGAACGCCTCACGAGGGTCGATGAGGACGACATCGGCCTCGGACTCCAGCGCCTTGGCGACCGCGGCGCCTCCGTAGCCTCCGCCGATGACCGCGACGGTACGACTCATGATTGCACGCTCCTCAAAAGAAAGGCCGAGTTCGTAGTACGAACCATATTAGTTCGTACTACGAACAGCAACCTTTCCGGGAGTGTGGTGCCGCGCATCAGTGTTCGTGAGCGGCGGAGACCCCTTCGTCCGGCTCCAGGAAGACCGCGGGCACCTCGTTGGCCAGCACGACGCGACCCAGCAGGTCGGCGAGCGTGTCGCGCTCGGCCGCACTGAGGTTCCCCGGCAACTCCGCGACCCGCCGGCACGTCTCGGCGTAGAACTCCTCCACCAGCTTGGCGCCGTGCGCGGTGAGCGCGACCCGGACCGCGCGGGTGTCCCGTGGATCCGGTTCCCGCTGGACCAGGCCGTTGCGCTCGGTGCGGTCCACCAGGCCGGTAAGGCTCGACTTGGCCAGCCTCAGCATCGCCCCCAACTCGCTCATGCCGCGTGGTCGCGGCATCAGTACGCACAGCAACTGCCCCTGCTGTGGGGTCAGCCCGTACTCGCGACTGGATTCGGCGTACACGGAATCCACCAGGAACGAGGACCGCACCAGCGCGGCCACGACCCCGATCCGGCCATCGTCAGGCTTGCTCACCCGGCCAGGGTAACACCGAGAACGCCCACAATTCGTGTGACGAACTATGTGGGTACGGGCCGTGGAAGTGGCCGAGCGAGCGCCGCTCGGCCGGCCGTCCGCCGCATTCGCTGCAGCGGAACGACAAGGGGCCGAGCGCCTGGCGGCCTTCGCCACCGCACACCGGGCAGGGGCCAAGGCCACCCGTGTGAACCTCAGACATACTTCTTCCCGTTGCAGAGCTTGCAGGTCACCCACTTGCGCTTCTTGAATGACCCGCCGTTGCTGACCTCCCAGTATCCGCCCTCACCATTGACGGGATGTGACCGAGATCAGACATTCCGGCGGGCTTCTCGCCGATCAGGGTCGGCTGCGACAAATACTTGACGCAGGATGCCAAGTACTGGACGATCGGCGTCAAGTAGACGATGTGCGGACGAGGGGGAGGAGCCGGTCATCCGTAGGGAGCTCATCGATCAGTTGGTCCGGATCATTGAGGTCAGGCTGCTCGATCCGTTGGAGATCCTGCTCGACGGCGACGAGGCGGTCGGGGCGTTGCGTCGTTCGGTGCGGGACCGGGCGGAGGACTGGGCGGACCGGATGCTCGACGGTGACGAGCGGACGGCGACGCACACCATCGCGCGGATGATGGCGACGCTCTACCCCGGTGACGAGCCTTTCGACCCGCCCGCCGACTGGTGGCGCACGCCGCTGGGGCAGGTCGTCGTACGGCGGGTCGGGCACCCCTACGCGCGCGCCGTCTCGTACTCGGTGGCCGGGGCGATGCTCGGCATCACCCGGCAGGGCGTGCACGACCTGGTGACCAGGGGAAAGCTCGAACGCCACCCGGACGGCGGCGTGACGCCCGAGTCCATCCGCGACCGCCTGAACCGGCGGTCTCCGACCACATGAGAGGAATTCCATGGCCATTCGGCTCGCGACCCACGATTTCGGCGGGCCGGGGACGCCGCTGCTCCTGCTGCACGGGGCCGGCGCGAACCTGGTGAGCATGGCGGCGTTCGCCCGCGAACAGTCCGCGCGCTTCCGCGTGGTGACGGTCGACCTGCGCGGGCACGGCCGGTCCGAGGACGGGCCATGGGAGTGGGCGGCGGTGCTCGACGACCTCGACGCGGTCGCCGACGAACTGTCACTCGGCGAGCCCGCTGTCGTCGGCTGGTCGCTGGGCGGCATGCTCGCGGCGCTGTGGGCCGAGCGTCATCCGGCCTGCCCGATGGCGGTGAGCGTCGACGGCACGCCGCCGCCGGGCCGCCCGGACCAGCTCGACGGGCTGGACCCGGCACAAGGTCAGGCGGAGCTCGACCGGCTGCGCGCCGCCTTCGACGGGATGTCGGCCATGTACGCCAGGCCGCTGGCGCCCGAGGAGGTCGAGGCCGCCGTCGAGGGGCAGCGGGCGATGGCGCGGCGGGTCGGCGCCCCCGAGGACGCGGTCGTCGAGGGCTTCCGGCGCAACTTGGTGACCAGGGACGGGCGGACGTGGCTGCGGCCGTCGCCCGACGTCCTCGGCGGCCTCCGTACGGCGATGGACACGCTCGACGTGATCCGCGTCTACCGCGAGGTACGGTGCCCGCTGCTGGTGGCGGTCGCGACCGAGGACCTGCCGGAGCAGAAGCCGTTCCAGGAGCTGTACGCCGCCTACCGGCGCGGGTTCGAGTGGCGCCTGGCCGAGGCCGCGCAGGACAACCCCGCGCTGCGCGTCGTACGCGTCGAGGGCGCGAGCCACGCGATGGTCGCCGAGCGGCCCGCCGAGCTCGCCAAGCTGATCGGCGAGTTCGCCGACGAGAGCTAACTGAGCGCCTCGGCCAGGGACTCGCAGCCGCAGGCGACCGGGTCGGCGGGCTCGGAGGGGCCGAGCGGCCGGCCGTCGACCTCCTTGAAGATGCGGGCGGCGGGGGAGGCGTCGGCGAGCGCGTCGGCGGCGAGGATGACGGCGGCGGCCGTGTAGGTCGAGCGGTCGCCGGGGAAGTGGCGCCGGTTGGCGAACTGCCAGCCCGTCCAGTACGAGCCGTCCTCGTGCCGTAGGTGCTGGATCGTCGCGAACAGTTCGCGGGCGCGGGCGGTGTCGCCCATCGCGTCCAGGGCCAGGACGAGCTCGCACGACTCCGCCCCGGTCACCCACGGCTGGTCGGAGACGCACCGGCAGCCGAGGCCGTCGACCACGAACGTCTCCCAGTGCTCGTCGATCCGGCGGTACGCCGCGGGGCCGCGCAGCGGGCCGCCGAGCACGGGGTAGTACCAGTCCATCGAGAAGCGGCTCTTGTCGGCGAACGCCTCCGGGTGGGCGGCGACGACGTGGCCGAGCTGGTCGGCGGCGAGCTCCCAGTCGGGCTGCGGCTCGCCGAGGCGTTCGGCGAGGGCGACGGCGCAGCGCAGCGACTGGTGGATCGACGAGCAGCCGGTGAGCAGCGCGTGGTCGGCGGCGGAGCCGTCCGGGTGGCGGATCCAGAGGATCTCGCCGCGGGCGGTCTGCAGCCCGAGCGTGAACTCGATCGCGCGGCGGACCGTCGGCCACATGCGCGCCGCAAATTCCTGGTCGCCGGTGAGCAGCAGCTCGTGCCAGACGCCCACGGCGACGTACGCCGCGTGGTTGGACTCGCCGCCCGGCTCGGTGACCTCGCCGAGGACCCACTTGGCGGGCCAGGAGCCGTCCTCGCGCTGGTTGGCGCACAGCCACTCGTACGCGCGGCGGGACTCGTCGCGCAGCCCGACGATCGACAGCGCCATCGCGGCCTCGACGTGGTTCCAGGCGTCGACGTGGCCGGGTACGCCGCCGGTCGGCGCGAACCAGGGGATGGCGCCCGAGGGCTCCTGCTGGGCGGTGATGCTGTGGGCGGTGGCGAGGATGTCGTCTGCGGTCAGGATTCCGGGTACGGCCTCAGGCCGCCGCATGCGCCCGCTCCTGGTCCTCCGTCACGGAGACGGCGGGTTTGGTGAAGTAGACGACGACGCTCTTGCCGATGACCGGGTTCAGCACCCGCTCGGCGAGCCGGGTGGCGAGGGGTCGCTTCATGATGTCCCAGACGAGCACCTGGTGGTACGCCTTGGCGAGCGGGTGGCCGTCGTTGTTCACGCCCACCGCGCACTTGATCCACCAGTACGGCGCGTGCAGGCCGTGGGCGTAATGGTGGCCGCCGACCGTGAACCCGGTCGACTTGAGCTTGGCCTCCAGCTCGGCGCGGGTGTAGATGCGCACGTGCCCGCCCGGAGCGGTGTGGTAGTCCTCCGACAGCGCCCAGCAGATCCGCTCGGGAAGCCACGACGGCACGGTGACGGCGAGCCGGCCGCCGGGCTTGAGGACCCGCAGCAGCTCGGCCATGGCCGCCATGTCGTCCGGGATGTGCTCGAGCACCTCCGCGGCGACGATCTTGTCGAAGGTGTCGTCGGGGAACGGCAGGCTGAGCGCGTCGCCGGTGACGGTCCGCGCGGAGGCGCCCTCGGGCGGTTCGCCCGCCAGCTCCATCGCGCCGAACATCTTCGCCACCTCGGCGAGCTCCGCCTCGTCGCGGTCGAACGCGACGACGTGCGCTCCGCGCCGGTACAGCTCGAACGCGTGCCGCCCCGCGCCGCACCCCATGTCGAGCACGTGCTCGCCGGGCGACACGCGGAACCTGTCGAAGTCCACGGTCAGCAGGGTCAAGCTCCTTCCGGGCGGCGCCCGCGACGGCGGGCGATGGCGGCCTCATAGTGGCCTACGGTGGCCCGCGCGACGGCGGACCAGGTGAACCGCTCCTGCACGCGCGCGTAGCCCGCCGCGCCGACCCGCTCGCGCTCCTCGGCGGAGTCGTGCAGCCGGCCGAGCGCGCCCGCCAGCTCCTCGACGTCGCCGGGTTCGACGAGGACGGCCGCGTCGCCGACCACCTCCGGCAGCGCGCCCGTACGGCTGGCGACGAGCGGGGTGCCCGAGGCCATGTGCTCGACGGCGGGCAGGGAGAATCCCTCGTACAGCGAGGGCACGACCGCGATCTCGGCACTGGCCAGCAGCTCGCCGAGCTCATCGTCGGAGATCCCGGACACGAACCGGACGCGGTCGCCGAGGGACAGCTCGCCGACGAGCTTGTCGGTCGGGCCGCCGGGCGTCGGCTTGCTGACGACGACCACGTGGACGTCGCGTTCGGTGGCGAGCTTGGCGACCGCGCGCAGCAGCGTGGAGACGCCCTTGAGCGGGGAGTCGGCGCTGGCGACGGCGACGATGCGGCCGGGGACGCGTTCGCCGCGCGGGTGGAAGTAGCGGGTGTCGACGCCGAGGGGCAGGATGTGCACCTGCTCGGGCGGCGCCTGGAAGTCGCGGATGATGTCGTGCTTGGACGACTCGGAGACCGTGAGGATCGGGCCGATGCGCTGGGCGACCCGCGCCTGCATGTTCACGAACCCGTACCAGCGGCGCTTGCCGAACCGTTCTTTGAGGGTCCTGGCCGCCTCGATCTCGATCCGGCGGTCCACGCTGATCGGGTGGTGGATGCTCGTGACGAGGGGCAGGCCGAGCCGGGGGATGGCCAGGTTGCCGTAGCCGAGCACCTGGTTGTCGTGGACGACGTCGATCGAGTGGCGGTACTTCCGCAGCTCGCGCAGCACCCGCAGGCTGAAGGTCAGCGGCTCGGGGAAGCCGCCGGTCCGCATGTGCGCGAACTCCAGGACGTCGATCCAGTCGCGGTACTCCGACAGGGCCGGCGTGCGGAACGGGTTCTCGTCGGCGTACAGGTCCAGGCTGGGGACCTTGCGCAGGATGATGTCGTCGCGGTCCAGCTCCGGATACGGCTGGCCCGAGAAGACGACGACGCGGTGCCCGAGCTCGGCCAGCTCACGGGACAGGTGCCGCAGGTAGACGCCCTGGCCGCCGCAGTGCGGCTTGCTCCGATAGGAGAGCAGGGCCACGCGCAATGGTTCGCCGACCTCACCCACGCGTTGCCCCTCCCGCAAGTGTCACTGCTGGTGAAGTTAGACCATAGCCTGACAACCGTTACGGCTGACCCCCTATTAGCCATTGAGTCTAAAAAGGTGGTGAAGGCCACTTTCGTCGCACCAGTCGCACCAGTCGCACCAGTCGCATCAAGTGACACGTTGCCGGATCACCCGCTGAAGCGCACCGGCATCTCCTTGATGCCGTTGATGAAGTTGGACCGTTGCCGGCGCGCCTCGCCGGCCAGGGCGATGTCGGGCAGCCGTTCGGCGAGCGTCTCGAACAGCACCCGCAGCTCGAGCCGGGCCAGGTGCGAGCCCAGGCAGAAGTGCGGGCCGCCGCCCCCGAAGCCGATGTGCGGGTTGGGATCGCGCCCGATGTCGAAGTCGTACGGGTCGGCGAAGACGTGCTCGTCCCGGTTGGCCGAGGCGTAGAAGACCACGACCTTGTCGCCCGCGCGGATCTCCCTGCCGCCGAGCTCGGTGTCCCGGGTCGCCGTGCGCCTGAACAGGTTGACCGGGCTGACCCAGCGCACGATCTCGTCGGCGGCCGTCCGCGCCAGGCCGCCACCGTTCCGCCGGTCGGCCACGAGCCTGCGCCACTGCTCCGGGTGCTCGAAGAAGGCGAGCATGCCGCCGGAGGCCGCGTTCCGGGTCGTCTCGTTCCCGGCCACGACCAGCAGCATCATGAACAGGTCGAACTCGTCGACCGTCAGCTCCTCGCCGCCGTGCGGCCGCAGCAGCGTCGTGACGATGTCGTCCCGCGGCTCCTGCCGGCGTCGCTCGGCGAGCTCGTTGGCGTAGGCGTACAGCTCGGCCGCCGCGGCGCCCTCTTCCTCCTCCGTCGAGCGCAGGTCGGGGTCGTCCTCGCCGATCAGGCGGTTCGACCAGTCGAAGATCTTCTCGCGGTCCTCGACGGGCGCGCCGATCAGCTCGCAGATCACGTACAGCGGGAGGGGAGCGGAGACGTCGTGGACGAAGTCGGCCTCGCCCCGGCCCGCGACCTCGTCGATGAGGCCGCGGCAGATCTCCCGGACGTGCTCCTCCAGCCGGCCGATCGTCCGTGGCGTGAAGCCCTTGTTGACGATGCTCCGCTTGCGGGTGTGCTCCGGCGGGTCCTGGTTGAGCATCATCATCCGCTGCATGACGAGCTGCTCCTCGGTCGGCTCGGGGAACAGCGAGAGCCGGCGGTGGGAGGAGAAGATCTCGGGGTGGCGGGAGACGTGCACGACGTCGTCGTACCGGGTGACCGCCCAGAAGTCCGGTTCGCCGGGGTGCCGATGGACGGGGTCGTGGCGGCGCAGCCATTGGAACTGGTCGTGCGGGATACCGGCGTTCGCGTACCGGTCGGGGTCGACCAGGTCGATGTCCATCCGCGAATCTCCCTCAAAGGTCGGCTGTCTGGAATCCTCCGGCGGGAAGTCCGGTCAGCGCTTCGGCGAGCGCCTCGGGGGTCGAGCCGGTCACCCGCAGCGCCACCGTGGGCGGCGCCATGACCGTGACGGTGCCGCCGTACGTGACGAACACCTGGCCGGTGACGTCCTCGGCCGCGGGGGAGGCGAGGTAGGCGACGAGCGGGGATACGTGCTCCGGGGCGAGCGGGTCGGGGCCGTCCTCGGGCGGCGGCCCGAAGACGCCCGCCGTCATCGCCGTACGGGCGCGCGGGCAGATCGCGTTGGCGCGCACGCCGTACCGGCCGCAGGACCGGGCGATGGAGACGGTCAGCGCGGCGATGCCGGCCTTGGCCGCGGCGTAGTTCGGCTGGCCGGCCGCGCCGAGCAGGAACGCCTCCGACGCGGTGTTGACGATCCGCGCGTAGACCGGGCCGCCGGCCTCCTTCGACCGGCCCCGCCAGTACGTCGTCGCGTGCCGCGCCATCACGAAGTGGCCCTTGAGGTGGACGGACACGACGGAGTCCCACTCCGCCTCGGACATGTTGAAGATCATCCGGTCGCGGGTGATCCCCGCGTTGTTGACCAGGACGTCGAAGGTCCCGTACGCCTCCAGCGCCGTCTTGAGCAGCGCCTCGCCCGCCGCCCAGTCGGCGACGTCGCCCTCGGCGATCACCGCCTCGGCGCCCTGTTCCCGTACGAGTTCGGCGGTGCGCCGGACGGCCTCGCCCGGCAGGTCGTTGAGGACCAGCCGGGCTCCCCGCCGGGCGACTTCGAGCGCGTGCGCCCGGCCGAGGCCGTTGCCGGCCCCGGTCACCGCGACGACCCTGCCCTCGAGCGAGACGTCCCTGTCCGTGGCGGCCATCCGGCTCCTTCCGCGACGGCATGCCGAACGCCCGGGGTGGCCTGTCCGGGCATCGGCATGCCGCGTCCAATATAAGTGAAACTTGTTCTAGAGTGAAACCTGTTCTAACGGCGCCGCTCGGACGGGGTGAACCGGACCGGCAGCTCCTTGATGCCGTTGATGAAGTTGGACCGCAGCCGCCGCGCCGGGCCGGCCTGCTCGATGTCCGGCATGCGTTCGAGGAGCACCTCGAACAGCACGGTCAGCTCCAGCCGCGCCAGGTGGGTGCCGAGGCAGAAGTGCGGCCCGCCGCCGCCGAAGCCGATGTGCGGGTTCGGGTCGCGGCCGATGTCGAAGCGGTACGGGTCGGCGAAGACGTCCTCGTCCCGGTTGGCCGAGGGGTAGAAGATGACCACCTTGTCGCCGGCCCTGATCGGCTGCCCGCGCAGTTCGGTGTCGTGCAGGGCCGTACGGCGGAAGAGGTTCACCGGGCTGACCCAGCGCACGATCTCGTCCGCGGTGGTCCGGAGCAGCGCCCGGTTGCCGCGTAGCCGCCGCCACTGGTCCGGGTGCTCGAAGAAGGCCAGCATGCCGCCGGACGCGCCGTTCCGCGTCGTCTCGTTGCCCGCCATGATCAGCAGCAGGATGAACATCGCGAACTCGTCCGCGCTGAGCACCCGGCCGTCGGCGTCGGGCTGCAGCAGTTTGGTCGCGATGTCGTCGCCTGGGTGCTCCCGGCGGTAGGCCGCCAGCTTGTGGGCGTAGGCGAGGATCTCCGCCGAGACGTCGCGCGCGTGCTCGGCGGAGGTGCCGTAGTCCGGGTCGTCGAAGCCGATCAGCGCGTTGGACCAGTCGAAGAGCCGGCCGCGATCCTCCACCGGCGCGCCGATCAGCTCGCAGATGACGTAGAGCGGGAAGGGCGCGGAGATGTCGCGGACGAAGCACGCCTCCCCGCGCTCGACGACGTCGTCGATGAGCTGGTGGCCGACGTCGCGGATGTGCTCCTCGAGCTGTTTGATCATCCGGGGCGTGAAGCCCTTGTTCACGTAGCTCCGCTGCTTGGTGTGCTGCGGCGGGTCCATGAACAGCATCATCAGCCGGTAGAGCGCGATGTCGTCGTCGGTGAACTCCTCGAACATCGACGTGCGCGCGTACGAGGAGAACAGCTCGGGGTGGCGGGAGACGTGGACCACGTCGTCGTATTTGGTCACCGCCCAGAAGCCGGGCGAGCGCTCGTCGGGATCCTCGTGCCAGTGGATCGGTGCCTCCCGCCGCAGCAGGCGGAAGCCCTCGTCCGGGAAGCCCCCGCGCTCGTAGATCTCCGGCGTGATGATGTCGATCGGCATCGTCGCTCCTCGGGCGGCACCTTGTCTGAAACACGTTCTAAACCAAGCGCTCGCTCGGGTCAAGATATCGGAGGTCGCCGGGGGAGTGGCGCGCGTCTCATCGACCCGCTGTGATGTGAATGTCACTCAATGGAAAGAGGTGTCAGAGGTACGGCGGTGGGTGGATGTGGTCGATATCGGCTCCACCCGGACGATCCTCAGCAAAGCGATGAAACAAACTGGGGAGGTCGAAATGGCTGCTTCCGAGGCTTATCTGTCGTTCCTCGGGGACATGGGTGTTGCCGAGGCCGCCATTGACGCCATGAAACTCGTCGGGTGGTCGGTTACTCCGTCGACGTCACGTTGACGGATGCCTTCGGGGAGACCCTGGACAGGGTGCTCCGGAAGGCGCTGGCCGCCAACTCGTGGGAGACGGCCGACATCGAGGCCGAGCTGAAGGCCGTCTCCGAGGCCGTCTTCACGAGGGCCATCGCTGCCGCGCACGCGGCCTGGAGCGAGTTCGGCATGGAAGAGCCCGACGACGTCGACGCCGCGCGTGAAGACGCCAGGCGCGCCGCCGACGGTGTCGTCAGGCGGCGGGCCCGCCTGCACCAGGAAAAGTGTCGCCTCGGTCGCGGCTGAGGCCGAGGGAACGCTGCCATCGGCTACCGGCCGTCTGCTGGGAACCTCCCAGCAGACGGCCGGTTTCGCGCATTACGAGCGCTTTCCGCACCGGCGCGGTGTCGTCAGAGGCGTTCGAGGATCGTGGCGGTGGACAGGGCGCCGCCCGCGCACATCGTGACCAGGGCCGTCGAGGCGTCGCGGCGCTCCAGCTCGTGCAGGGCCGTGGTGATGAGCCGGGCGCCGGTGGCGCCCACCGGGTGGCCGAGGGCGATGGCCCCGCCGTTGACGTTGACCCGGTCCAGGTCCGGCTCGTGGACCGCGGCCCAGGACAGCACGACCGAGGCGAACGCCTCGTTCACCTCGAACAGGTCGATGTCCCGCATCGTCATGCCCGCCGCGGCGAGCACGGTCTCCGTCGACTGGATCGGGCCGTCCAGGTGGTAGTACGGCTCGGCGCCCACGAGCGCCTGCGCCCGGATCCGCGCGCGGGGACGCAGCCCGTTCGCGCGGGCCTGCTCCTCGGACATCACGAGGACGGCGGCGGCGCCGTCGGAGATCTGCGAGGACGTGCCGGCCGTGTGCAGCCCCTCGCCGGCCGCCGGGCGCAGCCGCGCCAGCCCGTCGAGCGTCGTCTCGCGCAGCCCCTGGTCCCGGGTCACGGTGCGGACCTCTCCGGTCGGCGCGCCGTCGTCGTCGAGCACCGGCGCCTCGATCGGCGCGATCTCGCGGTCGAAGCGGCCGTCCGCCTGCGCCTTGGCGGCGCGTTGCTGGGAACGCAGCCCGAAGGCGTCGAGGTCGGAGCGGGTCAGGCCGCGTCGCGCCGCGATGCGCTCGGCGGCGGTGAACTGGTCCGGCAGGTCGATCGACCAGTCGTCGGGGCGGGACCGGGCGTACGGGTGACGGCCGCCGGCCTCCGCGCAGGGGCCCGTGCTCGCGACGTTGGCGCCGAGCGGCGCGCGGCTCATGACCTCCACGCCGCAGCCGATCGCGGCCTCCACGACGCCGGCCTGGATCAGGGCGGCGGCCAGGTGGACCGCCTGCTGGCTCGACCCGCACTGGGCGTCGATCGTCGTGACGCCGACCTGGTGGGGGAGCCCCGCGTACAGCCAGGCGTGGCGGCCGACATGGCCGCCCTGTTCGCCCGCCTGTGTGACGCAACCGGCGAAGACCTGGCCGATTTCGGCCGTGTCGATTCCGGCACGCTCGACCACGGCGCGCTGCACGTGGGCCAGCACCGCCTGGGGTTTGAGCCCGGCCAGCCGGCCGCGGCGCTTGCCGATCGGCGTGCGTACGGCTTCAACGATGACCGGCGAGCCCATGTGGCCTCCTGCGGTGACGACGCTTCGCCGAACTATAACCCGTTCTAATATGACGGTTGCAAGCCTCTCGGCATCGGCTAATGTCGAGAAGAACTTGTTCTTGTTCGGTTTGATTCGGGGAGCGTGCCCGCAGCGGTCGGCCCGCCGCGAACCCCCGGCCGAGCACGCCCGGGCGGGGGTGGGGTGATGTCGTGGCCTTAGGCGATCAGGGTGTCGAAGTCGCCGGCCTTGGCGCCCTGGATGAGGGCTTTGATCTCCGCTTTCGTATAGACCAGAGCAGGCCCGGACGGATGCCGGGAGTTCCTGACGGCGACACTGCCGTCGGGGAGCTGGGCCAGCTCGACGCAATTACCTTGTGAGTTGCTCCGGTGGCTCTTCTGCCATCGGACTTCGGCGAGATCGGTGGCGGGGATGCCGTTGTACGCCCGGTACTGCATTCATGTCTCCTGGAGAATCCTGCTGAGGATCTCGGCGGTGTTGTCCGGAGGCGCGCTGACCACGCAGAGGCGTTCCATCGCCTCCATGTAGGCGTCCACGTCGTCGCGTCGGTCCAGATACAGCGCACTGGTGAGTTGCTCGACGTAGACCACGTCCGGCAGGTCCGATTCGGGAAACCGCAGGATGGTGAACGCCCCGGCCTCGGCGGTATGACCGCCGACCCGGAACGGCAGCACCTGGAGAATGACGTTCGGCAGCTTCGTCGCCTCGATGAGGCGCTCGATCTGGCCGCGCATCACTTCTCGTCCCCCGATCGGGCGTCGCAACGCCGCCTCGTCCACGACCGCCCACAGGCGAGGACCGTCCCCTCGTGTGAGCAGTTTCTGACGAGTTATCCGCAGGCTGACCCTCTGCTCGATCTCTTCGGGAGGCGCGGCCGAGTTGCCCAGGGAGATGACGGCGCGGGCGTAATCCTCGGTCTGCAGGAGACCGGGGATGAACTGGACCTCGTAGGTGCGGATCAGCGCGGCCGCCTCTTCCAGCCCCACGTAGGTCTCGAACCAGCCCGGCAGAACGTCGCCGTACCTGTGCCACCAGCCGGGAGTGTTGGCGTCCTGAGCCAGCTCGAGAAGAGTCTCCCGCTCTCGCTCGTCCATGACGCCGTAGAGAGTGAGCAGGTCGGCCACGTCGCGTTCCTTGAAACCCACCCGGCCCAACTCCAGGCGGCTCATCTTGGAACCGGAGGCGCGGATCGCGTATCCGGCCTCCTCGCGCGTGATGCCCTGTCGCTCGCGCAACCGGCGCAGCTGGGCGCCGAGGAGCCGGCGAAGAACGGTCGGTCCCCCAGCGGGCTGCGCTGTGTCCACCCCTACCTCCATGAGCATCGGTCAGCGCACAGTGTGCCACTCCCTTCCGTTGCTGTCAGAGTTTGCACGATCGTCTGCACGTGCATCGGGCCTTGCATATGCAAGGCATGTCGAGCAGGATAGCGCGCGAGGCACGCCGATCACTGCTTCCCAGAGGATCGCGATGACAGCACACGGAGCGCGCTGGATGACCGGTGAGAGCGTCGACGAAGCGCACGAGTGGCTGTTGTCGGCGATCGTGCGTGGCGGACCATGGTCCGGCCACGCCGTACCGCCCGCCAGGATGGGCCTGGACGCGAGGACGGAGGACCTCGCGGCGATGCCCGAATCCGTACGGGAGGCGCGCGAGTTCACCCGCGACGGGCTGAAGATCTGGGGTCTGGCGGCCATGTACGACGACGTCGGCCTCGTCGTCTCCGAACTCGTGACGAACGCCATCCGGCACGCCGTCGGAGGGGCGGCGCGACCCGGCGACACCCCGATCAGACTCGGCCTGCTGCGCACCGCCGGCCTGCTGACCTGCGCGGTCGCCGATCCCAGCGACGAGGTCCCCATGCAGGGGGAGGCCGACTTCGTCTCCCAGAGCGGGCGCGGCCTCTATCTCGTCGCCGCGGTCAGCGACTCGTGGAACTGGACCCCGCTGTACGGCCACGGCAAGGTCGTCTGGGCGAGCTTCGCCGTACGGGGCGGCTACTGATCCGCACCCGCGCGGCGGGCGTACGGAGCGCCGCGCGCGGGTCATGGGGTGCCGGCCGCGGTCAGAGCACGATGGCGCCCGCGATCGCGATCCACGCGCAGGCGCCGGCGACGAGCACTCCTTCCACCCATGACATCGTCGGGGGTTCGCCGGGGCCGCGCAGCCACCGCCGCCTGCGATACGCGACGACCGTCACGACCAGCGGGCCGGGCAGCGCCACGATCCCGACCGGGAATGCGATCTTGACGGCGAGCAGGCCGACCGCCCAGCAGGACAGCGCCGTCCGCAGCCAGGCGAGCTCCGTCCGCTGAGCCTGCAGGCCGGAGCTCAACGGGTCACGATCCCGCTCAGGAGCGTCAGCGTGAAAAGGAGTCCCACGCCCACCGTGAGGACGGCGGGAAGGGGATCACGCGGTAGGCACACCCCCAGCCGCATCGCCTCCTGGGCCCGCCGCCACCGGCGGTAGGCGATGGGCGCGATCGCCACGCTCAGCGCGATCGCGCCGAGGCCGATCTCCCGATGCCACCCCGGGAGGGCCACCCCCTGAATGCCGCCCGCGAGCGGTATCCCCAGCGCGGCCAGTCCGAAGGACGTCCGCACCCAGGCCAGCAGGGTCCGCTCGTTGGCGAGCGAGAACCGGTAGTCGGGCTCGTGCCCGGGTTCGTCGTCCGACATCTTCCTCCTCAGGACGGTCGAGGCACACCTCGATGATGCCTCTCCCTACCCCGGGTATTCGCAGGTGGGCCATGTGACCTCCTTCGTCGGGGGAGAGGCCAGAGGCGCTGTGCCCATTGATTCACTCGCTCCGCTCGCTCATGTGACCTCCTTCGTCGGGGGAGAGGCCAGAGGCGCTGTGCCCATTGATTCACTCGCTCCGCTCGCTCATGCGCACCGGGCCGGGGCGCCCGTCGCGGCTCCGGATCGGCCGGATCGTTCGGCGGTGGTATGGGATCCGCTCGAGCCGGGAAGGTCTGCCGGTGGTGCTCGTTTCCCGAGGGGCCTGTGTGGGATCGGGTACCAAGTCGGGCGTACGTGGCAACACGCTCAAATTTGCCCTCCGTATGACCCTGAGCAGGGAAAAGGTCCGTCCGGATCTCCCATTGTGGGCTTGTGTCGAGGCCCTTTGCGGAGCAACGTGGACCTTCGAGAGCGCAAACGGTGTTCCGGCACGATCGGGGGATGGTCGGCATGGCCGCGGAGAGAAGAGCCACAGCCACGAAGGAGAAGCCCGCGTCGCGGAGGGCGTCGGCGACGACCACGGCCACCGCACGGCGCGGTCGAACGGCGACCACGGCGGACATGACCAAGAGCGAAGAGCACGGGGCGGCGGTTCCCGTCCCCGTCGTGACGCCGCACGTCAAGGTCATGAGAGTGCCCCTCCCGACTCGGGGGCTCTCAATGGTCGGCGACATGGGGCGGGTCGCCGCCGGGTACCTGCCGCCCAAGGACCGGCTGATGTTCTACGGCGGCCTGGCGGCCGCCGCCGCCTTCGGAGTCCTCGACTGGCCGGTGGCCGCGGCCGTCGGCGTCGGGACGATGGTGGCGCGCCGCGCCGTCGGCAGACGCGAGAAGGCACGGCCGGTTCCGGCGAGCGCGCGGGCGACGTCGGAAGCGGCGACCCCGGCACGGGCCACGAGCCGGACGACGGCCGGCACGAGCCGGTCCCGGACGACCGCGGGAACCAGCCGGGCCCGGACGACGGCCGGCGCGAGCCGGACCGGGTCGACCGCGGGCGCCGGCCGAGCCAAGACGACGGCCGGCACCAGTCGAGCCAAGACGGCGGGCGCCGGTCGGTCCAAGACGACGGCGGGTACGAGCCGGTCCCGGACGACGGCGGGCACGGCCGCGAGTGAGAGCGGAGCGGGAGCCGAGACCGCCGGTACCGCGACCACGCCTCGTTCCGCTGGCCGGTCCACGGCCACCGAGAGCGTCTGACGGCCGGGTCCCCGACTCATGCCGCTGCGAGGCATTCTCCGTACCGCGACCGGCCTGCTGCAGACGACCACGACGGTGCCCGGTACGGCCGCACGGGCGTCGGGGATGGTCCCGCGCGCGGTACGGCGCGCCTCGGGCGAGGCGGCGCGTCTGTCCGGCGCGGTGCTGGGCCTGCCGGCTGCCGCAGCCGGCTCCGGCGCGCCGGCGAGCCTGCGGGCCGCATTGAGCCTGCCCCAGGCCGCGTTGAGCCTGCCGCGGGCCGCGTTGGGCTTGCCGCAGGCGGCGTTGGGCCTGCCCCGGGCCGCGTTGGGCTTGCCGCAGGCGGCGCTGAGCCTGCCCGGCGTGGCGCTGCGCGCGTCCGGTGCGGTGCTGGGCCTGTCCGGGATGGCACTGATGAGGCCCGGCGCCGCGGTGGGCCTGCCCGCGGTGGGTCGGCTGCCGGGTACGGCCGCGCGGCTGCCCGGCGCGGTCGCCGCTCTGCCGGGACTCGCGGTCCGGGCGTCGGGGGAGATCTCGCGGCTTCCAGGGGCGCTGGTGCGGCTTCCGGCGGCCGCCGCGCGGGCGTCGGACGCGGCCCTGCAGGATCCGGGCGCCGCGCTGCGCGGCGCCATTGAGACGGCGGAGCAACGCCGGGTGTACCGCGGCGACGAGCGGACCAGCATCCGGGTCCGCGGCCTGCACCACGCCGGCCGTACCGACATGGCGCGCGACCTCGTCACCGGGATGAACGACGTGGCGGGGGTGCGGCGGGCCGAGGTGAACGGCGTTCTCGGCACCGTGACGGTGGTCCATGACGATGACGTTCCCGTCGAGGAGCTGACCGCCGTGGTCGACGCGGTCGAGGAGCGGCACGACGCCGCCTCGGATCCGTACGCCGGGCATCCCGACCCGGGCCACCGGCAGGCGGTCCTGCGGGAGAGTGCGATCATGGCCGCGTACCTGACGGGCGCGAGCGTCGCGATCACGGGCAGACTGGTGTTGCGGGCCGTGCCCGTCCCCCCGGCGGTGGGGACCCTGATCGCGATGGCCGACGCGACGCCTCAGGTCCGGGACCGGCTGACGCGGTTGATCGGGCGCCCGGCCACCGACCTCCTCCTCGGCGGCAGCGTGGCGAGCCTGCAGGCGCTGGCGCAGCAGCCGACCGGCCTGATCATCGGCTTCGTGCACCGGATGACCCGCACCGAGGAGGCGCGCGGGTACCGGTCCGCGTGGCACCGGCGCGTCGAGCACCTGATCCATGAGGAGGGCTCCTTCCAGGCCCCGCCGTTGCAGGTGCCGAAGCGGCCCGTTCCCCTGCCGTACGGCCCGGTGGAGCGGGCGGCCTGGACGGTGCCCACGGCGATCACCGCGTCGGTGGGCGCGTACGTCTTGACCCGCGACGCGACGCGGGCGCAGGGAGTGCTCGCCGCGGGCGTGCCGAGGGCGGCGCGCATGGGCCGCGAGGCGTTCGCCACCCAGCTCGGCATGGTCTTCGCCGGCCGGGACGTCGTCGTCATGGACCTGCAGAGCCTGCGCCGGTTCGACCGGGTGGACCACGTGATCGTGGACGCCTCGGTGCTGCGCACCGGCGACATGGTGATCGAGGACGTCGTCTCCCTCCCGTCGTCGGTCACCGCCGAAGAAGCACACGAACGTGCCCACGCCCTGGTGGACCTGGATCACCCGGAGGCCCGGCGGCGGGAGGGCCCCTGGGCGATCTCCCGGCTGCGGCCGACCGCTGTCCCGGCGGACGCCCGCGAACGCGCGGCCGAACTCCGCGAGCGCGGCGCGACCGTGCTCCTGCTGACCCGCGACGGTGAACCGGCCGCCCTCGTCTCCGTCGTGGCCGAACTCGACCCCCTGGCCGAGGCCCTGATCGACGCCGCGAGGGGAGTGGGGTCGGTGGCCGTGGCCGGCGCCTCCGTGCTGGCGCAGCGGCTTTCCGTCGACAGCGCGGTCCCCGGCGGCGACCGGCTCCTGGACTCCGTACGCGAGGCCCAGGAGGACGGGCGCGTCGTCGCGCTCGTCGCCGCGCGCGATGGTGCGCCGCTCGCGGCGGCGGACGTGGGGATCGGGCTGTTCGGCCCCCGTCACCGCCCGCCCTGGGGCGCGCACCTGCTGTGCGGTCCGGGCCTGGCCGACGCGATCCTGCTCCTCGAGTCGATCCCGTCGGCCGGACGTACCAGCGCACGCGCCGCGCGGATCGCCTACGTCGGGTCGGTGGCCGGGGCGCTGCTGGCCGTGGCCGGATCGCCGGAACACGCGCCCCGGCGGGCGCGGCTGGCGATCGACCTCGCCACCGTGTCGGCGTTCGTCATGGGCAGCCTGTCGGGCCGGGCGCTGGCCCGGCGACCCGCTCCGGTGCCCCAGGACCGTACGCCCTGGCACGCGTGGCCGGCCAAGGCCGTGCTCACCCGCTTGGGGTCGTCGATGTCCGGCATCGACGAGGACGAGGCCGCCCGGCGCCGCTCGGACCTGGGTGAGGAGATCCGCCCGCCCGGCCTCGCCCAGGTGACCGTCGACGAACTGGACAACCCGCTGACGCCCGCGCTGGCGGCCGGCGCCGGGGTGTCCGCGGTGGTCGGTTCGATCATGGACGCGGCGCTCATCGGCGCGGTCCTCGGAGTGAACGCGATGATGTCCGGCCTGCAGCGGGTCCGCGCGGACCGCGCGCTGCGGCAGCTCGTCGACATGAGCGCGGTGCGGGTCCGGCTCCGGCGGCCCGGCGAGGGCGGTGCCGAGCCGCAGGAGACCGCCGACCGGCTCGTTCCCGGCGACGTCGTCGTCCTCACCGCCGGGGACGCGGTTCCGGCGGACCTGCGCCTGCTGTCGGCCAAGGACCTGGAGGTCGACGAGTCGAGCCTCACCGGCGAGTCGCAGTTGGTCACGAAGAACCCGCGGCCCAGCATGGCCCGGTCGGTGGCCGACCGGCACTCGATGCTGTACCAGGGGACGGTGATCGCGGCGGGGGACGCGGTCGGCGTGGTCGTCGCGACGGGCGCCCAGACGGAGGTGGGGCGTACGACGCGCCAGGGCGGCGCCGATGATCGTCCGGGCGGGGTCGAGGCGCGGCTGCGCGCGCTGACGGAGGTGACCCTGCCGGTCGCCCTGGGGGCCGGCGTGGTGCTCTTCGGGACGGATCTGCTGCGCGGTGCCACGCTGGCCCGGGCCCTCGGGCCGGCGGTCAGCCTCGCCGTCGCCGCCGTGCCGGAGGGGCTGCCGTTCGTGGCGACGGCGGCCGAGCTGGCGACGGCGCGGCGGATGTCGCGGCGCGGCGCGCTCGTCCGCAATCCGCGCACGATCGAGGCGCTCGGCCGGATCGACGTGCTCTGCTTCGACAAGACCGGCACGCTCACGGAGGGGCGGTTGCGGCTGGGGCAGGTGTCCGACGGCATCGCGTCCCATCCCGCCGAGGGGCGGCTGTCGCCCGCGTTCCGGGAGATCATCGCGGCCGCCGTCCGCGCGACGCCGGATCCCGGGGGCGGCCGGCTGCCCCACCCGACCGACCGGGCGATCATGAGGGCCGCCCGCAAGCTCGGCATGGACGCCGCGGAGGGGCTCGGGTCGTGGGAACGGGTCGATGAGCTGCCGTTCGAACCCGCGCGCGGCTACCACGCCGTGCTCGGCCGTACGGACGGCCGGCAGCGGCTGAGCGTGAAGGGCGCGCCGGAGATCATCCTGGAGGCGTGCGACACCTGGCAGCGCGACGACGGGCCGGTTCGGTTCGACCAGGAGGCGCGGGAGAAGGTCGACCAGGAGATCGACCGGCTGGCCCGCCTCGGGTACCGCGTGCTGGCGGTCGGGGAGCGCGCGGCGTCGGGGCGCCGGGACCTCACCGCGGAGCGCATCGACCGGCTGGGCTTCCTCGGCCTGCTCTGCATCGCCGATCCGGTACGGCCCACCGCCGCCGAGGCCGTCGGCCGGCTGCGCAAGGCGGGCGTCGACGTGGTCATGATCACCGGGGATCACCCGACCACCGCCGAGGCGATCGCCGCCGAGCTGCGGCTGCTGAACGGCCGGATCATGACCGGGCCGGACCTCGACGCCCTGCGCGACGAGGAACTGGCCGACGCGCTGTCCGGGGTCGCGGTGTTCGCCCGGGTCAGCCCGGCGCAGAAGGCCCGCGTCGTGCAGGCCCTGCGCGCCGCCGGGCGGGTGGTCGCCGTCACCGGGGACGGCGCCAACGACGCGCCGGCCATCCGGCTGGCCGACGTGGGCATCGCGCTCGGCGAGCGGGCCACTCCCGCCGCCCGTGAGACGGCGGACGTGGTGGTCACCGACGACCGGATCGAGACGATCACCGACGCGATCGCGGACTGCCGCGCGATGTGGCGCTCGACGCGAGACGCCCTGGCCGTGCTGCTGGGCGGCAACCTCGGCGAGATCGCCTTCACCGTGGGGACGGGGCTCCTGAGCGGGCGCAGTCCCCTGAACGTGCGTCAGCTCCTGCTGGTCAACCTGCTCACCGACATGCTTCCGGCGATCGCCCTGGCGGCCCGCCCGCCGTCCGGGGTGACGAACGAGGAACTGCTGGCCGAAGGCCCGGACCGGTCGCTCGGCGGCGCGCTCACCCGGGACGTCACGGTCCGCGCGGGCGCCACGGCCGGGGCGGCGCTGGCGGCGTGGGTACTGGCCCGGGCCTCCGGAACGCGCGGTCAGGCGGACACGACGGGCCTGGTCGCGCTCGTCACCACCCAGCTCGCGCAGACGATCGTGGCGGGCGGGCGCGATCCCCTGGTGCTCGGCTGTGGCCTCGCGTCACTCGGCGCCCTCGCGTTCATCGTGCAGATGCCGGGCCTCAGTCACTTCTTCGGCTGCCGGCCGCTGTTCCCGCACTCCTGGGCCATCGCCCTCGGATCGGGCGTGAGCCTGGCCCTGGCGGCCGTCGTGCTCACCCGGATCCGGCGACCCAGCGTCTGACTTGGGAGAATGTTCACCTATCCGTCACCTCCCAGCGCGACCATCTATTCGGACAAGCAGGCATAATTCAGGCGAAGGTATCCCCACTCAACCCCGTAGGTGCCCCATGCCTGACCTCGTGGCGACCGTCCTCGCCAAGGCGCTCGTGATGCTCGTCGAAGCCCTTGTGACCCGGCTGGCCCTCTACCTGGTTCAGACCGGAATGTACCGTCAGCTCTGGGCGGCGGCCTGAGCCTTTGACCTTCCGCCGCCCGCGTTCCGCGGCCTGAGCCTTTCACCCCACGCGGCCCGCGTCGCCGACTCGTCCTCAGAAGTCGGCGAGCAGGCGGGCCGCCGCGATCTCCAGGCGCGCCTGAATCTCCTCGTTCGTGGAGTGGCCGCGGAGCATCTCGATCATCTCCATCACCCACACGCTGCCGAGCGACCGCAGGAGGGCGCGGGTCTCCTCGCCCTCGCCGGGATCGGTCCCCGTGGCGCGGCCCAGCAGGCCGGTCATGCGGTTGCCGAAGTCGGTCTTGACGTCCGACAGCAGCAGTGACCGGATCAGCGCGTCGGCCAGCTCCGGCTCGCGCATCAACCCCCGCGTCGCGCGCATCAGCACCTCGACGGCGCGTCCGGCCGCGGTCGCCGAGCGCGGCGGGCGGCGCTCCAGGCTGCCCTCGAGGGTGTCCATCTCCTCGCTGACGACGGCGACGACCAGGTCCATCTTGGACGGGAAGTAGCGGTAGAGCGTGCCGAGGGCCACGCCGGCGCGCTCGGCGACGGTCCTCATCTGCATCGCCTCGACGCCGCCGCGCGAGGCGAGGGCGGCGGCCGCCTGGACGATGCGCCGGCGGCGCTGCTGCTGGCTGCGGGAGCGGACCCCCGGGTGGCCGGCGGCCGTGGACTCTGCCGTCACGACGACTCCTCAAACTGCGGGCGCGGTGCCCGCCCGCGCGTGTCGTAGATCAGCGTACCGCCCGGCGAGAACACGTTATGCATGCCGCGACCTACCGGACGATTGCTCGTTCCATCGAGGTAAGCGGAGCCTGACGCGGCCGGATGGGCGGTCGGAGACCGTCGGCGGTGGACACATACTAGAATCTGTTCTAGTTTTCTTCCGGTGAGTCCGGGAGGTGACGCGGTGTCCGAAACGGTGGCCGAGCTGATCCGGGCGCGGTCCGCCGACGACCGCGTCGGGCTCCGCGCCGCCGACGACGCCTGGACCTGGCGCGAGGTCGCCCGGGAGTGCGCCGAGCGCGCCGGCTGGATGGCCGAGACCGCCCGTCGCGAGCCCGGGACGCGGCCGCTGCACGTCGGCGTCCTGCTCGACAACGTTCCCGAGATGGTGTTCCTGCTCGGCGGCGCGGCCCTGTCCGGGAACGTGATCGTCGCGCTGAACACGGCACGCGGCGCCGACGAGCTGGCCGGTGACGCGACCCGCGCCGACTGCGACCTGATCGTGACGGAGCCGCGCCACGCGGCCCTCGCGGAACGGGTCGCCGCCCGCACCGGCCTGCCGATCATCGAGCCGGGGCGCGCCGCGCCCAACGGGGAGCCCGTGCCGGTCGCGCCGGAGACCCTCCTGATGCTGATCTTCACGTCCGGCACGTCCGGGCGGCCCCGGGCGGTCCGCGTCACGCACCGCAAGGTCGTCGTTCCCGGCGCGGTGCTGGCCGACCGCCTGCTGGGACCCGACGACGTCGTCTACTGCCCCATGCCGCTGTTCCACTCCGGCGCGGTCATGGCGGCGTACGCCCCGGCGCTCGCCGCCGGCGCGCAGCTCGTCCTCCGCGCGCGGTTCTCCGCCTCCGGAACGCTGCCCGACGTCCGCCGGTACGGCTGCACGTACCTGCACTATGTCGGCAAGGCGCTGTCGTACGTCCTGGCGACGCCCGAGCGCGCCGACGACGCGGACAACCCGCTCCGCGTGGCGTTCGGCAACGAGGCCGCGCCGCTGGAGCAGCGGCGGTTCGCCGAGCGGTTCGGCTGCGCGGTCGTCGACGGGTACGGCTCGACCGAGACGGCGATCGCCCTGTCGCCCGATCCGGCCGGCCCGCCGGGGGCCCTCGGCCGCCTCGGCGACGGCGTGCGGATCCTCGATCCGGCCACCGGCCGGGAGTGCCCGCCCGCGCGGCTGGACCCCGCCGGCCGCGTCCTCAACGGCGACGAGGCCGTCGGCGAGCTCGTGAACACGCGCGGGCTCGGCCTGTTCGACGGCTACTACAACGAGCGCGCCGACGACCGGCTCCGGGACGGCATGTTCTGGAGCGGCGACCTCGCCTACCGGGACGAGGACGGCTTCGTGTTCTTCGCCGGACGGGACGCCGACCGCCTCCGCGTGGACGGCGAGAACTTCGGCGCCGTCCAGGTCGAACGGATGCTCGGCGAGCTGCCCGGCGTCGCGGCGCTCGCCGTGTACGGCGTGCCGGACGTCGCGGCGGGCGACCAGGTGATGGTGGCGCTGGTCGGCGCCTTCGACCCGGAACGGTTCGCGGCGTTCCTGCGCGGGCGCGCCGACCTGAGCCCCAAGTGGACGCCGCGCTACGTCCGGGTCGCCGACCGGCTGCCGGCCACCGCGTCGAACAAGATCGTCCGGCGAGCGCTGGCGGCGGACGCCTGGAACACCACGGACCCGGTGTGGTGGCGGCCCGGCCGGGAGCTCCGGTACCGCCGCCTGACCGGCGAGGACGCCGTCCGGCTGCGCGCCGAGTTCGAGAGCCGGGGCAGGGGACACCTGTGGCCCGCCGGGAGCACCGGCTCGGCGGCCGGGCCGTGGGAATCACGATGTGAGGAGGGGGACCGTGGACTTCGACCTGGACGAGAGCGCGCGTGAGCTGCAGGACCTGGCGGACGGCCTGTTCGGCCGCGAGGTGACGACGGAGCGCCTGGAGGCGCACGAGAGGTCGGGCGCGCCGTACGACACCGCGCTGTGGCGGGCGATGGCGCAGGCGGGCCTGCTCGGCGCCTGCCTGCCCGAGGACATGGACGGCGCCGGGCTCGGGGCGGTGGAGTTCGCCGTGATCATGCGCCAGGTCGGCGCGCACGTCGCGCCGGTCCCCGCGTACGGCTCCCTCGTCGCGGCGGCGACCCTGGCCGCGCACGGCACCGCCGGGCAGCGCGGCCGGCTCGCCGACTTCGCCGCCGGCGGATCGGTCCTGAGCGTGGCGGTCCGCGAGCCGGGCCCCGGCGTGGCCACGACGGCGCGCCGTGACGGGGACACGTACGTCCTCGATGGGATCAAGACCTTCGTCCCGTACGCCGAGCAGGCCGACGCCGTCCTCGTCCCGGCGCTGATCGGCGAGGAGATCGGGGTGTTCCTCGTCGAGCCCGGTCGGATGGCGCTCACCCCGCAGCCGTCGGCCACCGGCGAGCCGCTGTCGCGGGCCGGTCTGGAGGGCGTACGGGTCGGCGCGGACGCGCTGCTCGGCGGCGGCGCCCACGAGACGCTCACCGGGTACGCCACCGCGGGCGCGGTCGCCGTCGTGTCCGGGGCGCTCGACGCGGCGCTCGCGCTGACCACCGCGCACGTCAAGACCCGCGAGCAGTTCGAGCGGCCGCTCGCCGAGTTCCAGGCCGTCACGATGCAGATCGGCGACGTGTACATCGCCAAGCGGGCACTCGACGTGGCGGTGTGGGCGGGCGTGTGGCGGCTCGCCGAGGGGCTCGACGACGCGGCCGAGGTGCTCGCCGTCGCCGCGTACAACGTGTGCGAACCCGCGCTGGTGGCCTTCTACACCTGCCAGCACCTGCACGGCGGGCTCGGCCTGGACGTCACCTACCCGCTGCACCGGTACTTCGCCTGGGCCAAACACCACGCACACCTGCTGGGCGGCGCCGAGGCGCAGTTGGACGCGATTGGAGCTCTGGTGGCCTGATGTTCATCGACCTGACCGACGAGCAGAAGGCGCTGCGGTCCGAACTGCGCGCGTACTTCGCCTCCTGTCTGACCGAGGACCAGCGGAACGACATCGCCGACGACCCGTTCGGGACCGCGTACATGGCGCACTGCCGGCGGCTCGGCAGCGACGGCATGCTCGGCATCGCGCTGCCGAAGGAGTACGGCGGCGGGGGCTTCGGCCCCGTCGAGCAGCAGATCTTCGCCAACGAGATCGCCCGCGCCGAGGTCCCGTACCCGATCATCACGCTGAACACCGTCGCGCCGACGCTCGTGCAGTTCGGAACCGACGCGCAGAAGAAAAGGTTCCTGCCGGGAATCCTCGCCGGGGAGTGCCACTTCGCGATCGGCTACAGCGAACCCGGCGCCGGGACGGACCTGGCCGCGCTGCGCACCACGGCGGTACGGGACGGCGACCACTACATCGTCAACGGCCAGAAGATCTTCACCTCGGGCGCGCACTACTCGGACTACGTCTGGCTGGCCGCGCGGACCGACCCGGACGCCAAGAAGCACAAGGGCATCTCGATGCTCATCGTCGACTGCAAGGACCCCGGCTTCTCGTGGACGCCGATCGTCACCATGGACGGCCGCCACCACACCAACTCCACCTACTACCAGGACGTCAAGGTCCCGGCCGACCTGCTCGTCGGCGAGGAGAACAAGGGCTGGAACCTCATCGTCAACCAGCTCAACCACGAGCGGGTCACGCTCGGCCCGGCGGGCAACATCGGGCACACCTACGACCGGTTCGCCCACTGGGCGCGGACGAAACCGGGCCGCGACGGCCGTCCGCTCATCGAGCACCCCGACGTACGGCGCGCGATCGCCCGCGTGCACGCGTACCTGCGGGTCAACGAGCTGCTCAACTGGCAGGTCGCCGCGAGCATGGATCTGGGCTGGCTGGGCGCGCCCGATGCGTCCGCCACCAAGATCTACGGGTCGGAGCGCATGCAGGACGTCGGCCGTATCGTCGGCGACGTCCTCGCCCGGTACGGCGATCCCGGCGACGAGGAGACCCGTGACCTCATCGATCGCCTCGACCACGGCGTGAAGGGCGCGATCGTGCTGACGTTCGGCGGCGGCGTCAACGAGATCCAGCGGGAGCTGATCGCGATGATCGGCCTCGGCCTGCCGAGAGCCCCCCGGTAAGGAGACACGTTGCACGAACGGCTGATGGCCCTCGCGGAGGAGCTGACCGCCCTGGGGGAGCGGCCCGCCGCGCCCTGCGCGGACCCGGTGAACGCCGCGATGATCCGCAACTGGACCCAGGCGCTCGGCGACCGCACCCGCTGGGCCGGGACGGCGCCGCCCGCGATGATCCAGGTCTGGTCGATGCCCGGCCTCGCCCGGGACAAGCCCGGCACGGTCGCCGACCGGATCCTGACCCTGCTGAACGAGGCCGGCTTCACCGGCGTGGTCGCGACCAACTGCGAGCAGACCTACGACCGGTACCTGCGGCACGGCGAGGAGCTGCGCTCGACGATGCGCTTCGGCGGCGTCACCGGGCCCAAGCGCACCGGCCTGGGCGAGGGCTACTTCGTCACCTGGCACCAGACCTGGTACTCCGGGGACGAACGCGTCGCCGAGATGATGTTCCGGGTGCTGAAGTTCCGCCCGCGCGCGACGGGCGGCCGGGCCGCGAAAGGCCGCCGCTTCCGGCCCGCGATCGGCCCGGACACCCGGTTCTTCTGGGACGGCGTACGCGCCGGGGAGCTGCGAATCCAGCGCTGCGCCGAGTGCGGTCGGCTGCGCCATCCGCCCGGTCCGATGTGCCCGGCCTGCCACGCCACCAAGCGCGACCACGTCACCGCGAGCGGGCGTGGCACGCTCCACAGCTACGTCGTCCACCACCACCCGCCGGTTCCCGGGCTCGATCCGCCGTTCGTCGTCGCACTCGTCGACCTGGAGGAGGGCGTGCGCGTCGTCGGAAACCTGCTCGACTGCCCACCCGACCAGGTCCGCATCGGCATGCCGCTCGAGCTGGTCTTCCAGAAGGTGGACGACGACCTCACCCTGCCCCAGTGGCGCCGCGCCGGCTCCCCGGCGAAGCCGGCCACACCGCTCCGGTCGGACACGTCGGAGGCGTCGGGCGCGGAGCGCGAGGCGGGGCCGGCCGAGCTGAGCATCGAGCTGACGCCGACGTTCGTGATCGCCACCGCCCTCGCGACGCGCGACTTCACGCCCGTGCACCACGACACCGCGCTGGCCCGGGCGCAGGGGTCCAAGGACATCTTCCTGAACATCCTCACCACGATGGGCCTGGTCCAGCGCTACGTCCTCGAACTGCTGCCGGACGCCGTCATCGAGGGCATCTCCGTACGGCTCGGCGTCCCCGCGTACGCCGGTGACACCCTGACCCTGACCGGCCGGGTGGTCGACGACCGCACCGTCGAGGTGCGCGGCGCCGTGAGCCTCGGCGACCACGCCATCGCCACCGTACGACTCAAGGGGCGATCATGAGCATCTCCGGGACGGCGGCGATCGCCGGGATCGGGGCGACCGAGTTCTCCAAGGAGTCGGGCCGCTCGGAGCTTCAGCTCGCCGCCGAGGCGTGCATCGACGCGATCAAGGACGCCGGGCTGACGCCGGCCGACGTCGACGGCCTCGTGACCTTCACGGCCGACGCCAACACCGAGATCGCGGTGGCGCGGGAGCTCGGCATCCCCGGCCTGTCCTTCTTCTCCCGCGTGGACTACGGCGGCGGCGCGGCCTGCGGAACCGTCGCGCACGCGGCCATGGCGGTCGCGACCGGGCTGGCGGAGACGGTCGTGTGCTACCGGGCGTTCAACGAGCGTTCGGGGCGCCGCTTCGGCCAGGCGGCGGCCCGGTCGGAGCACGCCGTGAGCGCCGCCGACCTGGAGTTCTCCTGGCACCTGCCGTACGGCTTCGCGACCCCGGCCGCCTGGGTCGCGATGTACGCCCGGCGGTACATGCACGAGTACGGCGCGACCAGTGAGGACTTCGGGCGGGTCGCCGTGGCCATGCGCCGCCACGCGGCGACCAACCCGAAGGCGTGGTTCCACGAGCGGCCGATCACCCTGGAGGACCACCAGGCCAGCCGGTGGATCGTCGAGCCGCTGCACCTGCTCGACTGCTGTCAGGAGTCCGACGGCGGCGTCGCGATCGTCGTGACGAGCGCCGAACGCGCCCGCGATCTGCCCCACCCGCCCGCGGTGATCAGGGCGGCCGCGCAGGGCTCCGGGCCCGGCCAGATGATGATGTTCTCCTACTACGAGGGCGACCTGACGACCCTTCCGGCGATGGGCCGCGTGGGGGAGACGCTCTGGCGGCAGGCGAGGCTGGACCCCGCCGACGTGCAGACGGCCATCCTGTACGACCACTTCACGCCGTTCGTCCTGGTGCAACTGGAGGAGCTCGGCTTCTGCGGACGGGGCGAGGCGAAGGACTTCGTCGCGGACGGCGGCGTCGAGCTCGGCGGCCGGCTGCCGGTCAACCCGAACGGCGGCCAGCTCGGCGAGGCGTACATCCACGGCATGAACGGCATCGCCGAGGCCGTCCGCCAGCTCCGCGGCACCTCCGTCAACCAGGTCGCCGACGTGGCGAACGTCGTCGTCACCGCCGGCACCGGCGTCCCGACCAGCGGCCTCATCCTCGCCCGCCCTTGAACCCGGCTCGCGGGACGCCTTCGTACACCTTGGACGTGCTGGTCGTTGGACAGGAGGCCGGCCCCCAACCCCGCAAGGGGATGGAGGCCGGCCGGTTGCACACCGTGTTCAGCTGTTCTTGCCGTTCCGGCCGTTCTTCTTGCCGTCGGCCTTGCCGGTCTGGTTCTGACGGGCGCGGGCCTCGCGGACCTTGATCCCGACCCCGATGGCGGCCGCGGTAACGACGCTCGCGGCGGCCTCGACCGCTTCTCCAGGCATATTGGGCATCTTTGCTCTCCTCTGTCCGGTTGTTCGCCACCGCAGCGTGTTCGCTGCGGCGATGACAACCGTCCCGAAGCGATGCCCGCCTGCAAGCCGGAGTGGTTCGCCGAGGCTCACGCCGGTGCGCGAAGTACGGCATGAGCAGGGGCGTCCAGAACGCTCGGTGAGCGCTGCCCTCGGTCGGACGAATCGGGACGGATCATGGCCCGTTCCCCGCCTTCACCGAGCGTTGTATATGCGGCGGTGTCAGCGGTCCAGGCACGCGCGCAGGGCGGTGATCAAGCGGGTGGCGCGGGCGTCGCCGTGGCCGACCATGCGGTTGGCGACGTAGGCGAACCCGACGCCGTACTCGTCGTCACCGAAGGCGAACTGGCCGCCGGCCCCGTCGTTGCCGAAGCTGCGCCGGCCCGGCATCGGCCGGAAGGACGAGTTGAGCAGGAAGCCCGAGCCCCAGCGCGCCCCGGCGTCGAAGCCCAGCCAGCCCTTCCCGGCGGAGACCTCGCGGACCGCGTCCGTCACGGTGTCCGGCGTGAGCAGCCGCTCCCGGCCGTCGATTCCGGTGACCGCCGCCGCGTACAGCCCGGCGAGCCCGCCCGCCGACGCGGTGGCGCCGGCACCGGGCAGCTCCATTCCGAGCAGCGCCGGGTCGTTCCAGCCGTGGGGTTCGTCCAGGCCGGGGAAGACCAGCGCGCCGTTCATCGTCACCATGCGGGTGAGCAGGTGCTCGGGCCCCGGCATCCCGGGCCGCCCCTCCGCTTCGACGAGCCGCGCCCGGCCGCTCATCTCCTCGTCCGGCAGGCCGATCCAGGCCCGTAGCCTCAGGGGGTCGCCCACGGCCTTGCGGAAGTAGGCGCCCGGGGTCAGCCCGGTGAGGCGCCGGATCACCTCGCCGAGGAGGAAGCCGAAGACGTGGCCGTGGTATTCGTACGCCGTGTTCGGCTCCCACAGCGGCCGCTGCTCCTCGATGGCGTGGATCACCGGCGTCCAGGCGGCGATCTCCGCGAAGGACAGCGTCTCATCGAGGACGGGGACGCCCGCGCGGTGCCCGAGCACCATGCGGGAGGTGATCGACTCCTTGCCGTTCCGCGCGAACTCGGGCCAGTACCGGCCGACCGGTGCGTCGAGGTCGAGGCGTCCTTCCTGCGCGAGGAGGTGCACGCACACGCTCACGATGGCCTTGGCACAGGAGAACACCGGCACGACCGTGTCCTGCTCCCACGGTCGGCCGGTCCGCTCGTCCGCGACCCCGCCCCAGAGATCCACGACCTTGCGGCCACCGGCGTACACCGCGACCGCCGCGCCCAGTTCGGGGAAGTCCGCGAAGTTACGCGCGAACGCGTCGGCGACGGCTCCGAAGCGCTCGTCGGCCCATCCGTGATACCGCTCCACTGTTCCCGTCCTTTGCGTGGTCGTCATGCGTGTCGCCGGCCGCTCACCGACCGGGCTGGTGCGCCGGCCAGTTCTCCAGGAGCACGTGGAGCGCGTCCAGCGAGCGCGACCAGGAGTCCTCGACCTCGCGGGGATGTGCGAAACCGCCGCTGAGCTCCAGGTGGATGTAGCCGTGGAAGGCCGCGCGCAGCAGGCGGCCGGCGTCGGTCAGGTCCGGCTCGGTCAGGCCGTAGGCGCGGAGCATGCCGTAGGTCAGCTCCACGCTGCGGCGCAGGGCCACGGAGTCGGCGACCTCTTCCGGGTCGAACCGCATCTGGGTCGCGGCGTACCGGCCGGGGTGTTCGAGCGCGTACCGCCGGTAGGCGTTCGCGAAGGCGACGAGCGCGTCCTTGCCGGCCCGGCCCGCCACCTCGGCGGCGATACGGTCGGTCAGCTCCTCGCCGCCGAGCAGGGCGATCCGGACGCGCAGCTCCCGCAGGTTCTTGACGTGGGAGTACAGGCTGGCGTCCTTGACTCCGAACCGCCGCGCGAGCGCGGAGACGGTGACCTGCTCGAGCCCGACCTCGTCCGCCATCTCCGCGGCGGCCTCCGTCAGCTTCGCCGCACTGAGCCCCGCCCTGACCACGCGCCGCCCCCGTCCCTTCCTAGAACCTCTAGGTTTCAACCTAGCATCGTTAGGCTTGCGGGTGCGTCGGCGATCCTGGCGTCAGCCCTGCGCCGTCTCGAGCTGCGGGGCTACCGGAGCGGACGCGTCACCAACCCCAACGGCGCAGCTCGGCGTCTTGCAGGATCTGCCGCAACTTCTCTTGGTCCGCTCGCCACCCCACCAGGTGGTAATAGTCATCCGCAGGGAAGCTGATGACCGGAACACCAGGCGCGTGGGCGCGCACCGCCTCCAACACGGAGGAATGGCGGTAGCTCCACCCGTGAACTTCGGTGTGGAAGCTGACCGCCGTCTTCATCCGTGCTTCCGGCAGGTCCCGATCCAGCTCCCGGAGCTGTTCCCACACGTGGAGTTCCAAATCAGGCTTGGCGAGGATCTGCTTGAGGCGTGCGAAATGGTCTTCGGGAGAGCCGGCAACGGAAGAATTCAATCGAACTCCCACGCATTCGACGGCGCCACGAAGGAACTCTGTACGTCGGGAGAACAGGATCAGCGCGTTGATCTCGTCCCAGGGAATCCGTCGTGCCTGTCCATCGGGTTCAGATCCCGGGTAAACGCAGTCGGCGAAGTAGACGCCATCGGCATCGATGGAAAAGGCGACCCGGCCCTTGGAGTGTCCCCGGGCAAGTCTTACCGTACCGAAGCCGACCATCCCGAGCGCCGTGCATAGCAGAGCGAGAGCCGGCGGGCCGTCATCCAGATGTGCGCCGCGCGCGGCCTGAACGAGCCAAAGGGACGACAGCACGATTGCGATCCCGCCTGCGGCGACCGACGCAATGGGCCCGAAGCGCCGGAAGCGCTCGACGTACGGGGGTGGTGCGACCCCGTGGTGCTCGGCTGTCTTCCCGGCGATCACGATGAGAACCCTCCGGCCGGAACCTGCTGCACGCCACACCCTAACCGACCAGCGCGCCGTACGCCGTGCGTCCGAGAGCACGGTGTACGGCGCGCCGTGGGCCGGCGGAATGGCGCCGACCTCGAAACGGTGCCTTATGGCGCCCTGGACGGGGCACCGATCTGTTCGCGTGGCGGCCTCGTGTGCTATTTGTAGTATTCGGCTCCCACCTGTACCAGCGTCTTCGTGCCGATCACGTACACGCCGACGTAGTAGTTCGACCGGGTGTTCGCGTGTTTGAAGACCAGGTTCTTCCAGTGGCCATCGCAGCGCATATTGTGGCTTTTCACGGGGACTGTGGCACCGTAGATCGCCGCGAACATCGTGTCGCCGCCCCTCCAGTACCAGCATCTGAAGATGATGCCCAAGACCTTACTTCGGGTCTTGAAGCGATTGGAGCGCCACGAGTTGTAGGTGCCGCTCGTCCAGGCCGCAGCCGGCCCCCAGAGGTGATACCACTTCGCGCCGGCCTCGCTTATGGGAAGGTCTCCCGGAACAGGCGCCGAAGACGCGGACGGTGTCGTGGCGGCGTTCGCGACGGATGAGGTCGGCGCGGTCGCGCAGACCGTTGCGACTAAGACCGCGAGCATGGCGATGAGCATTTGGACTTTTCGCACGGACCGTTCCCTTCGCGGATGGATGATAACTAGTCGCGAAATTAGCATGAGTGCGGCTATATCTGTCGTCCGCTATTGGTCGCCCGAATGCCGGGGAGTCAGTGTTTTCCACGATGTGCCGGTGGACGCCGCGCCGTCTGGTGGCCTTCTTCGGTTTCGGTGCCGGACGCGTGGTCGTGCTGCGTCGACATTTCCGCCACCCCGTCCCGAAGCCGGTGCCGGGGCGGATCGGCGACGCGGCATCGCGGTCGGCCGCCGGGACGGCCCGGACGATGCCGGACGTGGCGCGGCCCTTCGGTCCCGATCGGATGCCTTCGGGGGCGGAGGGAAGCCGTAAAGATTCCGTAATCGGGTTCGGCCACGCTGAAGGCACATCAGGACGGCGGGGCCGGACGGAGCCGCCGCTCCCACGCATCGCCCGAGAGGAAGCAGCCGTGCGCAAGCTCAAGCTCCAGGTTCAGACCACCGCCGACGGCTACATGGGAGGCCCGAACGGCGAGATGGACTGGATGACGTTCCCGTGGACCGACGACATCAAGGCGTACATCACGGCGCTGATGGAGCCGGTCGACACCATCATGCTGGGCCGCAGGCTCGCCGAGGGGTTCATCCCGGCCTGGGAGGCGGGCCCTCCCGGTGAGGACCAGAAGGCCATCGACGCGATGAACAACACGCCGAAGGTCGTGATCTCCGACAGCCTCACCGAGTCGCCCTGGAAGAACGCCGTCGTCGCGGGCGGCGATCTCGCGGAGATCGTGAAGCGGCTCAAGTCCGAGCCGGGCGGGGACATCATCGTCTACGGCGGCAGCACGCTCGTGACGAGCCTGATCGCCCAGGGGCTGATCGACGAGCTGCACCTGTTCGTCAACCCGAGCGCGATCGGCGTCGGGCTGCCGGTGTTCCCCTACGCCCACGGTGTCCAGCGGCTGAACCTCGTCGCCGCGACGCCGTTCGACTGCGGGATCACCGCGATGCACTACGAGCCGAAGCGGGCCTGAGACCGTGTGCCCAATGCTCGGTGAACGCCGTCGCGAAGCGCCTATACCCGGGCGCCGAGCGGCCCGGCCAGGACGTTCACCGAGCATCGCGTACGCCCCCGGCCGCTCAGGGCCCGAAACGAGCCCAGACGACCTTGCCCGGGCGCTCCCGGGACGGGTACCAGCCGAGCCGGCCGCCGGTGAGCTCGTTGATGATGAACAGGCCGCGTCCGGTCTCCGCGACCTCGTCGACGGCGATGATCCGAGGCAGGTTGACGCGGTCGGGGTCCCACACGCCGACCTCGCCGACGCCGTACCGCGGAGTCGCGACCCACGTGTGGATCACCTTGCCCGGATAGAGCCGACAGGCGTTCGTCGTGAGCTCCGTGAGGATCAGCCGGCCGAGGTGACGGACCTCCTGCGACAGGCTCCAGGACTCGGCGGCCTGATCGACGAGGTTGCGCACCAAGTAGACATTCTCGGCGCAGGCGTGCAATTCAAGGGTGAGGCGGGGCGGCGGGACCCATTCCTCCGGACTTGTCGTGACCATGCGGCGTCCTTTCGGGAAAACTCCCTGCATTCGCGTGATGACGTGTGGTGACATGGTCTGTGGACAGAGAAGCCGCTGGTGAGGACTGTCGTATCCAGGGGTGAACGTGCCGACTCTCGCACCCCCAGTTGTGAAGAGTCGCGACACCGAGGAGGAGTGGCGAATGGCGATCGGCAAGAAGCGCCCCAAGACGCTCGAACTGTTCGGTTCCCAGGTGAAGCGGTACCGCTCGATCTCCGGTCTCTCCCAGGATCAACTAGGGGAGAAGGTCCCCGTCTGCGGCTCCCACATCGGCAAGATCGAGCGCGGTGAAACGCGCTGCGACCGGGCCATCGCCGTCAAACTCGACGAGATCCTCGACACCCGCGGAGCCCTCCCGTCCCTCTGGGACGAACTGGTCGTGGATGCGGCCTTCCCGGTCTGGTTCGACTGGCCCGAGGTCGAGTCCGAGGCCGAATTCCTGGGGACCTACCAGTGCCTGGTCGTGGACGGCCTCCTCCAGACCGAGGACTACGCCTCAGCGCTGCTGGGCGAAGACACGGCCGCGACCGCCGCTCGCATGAAGCGCCAGGCGATCCTCTCGCGTGAGGATCCGCCACCGCCTCGCGTATCCGCGCTTCTCGCGGAGGCCGTCCTGCGGAATCAAGTTGGCGATCGCGACGTTATGCGCGGGCAGCTCGAACACCTGCTGTCCATCGTGTCCCCGCGTATCTCCGTTCAGATCGTTCCCGACCCGTTCGGCCCTATCGGCACGGCTGGGGGATTCGTTCTCGCAACTCTTCCGAACCGAACCGAGCTGGCGTACGTGGCGACAGCCGTTCGCGGAATCACGACGAGCGAACCGGACGACATTCGCCTACTCTCGGAAACGTACGATCAGATCCGGTCTCGAGCCCTTCCGGTGGAGATGTCCAGAGATCTGATCCGCCGGGTTCTGGAGGAACGATGGACGTGACGGCCAGCTCTTGGAGAAAAAGCAGTCACAGCGAAGGAAACGGCGGTCAATGCGTCGAGGTGACCGTCGTTGGGATGAGCGCGGCGGGCTGACGCGGCCGATCAGCGGGGAGTGCTGACGCGGCCGATCAGCGGGGAGTGAGGATCACGGGGAGGCCGTGTTTCGGCTGGTAGGTCATGGCGTAGTGGCCGGTGACCTGAACGCCGGGCGCGGTCCGCACCTCGTACGCCTGGGCGATCGTCGCGATCAGCAACTGCGCGATCGTGAGCGCCATCGGTTCGCCGATGCACAGGCGTTGTCCCTTCCCGAACGGGTAGTACGCCTCGCGGGCGCGGGAGTCGTAGCGGTCCGGGGCGAAGCGGTCCGGGTCGAACGCCTCCGGGTCATCCCAGAAGCGCGGGTCGTGGTGGGTGGCGTACGGGCTGAGGATGATGTTCGCGCCGCCGGGGATCGCGTACGGGCCGACCACGTCGTCCTCGACGGAGCCCCGGAAGTACATCGGGAACGCCGGGTACAGCCGGAAGGTCTCGTCGACGACCCGCCGGGTGTACGTCAGCTCGGTGAGGTCGTCGTAGCCAGGGGCCCGGCCGCCGAGGACCCGGTCGACCTCCTCCCGCAGGCGGGTCGCGGCCTCAGGGTGTCGGCACAGCAGGTGCCAGGCCCACGCGACGCCGGTCGCGGTCGACTCGTAGCCGGCGATGAAGATGGTGAAGATCTCATCGCGTAGCTGACGGTCGCTCATCCGCTCGCCGGTCTCGGAGTCCTCGGCCTGGATCAGCGTGCTCAGCAGGTCCTCTTGGGCGTGGCCGTCGGCCAGGGCCGCACGGCGGGCGGCGATGAGAGCGTAGATCTCCTTGTCGAGTGCCTCGATGGCGCGCCGGTACCCCGTGGCGCCGGGGGTCGGCAGCCACGACGGTACGAAGAACGTCCAGACCCGCCGGGTCATGCCGGCGAACACCCGGTCCGTCAGGTCCAGCAGGCGGACGGAGCGTTCCTCGTCCACGGCGGTTCCGAACAGCGTCTCCAGGATGATCCGGATGTTCATGCGCACGGACTCGTGGAGCATGTCGATCGGCGTGCCGTTGGTAACGGCCGGGGCCCAGCCCGCCATGGAGTCACGTACCGTTTCCCGCACGGTCTCGGCCATACGCTGGATCTGCCGATTGTGGAAGGCGGGCTGCATCAGCCGCCGCTGCCGCCGCCAGAAGTCGCCGTCGCTGGTGAACAGGCCGTTGCCGAGGGCGAGCCGGATGCCGTCCATGATGCTGCCCTTGATGTAGTTGGCCGCGTTGCCGACCAGGATGTGGCGTACGTAGTCCGGGTGGCTGACGAGATAGGCGCGGACCGGTCCGGCCCCGAGCCGTACCAGGCCGTCGCCTTCCCGGGCGGCCTTCATGCAGAAACCGAACGGGTCCCTCGCCAGCGCGACGAGGGGAACGCCGCGGACTCCGGGAACCGGTACGGGCGTGTCGGCCCGCGTGGCTGTACTCATCTGGAGCTACTCCTGACTCCGGCCGATATGCCGACGGCCCGTGTGCGGTCCGGCTGCCGGCCGAAGAAGAGGCCGGTGCCGATGCGGGGGGAGTCCGCTCTGGAATTTTGTGCCACTCGGCAGCTAAATGGCCAGACCGTATCTGTATCCTCCGTGAAAGTACGGATTTGTCCCGTTATTAGCGATGGAGATGCGGCGAGGCGGCCGTGCCGGATCGCGACGGCTCGGCGGGAATCAGAAGTGCCGGGCGTGGCGTCGCATCGTGCCTTTCCCGAGCCTCGAGCAGGGCGGGGAGGTGGTCTCGGCTCCAGGCGCGGGCGGCGTCGATCAGGGTCAGCAGGGTGCGGCCCAGGGCGGTCAGTTCGTACTCGACACGGGGTGGGTTCTCGTCGTACGCCGTCCGGGTGAGCAGGCCGTCGCGTTCCATCGCGCGCAGGGTCTGGGTGAGGACCTTCGGGGTGATGCCACGGAGCGGGACGCGGAGTTCGGTGAAGCGCCGTGGGCCGCCTTCGAGGCAGATCACCACCATCGCGGTCCACTTGTCGCCGATCTGAATCGGCATGGCGCTCGACGGGCAGACGGGGTCGAACATCTCCGGGTCCAGCGGCTCGGTCATGGTCGCGAGCCTATCCCGGTATCGTTGAGGTAACCAGTATCTCCTGGATACCGTCCTTTTCCGGCGGCGAAGTGCGCGGCCGGAAGAGGAGCAGTGACATGAGCGGGATCGTCATCTTCGGGGCCGGCGGCCGGGCGGGACGGGCCATCACGGCCGAGGCCCGGAACCGGGGTCATCAGGTCACGGCGGTCGTACGGGATCCGGCCAGGTACCCCGAGCTCGCGACGGACGGGGTGCGGGTGGTGCCGGGGGACGTCACCGACGTACGAGCCATCGCCGCGATCGGCGAAGGTCACGACGCGGCGGTCCACGCGGTGACTCCGATGTCCGGCCCTGCGCAGGGGTTCGACGAGCTCGATCCCGAGTTCTTCGTCAAAGCGGCCGACGCGCTGGTGGGCGGCCTGTCCGAGGCCGGGGTGCCCCGGCTCGTCGTCATCGGCCTGTTCTCCACCCTGAGGGTTCCCGGCGGCGGCCTGGTGATGGACGACCCAGCCGCGTACCCGCCCGAGTTCCGCCGGTTCGCGGAGGAGCTCCGGCCGTTCGCGGCCGCGCACGCCGCCGGCTTGGACCGGCTCCGCGAGGGGGGCTCGGCCGTCGACTGGTTGATGCTGACCCCGCCCGCCGGACTGGAGGCCGCGGGCGACAGGACGGGTGGCTACCGGATCGGCGGTGAGACCGCGCCGTCGTGGGAGTTCCGCCTCTCGTACGCCGACCTCGCGGTGGCGACGCTCGACGAGATCGAGACACCACGCCACCACCGCACCCGCATCTCCGTCTTCGGCGGTGCCTGAGCGAGGGCGGAGCGGCCGGCGGCTCGAACCGTCAGTGGACCTGGGCGTGCGGGCCGTCGATCACCAGGGCCTGCCCGTCCCGCAGGGCGCGGTGCGCGACGCCGTCCGCCCGGTAGCGTGCGGCAAGGGCGGTCAGGGCCGCACTCTCGGGATGACCTGGCGAGTCGACGTGCGGAACCACGGCGTGGTCGAGGACACCCAGTCCCTCCCAGATCGGCGGATCACCGTAGGTCGTGGGAACCACCTGCGGATCGTCGCACTCCTCCAGACCGCGCAGACTCGGCGCGAGCACGCAGGCGCCGGCGCTGTAACCCGCATAGACCACCGCGTCCCGCCGCAGCAGCGCGGTCAGGGCGTCGCCGGCGCCGCTGCGCGCCATCGCGTAGCGCAGCATGAACACGTTCCCGCCGCGTACCCAGACCAGGGGAAAGCGGGCCAGCGCCCCGGCGACGGTGTCCACGGGCCGGTCGAAGAACTCCCGCAGGTCCACCTCGGTCGGCCGCAGCCCCAGCCGGGTGAGCGCGTCGGCCTCGCGCCGTACGCCGGCCGATCGTTCGGGCTCGGCCTGGGCGTCGATGGCATTGGCGATGACGGCGACTTCCACCGGGGCCGGTCGCTCGCGAAGCAGCGCGAGCAACCGGCTCGGACGATCTCCCACGCGGAAGGAGGACAGATAGAGGCGCACCTGTGGACCCTAGAGCGCCGGGATATGATCCGGACAGCTAGTGGTTGCGTCTAGGGTTCCGTGCCGGCCTCCGCCTCCAAGACGACAACAAGGGGGCCGGTGGACTGGACCGAGCGGCGCCAGGGCCGATCTTTCGGCCCCACACCTGATGGGATAAAAACCCCGAGGGCTTCCATTCCGCCTGCCCGCCATCCGGCCGGGCCGGACCTGGGGAGGCCCCATCCCATGAGTCACGTCGTCATCCGCGTATCGGCGTCCCGGGCGGTCCGGTCATGACCGGCATCGGCGATCTCGTTCTGCTGACCGCCGCCGGGACGCTTGCCGGGGTGGTCGGGACCGCGGGCGGTATCACGTCTCTGATCTCCTACCCGGCCCTGCTGGCGGCGGGTCTGCCCGCCCTCCCCGCGAACGTGGCCAACATCATCGCGGTGGTGGCCTGCTGGCCCGGCGCGGCCCTGGCCTCCCGACCCGAGTTGGCCGGTCAACGGGTACGGCTATGTCGGTGGATACCCGTCGCCGCGCTGGGCGGCGCCGCGGGATCACTCCTGTTGCTGTCCACGCCACCTGGCGTCTTCGCCCACGTCGTGCCGATCCTGGTGGCCGTGGGATCGCTCGCACTGCTGGCTCAGCCCCGGATCGCCGCCCGCCTCGATCGGCGCGGTCCTCTGTCAGGCGCGCGCGGCGTGATCCTGCCGTTGGGGCTGACCGCGATGTCCCTCTACAACGGCTACTTCGGCGCCGGCGCCGGCGTGATGATCCTCGCCCTCCTGCTGATCAGCGCGGAGCCGAACCTGCCGACCGCCAACGCGCTGAAGAACATGCTCATCGGGGCAGGGGCCCTCACGTCCGCCGCCATCTTCGCCACCGCCGGCACCGTCGACTGGCCGGCCGTGGTCCCCATCGGCGCGGGCATGTTCGTCGGCTCCGTCATCGGTCCGCGCATCACCAGACGCCTGCCGGCGGGCCTCCTGCGCTGGCTCGTGGCCCTGATCGGCATCGTCCTGGCCGTCCAGCTATGGATCGACCCGAACGGCTGACCCACTGGCGATCCTCAACCGGCGGGTTCGCGGTCGCGGTACAGCCCTGGGGGAAGGCCGAACTGCCGCTTGAAAGCGTGCGAGAACGCGTACGGGGAGCCGTAGCCGACCTGGCGGGCGATCGCGAGGAGCGGCAGGTCGGATTCGCGGAGGAGCCGGGCGGCGGTGGTCATGCGCCACCAGGTCAGGTAGGCCATCGGGGGTTGCCCGGTCAGCGCGGTGAAACGCCGGGCCAGCGTGGCGCGGGAGAGGCCGACGTGTGCGGCCAGGTCCTCGATCCGCCAGGGTGCCGCCGGGCGTGAGTGCAGCGCCTCCAGCGCGGCGGCGATCTCCGGGTCGCGGAGCGCGCGGGGCCATCCGGTCTCGGCGTTGTCCTCCAGCCAGGCGCGCAGCATGTAGACCAGCAGCAGGTCGAGCAGGCTGGTGATGACCGTCTCCCGGCCGGGGCCGTCGCCCCGTACCTCGCCGCCGAGCAGGTCGATGGCGGCGCGCAGCCGGGCGTGCCGACCCAGGTCGGCCGGGAGGTGCACGACCTCGGGCATGCCGACCAGCAGCGGATGCGCCCGGGACCGGTCGAGCCGGTACTTGCCGCACAGGAACTCCACCGGGCCGTCGGCCGCGGAGACCGTCGCGTCGAACGGCACCGCACCCTCCGCGCTCGGCGAGTCCGACAACACGTGGGAGGCGCCGTGCGGCACCAGGACGGCATCGCCGACGCCCAGCGGCACCGGCTCGGCCCCGTCCGGGATCAGCCAGCCGGAGCCGCGGAGCAGCACGTGGAAGCCGGCCCCGTCGTAGGGCGCGAACCGGCAGCGCCACGGCGAGCCGATACTGAGGCGGCTGGAGGACGGCCTGCCGATGCGCATCGTCTCGATCGCGTCGCTCACCACGTCCATGCCGCCATGGTAGATCTCATCGGTGAGACGATCGCGCATCGGCTAGCGCTCACCGCGCATTGGAAAGCGCATCCGTTGCCATGAGCATGGCGCTATGAGCGATTTCCAGATTGGTGCCGTCGAGGTCACCAAGATCGTCGAGTGGCAGGGCGAGATAGCTCCGGCCCGCTTCATCATCCCGGACAGCCCGGCCGAGATCTGGCGACGCAACGAGTCCTGGCTGGCGCCGGATCACTGGCGTCCGGAGACCGACGCCTACCACGGTGCCGCGCAGACGTGGGTCCTGCGCAGCGAGGGCAAGGTCGTGCTGGTCGACACGGGGGTGGGCAACGACCGGAACCGGCCGCAGGTCCCGCTCTTCGACCGCCTGCGGACCGACTTCCTCGACCGGCTGGCCGAGGCCGGGGTCCGGCCCGAGGACGTGGACATCGTGATCAACACGCACATCCACTACGACCACGTCGGCTGGAACACCGAGTCGCGCGACGGGGAGTGGGTCCCGACCTTCCCGAACGCCACCTATCTGATCCCAAAGGTCGACCAGGAGTTCTTCGACCCCCGCAACGCACACCGCCGCCCCGCGCCCCGCGACGACCACGAGAGGCTCCGGCAGGAGGGCAGCCGGATCGTGTACGACGACAGCGTCGCGCCCGTCCTCGGCCGCGCCGTGCTGTGGAGCGACGGGCATCGGATCGACGGCAACCTCAGCCTGGAACCGGCGCCCGGTCACACCCCGGGTTCGTCGATCGTCCGGGTGGCGTCCGGTTCGGACCGCGCCGTGTTCGTCGGTGACCTGGTGCACAGCCCGGTGCAGATCCTCGAACCGGACTACGGCAGCTGTTTCTGCGAGGACCCGGCGCAGGCGGCGGTGACCCGCCGCAGGGTGCTCGAGCGCGCGGCCGACACCGGGAAGCTCGTCGTGCCGGCGCACTTCGCCGGGGCCGGCGCTGCCGAGGTCCGCCGCGACGGCAGCCGCTTCGCCATCAAGCGATGGGCGACCTCGACCGGATGAGACCGGTTCGTCGTACACGTGGCGGGGATCTCCCGGCGGCCTTTCCCATTTTCCCGGTCTAGTTACTTGTGAATTCCTTCTCGTGCGGGACGGTCCCTGGTGGCCCGGTCGTCGAGTACCGGCGCCGTCCCCCGGTTCACGGAGGACACGCAAACCGAGACCCCGAGGGGGTAGACCGAGATGACCAAGGAGGAGCCCGGGGTGGCCGGACTTCGTGACCGGGTGGCCCGGGACACCGCGTGGATCGTCATGGAACGTGCTCCGGACGAGCGAGTGAAACGGATCATCCTTCACCTGTTCGACCTCGCGGTGGGAGGCGAGCGCGGGTTCAGCCTTCCGCCGAGCCTGAAGGATGACGACTTCCTCATCCCGCTGCACACGCTCTTCGACGAGTTCCACTTCCTGGCGCAGAAGATGGGATGCGTCAGCACGGTCGAACTGTTCGAGGACTACGCCTCCGCCGAGGAGGCGGGCCTCGAACCCCGGTCGGCCCGGAGCGAGGACGAACTCCTGCGTGTGCTCGAAGAGCACCGCCGCGGCGGGTTCGACCCCCGAATCGCCGGTGTCCGCCTCACGGCGAAGGCGCTGGCCGTCGCTCTCGGCGAGCGCGACGTCGACCCCCGTGACGAACGGACGGTCGCGGCGCTCGCCGAGCTGATCACCGAGGTCGGTACGGACGGCCGGCCCGACGCCGGCACCGCCCCTCCTGCCTGGAACGAGGCCCTCACCGCCGGCATGGCGCTCCGTCGCCACGCTCGGGACCACGGCACGACCGTGGCCCGGCGACTGCGTGAGCTGATGGCGCGGGCCTGAGAACCGCGGGGCGGGACCGATGCGGGTCACGGGTTCCGGCGATCGCCGGAACCCGTGCTCGGTCGGCCTCCCGCCCCGTTTCCCGTGGCCGGCCCTGTGATCGTCAGTCGGCCGACGCGGGACTCGCCGCCGCCGCGGCGGGGAAGTTGATGCCGCCCTCGAGGGTCAGCAGGAGCTCGGACAGCGCGTCGGAGAACCGCTCGGCCCGTACGGCGCCGGAGCCGAGCAGCTCGAACGCCGTGTGGAACACCCCGTTGACGACGGCCGCCACCACGTGCGGGCGCATGTCGGTGACGGGGTCGACCCCCATGCGCTCGGCGACGAGGCGGGTCATCTCCGCGTGCTTCCGCTGGCCGTGTTCCAGGCTGCTGCCGAACACGGCGGGGCTGGACTCCATGAGCTGCCGGATGCAGCCGAACCGCTCGGGGTCGAAGCCGAACGCGCCGTCCTCGCAGGCGCGGAGGATGGAGACCGAGGCCCGGCGGAGGGCGGTGATCACCGGCTCGTCGGCGGGCCGGGCGGCGAACGCCTCCTTCATCGCGCCGAACTGCTCGTCCTGGAACGTGAGGAGGACGTCCTCCTTGGACGCGAAGTAGCGGAAGAAGGTCCGGGAGGACACGTCGACCGCGTCGGCGATCTCCTCGACGGTCGTGGCCTCGAAGCCCTTCTCCGCGAACAGCCGGAACGCGCTGTCCACCAGGGCCTCGCGTGTGCGCTGCTTCTTGCGCTCACGACGACCGGCCATCGGGATGCACGACTGAACCGCAGGGGTCGCCTCCATGCCCGCAGGGTAACCGACGTTGGACGACTCGGCCAATAGTTCCTTCATTCCGTGACACTCGTCATAGCGAGACTTTAGTCGCTTGACGACAAGTGTCACAGCGTGACACGTTTGGGCCATACGAACTCTCGGAGGCAGTTCATGACGTCCCAAGCGACAATGCCGTCCCGTCCGGGGACGCACGCAAGACCAGGCCGTGCCGGGCACGGCCACCCCTGGCTCACACTGTTCGCGGTCGCGCTCGGCGTGATGATGGTCGGCCTCGACGCGACCGTCGTGTCGATCGCCAACCCGGCCATCGCCAAGGACCTGCACGCCGACCTGACCGGTCTGCAGTGGGTCACCAACGGCTACCTGCTCGCCCTGGCCGTCACGCTGATCCCGGCCGGGAAGATCGCCGACCGGTTCGGGCGCAAGCGCACCTTCCTCGCCGGAGTGATCGGCTTCGCCGTCGCCTCCGTCCTCGTCGGCGTGTCCGGCGGCATCGGCATGGTGATCTTCTGGCGGGTCGTGCAGGGCTTCGCCGGCGCGCTGCTGCAGCCCGCCAGCCTGGCCATCCTGCGCAACACCTTCCCCGCCGAACGGCTCAACGCCGCGATCGGAATCTGGGGCGCCACCGTCGGCATCTCCATCGCCGGTGGCCCGATCGTCGGCGGCCTGCTCGTTCAGCACGTGAACTGGGAATCGGTCTTCTTCCTCAACGCTCCGCTCGGCCTGGTCGCCCTCCTGGTCGGCCTGTGGGTGATCCGCGAGTCCCGCGACGAGGGAGCCGTCGGCTCGTTCGACGTCCTCGGGGTGCTCCTGCTGTCCGGCTCGCTGTTCGCCCTGGTCTGGGGCCTGATCAAGGCGGGGACGTACGGCTTCGGCGACACGGTGCCGCTGGTGTCGTTCGCCGCGTTCGCGGTCCTGCTCGTCGGGTTCGTGATCCGTGAGCTGCGGGCGGCCCACCCGATCCTGCCGATGAGCCTGTTCCGCTCGGCGTCGCTGTCGGCCGCGACCGGACTCATCGTCCTCGGCGCGTTCGCCCTGTTCGGGACGATCTTCTTCATCACCCTGTACCTGCAGCAGGTCCACGGGATGTCCCCGGTACAGGCGGGCGTCCGGATGCTGCCGATGACCGCGATCTTCATCGTCTCCTCGCCGCTGGGCGGGGCGCTGACCCAGCGGTTCGGGCCGCGTGTGCCGCTCGCCATCGGCATGGTCCTCACCGCCGGCGCGCTGTTCGGGCTCTCCCGGATCGGGGTCGACGCCTCGTACAACACCATCTGGCCGTGGTTCATCATGATGGGAATGGCGTTCGGCTTCATCCTCACCGCGGGCACCGAGGCGATCGTCGCGAACGCCCCCGCGCATCTGGCCGGCGTCGCGGGCGGTCTGCAGCAGACCGCGTTCCAGGTCGGCGGCGTCCTGGGCACCTCGGTCCTCGGCACGATCCTGTCCAGCCGCGTCGGGAACGTTCTCATCGACCGGCTGACCGGCGCGGGGCTGCCCGCACCGGCGGCCCACCAGCTCACCGCCGCCAAGGACTACATCGCCCAGGGCGTCGCCCCGGTGCCCGCCGGCGCTCCGGGACCGGTCGCCAAGGCCATCACCACCGGCAGCCACCTCGCCTTCATGGACGGCTTCCAGACGTCCATGACCGTCGCCGCGGTGGTCGCACTCGTCGCCGCGTTCGCCGCCCTCCTCGTACGGCGCGGCGAGTCCCCGGTCGAAGGCGCCATCGCCATCTGAGTCCCACCCGGGTACGGGCGGCCGCCGCCACCCGTACCCGCGCCCCGAACGGAGTTCGACCATGTCCCACGCGATGGCGTTCCCCGCCACACCGTTGCCCGCGAGCGGCTGGGAGCTGCGTGTCGGCCGCGGCAGCCGCCGGCGCCCCGCCCTCGAGGTGCACACCGGCGACGGCCTCATCGACGTGGCCGTGGCCCGCGGCGTCGACACCACACTGATCCGCGGCGCGGTACGCGGCCGGGGCTGGTCCGTCGCCTGGGGCGAACTGCCGCCCGGCGGCGAGGTGCTCGTGGAGTTCCACGCCGGGCGGTCCGTGCTGAAGGCCCCCGCGGTGACGATCGCCGGGGCGTTCTGGGTCGCGGAGGTGCCCGGGAGGTTCCGCTCGGTCGTGGTGACGACCGCGGTCGGCCGGGTCTCCCTCCGCGTCCGGCGATTCCGCCAGGCCCGGCTGTCCTCGCGGTAGGACCCCCTTCGGCGAGGGGCGCGGGTCGCAAGCGCGACCACCGGTGGTGTCCCGGGCACCCCGGCGGCGGCCGGAGTGCCCGGGACGAACGGCTACCGCCGGCGGGCGATCACGGGGAGGTAATCACCGGCCGTGCCGACGCTCCAGATGCCGCCGCCGGGAATCGGCGCCAGCCCGAACAATGTGGTCTCGCCCTCGACGAAATTCGGCTCTCGCTGCCAGCCGGACGAGGTCCGGCGCAGGGCGTACATCGTGTAGTCAGGCTCGGCGGGCGCGAACGTGTCGCCGACGGCCAGTGCCTGTCCGCGGTTCACCGCCACGTCCCACAGTTCGCCACGTTCGTCCGGCACCTTCTCACTGGACCACTTCCGGCCGTCCCAGTGCAGCAGCATCGGGCGGCGGATCTCCTCGATGCCGGGGGCGCGCTTCCCCCAGCCGGCGATCCACACGTCGTTCTCGGCCACCGCCCGTACCGACCTGAGCCACTTCGTCCACTCGCCGGTCTCCGGTTCGGGGAACCGTTTCCAGGTGCGGCCGTTCCAGTGCAGCAGCAGCAAGGGGTCGGGGTGGACGTCGTTGTCGGTGTCCACCGTTCCTGCGGCCCACACGTCGTCCGGCCCCCGCGCGTCCATGTTCTGCAGACCGAAATTGTCGCCGAGTGCGGGCAGGGGGACGTTTCGCCATTTGTGTCCGTCCCACTGTTGGACGAACGCGCGGGCGGCCTGGGTCGTGTTGTCGTACGTCGTGCCGGTGAGCCACGCTTCGGTGGGACTGATCGCCTTGATGGCCTCGGTTCCACCTGTTGTGCGTGGACCGGGGCGATCGGGACGGTCGTCCAGGTCTGGCCGTCCCAGTGCAGTATGCCGCAGTCGGTGGAGGCCCAGGCGTCCTCGGGGCTGGATGCGCTGAGGTGGTTGATGCGGGCGGATGGGGGGACGGGTGTCTGCTGCCAGCCGTGCCCGTCCCAGTGCAGCATGACGGAGGTGAACATGCCCTTCGCGAAGGTGCACGTGTCCTCGTCGTCGTCACCGGACGCGGCCTTGGCGAGCTGCCGGAAGCCCAGGGAGGAATCTTTGGCGAGCCGTCGGAGATCGGGAGTCTGCGAGGGATTCGGGGGATTGTCGTTCGGGTTCAGGAGGAGTCCACCGGCCCACGCGTCGTCGGGACCGGTCGTGGTGACACTGAGCAGGCTGACCTTCCCCTGAACGGGCACGTCGAACAGCTGCCAGGGCGAGGACACGGCCGCCTTCGCCGTGGGCGCCACCTTCGTGCCCGCCACCGCCGCCGTCGGTGCGGCCGTCGCCACGGCGGCCAGCACGACTCCTGCGGCAGCGGCGCGGATCGTTCTCCTTCTTACTTCACGCATGTGAAGACCTTCCTTACGAGGGGAAATCGTGGTTCTGGTGATTGACGCGTCACCGGGAGATCGCCCGCCCGGCCGGATTGCGCGGCGGCCGGCGCGCGGCGCCCCCTGTCGCCGGTCAGGAGGTGGGGACGGCGCCGATCGTGTTCACCCAGCCCTGGTGTTCGAAGGCCACGTACAGGTTGGCGGCGTGCGCACCCGGGGTGCCGGGGCGGTCGCCGGGCTGCTGCTCGAAGTCGAGGAGCCGGGCGGTCGCCGGGTCGACCACCAGCCGCACGATGGCGCCGTCGGAGGTTCCGGTGCTGATGGCCACGCCGGACCTGCCCTCCCGGTCCGTGATCCGTCCGGTGACGTGGACGGACGGGAGGTCCGCGAGGATCCGGTAGAGCGCCGCGCGCGTGCCGGGGGTGGTCGGCGCCCGGAACAGGTCTCCGGCGCTGACGAACGACCCGGGCCGCGTCGGCCGGCTCGAGGCCGTGCCAGACGGTCAGGGTGATCGCTTCGGCCTCCTTGGGGGACAGGGTGCGCAGCGCGGCCAGCGCCTGGTCACGGGCGACGACATGGTCGGCGGCGTCCCAGGCGCGCAGGTCCGCGTCGGTGGTCAGGCCGGCCAGCCGGTCGACCAGGCGGCGCGTCTGACCGGCGGTGCCGTGGGACTGGCGGGCCAGGTTCCTGGCGACGGCCAGGAGCCACGGCAGCGCCTGCTCGGGAACTTGTCGATCTTGCGCCACGCGATCGTGAACACTTCGTTGGTGACGTCCTCGGCGGCCTGGGCCGGAACGCGCAGCACGACGTAGCCGAAGACGTTGCGGTAGTACGTCTCGAAGAAGGCGTCAGCGGATTACGCGGCGGATCGAAGATTTACTGAGAGCCTCGCCCGTACGGACCGTACGAGGCGCCGGCCGGGGCGGGCCGGCCTTCTTCAGTGGGACCTCCTTGACGGCGAGTGCGAGGGCGAACGCGGCGGCGCACAGTACCGCGATCACCAGGAAGATCTGCCGGGTCGCGCCGGCCAGCCCGTCCACGTAGGCGGCCCTGGCCGCGGCGGACAGCGCGGCCGGCGCACCGGAAGCGGCGGCGGCGCCGGGCAGGTGGTGCTGGATCGCGCGGGTGACCATCGATCCGAAGGCCGCGACCGCGAGAGAGCCGCCGAGCGTGCGGAACAGCTGGGTCGACGACATGGCGGCGCCCATGTCGCGCATCTCGACGCTGTTCTGCGCGATCGTGGTGGCCATCTGCATCAGGCAGCCGAGTCCGAGGCCGATCAGCACCATGTAGGAGCAGGTGACAAGGCGGGACGTGCCGGTGTCCATGGTGGCCAGGAGGGCCGCGCCGGCGGTCAGGAAGGCCGCGCCGAGCACGGGGAAGATCTTGTACCTGCCGGTGGCGGACATCACCTTGCCCGCGACGGTGGAGACGATCACGACCGGGACCAGCATCGGCACCATGAGGAGCCCCGAGTTGGTGGCCGACGCGCCCTGCACGGTCTGCTGGAACAGCGGCAGGTAGAGCCCACCGGCGAACATGACCACGCCGGCGACCAGGATCATGCCGAGGGCGAGCGGGAAGTTGCGGTGCCCGGCGAAGATCCGTAGCGGCATGAGCGGTTCCGTCGCCCTCTTCTGCCAGGCGATGAACCCGGCGAGCCCGACGAGGGTGACGACGCCGAGCGCGACGATCTGCCAGGAGCCCCAGGCATAAGTGGTCCCCGCCCAGGTCGTGGCCAGCACGGCGGCGGTGATCGTCGCCGTCAGGAGGGCGATGCCCGGCCAGTCGATCGTCGCCTTGCTCCGGTTGACGGGCAGGCGCAGCATCACCCACAGCCAGACGAAGGCGAGCACGCCGAGCGGCAGGTTGATGTAGAACGCCCAGCGCCAGCCGAGGTGACCGGCGACGAAGCCGCCCAGCAGCGGCCCGCCGATCGTGCCGATCGCCATCACGGACGCCGACATGCCCTGGTACCTGCCGCGTTCCCGCGGCGGGACGAGCGCGCCGATCAGCGCGAACGCCCCGGCGCCGATCCCGCCCGCTCCGATGCCCTGCAGCGCGCGGGCGAGGATGAGCCAGGTCATGGACTGCGCCGCTCCGCACACCGCGGAGCCGACGACGAACACCGCCACCGAGGCGAGGTAGGTGTGCTTGCGGCCGTACAGGTCGCCGAGCTTCCCCCACACCGGGGTCGTCACGGCGGTGACCAGGGTGTAGGCGGTCACCACCCAGGAGATGTGCCGCAGGCCGCCCAGGTCAGCGACGATCGTCGGCATCGCGGTGCCGACGACCATGGTGTCGAGCATCGACAGCAGCATCGCGAGCATCACGCCGAGCAGGACCCAGCGCACGTTCGGGGAGGGAGGAGCCCCGGCGGCCGGGCCGCCGGGGGAGGGCGAGGAGGTGGGCGCGGACATGCTGAACGGTCCTTCCGGTACGGAGGGGGGTTCGAGGAAGAAGAGCCGGGCAGAGGCGGCCGGCCGACCGTTCCACAAAAGCACACTCGGTTAATAAGTGCAACAGTTCAACTTTTTGCTCCGGTCAACCGAGTCGGATAGGATCACCGCCATGACCGACGCGACGACGGAGCGTGCACCACTGGGCCGGCGCGAGCGCAAGAAGGCCGCCACCCGCCAGGCCCTCGCGGACGCCGCCCTGCGCCTCTTCCTCGAGCATGGCTACGACCACGTGGGCATCCGGGACATCGCCGAGGCCGCCGACGTCTCCACCACCACGCTGTTCAAGCACTTCCCCGGCAAGGAGGCCCTCGTCTTCGACGAGGACGCCGAGCTGGAGGCCGCCCTGATCGCCGCCGTACGCGAACGCCCCGAGGGCCGGTCGATCCCCGGTGCCCTGCGGGAGTACGTCCTGCGCACTCGGCGGCCCAAGGGCGACGACGCCGACGCGCGCTTCACCCGGTTCATCGAACTCGTCGAGAACACTCCCGACCTGCGCGAGTACGAGCGCCGCATGTGGATGCGGCACGAGACCGCCCTGGCGCGGGCGATCGCCGAGGAGATCGGCGCGCCCGCCGAGGACCCGACCTGCCGGGCACTGGCCCACTTCACTCTGGAGACCCGCTTCCTCACCTGCGAGAAGGCCGATGTCGGCACCGTCATCGCCGGTGCCTTCGAGCTGCTCGAACACGGCTGGAACGCGGCCGCCGGCGGAGCCCGGGGCTGATTCGTGCGGTACCGGGAGGGTCGCCTGTCTCGACGGTAAGACCGAGCTGACGATCATCTGGAAGTCATCAAGCTCTCAGAAACAGCCCCTACGCTTTCACGCGTGCACTCGACCCTCAGGCGCTATCCGCTGCCCATCTCTTTCATCGTCGCGTTCTGCGCGGTGTCGGCGGTGTACGCGTACGGCCTGGGGCCGGCGCAGCAGCGCTCGGTCGTCGCCACGACGGCGACCAACCTGGTGAACCTGAGGAGCGACCCCTTCGGCACCATGATCGCCTCGGCCTTCGTGGCCGAGGCCGTGCCGTGGATGTGGGTGGTCCTGGCGATCGTCGGGCTGTTCCCGGTCGCGCACCGCTTCGGCAACGTCCGGACGCTGGCCCTGGTCGGCGGGGCCCAGGTCGTCGGGACGCTCATCAGCGAGGGACTGCTCGCCTGGCGGATCTCGACGGGTGCCATGCCCGCCTCCATGCGGTACCTCGACGACGTCGGCCCGTCCTACGTCATCGCCTCGGCGCTCATCGCCACGATGCTGTACGGCGCCGAGCCCCTCGTGCGCACCGCCCGGCACGGCCACCGGCTGTTCGACCGCGTGCCGAGCCGCTGGTGGCGCATCGGGGCGGGCCTGGCCCTGGCCTTCCTCGCCCCGCACCTGTTCAGCGGGCTGGACCGGCTGGGCGTCGCGGCGGTGGGCCACGTCGTCGCCCTGCTCGTCGGTGCTCTCGTCGGCCTGATCTTCGCCCGGCGCGAGCGCGCCGGTGCGGGGCAGGACGGCCCCGGTGAAGCCGGACCACGAGCCCTCGCCCGCGAGGCCGCCCTGAGCGAGGCCTGACATCGTGTCGGCGGCTTCTTCGGCCTCCAGGACGGCCAGGGTCTGCTGCTCGCCGAGCTGGTGCAGGAGGACCGCGGTGGCGGCGGCGTGCGGGTGTTGGCGGTCGCCGAGGCTAGGAACGTCTCGACGGCTTGGCGGAGCGTGGGACCTGTCGGCCGGTGTCGAAGCGGCTGACGGCACCCACCACTATCTGGGATAGAGCGTGGGCGTCGGCCCGGTCCGAAAGCTATTTGCCGGCTGGTTGTGGGGTGGTGGGTTTGGCGGGAGCGGGACCGCTGCCGGGCTTGGCACGTAGCGGTACTTCTTCAATGGCGATGGCGGCGATGAGGCCGACGGCGGCGATGGCTGCGCCGACGAGGAAGATCTGGTGGGTGGCGTGGGCGACGGCGTGGAGGTAGGCGTCCTTTGCTGCGGCGGTCATGTGCGCGACGTGGTTGGTGCTTCCTTCGCCTGGTGCGGCGTGGCCTTGGACGGAGCTGGTGAACAGGGAGCCGAAGACCGCGACGCCGAGGGAGCCGCCGACGGTGCGGAACAGGGTCGCGGCGGCGGAGGCGGCTCCGATGTCGCGCAGTTCCACGCTGTTTTGGGCGATGGTATTGGCCATCTGGAGGGTGAAGCCGGTGCCGATGCCGACCAGGACCATGAACAGGCTGGTGGTGAACCGGGCGGTGCCGGTGTCCATGGTCGACAGCAGGTACATGCCGACCACCAGTGACGCGGTGCCGAGCACGGGGAAGATCTTGTACTTGCCGGTCTTGGTCATCACCTTCCCGGCGATGTTGGAGGCAATGACGGTGCCGGCCATCATCGGGACCAGCAGCAGACCCGAGTTGGTGGCCGAGGCGCCCTGCACGGTCTGCTGGAAGAGTGGCAAGTAGAGCGTGGCGCCGAACATGGCCACGCCCGCGACGATCAGCAGCAGCGAGGCGAGCGGGAAGTTGCGGCTCTCGGTGAAGATCCGCAGCGGCATGAGCGGGTCAGCGGCCCGCTTCTGGGAGGCGATGAACAGGGCCAACCCGGAGGCGGCCCCGGCGGCGAGGGCGAGGATCTGCCGGGATTCCCAGGCGTAGGTGCTGCCCGCCCAGGTGAAGGCCAGCACAGTCGCGGCGATCGTGCTGGTCAACAGCGTGATGCCCAGCCAGTCGATGACGGCCTTCTCCTTGCGGACCGACGGGACGTGCAGCAGCAGCTGGCACCACACGATGCAGATGATCCCGATGGGGAGGTTGATGTAGAACGCCCACCGCCAGCCGAGGTGGCCGGTGATGAGACCGCCCACCAGCGGGCCGCCGATGCTGCCGAGCGCCATGACGATGGCGACCATGCCCTGGTACCGGCCGCGTTCGCGGGGCGGCAGCAGTGCGCCGATCAGTGCGAACGCTCCTGCGGCGAGCCCGCCTGCGCCGACGCCCTGGACCGCGCGGAAGATGATCAACTCGGTCATGGTCGTCGACGCCCCGGACAGGGCCGAGGCGATCAGGAAGAGCACGATCGAGGACAGGAACATCAGCTTGCGGTTGAAAAGGTCGCCGAGCTTGCCCCAGATCGGGGTCGAGCAGGCCATGGTGAGGGTGTAGGCGGTCACCACCCAGGAGATGTGGTCCAGCCCTCCGATCTCACTGACGATGGTGGGCATGGCGGTGCCGACGATCAGCCCGTCCAGCTGCGCCAGCAGCATTGCGAGCAGGATCCCCAGCAGCACCCAGCGGACGTTCTTGGGCACGGCGGGCTCGGCCGGCTGAGCGGCGCCCGTGGGGGCGGGTGTTGGGGTCGACATGATGGATCACTCCTAGGTGGTGGGGCACTGGTCGAGGCCCCCGGTGCGTTGGCCGTTCAGTGCGCTGCCGTGGCGGTACCGCGGCGCCAGATCGTTCGGATGGACAGGGAGTCGCCGATGCGGGTCGTGGGATCGCCGTCGACCAGGAGCAGGTCGGCTCGTGCTCCGGGGGCGATACGGCCTCGGTCGGTGAGGCCGAACCTGCGGGCCGGTGTGCCGGTCGCCGCGCGCAGCGCCTCCTGAGGGCTGAGGCCCGCTCGGACCAGTAGCTGGAGTTCGTGGTGCAGGCTCGCGCCGTGCACGACGCCGCCGTGGGAGGGCACCGGAACCGAGGAGTCGGTGCCGGCGATGATGTCGACGCCCGCGTCGCGCAGTGCCGCGGCGGAACCGAGGACGTCCTCGAAGCGCCCGTCCGGGAAGGTGTTGAAGGTCCCACGCAGCGTTTCGAGCCAGGGCTCGGGCAGTCGCCGTTCCACCCGGGGGTCCTCGGCGAGCACAGCGCCGGTACCGCCCATGACCGAGGCGCTGACGGCCAGGCACGGGGTGACGAAGACGCCGGCGTCGGCGATGGCGGCGATGATCTGCGGTGTGTGCGCCTGGTCGATGAACAGGTGCGCGAAGCCGTCCACGCCGACGTCCAGGGCCTGCTGCGTGGCCGCCACGGTCAGGGCATGGGCGATGACCTGCTTGCCGAGCCGGTGTGCCTCGGCCACTCCTGCCTTCAGGGTCTCGGTGCTGATCATCGGTAGGCCGGGGTGCCCCATGACCGCACCGTCCTCGATCATGACCTTGATGTAGTCGGCGCCTTCGGCTACTCGCGCGTTGACGTAGGCCACGGCCTCCTGGGGGGTCGATACCGAGGGCATGGTCCAGCCGCCGCTGTCGGGGGCGTGATCGCCGAGGTCGCCCATCAGCTCGCTGGGGTGTCCTCCGGGCGCCATCAGAGCGAGTAGGGCGGACCGGACGTCGGCGATCTCGTCGTCGGCGCCGATCTGTGCACGCTGCTCAGGCGTCCAGTACCCCTGCATCTCCAGCTCGGTGGTGACCCCGAACGCCAATGCGAGCCGCAGCCCTTCCAGCGAGGTGTGGACGTGACCGTCGATCAGGCCCGGCAGCAGCGTGCCGCCCTGGCCGTCGACGAGCTCGGCGTCCTGCGGCGGCTGCTGGCCGACAGAGACGATCTCGGTCCCGTCGATGCCCACAGTGCGGGCGTCCAAGACGTGCTCACCGTCGAAAACGCGGACGTTGGTGATGTAGGTCGACATGATTCCTCCAAAAGCGGTCGAAGAGTCGCTGTCCCATCCGCAAAGTAACGAACATGTTCGCTAAGAACAAGTTCGTTCACCGTTCTGGCCCATCCGACGGGCGGGCTCGACGACCGGCGGAACGCCCGCCGACACCGACGATGCAGGATGTACCTGGGCAAATGTGACGAGCTATGCTCCTCAACGAACCTTGGATTTACGCAGCGAGTGCGTAGATAATCACAATAAGTAACGGCTCGGTGAGTTGGGCGCGGCTATCGACTTGTACAGCGTCGAACATGTTCGTTACTGTGGGCGTCATGCCTGCCCCTGACGCATCCCCCCGCAGCCGCCGCGACAGGCCCGCCAAGCCGGCCCTCACCGCGGACGGGATCGTCGCGGCGGCCGTCAAGCTGATGAACCAGGGGCACGACCAGGTGACGCTGCGGCTCCTGGCCCGGGAACTCGACACCGGGCCGGCCTCGCTGTACGTCTACTTCCGCAACGCCGACGAACTGCACGCCGCGATGCTGGACGAGATGCTCGGCGAAGTGGACCTCACCCCTGTGACGGCCCCCGGGGACTGGCGCGAGCGCCTGATGAAGATCCTTGCCTCCTACATCCACATCCTCTACACGCGGCCGAACCTCGCCCGCTCCGCGCTGGTGTCACGGCCACGCGGCCGCAACTACTTCGACCTCATCGAGGCATTGATGAGTGTCCTGTACGAAGGCGGCATGGACACTGAACGCGCAGCCTGGGGAGTGGACCTGCTGCTCCAGCTCGCCACCGCGACCGCCGTCGAACACGGCACCCGCAACCAGGACCCCAACGCCGCGCAGGAATGGCAAGCCTTCCTCACCGCACTGCGCACCATCCGGCCCGACCGGCATCCGCACATCACGGCCGCCACCGCCGAACTGGTCTCAGGCACCCCCGAGGCCCGCAGCCGATGGCAATTCCTCGTCCTGCTCAACGGCATCCTCACAGCCCCCGCCCCGAGCCCGCGAACCCCCTAAGCTCCGCCTTCAACGGCGCCCTGCTGGGCGTAGTGCAGGTCGCCCCGGATAAGCGCAGGTCAGCTATAGGTTCGTTGGATTTTCGGCGATTGCTACGAGGACCCCTCCGGCCACGACGACCGAAGCGGCTACCCGCTCACCTGAGCGCCGTCGCGGAACGCGGAACTAGGACTTCTTCGGGCCGGTCTTCTTCGGCGTCGGGGTGGTGCTCGGCCTTCCGCCGATGGGCGCCGGGAGGGGCAGCGTCGAGAGGCTCGGGGTGGGAGTCGGTGACGCGGACGTCGGCTCTGGCGTCGGGGTCCCGGACGGGGCCGGACTCGTGGGAGACACGGGCGAACTACTTACCGTCGCCGTCGCCGTCGCCGTCGGCGAGGGCGAGGCGTGCGTGGCCGCGGCCGACGGAGACCCGGGCCCGGGCCGCGGTGTGGTCCGCGCACTGCCGACGGGCGAGGACCCGTCGCCCAGCGGCCCCGCGTGGCCGGCCGACGGCGATGGACGGCTCGTCGGCGTGCCGTGCCGCACCAGCCGGCTGTTGTCGCCGACGTTCGAGGCGCCCTGGTCGGAGCCGGTGGGCCAGACCAGGATGGCGCCGATGACCGCCGCGGCGCAGGCCGCCAGCGTGAGCGTCTCGGTGAGCAGGGCGTTGCGCCGGCGGGGCTTGCGCCGGTGGCGGGCCGGTGCCGGGGCGCCCGGCCGGTCGGCCTTCGGGCGCGGACCGGTGCCGGCGTCGGCTGGACCGAACACTCCCTCGAAGGAGAGGGGCAGGCCGTCGGCGTAGGACAGCGGCACGCCGATGAACGTCCGCTCGGCCGCGACGCAGGCGGCGACCACCGCGTCCCGCAACGACGCGGACGGCTCGGCCGCCCGCCGGCTCACGAGCGCGTGCAGGCGGCCCTTCGCGAGGGCCGTCAGCAGCTCGTCGTCCGCGGCGGAGCCGGCTTCGAGCACGGCGACGACGGCCTGTTCGAGTCGGCGACGCGCCATGCGGACCAGCAGCTCGGCGGTGTCGAGGGCCACTCCGGTGAGCCGCGCGAACTCCTCCACCTCGAGCGCGTCGGTCAGTGCGAGGGCCTCCCGCTGCTCGGGCCGCAGCCGGGCCAGGGCGCGCTCCAGCGGCGCCGCCCCGGGGTCGACCGGGACGGAGCGCTCCAGGGCGCCGCGGCGCAGCACCTCGGCGCGGGCGAGCGCGTACAGCCAGATCGGCAGCGCGTCATCGCCGGCCGGGGCCCCGGCCGGGTAACGGGCGGCGGTGACGAAGGCGTCGCGTACGGCGTCGGCGGCCTCGTCACCGACCATGCGGTGGCAGTAGGCGTGGATCCGCGGCCCGTGCTCGTCGTAGAGCAGGCCGAAGACCTCCGGCTCGCCGGCGCGCAGCGCCTCCGTCAGGGACACCTTCGACTCCGTTCCAGCACGCGGACCTGTCACTACAAGTAAAAGGCAAACTACCAGCGTGCCAAAAATCGGCGCCAGAGGCTTTTGCTTCCGGCGATCAGGCGGCGGGGTCGAGGGGGCGGAGCTCGTCGGCGTAGCTGACCGAGACGCGGCGCATCACGCCGCCGTCGTCGATGGAGTACTGCCCCATGCGCCAGAGCGGGGGTGAGTACGCGTGGATGGACACGCTGCGGTCCGCCACCCCGACCAGGCGGTGGATGTGCTCGGGCCCGAAGCAGAACGACGTCGCCGCCTCGACCGCCACCTCGACGTGCTCGCCGCCGATCCGGGGGTTGCACTCCATGAGGGTGCCGTCGACGACCGCGACCGCGCCGGAGGAGATGTCGTGGTCGTGCCAGCCCGTGTCGCTCTCCGGAGTCCAGCACAGCAGCCACACGTCGACGTACTCGTCGCGGTGCAGCGACACGTAGTGGCGGTGGCCGTCGGGGAAGTCGACCAGCTCCTGCCACGTCTCGGGGTGAGCGGCCAGGTCGTCGACCAGTCGGCGCAGTTCGTGCCGGTCGAGGCTTCGTTCGGGGAGGGACTCGATGGTCAACGGAGTTCAGTCCTTTCCGGTGAGCAGTCGGTGCGGGTTGGCGGTGCGGATGGCGTGCTCGGCGGCGTCGCCGAAGCCGAAGTCGCGGGGGACACGGGCGTACGGGCGGTCGGAGCCGCTCACGATCGTGTCGATGCCGATCGCCCGGACGGTGGCGTCGACGGCGCGCGGTCCGTACGAGGACGTCTCCACGTAGGCGTTCGAGTCGACCTGGCCGCGTCCGCCGCCGCGGGCGGCCAGCCGCTCGCCGTGCAGAGGAGCGAGCCCGGCGAGCAGGGCGAAGCAGACGCGCAGGTCGGGATGGCGCGGCCGGCCGAAGGCGCGGAAGGCGTACCAGGCGGCGTGCATCTGGTGGACGTACGGGACGAGCGCGGGCCACCATGCCGGGCCGTCCGCGGCGGGCGCGGGCCCGGGGTGGACGAACAGCGGCAGCCGGCGTTCCTCCAGGAGCGCGAGGAGGGGCGCGCAGCGCTCGTAGCCCGCCGGGTCGAGCAGCGCGGTCGCGGGCAGCTGCAGGCCGACGAACCCCTGGTCGAGGAGCCGGGCGAGGGCGTCCACGTCGATCTCGGCCAGGCCGGCGGCGGCCCAGGCGCGGAACGGCTCGGGCAGCGCCAGCGCGTCCGCGTGGTAGGCGTCGAGGAGGGGAGCGGCCTGGTCGGGCGGCAGCGATTCGACGCCGAGCGGAGCGGAGAGCGAGATCAGCACGAGGCCGAAACCGTCCTCGGCGGCTTCGTCGGCGCGGCGCCGGGGGTCGTGGTCGGCCGGGTCGACGTCGTACGGGGCCTCGCCCGCGAGATGGAGCGTCCAGCCGTCGAGCCGGGGAGCCGCCGTACGCCGCCGGAGGGCGTCGAGGAAGGCCGGACCCCAGAGGTGCTGGTGCACGTCGATCCGCACGGATGTGCTCCTTACTCGCAGGTCAGCCTCCTGAACCGGTTCACTGAACCGTATCAGTGTAGCGGTTCAGTGGACCGTTTCACATACGTCCCCGCCACCTCAACGACATCTGCCGCTTTTGGCAACGAAAGGTACTTTTCGGATTATTGATGCGGTTCAGTAGGGAAAGACCTCCGTTCGTCGCTCGTTCGGAGGTGCCATGAGCCGACTGACCATCGACCAGATCTACGAGCACGTCCAGGGGGTCTGCTTCAAGACCGGCCCGCCCGGGCTGGTCGGCGCCGAGACCGAATGGTTCGTCATCGACCGGAACGCCCCGTCCCGGCCCGCTGTACTGCCGCGCGTCCAGGCGGTGATGGAGGCGGCCGGCCCGCCGCCCGCCGGAAGCCGCATCACGTACGAACCCGGCGGCCAGCTCGAGCTCAGCTCGCCCCCGCGTCCGGGCCCTGCCGCGGCGTGCGTCGCCGTCGCCCGCGACATCGCGCACGTCACCGCGCACCTGGCCAAAGAGGACCTGATCCTCGACGGGCGCGGCGCCGACTCCCGGCCGTCGGTGTTCCAGGCGACCGAAGGCCGCTACCGGTGCATGCGCGAGTACTTCGGCGAATACGGCCTGCGGATGATGTGCGGCACCGCCTCGCTCCAGGTCTGCCTCGACATCGGCGCCGACGCCGAGGACGCCGCCCGGCGCTGGCGGCTCGCGCACGCGCTCGGACCGGTGCTGGTCGCGGCCTTCGCCAACTCGCCCGGCCCGTCGGCCCGGTCTCGCCGGCAGATCGTCTGGGAGAGGCTCGACCCAGGGCGTACGGCGGCAGTGGGCGGTGACGACCCCGTCGAGGCCTGGGTCCGGTACGCCCTCGACGCGCAGGTCATGCTCATCCGCGACGGCTGGGTGGCGGCTCCGGGGATGACCTTCCGGGAGTGGATGGCGACGGGCCGGCCCGACCTCGGCGACCTGGCGTACCACCTGTCGACGCTGTTCCCGCCCGTCCGGCCGCAGGGCTGGCTCGAGCTGCGGATGATCGACGCGCTGCCGGAGCCGTACTGGCCGGTGCCCATCGCCGTGGCCGCCGCGCTGCTCGACGATCCGGTCGCGGCCGACCTCGCGACCGAGGCCGCCGCCCCCGCGCGGGACCGCTGGCGCCAGGCCGCGCGCGACGCCCTCACCGACCCGGTGCTGGCCCGCGCCGCGCGCCGCTGCTTCGCCGCCGCCCTGGACGCCCTGCCCAGGCTGGGCGCGGAGGCGCTCGTCCCCATCGTCGACGCCTACGCCGGCCGGTTCGTCGAACGCGGCCGCTGCCCGGCCGACGACCCACCGACGGGCGAGGAGCGCGGTCGCCGCGGAGCGGGTGAGCGGGCCGAGCGGCCCGCCGACACCGCCGTACGCCCGGCGGTCCCCCCGAAACCCGATGCATGCAGGACCGTGCCGGGCACGCGCGCCGAGCCGCCCGCCACGGCCACCGAGGAGGAAGCCACGTGGACCTGAAGGAACGGATCGCGACGGAGCTGATCGCCGCGCGCGACCGGAGCGTCGGCCTCACCCTGGAGGCGCTCGAGGAACCGGACCTGATGGCGCAGGTCTCGCCGCTGATGTCACCGCTGGTCTGGGACCTGGCGCACATCGGCAACTACGAGGAGCTCTGGCTGCTGCGCGCGGCCGCCGGCCAGGAGGCGATGCGCCCGGAGATCGACGATCTGTACAACGCCTTCGAGCACCCCCGCGCCGAACGGCCGAAGCTTCCGCTGCTCACCCCGGCCGAGAGCCGCGCGTACATCGACACCGTACGGTCCAAGGTGCTCGACTCCCTGGAGAAGGTGCCGCTGACCGGACCGCTCGCGGCGGGCGGCTTCGTCTACAACATGGTCATCCAGCACGAGCACCAGCACGACGAGACGATGCTCGCCACCCACCAGCTCCGGGCGAACGGTCCCACGCTGCTCGGCCGGTCGCCGGAGGAGCCTCCCGCCGGCGCCCCGGCCCTGGCCGGGCACGAGGCGCTGGTCGACGCGGGCCCGTTCGTCATGGGCACCTCCGACGACCCGTGGGCGTACGACAACGAGCGCGGCGCCCACACGGTCGACCTGCCCGCCTTCTTCATCGACGTCACGCCGGTGTCGAACGCCGCGTACCTGGCGTTCATGGAGGACGGCGGGTACGACGACCCGCGCTGGTGGCAGCCGGCCGGCTGGGACTGGCGGACGGGGTCCGGCAAGCGCGCGCCCGCGTTCTGGAGACGCGAGGACGGCCGGTGGCTGCGGCGGCGGTTCGGCCGGACCGAACCGGTGCCGCTCGACGAGCCGGTGCAGCACGTCTGCTGGTACGAGGCGGACGCCTACGCCCGCTGGGCGGGCAAGCGGCTGCCCACCGAGGCCGAGTGGGAGAAGGCCGCGAGCTGGGACCCGGAGACGGGCCGCAAACGCCGCCTGCCCTGGGGCGACACGGGGCAGCACGCCAACCTCGGGCAGCGGATGATGCGGCCCGCGCCGGTCGGCTCCCACCCCGAGGGCGCGTCGGCGTACGGCGTGCGGCAGTTGCTCGGCGACGTGTGGGAGTGGACGTCGAGCGGTTTCCACGGCTATCCGGGGTTCCGCGCCTTTCCGTACAAGGAGTACTCCGAGGTGTTCTTCGGCGGCGACTACAAAGTGCTGCGCGGCGGCTCCTGGGCGACGCATCCGCTGGCCTGCCGGACGACCTTCCGCAACTGGGACCACCCGATCCGCCGGCAGATCTTCGCCGGGTTCCGCTGTGCGAGGGACGCCGCCTGATGTGCCGTCACCTCGCCTACCTCGGCGCACCGCGCACCCTGCACGAACTGCTGTACGCCCCGGAGCACTCCCTGGAGCGGCAGTCGTACGCGCCGCACATGAACGCCAACTGCGTCGTCAACGCCGACGGGTTCGGCGCGGGCTGGTACGACCCGTCCCGTGCCCGGCCCGTCCGGTACCGCCGGTCCCAGCCGATCTGGACGGACCTGTCCTTCGCCGACATCGCCGAGGTCGTCCGTAGCCGCTGCGCGGTCGCCGCGGTCCGCTCCGCGACGCCGGGCTTCCCGGTCGACGAGTCGTGCGCCCAGCCGTTCACGGACGCCGAGCGGCTGTTCAGCCACAACGGCGCGGTCGAGGGCTTCCCGGGCGTCGAGGCGAAGCTGCGGGAGCTCGCCGGCGACCTCGCGCCGATCCCGGACGCCCGCGCCCCCGTCGACTCGGCGCTGCTGTTCGCGCTGGCCGCCGGCCGGTGGCGGGCCGGTCACGATCTCGCGGACGGGCTCGCGTACGCTGTCGAGGCCACTGCCGCGCTCGCCCCCGGCCGGTACAACCTCCTCGCGGCCGACGGGCGCTCGCTGGCCGCGACCCGGTGGGGCGACACGCTGTACGTGCGCCGGGGCGAGGACGTCGTCATCGCCTCCGAGCCGTACGACGAGTCGGCCGAGTGGGAAGAGGTCCCCGATCGCTCACTGGTGATGGTCGACCACGATCGGGTACGGGTGAGCCCACTGTGACGGACCCCAGCGGGCCGACGACGGACAAGAGAACATCGGGAGGCATCGTGGATCGGTATCTGACCCCGGACGATCTCGGTAAGGCGCTGCGCCGGGACGTCGCCGACGGCCTGAGCACGCGGCCGAAGACGCTGCCCGCCAAGTGGTTCTACGACGAGCGCGGCAGCGAGCTGTTCGAGGAGATCACCCGGCTGGAGGAGTACTACCCGACCCGCCGCGAACGCGCGATCCTCGCCGAGCGGGCGGGCGAGATCGCCGAGGCGACCGGCGCGGTCACCCTCATGGAGCTGGGCGCGGGCTCGGGGGAGAAGACCCGGATGCTGCTCGACGCGCTGAGCGGCACCCTGCGCACGTACGTGCCGGTCGACGTCAGCGGCGACTTCCTCGGCCGCGCGGCCGGGCAGATCGCCGAGGACCACCCGGGCCTGACGGTGCGGCCCGTCGTCGCCGACTACGAGCGGCACCTGGCCCTGCTGCCCGGCGGGGAGCGCCGCCTCGTGGCGTTCCTCGGCGGCACGATCGGCAACATGGGCCCGGCCGAGCGGGTGTCGTTCCTCAGCGCGGTGGGCGCCACGATGAGCGAGGACGACGCGCTCCTGCTCGGCGCCGACCTCGTCAAGGACGAGGACCGGCTCGTCCGCGCGTACGACGACGCCCGTGGCGTCACCGCCGAGTTCAACCGCAACGTCCTCAACGTCATCAACCGCGAGCTCGGCGCCGACTTCGTCCCCGACCGGTTCGAGCACGTCGCCGTCTGGAACCCGAACGACGAGTGGATCGAGATGCGGCTGCGCTCGACGGCAGCGCAGGTCGTGCACATCCCGACCCTCGACCTGAAGGTGGAGTTCGACGAGGGCGAGGAGGTGCGCACGGAGATCTCCGCGAAGTTCCGCCGGGACCGCCTCGACGCGGAGGCGGGTGCGGCGGGCCTGCGCATCGACCGTTGGTGGACCGACCCCGACGGCGACTTCTCCCTCAGCCTGCTCAGGCCCGTCTGATCAGGCCTTGCCGAAAACCGGGGCGTCCGGACAGTAAAGAACGCCGCGGCCAAGGTCCGCGGCGTGGAATTCGGACGAGACTCGAGGAGTCACCATGCGAGCCAGCATGACGCCGACGCACACCGGCACAAACGGGGCGCCGACGCACACCGGCACCAACGGGACGCCGACGCACACCGGCACCAACGGGACGCCGACCAGCGGTGGGGCCACGAACGCGCCGGTCACCACCCGCTCCGGCGGCGGGTCGGGCCACACGTCCAACGGTGGCACGGACATGAGCGCGGTCGGCGACGCCGTGACGGCGGGCTGGCCGAAGGAGTAACGGCCCGCTGAGCCGTCGCCGCCAGCCGAACAGACCGGTCCCCGGTCCCGCCCTCGTGGCGGGACCGGGGACCGGTTTTCGTTATGGCTCGGCTTCGTCCCGGGGCGAGTTCTCCGCAGCCTCATCAGGTCTGCCTGATCCACCGTCGAACCGGCCTTGACGAAGACCGATGCGTCCGAACGGTAATAGTCACTGCGGCCAAAGTCCGCAGCGCACGACACGGCAGAAGATCAAAGGAAGTGACCATGAGTAAGAAGTCCGGCGGTTTCGTTCACGGCAGCGTGGTTCCCAGCGACAAGGCCAAGATCGACTCGACGCCGCACACCCCCGGCTCCGGCCGGTCCGGCGGCAACTCCGAGGCGAACGCGGTGCTGAACGCGGGCATGGCGAACGTCCGCAAGGACATCGGAAAGGCCGCGGACATCATCCGCCACGGCTGACGGCCGTCTGAGCTGTCGCCGCCAGGGAACAGACCGGTCCCCGCTCCCGCCCTCGTGGCGGGACCGGGGACCGGTTCTCTTCTTCTGGGGCCCGGGTTTGTCGGTGGAGATCTGTACTGTTGGGGTCGTGGCGCAGCAACGTAAGCGAGCGACCATCCGCGAAGTGGCGAAGGCGACGGGGCTCTCGCCGGCCGCGGTCTCGTATGCGTTGCGCGGCATTCAGACGTCGGAGGAGACCCAGCAGCGGGTCCGGCAGGCCGCCGCCGAGCTGGGCTACGAGGCGCATCCCATCGCGCGGGCCCTGGCCAGCGGGCGCACCGGCATGGTGGGGCTGCTGTGCGGCTCCCTCGAGGACCTGTGGCAGCAGGCGCTCGCCGTCGGCATCGGCCGGGCGCTGTTCGCCCGCGACCGCTACGCCATCATCCTCGACGCGGCCGGTGACCCCGACCGGGAGGCCATGCTCGCCCGGCAGCTCCGTGACCAGCGCGTCGACGGCCTGATCGTGCAGCCGGTGGACCCGGCCGGCGAGGTGTGGGCCGAGCTGGGGGAGAGCCTGCCGATCGTGTCGATCGGCGACTCGCTGCACGGCGGGCACGCGTACGGCGAGGTGGTGTTCGACAACCGCGCGGGCGTCACGCTCGCGCTGGAGCACCTGCACCAGCTCGGGCACCGGCACGTCGCCGTGCTCACCCCCACGCGTGCCAGCACCCCGGACCGCCCCGCCGACCTGCACGTCAACGCCGAGGCCGAGCGGATCGGCATCGAGGTCGACGTGGTCACCTCGCCGCAGGCGCTCCCCGGCGCCACCGAGGCGGCCCTGGGAGTGCTGACCTCGCCCGGCCCGCCGACCGCGATGTTCTGCTTCTCCGACTCGATCGCCTACGGCGTCTACGCCGCGACCCGCGAGCTCGGTCTCAACGTGCCCGGTGACCTGTCGGTCGCCGGCTTCGACAACCACCCGATGTCCGCGTTGCTCACCCCGCCGCTGACCAGCATGGACTGGGACATCGACGACATCGTGCACTCGGCGGTGCGGGTCATCGTCGGTGCCATCGAGGGCAAGCCGCGCCGCCGCCGCATCGTCTGCGAGCCCAGCCTCCTGCTCCGCGAATCGACCGGTAAATGTTCTCAGTAGGCACCGTAGACGGCGATCCGGGGAAGCAGGTCGGCCGCGGCGCCGATGTCGGCGTCGAGTGGCCGGTCCTCGACCGCGGGGTCCAGCGCGTCGGCGGCCTGGGCGTAGACCTCGCCGAGCCGGCCCAGTGGCGTGCGGCCCTGCATCCGCAGCGCCCGTACCGCCGCGACGAGCTCACAGGCCAACGCGGTGCGGTACGCCGTGACGACGTCGGTGGTGGCGCGCGCCGACTGGGTGGCGAAGCCCGCGTGCTCCTCGACGCCCCGCGACAGCACGGCGCTGCCGAGCGCGGCGGGGGAGGCCAGCCGCCGGATGTCGGCGATGGCCGAGTGCGCGACGTACTCCAGGATCATGATCCCCGAGCCGGGCTCGCCCGGGGCCGCCTGAAACGCCTCCAAGCCGGTGAAGGCGGGCTCCACCAGCGTGCCGAGCCGGGCCGCCGACAGCGCCGCCGTCTGGAAGAGCGCGGCCCGTACGGCGTCGAGCGCCAGCCCGACGGACGCGGTGTGGAAGTTGCCGTTGTGCCAGACCGTGCGGTTCGCGACGTCGACGAGCGGGTTCTCGGCCGCCGCGTTGATCTCCCGGGTGACGACGCCCTCCGCCTGCTCGGCGGCGTCCACCGCGGGCCCGTGCACCTGGGGGAAGGCCCGGTAGCCGTACGGGTCCTGGATGCGGGCCGGGGCGATCTCCTCGGGGAGCAGGCCGCGCACGGCCTCGGCGACCCGGCGCTGCCCGGGGTGCGGGCAGGCCTCGTGCACAGGGGCGGCGAAGGGCTCGGCCGAGCCGCGCACCGCGTGCAGCGACAGCGCGGCCACCGGGATCGAGGCGCGCAGCAGTTCGGTGACGTCCCGGACGGCCAGCGCCGACTCGCCGAAGGTGGCGGCGCTCGAGCTGATGAAGGCCAGCGCGTCCGTGGGGCGCAGCGCGAAGTGCGGGCCGCCCGCGCCGCCCTGCCAGGGGCGCTCGCCGATCAGGCACAGCGCGGTCGCGGCGAGCGCGGTCAGGTCCCCGGTGCCGATCGCGCCGTACGCCGGGATCGGCGGGACCAGCCAGCGATTGATCACCTCGGCGAGCGCGCCGAGCACCTCCGGGTCGACGCCGGAGCCCCCCGCGGCGATCTGGTTGAGGCGCACGACGAGCATCGCGCGGACGATCTCCGAGGCGAGCAGCGGCCCGGCCCCGCCCGCGTGGCTGCGCAGAAGCCGCAGGCCATGGGCGTCGTCGTCCTCGATCGTGACGTTCCGGTTGGCGCCGACGCCCGTCGTACGGCCGTACACCGGCTGCCGCTCGGCGACCTCCCGGGCGACCTCCCAGGCCTGTCGCGCCCGCTCCACCGCTTGTGGCGGAACTGTAACAAAAACGCCGTCACGGGCCACCGCGGCTACAGCCTCGCAGGTCAGGCCGCTACCGTTGACGGCTACGGATGTCGGACTCATCGGTGGAACCTTATGGCAAGTAGATAAATCACACTATCTTGACCTTTTATCCCGGATACCCCCAGGGGCTGAGCCACTCTTGATCAAATTCGATGGCGTAACGAAGCGATACGCCGACGGCACCGTGGCCGTCGACGACCTGACGCTGCAGATCCCCACCGGCCAGATCACCGTGCTCGTCGGGCCCTCCGGCTGCGGCAAGACCACGACACTGCGGATGATAAACCGGCTGATCGAACCCACGAGCGGCACCATCACGATCGACGGCGAGGACGTCCGCGCCCAGGACCCCGCCCGCCTGCGCCGCGGCATCGGCTACGTCATCCAGCACGCCGGCCTGTTCCCGCACCGGACGATCGTCGACAACATCGCCACCGTCCCGTACCTCCTCGGCTGGGACAAGAAGAAGGCCCGGACGACGGCGCTGGAGCTGATGGAGCGGGTCGGCCTCGACACGAAGATGGCCAAGCGCTACCCGTACCAGTTGTCCGGCGGCCAGCAGCAGCGCGTCGGCGTCGCCCGCGCGCTCGCCGCCGACCCGCCCGTCATGCTGATGGACGAGCCGTTCAGCGCCGTCGACCCGATCGTGCGCGCGAGCCTGCAGGACGAGTTCATCCGGCTGCAGTCCGAGCTGCGCAAGACCATCGCGTTCGTCACCCACGACATCGACGAGGCGGTCAAGCTCGGCCACACGGTCGCGGTCTTCAAGGTGGGTGGCGTCCTCGCCCAGCACTCCACGCCCGACGAGCTGCTGGCCGAACCGGCCGACGACTTCGTCAAGGAGTTCCTCGGCGGCGAGAAGGGGCTGAAGCGGTTGCGCTTCAACCGCGACCTCGACCGCCAGGACACCGAGGCGGCGGATCGATGACCCTGGCTGCCACGGACGGCGGCGAGCCGCTGATCCGCTGGGACTGGATCGGCGACCACACCGGGCAGATGGCCGACCTGACCGTGCACCATCTCAAGCTCGCGCTGCTGCCCATCCTGTTCGGGCTCGTCATCGCGATCCCGCTCGGCGTCCTGTGCGCGCGGTGGCGCTGGCTGTACCCGCCGACACTGGGCGTGGCCAACGTCCTGTACGGCCTGCCGTCGCTCGCGCTGTTCATGCTGTTCATCCCGTACTTCGGCGTCGGCAGCGGGGGGCGGGCCGACTTCACCATCATCGTGCCGCTGACGCTGTTCTCCCTGTCCGTCCTCGTGCCGAACGTCGTCGACGGGCTTCGCTCGGTCCCCGACCCGGTGCGCCAGGCGGCCACCGCCATGGGATTCGGCACGCTGCGACGGCTCGTGCAGGTCGAGCTGCCGATCGCGGTGCCCGTCGTCATCGCCGGGGCCCGGGTCGCCACCGTCTCCTCCATCAGCCTGGTCAGCGTCGGCATGCTCATCGGCAACGGCGGGCTCGGGCAGTTGTTCATCGACGGCTACTCCCGCGACTTCACCACCCCGATCATCGCCTCCTCTGTACTGATCATCGTCCTGGCCCTGCTCAGCGACGGAATCCTCGTCGCCGCGCAGCGCCTGCTCACGCCCTGGGCCCGGAGGAGGACCGGATGAACCTGACCGACCAGATCAGGGCCGCCTGGACCTGGCTGACCGCCTCGGCCCACTGGAGCGGCGGCGACGGCATCCCGCACCGCCTGCTCGAGCACCTCGGATACAGCGCGCTGGCCCTGGTGGTCGCCGCGCTCATCGCGCTGCCGCTCGGCGCACTCGTCGGCCACACCGGGCGCGGCGGGTTCGCCGTCGTCACCGTCGCCAACTTCGCGCGGGCCATCCCCACGCTGGGTCTGGTCCTGCTCGTCGTGACGGTGACGTCCATCGGCCTGACCCCGGTGATCATCCCGCTGATCGCGCTGGCCACCCCGCCGATCCTCGTCAACACGTACGAGGGCGTCCGCGGTGTCGACAACGACGTCAAGGACGCCGCTCGGGGAATGGGCATGACCGGTCCGGGCATCCTGCTGAAGGCCGAGCTCCCGGTGGCGATGCCGCTCATCCTCCTCGGCCTGCGCACCGCCGCCATCCAGGTCGTCGCGACCGCCACCATCGCGGCGTACGCGGGCATCGGCGGGCTCGGCCGCTACATCGTCGACGGCCTCGCCCGCAAGGACTACCCCTCGGTCGTCGGCGGCTCCGTGCTCGTCGTCCTGCTCGCGGTCCTCGTCCAGCTCGCCTTCGTCGGCATCCGCCGAGCGGTCGTGTCCCGCGGCCTGCGCAACTGAGACCGTGCTGTTTCAACGGAAGGAATCCCCCATGATCCGCATTGTCCGTGGCGCCGCCCTCGGCGTGACCGTCGCCCTAGCGCTCGCCGCCTGCGGAGGCGGCAGCGGTGGCAAGAGCGGTGGTAATCCCCTCGATCAGAAGTCCGGCGGCAGCGGCGGCGCGGGGAGCGTCGTCGTCGGCTCGGCCAACTTCCCCGAGAGCCAGTTGATCGGCGAGCTGTACGCCCAGGCGCTGGAGGCCAAGGGCGTCAAGGTCACCAAGAAGTTCAACATCGGCAGCCGCGAGATCTACTTCGACCAGGTCAAGTCCGGCGGCATCACCGTGATGCCGGAGTACAACGGCGCGCTGCTGACCACGTCGGTCGACAAGGCCAGCAAGGCCGTGACGACCGACCAGGTGAACTCCGAGCTCAAGGCGAAGCTGCCCGCGACGCTGGAGGTGCTCGACTCCTCCAAGGCCGAGGACAAGGACTCGGTGACGGTCAACTCCCAGACCGCGGCCAAGTACCACCTGAAGTCGATCGCCGACCTCAAGTCGGTGGCCGGGCAGCTCACGATCGGCGGGCCGTCGGAGTTCAAGACCCGGCAGCAGGGCCTCGTCGGGCTGGAGAGCAAGTACGGCCTGAAGTTCAAGAAGTTCCAGCCGTTCGACGCCAATGCCCAGACGACGCTGGTCAAGCTGCTGAAGAACGACAGCATCCAGGCCGCCGACCTGTTCACCACCGACCCGACGATCACGGCCAACAAGTTCGTCGTGTTGGAGGACCCACAGAGCGTCTTCAGCGCGCAGAACGTCACGCCGCTGGTCTACAAGTCCGGCCTGAACGAGACCGGCGTGGCCGCGCTGAACGCCGTCTCGGCCAAGCTCACCACCAACGACCTCCTCGCCATGATGACCAAGGTCGTCAGCGACAAGGAGGACGCGAGCACCGTCGCCAAGGACTGGCTGAAGCAGGCCGGCCTCGGCGGCTGACCCGGCAATGCGGCCCCTCGGCGATCGCCGAGGGGCCGCGCCAGGGCGAAAGGACGCCAAGGTGAGCGCACGGGAACAGGCGCAGTGGACCAGGACGAGGCTCGGCCGGGGCGGGCCCCGGCTCGACCTGCTCACCGCCCGCTTTGACAAGCACGTCTACGCCCCGCACGCGCACGAGGAGTTCACCATCGGCGTCTGCGTCGGCGGTGTGGAGTCCATCGACTACCGCGGCGGCCGCATCCGTACGGGCCCGGGCTCCATCATCGTTCTGGAGCCCGGCGAGATGCACACCGGCGGCCCCGCCACACCCATCGCCGGCTACGCCTACCTCGCTCTGTACGCCGATCCCACCCTGGTCACCGACGGCACCCGCGGCGGCCTTCCGCACTTTCGCGAGCCGCTCCTCGATGACCCCGAGCTCGCCAAGGCCCTGCGCGCCGCGCACATCGACATCGTCCGCCGCCCCGACCCCCTGGAGGCGGAGTGCCGCCTCCCCTGGCTGCTGACCGCGCTCGCCCGCCGACACTCCACCGCCCGCCCGGCGAGCGACACGGTCCCGGGCGCCACCCGGATCGCCCACACCGTCCGCGACCGCCTGGCCGACGACCTCACCACCCCGCCCTCGCTCACCAGTCTCGCCGCCGAGCTGGGCCTTTCTCGCTACCAGCTCCTGCGCGCCTTCCGTACGGCGATGGGGGTACCGCCGTACGCGTGGCTCGCCCAGTATCGGGTGGCCAGGGCCCGCGCACTCCTGGAGTCGGGACTGCGCCCCGCCGAGGTGGCCGCACTCGTCGGCTTCGCCGATCAGGCGCACCTCACCCGGTGGTTCCGGCGGGTGCTGGGGGTGACACCGGCGGCGTATCGCGCCAGCGTGGCAAGGGCGGCCTGACGCCACCGGACACGCCCCGGGCGCAACAGCGTTCAAGACGGCGCCCGCCGGCCTGGCCGATACTCGCGGCATGACTGCACGCGGTTGGTTCCTCTTCTCCCTGATGGGAGTCGTCTGGGGCATCCCTTATCTGATGATCAAGGTGGCGGTGGACGCGGTGTCGCCGTCCACGGTGGTGTTCACGCGCTGCGCGCTCGGCGCCGTATTGCTGTTGCCCTTCGCGCTGCGGCAGGGCGGCCTCGCCCGCACCGCACGGGCGCACTGGCGTCCCCTGCTGGCCTTCGCGTGCGTCGAGATCATCGTCCCCTGGTTCACCCTCAGCGACGCCGAGCGGCACCTGTCCAGCTCCACGGCGGGCCTGCTGATCGCGGGCGTGCCGATCGTCGGAGTCGTCGCGGCCCGTTTCTTCGGCGACACGGACCGGCTCGGGCCCCGGCGGGCGGCCGGCCTGACGGTGGGCCTCGCGGGCGTCGCGGTCCTCACAGCACCACACCTGACCGGCGGTGACGCCCGCTCGCTGGCCGAGGTGCTGCTGACCGTGCTGGGGTACGCCACGGCCCCGCTGATCGCCGCCCGCCACCTGAAGCGCGTCTCCTCGCTCCAGCTCACGGCCGCCTGCCTGACCCTGGCCGCCGTGGTCTACGCGCCCGCGGCCGCCGTCACCCGTCCGTCCGCCATGCCGTCCGCCGAGGTCCTGGCCGCCCTCGCAGGTCTCGGCGTCGTATGCACCGCGGTCGCCTTCGTGGCCTTTCTGGAGCTGATCAAGGAGGCGGGTCCCGCCCGCGCCACCGTCATCACGTACGTCAACCCGGCGGTCGCGGTGGCGGCCGGGGCGTTGTTCCTGGGCGAACCGCTGACGCCCGGGATCGTCACCGCCTTCACCCTGATCCTGGCCGGTTCGGTCCTGGCGACGGCGGGTCCCGTCGCCGCCGGAAAGCCGGGCGAAGGTTCCGGTGCGGTCCGTCGGACCGACGCGTCGCGTACGCCTGATGCGTCGCGCCCGCCCGAGGCCTTGGCCGGCATGGCGGACGAGCCCAGCTGACGGCCGCGTCGAGCCCCCGGGGGTCACATCTCGCGCAGCCGGTCGCGGAGCGTCCGCGCGACCCGGCCCATCAGCGCCTCGGCCTCGGGCTGGTGCAGAGCCGGCACCCGCGACTCGGTGAACGCGGCGACCCCGAAGACGCGACCGTCGGCGTGCTCGACCACCCCCACCTCGTGACGGAGGTTGAGGAGCGTGCCGGTCTTGGACGACCAGCGGGCCGCGTCGGACCGGAAGTCCGATGCGAGGCGCTGCCGCATCAGGTTGTCGCCCATGAGCTCCCGGACCCGCGCGGCGACGTCCGCGTCGATCTTCGACGGCGTCCAGAGCGCCTGCAGCAGGTCGAGGTACGCCCGCGCGGACCCGGAGTTGGCGAGGGTCACGTCGAGCTGCCGGATCCGGTGCCCCCGCCCCGTCGTGCCCGCCTCGATCGCCAGGACGTGGGCGAAGTGCACGTCCTCCGGCGGGAGCAGTTCGGCCAGCGTCCCGGTCAGCTCCCGGATCGTGTGCCGTACCGTGACGCCGCGCACGCCCAGGTCCTGGAGGATCGCGGCGACCTCGGCCGGCGGGGTCAGCGCGAACAGCGCGTCCGTCGCGGCGTTGTCGCTGACGGCCATGCCGAGGTAGAGCAGGTCGTCGACGGCCACCCGGGTGGGGTGCCGGAAGCGGCTCAGCCCGTTCGGCCCCGGAGACGCCACGCCCGGCTCGATCAGGATCCGCTCGGAGCCGTCGAGCTCTCCCCGTCGTACGCGCTCGAGCGTGGCGACGGCCAGCGGGATCTTCACGAGGGAGGCGACCGGGAACTCCAGGTCCGGGTCGATGCCGAGCTCGTCGCCGGAGTGCAGGTCCCGGACCAGGAACGACCCGCTCAGCCCGCCGTCGTGCAGCGTCCGCCGCAGGTCCCGGATCATCCCCTCGACGCTCGTCACCGTGCCGGTCCTTCCTCGGGTTCGGGCTCGTCGGCGCCCAGGCAACGGGCGATCTGCGCGCGCAGCCGGGTGCGGAGGCGCTCCGCGTCGTCGCCGATGGCCGCGGCGACGTCGAAGCCGCGCGCCACCCGGACCTCACCGATCGGGCACCAGCGCAGCCCGAGCTCCTCGGCCTGGTGCGGCGAGCACAGGAGGAGATCTTCCGACGCCACCACCTCCGCCGTCGCGGCGACGAGAGTACTCGCGACGGCGACCTGCGCGGGCTGCAGGCCGACCGCGTCGCGGACCCGGAAGACGCGGTCCCGGATGTGCGGCACATCGTCCTCCGGCTGGATCCAGATGCGACGCCGCCCCGATTCCAGGCCGGCCCGCCCCGCCCGGAGGGTCTCCAGGTAGACGGTCCGTACGGCGGGAGCCGAGACACCGGCCAGCCCGAGGCGCACCGTCCAGGTGCCGTCGTCCGGCGGCACGGCCGTCAGGGCGGCGCGGACCTCCCTGGACCGGACGAGCTCGGCGCGTTCGCCGGGTGGGGCCGGATGGAAGTCCAGGTAGACGCCCTTGCTGCGCGCCTCGGCGGCGAGCAGGGCCAGGTCGCGGACGGAGCAGACGTCCGGAACGGCGAGACGCAGGGGACTGAGCCTGGCGCGTTCGGCCTCGTCCTCCATCGCCTCCGCCAGGCGGACCAGGCGCTTGGCCGAGGGCAGCATGTCGCGGCCGAAGCGCGTGAGCGTGACGTGGCGGGACGACCGGTCCAGCAGGCGCTCGCCGAGATGCTTCTCGAGGGCGGCGATCCGGCGGCTCGCCACCGACTGGGGGACTCGCGTCGCGGCCGCCCCTTCGGTGAAACTGCCGTGCTCGCTCACGTTGACGAAGGCTCGCCACGCCCCGAGGAGATCCATGAGCAGAGCCTATGCCGTTCAAGCATTGATACGCCGGTTTTCGTCTTTGACGGCATACGACGACCCTCGGAAGACTCCCGACCATGACGAACGCACGACAGGAGAAGCGGTCCATGCGCCTCCGGACTCCGCTCGCGGCGCTCGCCGCCATCGCGCTGGTCCCGCTGACGGGGTGCGGCGCGGCCGACGACGCGGGGGCCGTGTCCGCCAAGGCGCCCGCCGCGACGAAGCCCGCGGCGCAGCGGAACGACCAGGCGTTCCAGAACCTGGAGAAGCAGTACGACGCCCGGCTCGGCGTCTGGGCGCTCGACACGGGCACGGGGAAGGTCGTCGCCTGGCGCGCCGACGAACGGTTCGCCTACGCGTCCACGTCCAAGGTCCCCCTCGCGGGCACCGTCCTGCGCCAGGACTCGATCAAGCGGCTGGACCATGTGGTCAAGTACACGAAGGCCGACCTCGTCGCCAATTCCCCCGAGACCGAGAAGCACGTCGACACGGGAATGACCATCCGCGAGCTGTGCGACGCCGCGCTCCGGTTCAGCGACAACACGGCCGCGAACCTGCTGTTCCGCGAGATCGGCGGGCCGAGCGGTCTCAGTGCCGCCCTGCGGCGGATCGGGGACCACACCACCCACCCCGACCGCGTCGAGCCCGACCTCAACACCGCGATCCCGGGGGACGTCCGCGACACGAGCACGCCGCGGCAGTTCGGCACCGACCTGCGGGCGTACACGCTCGGCCACGTGCTGCCCCGGCCCAAGCGTGACCTGCTCATCGACTGGATGCGGCGCAACACCACGGGCGACAAGGTCATCCGCGCCGGCGTCCCGGCCGACTGGACCGTCGGGGACAAGACCGGGACCGCCGACTACGGAACGCGGAACGACATCGCCGTGGCCTGGCCGCCGCACCGGGCGCCGATCGTGATCGCGGTCCTGTCCACCCGCTCGACCAAGGACGCCGCCACGAACGACGACCTCGTCCGCGACGCCGCCAAGGTCGTGGTCGGCGACCTGACCTGACCGGCCGTCCCGAGACGTCCCGGGACGTCCGCGGTTGCGCGGTCAGAAGAAGCCGACCACCCGGCGGATGCGACCGTCGGCGAACTCGATCACGTCGTATCCCGTGCCCACCGCCTCGTCCGTCCCCGCCGGGCCGAGCCGCCAGGTGAACAGCGCGGTGTCGTGGTGGGCGCCGATGATCTCGCCCAGACCGAACACGAGGTCGCCGAACTTCTCGTGCGCCGTGCCGATCGCGGCGGAGAGCGCGGCGTGGCCCTCGATGCCGGCGTAGTCCGGGTCCGAGTAGACGGAGTCCTCCGTCATGACCTCCTTGATGATCGCGTTCCGGCGGGCCTCGTCCCGCTCGTTCCAGATGCCGAGGTACTGGGTGATGAGCCGGTTGACGTCGCTCATGAGCCGATTCCTTCCAGGGTTCCAACAGTGGGGGTGTCCTGCGGCGCGGGGGCCGAGGGACGCTTGAGGATGAGGGCGACGAGGCCGCCGGCGACCGTGACGGCGGCCGCCGCCCAGCCGGCCGCATGCAGGCCGTCGAGCAAACGGGCCGGCGCCGGGTTCGCGGGGAGGCCCGCGTTCGCCACGGCGACGAAGGCCGCGAGGCCCATGGCCCCGCCGATCTCCTTGGCGGTGGTGGCGAGCCCGGACGCGACGCCCTGCTCGGCCGGTGCCACGCCCGAACCGGCGGCGACGAACACCGCGACGAACGCGACGCCGCCGAAGAAGCCCCAGACAACACTTCCGGGGAGCAGTGTCCAGAAGGTCCCGTGCGCCGAGAAGCCGGCGACGAGGGCGCCGATCCCCACGCCGGCCCCGAGCATGCCGACGCAGAGCGTGGTGCGGAAGCCCCATCGGCCGAGCATCATCGGCGCCGCCTTCAGCGCCGCGCCCATGCAGACGAGCGTGAGGGGCAGGAAGGCCAGGCCCGCCTGCAGCGCGCTGTAGCCGAGGACCGGCTGCAGGTAGGTGGTGAGCACGTAGTACCCGCCGCCCAGCGTCGCCTGGAAGACGGCGATCACCACCATCGTCGTCGCGAGCCCGCGGTTGCGCAGCAGCCGCAGCGGGACGAGGGGGTCGGGGGTGCGCCACTCGACGACCAGCAGCAGCGCCAGCAGCACCGCGCCCGCCACGAGCGCGCCCGCGCCACGGAGTGAGGCCCATCCCGCCTCCGGGCCGCTCGCCAGGCCGAGCACCAGGAGGGCCGACCCGGCGGTGGCCAACAGCGCTCCCGGCACGTCGAAGGGCGACCGGCCCGCCCGGCGCGGCGGATCCGCCGAAAGCAGCCGGCGCCCGGCCAGCGCCGCGCCCAGGGCCAGCGGCACGTTGACGAAGAAGACCCACTCCCAGCCCAGGTAGTTGGTGAGGACGCCGCCGAGCAGCGATCCCGCCGCCAGGCCCGCGCTGCCCGCCATGCCCCAGGCGCCCATGGCGCGGTTCCGCTCCGGTCCCTCCGGGAAACCGGTGAAGATCAGCGCCAGCGTCGCGGGGGTCAGCAGGGCGCCGCCGACTCCCTGGACGGCACGCGCGCCGATGAGCACTCCGGGGCTGGAGGCGAGACCCCCGGCGAGGGAGGCCAGTCCGTAGAGCGCGAGGCCCAGCGTGAACATCCGCCGGGCGCCGAGCCGGTCGACCGCGCGGCCCCCGAAGAGCAGCAGGCCGCCCAGCCCGACGGCGTAGGCGCTGACCACCCACTGCACGGACTGGGCGGTGAAGCCGAGCGCCCGGCCGACGTCCGGCAGGGCGACGTACACGATGTTGTAGTCCAAAGCCACGATGAGCTGGGTGAATGCCAGCAGGGCCAGCCGGAGGCCGGCCCGGTGACGGGACGTTTCCACGATCACGCTCCCTATTCGCCGTCCAATTACTACACGGCGTTCAAACTTGCCACGCCGAACAGTAGTGCAACGCTGTAGACTGTCAACCGTGGGAGAGCAGACGATCAGCCGGCGGGCCCGGCTCCGCGCCGAGACGACCAGGGAGATCAAGGAGATCGCGCTTCGGCTGATGGCGGACGGCGGGCCGGACGCCATCGCGCTGCGGGCCATCGCCCGCGAGATGGGCATGACCGCGGGGGCGATCTACAGCTACTTCCCGACCCGCGACGACCTGATCACCACGCTCATCACCGACGTCTACACGGACCTGGTCGACCGGGCGGAGGCCGCCCGCGACACCGTGCCGGAGACCGATCCGGGGGGCCGCGTCATCGCCTGGGCCCAGGCCGTACGCGCGTGGGCGCTGGCCAACCCCGAGGGATTCCGGCTCATCTACGGCGATCCGGTTCCGGGCTATCAGGCACCCGAGGGCGGCGCGGCGAGCGAGGCCGAACACCGCGCCTGTGCCGGGCTGACCGGACTGGTGGCCGCGGCCTGGCCGCGCGCCGGGGCACTGCACGACGGCGACTACCGATGGGCGGACTTCGACCCGGGCCTGGTCGCCCAGGTCCAGGAGGAGTTCCCCGGCCTGCCCCCCGCCGTGGTCGCGCTGGCGCTCCGGGTCTGGGGTCGCATGCACGGCCTGGTCGCCCTGGAGATCTACGGCCACCTGAGCCCGCTCGCCAACGACCCGGCGGCCATCTACCGCGCCGAGATGCGCGACCTCGTCCGCTCCCTCGGCCTCTGATGACATCAGTGCCCCGGATCTCCGAGGCTGGAGCAACGGAAATCCGGGGCGGTGAGACCGGCCGGCGTCAGCCCTTGACCGTCAGCAGGGGGCGGAGCTCGACGACGGGGTCGGCGACGCCCGCCCGGCCCAGACTGGAGACGACCGGGCCGACGTCCTTGTAGACCCAGGGCGCCTCCTGCTTGAGGTCGCGGCGCCACGCGGCCATCACGTCCGACCGGTGGGTGACGGACGGGTCGCGGTGGTCGAGCGGCGTCACGACCCGGAACTCGCGCAGGAAGGCGTCCAGCTCGGCGTCGTTCCCGCGCGAGGCGGCGCCGCGCGGAACGCGCCGGCCCGCGCCGTGGCAGGCGCTCGCCAGCGTCCGGGGATTCCCGCGCCCGCGCAGGACGTGGCTGGCGGCGCCCATCGAGCCGGGCACGATGACGGGCTCTCCCCACAGGGCGTACGGTCCGCCGGCCGCCTCGGCGTACCCGCCGGCCGGCGTGGCGCCCTTCCGGTGCACGACGTGGCCGTCCTCCTCCTGCCAGAGCAGGTTGTGCGGAGCGTCGTACACCACCTCGCCCGACAGCTCCCCGCACTCCGCGGCCAGCCCGGCCCGCATCATGAGCGCGAGGAAGAAGCGGTTGCCCACCGCGAAGTTCGCCGCGTTGCCGAACGCGTCGAGGTAACGCCGCCGGGCCGCCGCCGAGCGCTCGTCGAGCAGCAGCGGCAGGATCCCGTTGTCGGGCAGCGGCACGCCGTCCGGCCACATCGTCCTCGCCTGCTCCAGGCCCGTTCCGTTCGCCTGGTGCCCGAGCGAGAGCGAGCCGCTGTGCACCATCAGGACCACCTGGCCGACCGTGAAGCCCCAGGCGTACGCGGCCTGCCGGTCGTGCACGGCCGCGACGTACTGCAGCTCGGCGAAGTGGTTCCCGCCGCCGACACCGCCGATGATGCTGTCGTAGCTGGTGCCGCCGGCGCTCTCGATCCAGTCCCGGAACGCGTCCGCCGTCGTGGTCGGATACCGAGCGGCATGGAGCCGCCCGGGATCGGCGTCGCCGGGCCGGAGGGCCGACCACACCCCGTCGGCGGGCGGGTCACCGGCGTCCAGCAGGCCGGGCAGACCGTCCCGCAGCAGCGCCTCGCGCTGCACGCCGGACAGGGCGATCCGCCGGCCGCCCTCGAAGAACAGGTGCCGGAGCCGCCGCTCGATCGAGTCCAGGTGCGGGCGCACCCGGTCGACGGTCAGCGAGGTCGTCTCCAGCCGCATGCCGCAGTTGACGTCGTTGCCGACGGCCTGGGGGATCAGCGCGCCACGGGTCCGCAGCACGGTGCCGATCGGGATGCCCGCGCCCTTGTGCAGATCGGGGGTGAGCGCCACCCGGTCGATGGTCGCGCCGGGATGCCCGGTCGCGGCCGCGAGCCGCTCGAGCGTGTCGGCGGTCTCCAGCACGGTGAGGATCTCGTCGACCGCGCTGGACTCGATGGGCACGTCCGCTCCGGCGCAGACGTCGACGGGGATGCCCCACCGGTTCGGCAGGGTTAGCCAGTCCTCGTCGGCGCGGACGAGTCTGTGGTCGGTGGCGGAGACGGCGGTGGTCCGCCGCTTGGAGGTCGTCATGGGGCCTTCCTGGGGCTGCTGGTGAGAGGGCATGCGTGAATGGCGCCGCCATCCGTCGGTCGATGGCGCACGGGACGCCGCCGGAGGTGGTCCGGCGAGGTGCTCCCCGGGTTCAGCAGCCGCAGGGAAGACCCAGCGTAATGACAAAGGATGATCTCCGGGTCGAATTACGCGGAATGTGGGAGAGAAGGGCCCGGCATTCGCCGGGCCCTTCGGTTGGGGCGATCGTCCAGTAGCCGATCTGCCGATGCTGGTGGCTAGAGCACCAGACCCTGGGCGGTCAGCACCGTGCCCGCCAGGACCTTCACCGTGGCGGGGATGCAGCGCTCGTCCGGGTTGTACCCCCCCTGGTGCAGGTCGATTCCTTCAGCAGAATCCGGCGCTGCCGTACCCATCCACAGGTACGCGCCCGGGATCCGCATCTGGTAGTAGCCGAAGCTGTCGCCCCCCAGACTCGCGACATCGGGGACGATCGCGTTCTTCCCGAGGAGGAACGCGGCCGCGTCATGGAACGGCTGGACGCTCTCGGCGTCGTTCACCGAGGCCGGCATGCCGCGCAGGTACTCCACCTCCGCCTCGGCCTTGAACTTGCTGGCTTCGGCCGCCACCAAGTCCTTCACCAGCTCCGGTGCCTGCTCCCACGCCTCGTTGTCCCGGCAGCGGACGGATCCCTGGGCGGTGCCCGAGGCAGGAATCCTGTTGAACGCCTCTCCGGCGTGGATTTCTCCCCAGACGAGCGAGAGGCCGGCTTGCGGGGCGACCCGCCGCGACAGCGCCGCAGGCACCTCGGTCACGATCTTCGCGAGGGCGAACACCACGTCGGCGGTGAGCTGCGGCCGTGAGGTGTGCCCACCCGGTCCGGTGACGTTCACCACGACCTGGTCGCAAGCCGACGTCACCGCGCCGACGTAGGTGCCGAACGTGCCGACCGGAAGATGCGGCCAGCCATGGACCGTGTAGATCCGGTCGACCCCGTCGATACCGCCCTCCTCGATCACGTCGAGGGCGCCACACGGAATCATTTCCTCGGCGGGCTCGAAGATCAGCCGGACCCGCCCGGGCAGCAGCCCGCGCTTGTGGAGCTCTGCCAGGAACAGACCCGTCCCCAGCACGACGGCGATGTGAACGTCGTGCCCACAGGCGTGAGCCTTGCCGTCCACCTCCGATCGGTACTCGACGTCGTTCTCCTCCTGCACCGGCAGGGCGTCGAGTTCGGCCCGCAGTGCGATCACCGGAGCGTTCGTCTTGGGGCCGAATTCGCAGATCAGCCCGGTTCCGCAGCGCAGCATCCGCGGGTTGAGACCGGCCGCCTTCAGTCGCTTGAAGATCTGGCGGCTGGTCCGGACCTCCTCGCGTCCCAGCTCGGGGTGCCGGTGGAGGTCGCGCCGGAACGCGACCAGCTCCTCGCCCGAGGACTTGAGGTAGGTGTCGAGCCGGAGCCGCAGCGCGGCCCCATCGAGGCGGGTGATACCCCCCGACATTTCAAGGCCGGGCGAACGTTCGCCCGTGCCCGTGGTTTCGTACATGTCAATCTCCTGGTTTGTTCACATGGCGTCACGTTGATCGCCACGGACCAGGACTGTCCGGATGAATCTCCCCTTCGCAATCGACTCGGCAGGGCGGCACGGGCTGGTCGCCGACATAGGTCGGACGAGCCCGTCCCGATGGCGCAGCCGACGTGAGCGATGGCGACTGTGCTCAGCCCGGGGAGTGGCCGCCGAGACGGCGGGTGAGCTCAGCGGCGGCCTCGCGGACGCGGGCGGCGAGGTCCGGCCACTCCGTCTCGTCGCGCGACTCGCGGCGGAACGTCACGGCCAGCGCGGCGGCCGGGCGGCCGACGTGGTCGAAGCTGCACGCGGCGATGCTGGCGAAGCCCTCGGTCACGTGCCCGTCCTCGACCGCCCAGCCGCGCCGCGCGTCTTCGGCGAGCGTCCGCCGCAGCTCGCGCAGCGACCGCGGCCCGGCGCCGGTGCGGTTCACGAACTCGCCGGGGAACAGCGCCCGGACCTGGGCGGGCGGAAGGTGCGCCAGCATCGACCGGCCGCTCGCGGTGAGGTGCGCCGGGAGCCGTACGCCCACGTCGGTGACGAGCGTGGCGTGGTGCCGGGGCTGCTCCTTGAGCAGGTACAGCGTCTCGGCGCCGTGCAGCACGCCGAGCTGGCCGATCTCGCCGAGCCGGTCCACCAGGCGTACGAGGAGCGGGCGGGCGAGCCGTTCGAGCGGCCCCTGCCGCAGGTACGCCGAGCCGATCTCGAACGCCGTCACGCCCAGGCCCCACAGCCGGTCCTCCGGGAGGTAGGTGACGAAGCCGTCCTCGGCCATGGCGGTGAGCAGGTGGTACGTGCTCGACCTCGGCAGGGCGAGCTCGCGGGCGATGGTGGACGCGGCGAGCGGCCGGGCCGAGGACGCCAGCAGGCGCAGGACGGCCAGCGCGCGGCGCGCCGCGGGCACCTGTCCGGCCGCCATCCTCAACCCTCCTCCTACGGAGAAGTCTCGCATGTCAGACACGACCGCGGCCCCCCGGTCCCCGGCACACGGGCCGGTCGAGTCCAATGGGGGTATGGAAACGACGACTGGTGCGTGTGTCGACGTCGGGGTGGGGCCGCTCGCCTTCGACCAGGTCGTGGCCGTCGCCCGCCACGGCGCGCGGGTCGCGCTGACCGACGAGGCGCTCAAGGCGATCGCCGCCGCCCGGGCGCACGTCGACGAGCTCGCCGCCCGGCCGACGCCCGCGTACGGCATCTCCACCGGCTTCGGCGCGCTGGCCACCCGGCACATCCACGAGGACCTGCGGGCCCGGCTCCAGCTCAACATCGTCCGCTCGCACGCCGCCGGCTCCGGCGCGGAGGTGGAGCGCGAGGTCGTCCGGGCGATGATGCTGCTGCGGCTGAGCACGCTCGCCACCGGCCGTACCGGCGTGCGCCCCGTCACCGCCGAGACCCTCACCGCGCTCCTCAACGCCGGGATCACACCCGTCGTATACGAGTACGGCAGCCTCGGCTGCTCCGGTGACCTGGCGCCGCTCTCCCACGTCGCCCTCGCGCTGATCGGCGAGGGCGAGGTCCGCGACGCGGAAGGACGGCTGCGCCCCGCCGCCGAGGCGCTGGCCGAGGCCGGCATCGAACCGCTGAGCCTCGTCGCCAAGGAGGGCCTCGCCCTGCTCAACGGCACCGACGGCATGCTCGGCATGCTCGTGCTGGCCATCGAGGACCTCCGCGACGTCCTCAAGGCCGCCGACGTCGCCGCCGCGATGAGCGTCGAGGCGCAGCTCGGCACCGACCGGGTCTTCGCCGCCGACCTCCAGGAGCTGCGGCCGCACCCCGGCCAGGCCGTCAGCGCCGCCAACCTCCGGGCACTGCTCGCCGACTCGGCGATCATGGAGTCGCACCGCGGCCCGGACTGCACGCGCGTACAGGACGCGTACTCGCTGCGCTGCTCGCCGCAGGTGCACGGCGCCGCCCGCGACACCCTCGAATACGCCGCCCTCGTCGCCTCCCGCGAACTGGCCTCGGCGATCGACAACCCGGTCGTGCTGCCCGATGGGCGGGTCGAGTCGAACGGCAACTTCCACGGCGCGCCGGTCGCGTACGTCCTGGACTTCCTCGCCATCCCGGTCGCGGACGTCGCCTCGATCTCCGAACGCCGTACCGACCGGATGCTCGACCCCGCCCGGTCCCACGGGCTGCCGGCGTTCCTCGCCGACGACCCGGGCGTGGACTCCGGCCACATGATCGCGCAGTACACCCAGGCGGGCATCGTCTCGGAGCTGAAGCGGCTCGCGGTTCCGGCCAGCGCCGACTCGATCCCCAGCTCCGCGATGCAGGAGGATCACGTCTCGATGGGCTGGAGCGGGGCCCGCAAGCTGCGGCGGGCCGTCGACGGCCTGACCCGCGTCGTCGCCGTCGAGCTGCTGACCGCCGCCCGCGCGCTGGACCTGCGGGCGCCCCTGCGCCCCGGCCCCGCCACCGGCGCCGTCGTCGCCGCCCTGCGCACCCGGGTACCCGCCCCCGGCCCCGACCGCTACCTGGCGCCGGAGATCGCCGCCACCGTCGACCTGGTCCGCGACGGCTCCCTCGTCGCCGCCGCCGAAACCGTCACCGGCCCGCTGGCCTGAATAAGGAGACACACGATGGGTCCTCGTCCGGTCCGCGCGCCGCGCGGCACGACGCTGAGCGCCAAGGGCTGGCAGCAGGAGGCCGCCCTGCGCATGCTGATGAACAACCTCGACCCGGAGGTCGCCGAGCACCCCGACGAGCTGATCGTCTACGGCGGGTCCGGCCGCGCGGCGCGCTCGTGGGACGCGTTCGACGCGATGGTGCGCTCGCTGCGCTCCCTGGAGGCGGACGAGACGCTGCTCGTCCAGTCCGGCAAGCCGGTCGGCGTCATGCGCACCCACGAGTGGGCGCCGCGCGTCCTCATCGCGAACTCCAACCTCGTCCCGCAGTGGGCGACCTGGGAGGAGTTCCGGCGGCTCGAGGCGCTCGGGCTCACGATGTACGGCCAGATGACCGCCGGGTCGTGGATCTACATCGGCACGCAGGGCATCCTGCAGGGCACGTACGAGACGTTCGCGGCGGTGGCCGCCAAGCGGTTCGGCGGCTCGCTCGCCGGCACGATCACGCTCACCGCCGGGCTCGGCGGCATGGGCGGCGCGCAGCCGCTCGCCGTGACCATGAACGACGGCGTCGCGATCTGCGTCGAGTGCGACCCGTCGCGCATCGACCGCCGCGTCGAGCACCGGTACTGCGACGTGCGCGTCGACGACCTGGACGAGGCGCTGCGGCTGGCCGTGGAGGCCCGCGACGCACGGCGGCCACTGTCCATCGGCCTGCTCGGCAACGCCGCCGACATCGTGCCGCGGCTGCTGGAGATGGGCGCGCCGATCGACATCGTCACGGACCAGACCTCGGCGCACGACCCGCTGTCGTACCTGCCGCGCGGCGTCGCGTTCGAGGACATGGCCGACGAGCGGGCCAAGGACCCCGAGGGCTTCACCACCCGCGCCCGCGAGTCGATGGCCGCGCACGTCGAGGCGATGGTCGGCTTCCAGGACGCGGGCGCGGAGGTCTTCGACTACGGCAACTCGATCCGCGGTGAGGCGGAGCTCGCCGGGTACACCCGCGCGTTCGACTTCCCGGGTTTCGTCCCCGCCTACATCCGGCCGCTGTTCTGCGAGGGCAAGGGCCCGTTCCGCTGGGCGGCGCTGTCCGGGGACCCGAAGGACATCGCGCGTACGGACCAGGCGATCCTCGACCTGTTCCCGGAGAACGAGCAGCTCGCCCGCTGGATCAAGATGGCGGGGGAGAGGGTGCACTTCCAGGGCCTGCCCGCGCGGATCTGCTGGCTCGGCTACGGCGAACGCGACCGGGCCGGCCTGGAGTTCAACAAGCTCGTCGAGACCGGCGAGATCAGCGCGCCGATCGTGATCGGCCGCGACCACCTCGACTCCGGCAGCGTCGCCTCGCCTTACCGCGAGACCGAGGGCATGGCCGACGGCTCCGACGCGATCGCCGACTGGCCGCTGCTGAACGCCCTGGTCAACGCCTCCTCCGGCGCCTCCTGGGTGTCGATCCACCACGGCGGCGGCGTCGGCATCGGCCGGTCCATCCACGCCGGGCAGGTCTCGGTGGCCGACGGCACGCCGCTCGCGGCGCAGAAGCTGGAGCGGGTGCTGACCAACGACCCGGGCATGGGCGTCATCCGGCACGTCGACGCCGGCTACGACCGCGCCGCCGACGTCGCGGCCGAGCGCGGCGTCCGCGTCCCGATGAACGAGCAGTAGGACCGCGGCAGCAATCCCCGCCGCTCCGCCCGCCGCCGCGGGCGGAGCGGCGCCCGGCGTGAGGAGAGGCGATGGGCTACGAAGAGATGTGGCGGGACCTGCTCCCGATCGGGCGCGTCTCCGGCGGTGGTCACCGGCGGTTCTCCTGGACCCCCGCCGACCGGGAGTGCCGCGCCTGGTTCGCCGAGGAGGCGGGGCGCCGGGGGCTGACCGTGGAGGAGGACCGCAACGGCAACCTCTTCGCCTGGTGGGACGTTCCCGGCGAGCGCCGGGACGCCGTGCTGACCGGCAGTCACCTGGACTCGGTGCCGGACGGCGGCGCGTTCGACGGGCCGCTCGGCGTCGTCTCGTCGCTGGCCGCGATCGACCTGCTGCGTGAGCGCGGCGTGACCCCCGCCCGGCCGCTCGGCGTCGCCGTCTTCGCCGAGGAGGAGGGCGCACGGTTCGGCGTCGCCTGTCTGGGCTCCCGCCTGCTGACCGGCGCGATCGACCCCGTACGGGCCCGGGGCCTGCGCGACGGCGACGGCGTCACCTGGGCCGACGCGATGGCCGCCGACGGCCACGACCCGGAGGCGATCGGACCCGACCCCGATCTGCTGGCGGGCATCGGCTGCTTCGTCGAACTGCACGTCGAACAGGGCCGCGCCCTGGACGTGCCCGTCGGCGTCGCGAGCGCGATCTGGCCGCACGGCCGGTGGCGGTTCGACTTCACCGGCCAGGGCAACCACGCCGGCACCACGCTGCTACGGGACCGTCACGACCCGATGCTGCCGTTCGCGCAGACCGTGCTGGCCGCGCGCGACGCCGCCGCCCGGCACGAGGCGGTCGCGACCATGGGCAAGGTCCACGTCACCCCGAACGGCGTGAACGCCATCCCGTCGATCGTCCGGGCCTGGCTCGACACCCGGGCGCCCGACGACGCCGCGGTACGCGCGACGGTCGCGGAGATCCGCGCCGCCGCGGAGAAGGCCGCCGGTGAGCACGGCGTCGCGGTCGCGCTCGCCGAGGAGTCCTACACCCAGGTCGTCGACTTCCACCCCGACCTGCGCGACCGGCTCGCCACCACGCTCGGCGGCGCGCCCGTCCTGCCGACCGGCGCCGGGCACGACGCGGGCATCTTGTCGGCGCACGTTCCGACGGCGATGCTGTTCGTCCGGAACCCGACGGGCGTCTCGCACGCGCCGGAGGAGCACGCCGAGACCGGCGACTGCCTCACCGGCGTCGAGGCGCTCGCCACCGCCCTGGAGGACCTGCTGACCTCATGAAACTGCACGCCGAACACGCCTGGCTGGGCGACCGCGTCGCCGCCGACGTCCTCATCGAGATCGCCGGGGAGCGGTTCGTCCGGATCACCCCCGGCGTGCCGGCGCCCCCGGACGCCGAGCGCCTGCCCGGCCTGACGCTGCCCGGCATGGCCAACGTGCACTCCCACGCCTTCCACCGGGCCCTGCGCGGCCGGGTGCAGGCCGGCCGGGGCACGTTCTGGACCTGGCGCACCCACATGTACGAGGTCGCGGCCCGCCTCGACCCGGACTCCTACCTCGCGCTGGCCCGCGCCGTCTACGCCGAGATGGCGCTGGCCGGGATCAGCTGCGTCGGCGAGTTCCACTACGTCCACCACGGTCCGGGCGGCACCCCGTACGCCGATCCGAACGCCTTCGGCGAGGCGCTCCTGCAGGCCGCGCGCGAGGCCGGCATCCGGATCACCCTGCTCGACGCCTGCTACCTGACCGGCGGCATCGGCAAGGAGCTGGAGGGACCGCAGCTCCGGTTCGGCGACGGTACCGCGGACGCCTGGGCCGACCGGGTCTCGGAGCTGCGGGCGGACGGGCACGCCCGGATCGGCGCGGCCATCCACTCCGTACGCGCCGTCCCCGGCGACCAGATCCGGACCGTCGCCCAGTGGGCCCGGCAGCGCCGTGCCCCGCTGCACGTCCACCTGTCCGAGCAGCCCGCCGAGAACGAGGCGTGCCTCGAGACGTACGGCGTGACGCCGACCCGGCTGCTGGCCGACAAACGGGCGCTCGGCGGCCGGACCGTCGCCGTCCACGCCACTCACCTCACCGCCGAGGACATCGGCCTGCTCGGCGCCAGCCAGAGCGGCGTGTGCATGTGCCCGACCACCGAACGCGACCTGGCCGACGGCATCGGCCCCGCCCGCGACCTGGTCGCCGCCGGGTCGCCGCTCTCGCTCGGCTCGGACCAGCACGCGGTGATCGACCTGTTCGAGGAGGCGCGCGCCGTCGAACTCGACGAGCGGCTCCGCACCCGCAAGCGCGGCCACTGGACCGCCGGGGAGCTCCTGGCCGCCGCGACGTGCAACGGCCACTCGGCACTCGGCTGGCCGGAGGCGGGCCGCATCGAACCGGGATCGTACGCCGACCTGGTCACCGTGAACCTGGACTCCGTACGGCTCGCCGGCGCCGCCCCGGGCCACCTCGCCGAGTCGGCCGTCTTCGCCGCGTCACCCGCCGACGTCCGCCACGTCATGATCTCCGGCAACCGGATCGTCCGCGACGGCCGCCACCTGCTCATCGACGACGTCCCCACCGCCCTGTCCGACGCGATCCGCGCCCTGACCGACTGAGTTCGCTCGAATCGCGCTGGCCTGGCCCGAATTCGGCCCACGAGCTGTGGGCCCAATTCCCTGGGGGCACATCAGGACCCTGCTAGTCGTTAGGGCGGCCCTGCCCGACTCGACTGGCTGCCAGAAGCCGGCGTGTCGTCTCGTATGTCAGACGGGGGTCGCTTCCCGGGTCCGGGGGAGCGGCGGTGGGGGTGCGATGCTGGCGGGGAGAGGGAGGCGGGCGTGAGCATTCTGATCACGAACATCGGTGAGCTGGTCGGGGCCGATTCGGAGCGGTGGGCGATCGAGGACGCCGCGCTGGTCATCGACGGTGATCGAGTCGCCTGGGTCGGGGCGGCGGCCGACGCGCCCGACGCGGACGAGGTGGTCGACGCGGGCGGCCGGGCGGTGCTGCCCGGGTTCGTCGACTCGCACGCGCACCTGGTCTTCGCGGGGGAGCGCGCGGAGGAGTTCGCGGCGCGGATGAGCGGGCGGCCGTACGCCGCCGGCGGCATCCGCACGACCGTCGCGAAGACCCGCGCCGCCTCCGACGACGAGCTGCGCGCCAACGTACGGCGGCTGGTGACGGAGATGGTCCGGCAGGGCACCACCACGATCGAGTGCAAGTCCGGGTACGGGCTGACGGTCGCCGACGAGGAGCGCGCGGTGCGCATCGCCGCCGAACTGGTCGACGAGGTCACCTACCTGGGCGCGCACGTCGTTCCCGCCGGGACGGACCCCGGCGACTACGTCCGGCTCGTCACCGGGGAGATGCTGAAGGCGTGCGCGCCGCATGCCCGGTGGATCGACGTGTTCTGCGAACGAGGGGCCTTCGACGCCGACCAGACGCGGGAGATCCTGGCTGCGGGCCGCGCCGCCGGGCTGGTGCCGCGCCTGCACGCCAACCAGCTCGGCCACGGCCCCGGCGTCCGGATCGCGGTGGAGTACGACGCCGCGTCGGCCGACCACTGCACGTTCCTGACCGGCGACGACGTCGCCGCGCTCGCGGACTCCGAGACGGTGGCGACGCTGCTGCCCGGTGTGGAGTTCTCCACCCGCCAGCCGTACCCCGACGCCCGGCGGCTCATCGACGCGGGCGCGCGGGTCGCGCTGGCGACCGATTGCAATCCGGGCTCCTGCTACACCTCCAGCATGGCGTTCTGTGTGGCCCTCGCGGTACGGGAGATGCGCATGACCCCGGAGGAGGCGGTACGGGCGGCCACCGAAGGGGGCGCGCGGGCCCTGCGCCGCACCGATGTGGGGCACCTGCGGCCCGGGGCGCGGGCCGACGTCCTGCTGCTCGACGCTCCCTCGCATATCCACCTGGCCTACCGTCCGGGCGTGCCGCAGGTGGCGCGGGTTTGGCGGGCCGGACTATCGGTCTGACAATCGAGAAATGGTAAGCGTCAATTATTCTAATAATTGATCTTGCTGTGTAACCAGTTATCGTGCGGCCCGAGGTGGCCGCGCCACGATGCGGGATTGACTGTTAACCCATCGTCATCCACTCTTGAGGGGATCGCCCCCAGCCCCTCGGGAGCCTCCTGATGTTCATCCGTGGCCACCTACTGCCTGCTTCCTGCCTCTCACGTTTAGTCGCCGACGGCGTGATCGCCTGAGTCGACGTACGAAAGATTTCAGCGAGCCTCGGAAATCGACGGCCCGGTGAAATCAAAAATGCCAAGAGGCGGAAATGATACGCGTTCTCATCGTAGAGAATACGAACCTGGTCCGCGGCGGGCTCGTCGCCCTGCTCAACGCACAGCCCGATATGTTGGTCGGCGCCGCCTTAGAGTCCGCGGACAAGGCACTGCCCACCGCCCTGGAGACGAACCCCGACGTGGCCCTGATCGGCACCGGCCTGGCGCTCGGGGACGGATTCGGGGTCGCGCGCGCGTTGCACGACGAGTTGCCCTCCTGCAGCGTCCTGATCATGGCCGACCGCCGCCGGCCGGGTGACCTGCGCCGCGCGGTGGCCGCCGGAGTGATGGGCTATCTCCTCATCGACACCCCTCCGGAGGACCTGGCCGACGCCGTCCGGCGGGTCGCGCAGGGTGAGCGGGTCATCGACGCGGAGCTGGCCTTCGCGGCCCTCGAGACCGTCGAGAGCCCCCTCACCGACCGGGAGCTCGACGTCCTGCGACTGGCCGCGCAGGGAGCGTCATCCGCCGAGATCGCGAACCACCTGTTCCTGTCGGTCCGCACCGTCCGGAACCACATGTCGCGCGTCATCGGGAAGATAGGGGCGCGCAACCGGGTCGACGCCATCCGCATCGCCGACGACGCGGGCTGGCTCTGAGCCGACGCCGTCCGCATCGCCGACGACGCGGGCCGGTTCTGAGCCGACGCCGTTCGCGGCCCAGTGCCCGTGCAGGTCCCGGTACGGCCCGCAGCGGGTCAGCAGGTCCTCGTGGCGGCCGAGCCAGGCCCGCGTACCGTCGAGCATGAGCACCCGGCGGGCCCGCCGGGCCGAGGTCATCCGGTGCGCGATGACGATCAGGGAGCCGGGCCGCGCGGCGAAGGCCGCTTCGGCGCGTTCCTCGGCCGCGGCGTCGAGGTGACAGGTGGCCTCGTCCAGCAGGACGAGCCGCGCCGGGGACAGGTACGCGCGGGTCAGCGCGACGAGCTGGCGCTCGCCGGCGGACAGCGCGGCCGGGTCGACCTCGGCGTCGTACCCGCCGAGGCGTTCGACCAGGGCCGTCAGGCCGACTGCGGCCGCCGCCGCGGCGAGCTCGTCGTCATCCGGACGCGCGGCGTCCCCGCGGAGGTAGCACAGGTTGTCCCGCAGCGTGCCGGCGAAGACGTACGCCTCCTGGGGAATGAGCGTACGGGCCTCCGGCGCGACGTCCGAGGCGGGCGTGCCGCCCAGGAGCACGGTGCCGCGCGAGGGCGTGAGCAGCCCGGCGACGAGCAGGGCCAGGGTCGACTTGCCGATGCCGCTCGGGCCGACGACCGCCAGGTGGTCGCCGTCGGGGACCGCCAGGGACAGGTCGTCGATCACGGGCTCGGCGTCCGGCCCGTACGTGAAGGTCACGCCGGTCAGCCGCAGGTCGCCACCGGCTCCGGTGGGGCGCGGCACGGCGGGGACCTCACCGGTCTCGACCAGACGGTCGAGGGTCACCGCGAGACGCAGCCCGCTGCCGCCCAGCCCCCGGATGGCGGTGTGCAGCGCCGGGGCGAGTCCCTGCAGGACGTACGTGAGCGCGCCGAGCACCGCGCCGGGCGTCGCGCCGTGCCGCAGCAGCCACGGCGCGGCCGCGACGATCGCCAGGAGCGGCAGGCGCCCGCCGACGGCCAGCGCGATCGTGCGTCCGGCGGCGAGTCGCGCCACCGACCGGGCCGCCGCAGCCTGAGCGTCGATCAGCCGTCCGACGTCGGCGGCCATGGCGTCCTCCGCGCCGCAGGCGACGATGTCGCGGAGGCCGGTGGCCAGCGCGGTCGCGGATCCGGCGATCCGCTCCTCGGCGAGGATGAGCTCCCGCTGACGGGTCATCGCCCGCGACACCATGCCGAGGAACAGGCCGAGTCCCACCGCGACCGGCGGCACCACGAGGAGCAGCGTCACCGGCATCAGCGCCGTCAGGCCGATCAGCGCGCTCACGAGCGTGAACACGAATCCCCGGACGACCACGAGGAGGCCCGCGAACGTGTCGCGGACGATCTCGACGTGCTGGGTGAGCCGGGCGACGGCGGCGTCGCCGGGGCGGCCCGTGCGCACGGCCTCGTGGACGGCGCCGCGGACGACCCGGCGGACCAGCGCGTCCCGGAAGGGTTCGACGATCCCGGCCAGCGGCCGATACGCGGCGGCGCTGCCGACCGCGCCCGCGGCCGCCGCCACGGCCAGCGCGGCCAGCCAGACCAGTCCCGCCTCGACGCGGTGGGCCAGGAACGCGTCGGTGGCCCCCGCGACGGACCGGCCGAAGACCAGGACGGGCGCGGCCTCGACCGCCGACCACACCGCGAGCAGCACCGCCTCGCGAGGATGGTGGCGTACGGCGGCGATCAGCACCCGGGTGCCGCCGAGACGTCTCCACCGCCGCGGCATCAGCGGAACACCTCCCGGTACTCCGGATCGGCCCACAACTCCCGGTGCGGAGCGCAGGCGCGGATCCGCCCGCCGTCGAGCCAGGCCACCAGGTCGGCTCTGGCCGCCGTCGCCGCCCGGTGCGCGATGATCAGCCGGGTGCGCGGGTCGCGCGTGAGGACGTCGCCGATGTGCACCTCGGTGGCGGTGTCGAGGCTGGAGGTGGCGTCGTCCAGGATGAGCACCCGTCCGGGATGGGCGAACGCCCGGGCCAGGCCCAGCCGCTGCAGTTCACCGCCGGAGAGCGGGGCGGCGTCCGGGGGAGTCGCGTAGCCGGCGGGCAGGCGCCGGATGAACCCGTCCGCCTGCGCCGCACGGGCCGCCAGGATGGCCTCTCCACCGTCCGCCTGCGCCGCACGGGCCGCTAGGACGGCCTCCCCATCGGTCGCCCGTGCGGGGTGGGCCGCCGGGGCGGCCTTCTCGCTCGACGTCGACCCGTTCACCCGCACGACGTCGGCGGTGGTGACGTCGCCCGTGATCGCCTCGGCGATGGTGGCCCCGAAGAGGGCGGGCCGGGCGAATGCGTATCCGACCGTCTGCCGGAGCGCCGTACGGCTCAGGTCTCGCAGCGGGACGCCGTCGAGCAGGATCTCGCCCGTGTCCGGCTCGGCGAGGCGACCGGCCAGCGCGGCCAGCAGCGACTTGCCCGACCCGGACCGGCCGACGACGGCGACGGCCTGGCCACCGGGAACCGCGAGGTCCAGGCCGTCGAGGACCGGTGCGGCCGACACCCCGCGGAACTCCAGGCGTCCCGGCCCCTCCGGCGGCGATGCGGTGCCGTGGGCGGGCGGCTCCCGGTCCAGCACCGGAGCGAGGCGGGCGGCCCCGGCGCGGACGCGGGCCAGCCGGCCGAGCTGTGTGATCACCGGGCCGATGTCGGCGCCCAGCCCGGCGTACTGGGTGGCGGCCAGCAGCCCGCCCGCGGTCAGCCGCCCGGCGGCCAGTTCGTAGCCCGCGACGGCCAGGACCGCGATCTGCAGCAGCGGAAGCGCGAGGGTGCCCCGGCCCGCGGTCGCGGCCTGCACGCGCCAGGTCCGGTGCCCGTGCGCGGCGAGCTCGGGAAGAGGCGCGAGGATCCGGGCGGTCTCGCGATCGGCGGTGCCGGCGGCCGCGACCGTCCGGTTGCCGGCCAGCGCCTCGACGAGTCGCGCGGCGATGACGCCCTGGACGGCCAGATAGCGGCCGACGATGGCGGAGGTGTCCCGGACGAAGGCGTTCAGCACCACGACGATGACCGGGAGGCCCAGCGCGAACGTCAGCGCCAGCCAGGGGTCGAGCACCAAGAGGGCGATCATCCCGCCGACCGGCGGCAGGACGGCGGTGACCGCGAGGACGACGGCGGACGGGGCGAGGCCCGTGTCCGTGGTGGCCGTGACGGCCCGGCTGGTCACGTCGCCCGCCGCGAGACCGGACGCCGACGGGCCGAGGGCCAGCAGGCGGCGTACGAAGCGGTGCCGCATCCGGGCGGTGGCGGCGGCCGCGCTGGTCCCGACCGCGAGTTCGGTGAGGACGTCGCCGGTCATGGCGGCGGCCACCAGGGCGGCGTAGGCGAGCGGCCAGGTGGACGTCCCGCCGTCATGCAGAACGCCGTCCACGGCGCGGCCGAGGACGGCCGGCAGGAGCGTCTCCGCTCCCGCCCGTACCAAAGAGGTGACGGCGAGCAGGCTCGCCCAGACGCCGCCGTCGCGGATCGCCCGAATCACGAGCCCACTCGCCGTCATCGGTCTCCCTGCCTTCACGGTCCGGGCCATGGTTCCCGGGACCAGATGTCCTTCATCAGAGGCAGACAGTGATGCTGTGCGAGCTGTGGCACAGCAGGCTCAGGCTGCTGTTCGTCTCGCCGCCACCACCCGGGGTGGACTCCATGCCCTGCATGTCGAGAAGCGTCATCGTGTTTCACCTCCTCGCCGTGTTCGTGTCTCCGACACCCGCGAGGGTTCTCGCGGGTTGCTCTGGTGCCGCCAGGAACGGCAGGTGGACCGGCCGGTCGTGCAGTGCCGCGCCGAGCGCGAGCAGGACGCCGGCGGTCCCGGTGCCCAGGTCCATCGAGAGCCGGAGCAGGTTCTCGCCGATGAAGGCCAGGCCGCCCTCGTACGAGACGGCGTGCCAGGCCAGGTCGCGGATGTGCGCCGCCGCCCGCGGATCGCCCTGCCGGGCGAGGTGGAGGAGCATTCCCGCGCGCCCGCTGAACAGGCCGGACTGGGCGTAGTAGACCGAGTGGGCGGCGACCCGGATCGCCTCGCGAGCCTCCCGGAACCGCTCGTCCTCCCGGTGGGCGAGGTAGTCGTCGATCACGAGACCGATCCCCACGCTGCCCCGGCCGAGGTACGGCAGGATCCGTGAGCCCTCGTCGACGTGCAGCGCGCCGTTCTTGTCGGTCACGCATCGCTGGAGGTCCAGCCGGATGGCCGCAGCGGCCAGGTCGAGAAGGTTCGGGTCGCCGGTGCGCTCGTAGAACCGGACGAACATCAGCGCCGGGCCGGACATCCCGCGCAGCAGCCCGGGCCGGGCGGGCGCCTCGGTCGCCGCCACGACCTGGTCGGCGACCGACTGTGCGGCCCGCGTCGCCGCGTCCCGGAGGGCCGGCGCCTCCAGCGGGCCGGCGAGCCGCTCCAGTGTGAGCGCGATGCCCGGCAGTCCGCCGTACAGGTCGGTGCCGAGACGATCCCACCGCTCGCTGAGGCAGATGTCGACGACCTTGCCCGCGGCGTCGAGGTGCCCGAGGTGGGCCAGCGTGAAGGCGGCGCCGTACAGCCCGTCGTACAGACCGAGACCGCTGCCGGGCGGGGGGTTCGTGGCGTGCTCGATCAGCCAGCCATCGTGCTCGACCGCGCATCCTGTGACGTCCAGGGCGTAAAGGACGCCCGCCGCGCCGTACGCCAGGCCGAGGGCGGTGCCGCCGAACTGCTGGATGTCGCCGGGGAACAGCCGGTCGTCGCGGTCCGGCGTGGCACTGGCCAGGATCGCCCTGCTCAGCGCCGAGCGCGCCTCCTCCCAACCGTCCGGATCGGGCTGGATCGAGGGGATGGACCCGACGATCCGGCTTCCCGTGGCGACGTCACGGGAGATCTCCGCCACGGCCGACTCGAGGTAGCCGTCCGGCAGCGGGAACCGCTCGGCGATCACCTCGGCGAGGTGGGCTGCCTTCGTACGGTCGAGCTGGAAGATCGTGGTCAGCGGTGCGAACAGCGCGAGCTTGAGGCACGCGAGGCAGTATCGGTCGACGGCGACGCCCCGGCGGTCCGGCGGGGCGAGGAATCCTGGGTTGGCGAGGATCTGCCGGCCCTCGTCGGCGGCCGGCGCCGCCGTCTCGAAGTCGATCAGCGCGACGGTGTCGTCCGGGCGCACCATGATGTTGAACATGTGCAGGTCGTTGAAGACGATCCCGCGGGAGTGCACGGCCTCGACGACGCGTTCGGTGCTCTCGTAGACCTGCAGCGCCCACGCGGTGTACTCGGCGACCCGGCTCGGATCGGGTTCGGGGTCGAGCAGCGGATGCCGCTCGGCGAAGAAGGTGTTGAGCGGCCGTCCCTCGACGAACTCCTGAACGAGGAACTCATGGTCGCCGAGGGTGAAGTAGTCGCGCACCGCGGGCACGCCGTCGATGTCGGCGAGGCGCCGCATCATGTCGCGCTCGCGGCGGAGCCGGGTCACCGCGTCGGCGCCGTCGGCCGCCAGTCCGGCGTACGGCCGGCCTTCCTTGAGCACGACGCGTTCGCCGGTCCGGGTGTCCTCGGCGGCGTAGACGCCGCCGCCGTTGGAGAAGTGGAGCGCCTCGGTCACCTGGTACGGCAGGCCCGCCATCGTCACCGCGTTGCGGGCATCCAGGTGAGGGCGCAGGCAGTCCGGCACGGTAACCCAGTCCGGCACCCGGAAGACCGGGTCCCGGCGGTCGGGTACGAGCCGTCCCTCGCCGTCCTCGATGGCCGAGACGAGCCGTCCGTCCTCGTCCTTGCAGTGGCGCTCGGCGAAGCCACCGTAGCGCACGTAGAGCGGGCCGTCCCCGATCCGCAGGTCGGTGAGGATGTACGGACCGGGCTCGCCGGCGAGGAGTTCGCCGAGGTCGTGCAGGATCCGCTCGAGCTCGGCGTCATTCCGCGGGTAAATGGTGATGAGTTTCCCGCTCCCCCCGCGTCCCGCGTATTTCGCGTTGCGCATCAGAAGGACGTCGGAACTGCGCAGGTGCTTGAACGAAACCGTCCTCGGAACGCAGTAGTCCCGGACTCGGACGAGCACGTCTTCGGCGTTCTCGTGACAGGCCGACACGTGGATCTTCCAACCTTGCCGGGGGATCTCCTGGGCCGGCGGGACGTAGACCAGCCATTCGCTACGGCGAATCCGCTGCCATCCCTCGGGGAGAGGCTCGTCGGCGATGGCGAAAGCCGGGCTCTCCTGACCGTCCATGACGTCATAGAAGAGCCGGTCTTTCTGGCAATACACCTCGTACTGCTTTTCCACCGCTGTGTCCTCTGCTCGGAGGAGTGGGCTGGTCCGGTGAGTTCCGGGTGTTACGAGAAGAGAGAATGGCAGGGCGCGCTATGCGCCGCCTAGGGACAAGTGTCACGAATGACTCGTGAACATGTCCTATGGCGACATGTGACCGTGAAAGGGAGCAAGCAGGTGGACAGGGCATCTGCCCAGATGACTGCCTTTTCGGGAATGGCTACCAGGCGGTATCGAACGATATGGGCGATACTCGCGACCTTCGTTCTGGGACGCGTCCGGTGGCGCTCCGCGGGCACCGCCGGCCCCGCGCCAGGTCTCGCCGCTCGGTTCGCCGCCCTGCCTGTGGGGCGGGCGCGACGCAGGCCGGGGGAAGCGGCCCGTTCCGGCCGGGGCGAAGGGACCCGACGGCAATGCGCGCGACGACGACTGATGGCAGGATGGGGCGACGACGGACCGGGTGCCGGTCGGCCGGGCAATGGATCTGTATTGCGTTGGATGAAACCCGATGATCTTCTGCCAGAGGCCTCGCCGGTCTGGTTAGATCAGCGTCACCTTCGGGTATCCGTTACACGGTGTCCGACGGTAATGACTACGCGTATCAAGCATGCCGGTCAGCTGGGCTGTTCGACCGGCTATCCGGTGAGGAGAAGGCACATGGCTGCCGATCCAGGCTCACTCGCCCTGGCAACACCTTGGCGCAAAAGCACGCGCAGCGCATCGGGCGCCTGTGTCGAGGCCGCCGTCGCGAAGGTCCTGCGCTCGGGTCCGGTTGCGAGCGCAGCTGACGCACGCGGGGCCGACACTTCGGGGCCATCCAGCGACTGAGCCTTGCCGGCGTTCGTTCGCGCGTCTTGCGATCGCCATCAGGCGAGGCGGCGGCGACGATCAGACGGCCGACGGGGTCCCGCCGGTCATCTGAGTAACGGCCGCTGTCGTGGACAACACTGCGGCCCTCGGCGAACGTCCGGGTCTGATGTCCCTCACGGTGACATCAACGGGTCGTATTGGTATGGTCACGTAGTGTGAAGCTGGTGGTGCGGGTGAAGCTGCTGCCGACGCCTGAGCAGGCGGCGGCGCTGGCGGCGACCCTGTCCCTGTGCAACACCGCGGCGAATGAGGTGTCGGCGGTCGCGTTCGCCCAGTGCGTGTTCGCCCGGCAGTGGACCCGGCCTACACCTCCCAGCGGTGTCCCGTGCCCTGGTGCGGACACACCGAGCGCGCGAACCGGCCCGACCGGAACACTTTTTGTTGTCGCCGGTGCGGGTTCGCTGGCCCCGCCGACGTCATCGCCGCCACCATCGGAAACGGGCGTGCGTGGCGTGGGCATTCGTCAGCATGCCCGTCCCCACCCCCAAAGGGGGAGGGGAGAATCGACCCCGGCACGACACCCAGCCGCGACGGGGAGCGCAACAAGGCGTGAACACCCGAGCCCCAAGCTCGAACGTTCACGGTCGAGAAGCTGACAGGGAATCAGCTCGCGAGGCGATGCGCGGCCTATGCGTGCGGTAGACGGCTCGGGCGATCTTCGGGGTCGTCGCCCTGCTGGCCGTGATCGTTATCGTCAGCGGTATCGGCGGTTGACGCGGATCAGGGGCGGCCGTCCGACGTCGACGTAGTCGACCGCGAGGATCTCGGCGATGAAGAGGACATGGTCACCCGCCGTGACGCGCTGCCGGGTCTCGCACTCCAGGGCGGCCGAGCCTCCCTCGATCACCAGCGCGCCGGAACTCGGGCCCCGATGGTGCGGCTCTCCGGCGATCAGCAGCCGAGCGCTGGGCCGGCCCGCCGCCGCGAACCGGCCGGCGATCGCCCGCTGGGCCGCGGACAGCACCGTCACGGCCCAGCGATCGCACCGGTGCAGGACCTCGCCGAGGTACGAGCCGGTGCCGACGCCGATCAGGACCATCGGCGGGTCGAGGGAGACGGAGGAGAACGCGGTCAGGGTCGTGCCGATGTCGTCGCGTCCGTCCCGTACGGTCACGACCACGACGCCGGTCGCGAACGTCGCCAGCGCCTCGGTGAAGTCGGCCGGCGTGACCTCGCCCACGGTCACGCCGTGCCGGGCCCGGGCGTGCGCCCGGTCCCCATCAGCGGATCTCCCAGGCGCCCGGCAGCATCAGCGGGCCGCCGGAGGGCAGGCCGATACGCGTGGCGACTCCGGTGAGCGGGCCCCACGCGTCCACGCGCGCGCTCGCGGCCGTACGGTCGTCGCTGGACTCGGCCGGACGAAGACGATCGAGCGGCGAGACGCGAGGGTAGGCCCGCACGGGCGCGTCGGCGGCCAGCCCGGCCTTCTTCCTCGCCAGGTCGAGGGCGTACGCCAGTCCGCCGAGCTCGTCGACCAGGCCGCGTTCGTGGGCGTCGGCGCCGGTCCACACCCGCCCCCGGGCCAGCTCGTGCACGCGCTCGCGGGACATCGCGCGGCCCTCGGCCACCTTGCCGACGAAGTCGTCGTACACCCGGTCGAGGAAGGTGTTGATCCGCGACCACTCCTCGTCGGTGAAGTCACGCGTCGGCGCGTACATCCGGGCGTGCGCGCCGTGCTCCACGCTGCCGAGCCCGATGCCGAGCCGGTCGAGCAGGTCACCGATGACCGGCTTGCCGATGACGACCCCGATCGAGCCGGTCAGCGTGCCCGGCTGCGCCACGATGGTGTCGGCGGGCGCCGCCACGAAGTAGCCGCCCGACGCGGCGACGTTGCCCATCGACACGATGACGGGCTTGCCGGCCTTGCGGGCGAGGACGACCTCGCGCCAGATCGTGTCCGACGCGACGTACGAACCGCCGGGGCTGTCGACCCGGAACACGATCGCCTTGACCTTGTCGTCCCGGGCCGCCGCGCGAAACGCCGCCGCGATGGTGTCCGAGCCGATCGAGGCGCCCTGTCCCGGCAGGAGGCCGCGACCGCTCCGGCCCAGCCGGATCGGCCCATGCCCCTGGATCAGCGCGACGACGTCCTGCTGGGGGCGGGGTATCCGCTTGGTCACGTTCTGACCCCGGTTGTACCGCGCGACGTAGCGCAGCCGGACCTCGCCGCCGCGGACGCCGCCGGCCGCGGCGCGGACCTCGGCATAAACCTCGTCGCGGTAGGCCAGCCGGTCGACCAGCCCGGCCTCGAGGGCCTCGGGGCCCAGGAGCGGCGCCTGGTCGATCAGCTCACGGACGCGCTCCTCCGGCAGCCCGCGCCCGGCGGCCACCCCCGCGACCACCTGCGCACCGATGGAGGAGACGATGCGGTCGGACATCTCCCGGTGCTCGGGGGTGTACGTGCGCTCCATGAAGGTGTTGGCGGCCGTCTTGTACTCGTGCCGCTTGGCGAAGCGCGGCGTGATCCCGGCCTTCTCCAGCGCCTCGTTGAAGAAGGGCTCTTCGAGCGCGACGCCGGTCAGCGCGAGGTCCCCCGACGGCTGCAGGTAGATCCGCTCGAACGCGGTCGCCAGGTAATAGGGGACGGTCCCGCGGCCGGTCTCGCCGAAGGACTCGGCCCAGGCCACGGTCAGCTTGCCCGCGTCGCGGAACGCCTGGACGGCCGCCCGGAGCTCCTGGGCCACGGCCAGGCCGAGCCGGCCGCCGCCGATCCGTACGATGAGCGCCTTGACGCGAGGGTCGGAACCGCCCTTCCGCAGCCCGGCCAGGACGTCCCGCAGGTGTGCCCGGCGCATCGAGACCAGCGCGGACACCGGGTCGGCGGGCGGCCCTTCGACGATCCCGTCGGTGAGGTCCAACTCGAGAATCAGCGGGGCGGTGCGCCGCTCCCGTGCGTCTTTCAGCAGGTCGACCACTGCTCCGGCATCCACCATGAGCCCAACCCTATGCGGCACGCGCACGTACCGGGGCGTGGCCTGGTGATCAGGTCGCGGGGTGTTCGCGTCACCCGGCGGCCCCGGACCGCCCCGTGCGGGCCGGCGCTCACGGAGGGAGCGCCGGCCCGCACGGCTCAGTGCAGGCCGCTGTCGAGGGCGGTCATCAGGGGGCCGGTGTCACCGGACATCTCCCAGATCATCGCGCCGAGCAGGTTCTTGGACTTGATGTAGTCGGTCTTCTTGCCGATCGACCACGGGTCGTCGAAGGACCACCACTGGCCGTTCGCGCCCGTGTAGCAGTACGTCGCGATGGCCTGTTCGTCGTGGTAGACGGTGCAGCCCGGGACGTTCGTGGCGATGTTCTTGTATCCGCGCGTGCCCGCTTCCTCGGGGAAGTCGCCGGGCGCCGCGCCGTTCGCCGCCTGCCACTCGCCGTTCTTGCCGCCGTCGGCCACCTGCTGCCAGCCCCGGCCGTAGAACGGGATCCCGATGGTGAGTTTCCGGGTGTTCACCCCGGCGTCGGTGTAGACCTTCACGGCCGAGTCGACGCTGAAGTGGGTGGAGTACGGATCGTCCGTGTCGACGTACAGGTTCGCCTGGTGGCCGGTGCGGTTCGGCTCCCAGGAGTTGTCGCTGCCCGAGCCGTGGAAGTCGTACCCCTGCACGTTGGCGAAGTCCAAGGAGTTGAAGATCTTGGACAGGTCCCAGCCCGCGTTGATCTTGACCGGGTCGGCCGGGGTGAAGGCGGTCAGCAGGTAGCCGCTGCCGAGGGCGTTCAGCTGGCTGCGGAACTCCGCCAGCAGCGCGGTGAGGTTCGCCTTGTCGGCGGGATCGTAGTGGTTGCCGGGGTGGCCGTCCGGGCTGCCCGGCCACTCCCAGTCGACGTCGATGCCGTCGAACACGCCCGCGCCGGTGCCCGACCCGCCGGTACCGTCGGACGACACGGGCAGGTTGCCCTTGATGAACATGTCGATGCAGGAGCTGACGAGCTTCTTGCGCCCGGCGTCGGTCTTGGCGGCGTCGGAGAAGAACTTCGAGTACGTCCACCCGCCGATCGACACGAGCACCTTCAGGTTCGGGTACTTCGCCTTCAACTTCTTGATCTGGTTGAAGTTGCCCTTGAGCTTCTGGTCCCACGTGTCGCCGACGCCGTCGACGCTGTTGGCCGCCGACACCGAGGCGCCGTAGTCGGCGTACGCGTCACCGGCCCCGGTGCCCTGGTCGGGGTCCTCCGGGTTGGACGTCGTGCCCTTGGTCGTCTCGGCGCAGGTCAGGTTGTTCGGGTCGAGGTTCTCGAACGCGTAGTTCAGCACGGTGAGCTTGCCGGCCGCGCCGTCGGTGTCGAGGTTCTTCATCCAGAAGTTGCGGCCGTAGATGCCCCACTGGGGGTAGTAGCCGACCTTCTGGTAGGTCCCGCCGCCGCCCCCGCCGCCGGACTGCGTCGTGCCGGACACGGTGGCGCTCTTGGCGGACTCGTTCCCGGCCGCGTCCCGGGCGGTGACGGAGTAGGTGTGGCTGCTGCTCGCGGCCAGCCCGCCGATCGTGGCGCTGGTCGAGGTCGTGGTGGCGACCACCGTGGACCCCTCGTAGACCCGGTAGCCCGTGACGCCGACGTTGTCGGTGGACGCCGTCCACGAGAGGCTGATCGAACTGGACGTCGTACCGGTCACGCGCAGACCGGTGGGCACCGTCGGCGGCGACGTGTCACCGCCACCGCCTCCTCCGCCTCCGCTGCCGTCGCACGGCTGCCCGTTGAGCTTGCAGTTCAGCGGCGTGGCCGACTCGGGCGCGCCCGTCCAGCCGAAGCTCGCCGACGCGCCGGGCGCCAGCGTGCCGTTGTACTCCCGGTTGGTGAAGGTGTAGTGGGTGCCGCTCTGGGTCATCAGGGCGTCCCAGTACGCGCCGACCGAGCCGCCGGCGGGCACGTCGAACTCGACCTTCCAGCCGTTGAGGGTCGTGGAACCGCCGTTGGTGATCGTGTACTTGCCCTGGTAGCCGCTGCCCCAGCCGGAGTCCTTGGTGAACGTGGCGGTCGGGGCGGTGGCCGCGTGGGCGTACGGGGTCGAATGGGGCAGGGTGAGGAGGGCCGCCGCCGCGAACGCGACGACGAGCCGGAGGATGTTCCGTCTCAAGTTGGCTCCTCGGTGTGGCGGGAGGAGCACGGCGCCGTACTCACTGAAAAGAAACTTTCTTTTCAGTGCTCGGAAGCTAACCCGGTCGAGAGACGCCGTCAATGCCCGAAAAACCAGTGGTCAGCCGGGTGGTAAGGGTGGTTTTCAGCGGTAGCCGTCCCGACCTGCCCATTACCCTCACTGGTATGGGCGACGGGGACGGCTGGGTGAATTGCGACGCCGGTCATCGGCACTGGGGCCGCCATGGCGCGGCCGGTCTGCTCCTGTACCACCTGGCTCCCGAGCCTCACGTGCTCCTGCAGAAGCGCGCCCGTCTGTCCATCGGCGGCGGCACCTGGGGGATCCTCGGCGGCGCGCGGCACAGCCACGAGGACGCGATCGCCGGCGCGCTGCGCGAGGCGGGGGAGGAGAGCACGCTCGACCCGTCCGTCGTCCGGGTACACGGCCTGATCGGCGAGCACCACGGCGGCTGGTCGTACGAAACGGTGATCGCGTCCGTCGCCGAGCGGCCCGACGTCCGCCGGGCGTCGTTCGAGACCGCCGACGTCGCCTGGGTCCACGTCGATCAGGTGCCGCGCAAGAGGCTGTTCCCGGCGTTCGCCGACGGCTGGTCCCGGCTCCGCGCCGCGCTGGTCCGACCGGTCCTCGTCGTCCACGCCGCCGCGCTCGACGGACTCGGGGCCGATCCCGCTCGGCTTCGCGACCGGCTGGTCGCCCTCGGCCCGATCGACGACCTCCCCGGCGCCGTCGCCGCGGGATGGTCGCGGCGGCGCGGAACAGCGCCGCGCGCTGTGCGGCCGGCAGGTACGCCTCCGTCAGCATGCCGCCGACCCGCGACCATGCCTCCC
>NZ_JBFAUM010000015.1:162724-199863 GCF_040679195.1 Actinoallomurus sp. NPDC052308 | reverse complement strand
CCCCAGTCCCCCGGGGCGGGGGGGGGCCGGGGGGGGCCGCCGGCCGGCGCCCACCCCCCGGCCGGGCCCCCCGCCCGCGCGGGGGCGCGCGGGCGTGGGCCCGCGTCGGCGGGAACGTCAGGCGCGCCCGACGCCGGGAGCCGCAGCCTCGCCGGCACGGCCTCGACCTCTCCGGAGGCGGCGGGAACGTGCACGGCGCTCGCCTCAGCGGCCCTTGTCGCCGCGCCGTGGCCGGGGCGGCACCGGCCGGTGGGCCGGGCGGATCCGACGGATCGGCCCGGCGTCCTGGGCGCGGCCCTTGCGGCGTCCTGCCGGAGGGGTGATGCGCATGTTCATACGTGCTCCTCTCGTTCGGTTGCGGAGTCGAACTTAGGTTGAACCTAAGTTTGTGTCAAGTATTAATTTAGGGGGAGTCTATGAAAGGATGGGTGCCATGCCCGCAGGACTTCGTGAGCTGAAGAAGCAGCAGACCCGCCAGGCGATCTCCGACACCGCGACGCGGCTGTTCCTCGAGCGCGGCTTCGAGGCGGTGACCATCGCGGAGATCGCGGCCGCCGCCCAGGTGGCCAAGATGACCGTCACCAACTACTTCCCCCGCAAGGAGGACCTCGCCCTCGACCATCACGAGACCTTCACCGCCGCCCTGGCCCGCACCGTCGCCTCCCGGGCCGACGGCGAGTCCGCGCTGGCCGCGCTGCGCCGCGAGTTCCTGGCCGCGGTCGAACGGCACGACCCCGCGATCGGCTTCACCGGCCGGGACTTCGCCCGCATGATCGCCGACAGTGCCGGCCTGACCGCCCGCCTGCGCGAGCTGCACGACCAGCGCGAGGACGCCCTCGCCCGCACGCTCGCCGCCGAAACGTCGGCCGCTCCCGGCGACCTCACGCCCAGGGCCGCCGCCGCGCTGCTCACCACCGCCCACCGCACCCTGTTCCAGCACGCCATGGACCTGGCTCTGGAGGGCGAGGGAGACCAGGAGATCGCCGCCGCCGTGACCCGCTCGGCCCGCCAGGTGTTCGGCCTGCTGGACGCCTCCCTGGCCGACTACGCGGTACGCGGCGAACGATCGTGAGGCGCGCGGAGGGCGGTCACGGTGTCGGGAAGCCGTACTTGCGCAGGATGGCGGTCGCGGTGGGGGAGCGCAGCCAGGCGACGAACGCCTTCGCCGCCGGCTCGTGGTCGCTCGCGCGCAGCGCGGCGGCGAAGTAGGTCGCGGTGACGTTCTGCTGGGCCGGGATCGGCACGCTCGTCGCCGAGATGCCCGCCGACCTCATGTCGGTCACGTAGACGATCCCCGCGTCGGCCCGGCCCGTACGGACCCGGGTGAGCACGGTACGCGCGTCGGCCTCCTCCGACCGCGGCCGTACGGTGACGCCCGCCTTGGCCAGGACCTGGGCCGCGTACCGTCCGACCGGCACGATCGGGCCGCCCAGGACCACGCGCAGCCGGCTGTCGGCGAGTGAGGCGAGTCCCTGGACGTGCTTCGGATTGCCGGGTGCCACGGCGATGGTCATGGAGTTGTAGGCGAACGCGCGACGGCCGGTGACCCTGTCGGCCACGGTGTCCATGGACGCCTGGTCCGCGGTGGCCAGCACGTCGGCGGGCTCCCGCTCCTCGACGTCCATCGCCAGATCCTGCGAGCCGGCGAACTCGAACCGCACGGTCACGTTCTTCGCCGCCGCGCCGTACGCGGTGCCGAGCTCCTCGAACGCCTCGGTCAGCGATGAGGCGGCCAGGACGGTCAGGTTGATCCGCTCGTCGCCGGAGGCGATGCCGCAGCCGGCCAGTGCCAGCGCGACCGCGGCCAGCGCGGCGACGCGTGGCATGGGGGGCATGCGCGCTACTTTAGGGCGACCCTTCCGCCATCACCGAAAACAACGCGCCGTCGGCGCAGATATCCGTGGGTCGCCGTCAGGCCGGATATGCGTGGGTCTCGGCGGCCTTCACCGCGGCCCAGACGCGGTCCCCCTCGGCGAGGCGGAGCTCGGCGAGCGCCGCGGGCGTCACGTCGGCGGCCGCGGGAACGGGTCCCTCCAGGTGGATCCGGATCTGGTCGGCGTGCGGTTCGAACCCGCCGACCGTCGCCTCCCAGAGGTTGCGGGGGCTCCCGTCGGGGCGCGTACGGAAGAGGGCGACGGCCGACGGGGGGAAGGCCAGGAAGACGTCTCCGTCCAGGGCCTCGGCCGTGTTGAAGACGACGGTGTCCCCGGGGAGGGTGACGGAGTGGCCGTGGGCCGTTCCCCGGTAGAGGTTGAGGCCGACGAGCCGGGCGACGTAGTCGGTGCGCGGGTGCCGGGCGACGTGCGCGGGCGTTCCCTCCTGCACGACGCCGCCGTTCTCGATGACCACGAGCCGGTCGGCCAGCGCCATGGCGTCGAGGGCGTCGTGCGTGACCAGGACGGCGGCGCCGTCGAAGTCGGCGAGGTGGCGGCGCAGCCCGGCGCGCACGGTCAGGCGGGTGTGGGCGTCCAGGGCGGACAGCGGCTCGTCGAGCAGCAGCAACCGGGGCCGTACGGCCAGCGCGCGGGCCAGCGCGACGCGCTGCGCCTGCCCGCCCGACAGCGTGCGGGGCCTGCGGGCCGCCTGGTCGGCGAGACCCACCCGCTCCAGCCACTCGGCCGCGAGCCGGCGTGCCTCCCGCCGGCCGACACCCTGGCAGCGCGGGCCGAACGCGACGTTCTCCAGGGCGGACAGGTGGGGGAAGAGGAGGTAGTCCTGGAAGACGACGCCGACGGCGCGGCGCTCGGCGGGGCGGTCGTGCCACTCCTCGCCTTCGACGCGGATGTGCCCCTCCGACAGCGGTGTCAGGCCGGCGAGCGCGCGCAGCGCGGTGGTCTTGCCCGCGCCGTTCGGGCCGAGCAGCGCCACCACCTCACCCGGCGCGGCGGTGAGCGCCAGGTCGAGGGTGAAGGTCCCGCGCCGTACGACCAGCCGAGCGTCGATCACGACACCCATCGCCCCCGTAGGCCCGCCAGCACGACGATCGACACGGCCAGCAGCACGAGGCTGAGCACGATCGCGGACTGCGGGTCGTTCTCCAGCGCGAGGTAGACGGCGAGCGGCATGGTCTGGGTACGGCCCGGGAAGTTGCCGGCGAACGTGATGGTGGCGCCGAACTCACCGAGCGCCCGCGCCCAGCACAGCACCGCCCCGGCGCCGACCCCCGGCGCGATCAGGGGCAGCGTGACGCGCCGGAACGTCGTCCATCGCGAGGCGCCGAGCGTCGCCGCGGCGTCCTCGTAGCGCAGGTCGGCCGCGCGCACCGCGCCCTCCACGCTGATCACGAGGAACGGCAGGGCCACGAACGCCTCCGCCAACACCACTCCCGCGGTCGTGAAGGGCAGCGTCACGCCGAACCAGCGGTCCAGCCAGCGCCCGACGAGGCCGTTGCGGCCCAGCGCCAGGAGCAGCGCCACGCCGCCGACCACCGGGGGCAGGACCAGCGGCACGGTGACGAGGGCGCGCACCAGCCGCCGGCCGGGGAAGTCGATCCGGGCCAGCACCCAGGCCAGCGGGACTCCCACGAGCAGGCACAGCAGCGTGGCGAGCGTCGCGCTGACCAGCGACAGCCGCAGGGCGTCGAGGATCTCGGACCGGACCAGACGCGTGCCGAGCGTCGACCACGGCGCGCGCACCAGCAGGCCCAGGAGGGGAAGGACGAGGAAGGCGAGCCCGATGAGGGCCGGAAGCACCAGCACCCAGGGCGCCCGCCGGTTCACGGTTTCTCGAATCCGGCCTGCTGCAGCGTCGCCTGGCCCTGGGGGGAGAGCACCGACTGGACGAACTCCCCGGCCAGGCCGGGCTGCGGCGCCTTGGTGAGCGCGGCGATCGGGTAGTCGTTGATCGCCTGGGCGGCCTCGGGGAAGTCGATGCCCTGGACCTGCCCGGCGGACGCCTTGACGTCCGTCCGGTAGACGAGGGCGGCGTCCGCCTCGTTCAGCCGCACCTTGGTGAGGGCGGCCTTGACGTCCTGCTCCTGCGAGACCGGCTTCACGGTGAGCTTGGCGGCCGCGAGGGCCTTGAGCGCCGCCGCGCCGCAGGGCACCTGCGGGGCGCAGAGCACGACCTTCACCTTCGGGTCCGCCAGGTCCTTGAGAGACGTGACCTTGCCGGAGGAGCCCTTCGGGACCGCGATCTCCAGGCGGTTGCGCGCGAACACGCGCGGCGTCGACGCCCGGCCCGCGTCGGTGACCTGCTTCATCGTGGCGGGGCTGGCCGCGGCGAAGACGTCCGCGGGGGCGCCCTGGTCGATCTGCTGGGCCAGGGCCGAACTGCCGCCGAAGTTGAACTTCACCCGGACGCCGGGATGGCTCGACTCGAAGGACTTGCCCAGGGAGGTGAACGACTCGGTCAGGGAGGCCGCGGCGAAGACCACGACCGTCCGCGTGGCGGCCTTGTCGCCGGAGTCCTTCTTGACCCCCTTGTCGCCGCAGCCGGCCGCGAGGGCGGCCGCGAGCCCGACGATCGAGGCGGTCCGGAGGATGGTGCGATGACCGATCATGAAGGCAGCTCCACGACGACGTTGGTGGACTTGATGACCCCCACGGCGACCACGCCGGGCTCCAGGCCGAGCTCGTCGGCCGCCTCCCGGCTCATGAGGGAGACGACGCGGAACGGCCCGGCCTGGATCTCGACCTGTGCCATGACGCCGTCGCGTACGACCTCGGTGACGATGCCGCGCAGCCGGTTGCGGGCCGAGGACGGGGCCGTGCCGCCCCGATCGGCGGGGGAGCGGACGAAGGCCGCCAGGTCCGCCCCCGAGACGATCCGGTGGCCCTGCTCGTCCCGTCGGGCGGGCAGTTTCTCCGAGTCGATCCACCGTCGCACCGTGTCGGCGCTGACGCCGAGCAGGGACGCGACCTCACTGATCCGGAACGCTGTCACGCGGATCAGTGTAACCATCGCGGATGCGGGCAACCGAGCCGATATCCGGTGTCGGATGCGAGGGGATACGTCCGTTATGCCTCGCGGTCGCGTGCTCAGACGGTGGTGACCACCTGGTCGTACTCCAGCCGCGGGTTGCGCGGGAACCAGGCGTCGGGGCCGGGCCTGCCGATGTTGACGACGGCGAGCACCTGGTGGCCGCCCTCGGGGAAGAACTCCTTGGCGACTCCTTCGGCGTCGAAGCCCGCCATCGGCCCGGCGGCCAGGCCGGCGGCGCGAACGCCGACGATGAAGTAGCCCACCTGGATCGCGCCGTTGAACGCCGCCATCCTGGCGCGGACCTCGGGCGCGCCGTGCAGGTCGTCCCGCGCCTCGGGGCGGTGCGGGAAGACGGTCGGCAGGTGCTCGTGGAAGTCGCTGTCGGCCGCGAGGACCGCCACCAGCGGCGCGGCCGCGGTCTTGGCCTTGTTGCCCTCCGCCATGTGCGTGACGAGGCGCTCACGGGCCTCCGGGGACCGGACCAGGACCACGCGCAGCGGCTGGATGTTCATCGCCGTGGGCGCCCACTTGACGAGGTCGTAGATGGCGCGCACCTGGTCGTCCGAGACCGGCTCGTCGGTGAAGGTGTTCGCCGTACGGGCCGTACGGAACAGGATGTCCTGAGCGGTGGGGTCGATGCTCAGCGAGTCGCTCACGATGACTCCTCTTCGGGTCGTCTCCGGTGGTCGCTCCACCGGCAACGGTTGTGAACGCTAATTGAAACTTCAATCATCCCGCAGAGAGAGTGATCCGGCTCACGTCCCCGAGGCCGTCGGAGAGCCGGACCCGGGGACGACCGTCAGAGGGCCGGGCCGAGGACGACTCCTACAGAGCCAGGCCGAGGGTGAACAGCGCCCCGAAGATGATCTGCAGCCGGCCGGTCTCGCCGAGCACGGCGATCAGCGCCGGGCCCTTCGCGCCGCGCAGCACCTTGGCGTTCGGCGCGATCGCCCACAGCGCCGACAACAGCGTGATCATCGCCCACGGCCGGGAGACCGCGACCGCCAGCACGCACAGGAACGCCGCGACGAAGCAGCCGCTGTACAGCACCCGCGTGCGCCAGTCACCGAGCAGGACCGCGAGCGTGCGCTTGCCGGACTTGGCGTCGGTGGGGATGTCGCGCAGGTTGTTGACGACCAGCATCGAGCACGACAGCAGCCCGACCGGGACCGAGGCCACCCACGCCGCCCACGGCAGGCTCTCCAGCTGCACGTACGCCGTGCCGACCACCGAGACGAGGCCGAAGAAGACGAAGACCGACAGCTCGCCCAGCGCGCGATAGCCGTACGGGCGGGAGCCCCCGGTGTAGAACCAGGCGGCCGCGATCGCCACCGCGCCGATCAGCACCAGCCACCAGGTCGTGACCGCCGCGAGGACCAGACCGGCCACCGCGGCGAGCGCGAAGCAGCCGAAGGCCGCCGCCAGGACCTGCTTCGGCGGCGCGACCTTGGAGCCGACCAGCCGCATGGGGCCGACGCGGACCTCGTCGGTGCCGCGGATCCCGTCGCTGTAGTCGTTCGCGTAGTTCACCCCGATCTGCAGCAGCATGGCGACCACAAGCGCCAGCAGCGCGCGCCACCAGACGAAGTGGCCGTAGCCGATCGCCACGCCGGTACCGACGGCGACGGGGACGATGGAGTTGGGGAGGGTTCGGGGCCGCGAGCCGGCGACCCACTGGGAGAGGGTCGCCACTATCGCCCTTCCTCGAAGCCGATGATCATGCGGGTGATTCTTCCGGACCCGTGCCGGACCGCAGCCGGAGGGTCAGCAGCAGGCCGACGGCCAGCAGCGCGGCGGTGGCGAATGCCGCGCGGTCGGTGGCCGTGGCCAGGCTCTCGTTCGCGGCCCGGGACAGCCGAGGGTCCTCCCGGCGCAGATCGCGGGCGAACGTCCCGGCGCTGTCGCGCAGCCGCTCGGCGTACGCCGCGCCCTGCCCGGCCGGCAGGCCCGCCTCGTGCAGCCGGGTGGTCATCGCGTGGCTCAGCCCCACCGCGAAGACCGCGCCGATCAGCGCGATCCCCAGCGCGGACCCGACCTGGCGCGCCGTCGACTGGGTGCCGGAGGCGAGGCCCGTGCTGGCGGGCGGGACGTCGCGCAGCACGATCCGGGTCAGCTGCCCGCTGGTCATGCCGAGGCCGAGGCCGTAGATCAGCATCCACGGCGCCAGTTCGAACCCGGTGGTGTCGGCGCGCGTGGTCAGGCCGATCAGCGCCGCCGCGATCACCTCGAGGGCCATTCCGGCCTGCAGCGTCCGGGCCGCGCCGAGGCGGCGCGACAGCCGCGCCGACATCCCGCCCGCCAGGAAGGTCCCGACCGCCAGCGGCAGGATCGCGACGCTCACCTGCAACGGGGAGTTCCCGTGCACGTCCTGGAGGAAGAGCGGCAGCACGAACATCAACCCGAGCTCGCCGACGCTGATCAGGGACGCCGCCGCGTTGCCGCGCCGGAAGTCGGGGATGTGGAACAGCGAGAGGTCGAGCACGACCGGCCGGCCCGCCGCCGCCCGCGCCCGCTCGACCACGACGAGCGCCACCAGCATCACGACTCCGGAGGCCAGCGCCACCGGGATCGGCGACACGCCGACGTCCGGCCAGTGCAGCGGCCCGGCGGCGAACGGCCGGGTGGCCGCCCACCAGCCGTACCGCTGGCCCTCGATCAGCGCGAACACCAGCGCCCCGAGACCGCCCGTGCTGAGCACCGTGCCCGGCCAGTCGCCGACGCGGCGCACCGCCGGATCACGCGTCTCGGCCACCAGGAGCACCGTGCCGACGACGATCAGCGCGCCGAGCGGAACGTTCACGCCGAACGCCCAGCGCCAGCCGTACGACGTCGCGAGCCAGCCGCCGAGCAGCGGGCCCAGGGCGGCCATGCCCCCGATGAGCGACCCCCAGATGCCGAACGCGATCGCACGATCCCGGCCGGTGAAGACGGACGTCACCGTGGACAGCGCGCCCGGCAGGATCATCGACGCGCCGACCCCCTGCAGGAGCCGTGCCCCGACCAGCGCGGGTCCGCTGCCGGACAGGGCCGCCAGCACGCTCGCCAGGACGAACACCACCGTGCCGAGGACGATCATCCGGCGCCTGCCGTACGCGTCGGCCGCCCGCCCGAACGGGATCAGCAGCGCCGCGAACACGAGGGAGTAGATCGACGTGATCCACTCGGCGGTAGTGGTCGTCAGCCGCAGCTCGGTCACGATCCGGGGCAGCATGACGTTGACGATCGTGGCGTCGACGATGATCAGCGAGACCGCGAGGCTGATCACCACCATCCCCAGCCAGCGGCGTCGTCCGGGCGAGCCGGTCGAGGACGCGGGCAGGGGAGGAGCCGAGCGCAAGGTCATGGAGGGGTTCCAGATCGGTCTGTTCGATCCTGAATGGTTCGGCGTCAAACTTACCCCCGACTTCTCAGACCCCCTCCGGGTCCCCTCACGGTGACCTCACGGGTCGGCCTCTCCGCTGGCCCTCCGCGCCCTGAACACAGAGAATGTCTGCCGTGCGAACCTCTGAGGCCGACCTCGAACGCATGTCGCTGTCCCGCCTGCTGGCCGTCGCCGGTCACGTCGTCGCCATGCACTGGCAACGGCTCATGGGCGGCTACGGCCTCACACCGCACGGCCTGGCCGTCCTCGACTCCCTCGAGCGAGGATCGGCCCTCACCCAGCGGGAACTCGCCAGGCGCTGCGGCATCGCCCCCTCGACACTCAACCACACGGTCGACCACCTCGAGCGCTCGGGCTGGATCGAACGGCGACGGGAGGTCGCCGACCGCCGTCTCGTCCGCCTCGCGCTCACCGAGACGGGACGCCGCCAGCTCCGGCAGGCCCAGGACGCGGCCGACAGCCAGATGGAGCCGATGCTCGACCACCTGCCCCCGGGCGACGAGCGGATCGTGCGCGACTTCCTCCTCGCCACCGTGTTGCGCTTCCAGTCGATGGACGACGCCCTGCCCGACCCGGCGTCCTCCAGGACCGGGCGCCTCTGACCGGCGCGGTGGGGGCGGATGAGCGGAAATCCGTCCGACCGTGATGTTAGGTTGCCGCGCATGTCCTTCGACCTGCTGGAGCTTCTTCCCGACGCCTGGCGCGAGCGCGTGGAGCCGCTGCTCGACCCCGACGCCACCCGGCGGCTCGGCGACTTCGTGGCCGCGGAGTACGCCGCGGGCACCGTCTATCCGCCGCAGCCCGACCTGTTCAGCGCCTTCCGCCTGTGCGCGCCCGACGACGCCCGGGTGCTCATCCTCGGCCAGGACCCCTACCACGGCGCGGGTCAGGCGCACGGGCTGAGCTTCAGCGTCCGGCCGGGCGTGCGGATCCCGCCGTCGCTGCGCAACGTCTTCAAGGAGCTCCACGACGACCTCGGCGTCCCGGTCCCCACCACCGGGGACCTGACGCCGTGGGCCGAGCGGGGAGTGCTCCTGCTCAACGCGGTGCTGACCGTGCGCGCCGGAAAGGCGGGCTCCCACGGGGGCAAGGGCTGGGAGGAGTTCACCGACGCGGTGATCCGGGCCCTGGACGCCAAGAGCGAGCGGGTGGTGTTCGTGCTCTGGGGCGCCTACGCCCGCAAGAAGCGCGACCTCGTCACCGGCGCGCAGCACGTCGTATTCGAGGCCGGGCACCCCAGCCCGATGAACCCGCGGGGCTTCCTCGGCAGCCGGCCGTTCAGCGCGGTCAACAAGGCCCTGGCCGACGCGGGGGAGCCCGAGATCGACTGGACCCTCGTCGACACCCCGGCCTAGAGGACGGACAACCCCACCAAGCCCCGGCGCGTCCTCTCTGGTGATCGACCCGATCGCAGGGGGCAGTGAATGAGGGTCAAGACTGCGGCCGCCGCCATCATCGTCGCGACGGCGATGATGGCGCAGACCGGCTGCGATTCCACCGGCGGTCACGGCAAGGTGTCGAAGGTCGGGCAGACCCCGGCGCCGGGGGCCGGATCCACGGCGGCGTCCGCCTCGCCGAGCGCGCGCTACACGGCGGAACAGCTCAAGCGGGCCCTGATCGATCCGCCCGCGGGCGCCACAAGAGTCAGGACCGAGAGCGGCCCCGCCGACACGGTGATCACCGGGTTCGGGGCGACAGGCGCCACGGCGGCCGTCACCGCCGCGCCCGGATGCACCGCCTCCGGGCCGGCCGGGTTGGGGGCCGCGACCCGGACGCCGACGGCGTTGATGTCGTTCACCCAGGGGCAGACGTTCACCACCGTCATGCTCTCCGCTGTCTCCGACGCGCAGGCGAGACAGCGCGCCACCCGGCCGTTCCCGAAGGCATGCCGGTCGTTCAAGGCGACCGCCGGGGGTACGACGATGAGCGCCAGGACCGTCACGGACGACCCGTACACCTTGGGGGAGGGCGGGCGCATCCGCGAGATGGACGAGACGACCAGCGGAGTGCACGTCCACCTCTGGAACATCGTCTTCCTCGGCCCTGACTACGCCGCGTCCTGCGAGGCCGACGGCCTGGACGTCACCCGCGCGGACGCCGAGAGGCTGGCGCGGCAGGCGTACCGCAAGGCGAGCGCGACGCTCCGGTAGGTCACGCGGGCCCGCCGGTCAGACGATGGCGGTGTGCAGGCGCACCATCGCGACCGGCTCGCCCATGTCGACCTTGCTGTGCGTCCCGTCGGGCGCCCAGCCCGCCGAGGTCAGGAAGCCCCGGAGCGTGTCGTCGGCGGCGAAGACCCAGGTGATGGCCGTCGTGCAGCCGTCCTCGCGCAGATGGTCGACGGTGGCGGCGAGCAGGCGGCTGCCGTGCCCGGTCCGCCCGTGCGCCGGGTCGACCAGGATGGTGAGCAGCTCGCCGGTCGTCTGCGGGTCCTGGTCGGGATCCCCGGCGGGGGCGTGCGCGGCGAACCCGGTGATCACACCCTCGTCCACGGCGACCAGCAGCCGGTGCCGTGGGCTCGGCGGGGCGGCCACGGCCTCCGTCCAGCGCTCACGCCACAGGGCGACCGCCTCCGGACCGGTCATCTCGGCCAGCGCCGCCTCGGGGATGACGCCGGGGTACCCCTCCCGCCAGGCCCGTACCTGGATCTCCGCGACGGCGGCCACGTCTCCTGGATACGCCGCCCGCACCCCCACCACGCCCACCGGTGTCTCGCCCCCCGCTCGTGTCACGTTCGTATGCCGACGACGGTACCGCCCATCCGCCCGCCGGGGTGGAGCGGCGTCAGGTACCGGAGGCGGCGGCCCGGCGGCGCGCGCGGTAGGCGCGGGTCTTCGTCCGGTTGCCGCACATCCGCATCGAGCACCAGTTGCGGGAGCGGTTCTTCGACGTGTCGAGGAACGCCCACCGGCACGTCGTCTCCCGGCACACCTTCAGCCGGGCCCAGTCGCCCTCGGCGACGCTTCGCATGACCGCCGCCGCGATCGTCGCGAGCCCACCGCGGACTCCGCCCGCCAGCGGGAGCAGTGCCGGGCCGTCGAGCGACACGCGGAGGGGCAGCGCGGCCAGGACCCGATCGAGGTCGGCGGTCGGAGCCGTGGCGCCCGGGCCGTGATGGCCGAGCATCGCGGTCCGGAGGCCTTCGCGGAAGGCCACCGCCAACGCCAGGTCGGACTGGTCCGCGCGGGCGCCGGCCGGCGTCAGCCCGCGCTCGGTCAGCCAGCCGCTGAGATCCCAGGGCGCGGCGAAGTCGTCGATGTCGCAGTCCACGTCGTAGGTGTTGACGAAGTCACGTAGCAGCAGGGCGCTCTCCGACCCGGTCATGCGCCCTCCTCATAGAACCCACAGCCTCCGCCTCGACACCAGCGTACTTCGAACACCGGTTCCAGCGCGGTGACTACGACGCGGCGGCCAGTGCCTTGGCGAAGCGGGCCGCGCCCTCGGCGAGCTCCGTCTCGCCGGCCGCCGTCCCGTAGCTGAGGCGCATGCGCGGCTTCGGCGGCTCGGCGGGGAAGTAGCGCCGCCCGGGACTGACCAGGACGCCCGCCCGCAGCGCGGCCTCGGCGAGCGCGACGTCGTCGACGCCGTCCGGCAGGCCGACCCACAGGTGCAGGCTTCCGCGCGGCCGGACGGCGGGACGCAGGCCCGCCGCCGCGAGCGCGGAGATGAGCGCGTCGCGCCGCCGCGTCAGCGCCTCGCCGACGGTGCGGAGGTGGCGCGGCCAGGCGAGGGAGGTGACCAGTTCCAGGGCGGTCTCCTGGAGCGGGCGGGCGACGAAGAACGACTCGACGACCTGCGCCGAGCGGATGCGCTCGGCGACCGGTCCGCGGGCGATCACCGCGGCGACCCGCAGGCTCGGTGCGGTGATCTTGGTGAGCGACGCGATGTGCACGACCCGGCCGTCCCGGTCCGACGCGACCAGAGGCGGAGGAGGCGGGTCGATCGCCAGATGGCGGCCGTAGTCGTCCTCGACCACGAACGCGCCCGCCGCGCGGGCGACGTCCAGGACCTGCTCGCGACGCGGAGCGGACAGCACCGTACCGGTCGGGTTGTGGAAGGTCGGCTGGCAGAACAGCGCGCGTGCCCCCGTCGCCGCGAACGCGTCGGCGAGCAGGTCGGTGCGCAGGCCCTGGTCGTCGACCGGCACCGGCACCGGGCGCAGCCCGGCGGCACGGGCCGCGGCGAGCGCCCCGAGGTAGGTCGGCGACTCGACGAGGATCGGGGCGCCGGGTGGCAGCAGGGCGCGCAGGATCAGGCTGATCGCGCCCTGGCCCCCGCTGGTGATGGTCACGTCGGCGGCGGTGACGTCACCGCCCGCCGTACGGGCGAACCACTCGCGCAGGTCGCGCAGGCCGGACAGCGGCGGGCGTTCCCAGGCGTCCGCCCGGCGGACCGCCCGCGCGGCGGCGGTGGCCAGGGCCCGGACGGGCTGCAGGGCGGGCGCGAGGTAGCCGCCGCTGAGCGCGATCACGCCCTCGGGGGGCTGGGAGAGCAGGCCGATCACGCCGGCCGCGTCGACGGTGCGGTCGCCGAGGGCCACCGCCTGCCAGTCCAGGTCCGCGGGCTCCGCGGGCGTCGGCCGCGGCGGCTCCGCGACGTACGTGCCGCTGCCGGGCCGGGCGACGACGAGGCCCTCGGCGGCGAGCAGCCGGATCGCGGCGGCCACGGTGACGGGACTGACCTGGTACCGGCTCATCAGCGACCGGCTGGAGGGCAGCCGGTCGCCGGGTCGCAGCCTCGCCACCTCGGCCCGCAGCTCTGTGGCGAGGCCGGCGATACTGCTATCGTTATTCATGAGAAATCAGGATAACGCTACTCGATGGAGTGCGGTAGCGCTGCCTCCGGGATTCGGCGCCGCCGCGCTCGGCGTCCTCGCCTTCTCCTTCACCCTCCCGGCCACCGAGTTCGCGCTGCGCGCCTTCGGCCCGTACCTGATCGGGATCGGGCGCGCCGGGATCGCCGCGGTCCTCGCCGCCGTCGCGCTGCGGCTGATGCGCGCCCCGCGACCCCACGGGCGTCAGTGGGCCTCTCTGGGAGTGGTGGCCCTCGGCATCGTGTTCGGGTTCCCGGTCCTGTCCACGCTCGCCCTCGACCACGGGTCCTCCTCGTCGCACGCCGCCGTGGTGATCGGCCTGCTCCCCGTCGCGACCGCGGTCTTCGCCGTCGTACGGGCCGGTGAGCGCCCCTCTCCCGTCTTCTGGGCGGCGAGCCTGGCGGGCGCGGCGTTGATCGTCGCGTTCACCCTGCGGAACGGGCTGGGGCGGTTCGCGCCCGCCGACGCGCTGCTGCTCGGAGCGATGCTGACGGCCGGCCTCGGATACGCCGAGGGCGGCCGCCTGGCCCGCGAGATGCCCGGCCCACAGGTGGTGTCGTGGGCGCTCGTCCTCGTCGCCCCGATCACGATCCCGGTCACGATGGCCCTGTTCGCGGCGACGCCGGGGCACTGGAGCGGCGCGGCGGTGACCGGCCTGGCGTACGTGTCGGGCGTGTCGATGTTCCTCGGGTTCTTCGCCTGGTACGCCGGGCTCGCGAAGGCGGGGGTGGCGCGGGCGAGCCAGGTTCAGCTCGCCCAGCCGCTGCTCACCCTCCTCTGGTCCTGGCTGCTGCTCGGCGAGCACGCCGGTGCCGGCACGGTCGTCGCGGCGGCCGGTGTGCTGGTCTGCGTCCTCATCGCCCAGCGGGCCCGCGTCTCACGCACCGCCGCCGCCCGTCCGGCGGCGACCCCCGAGGTGGTGTCGCCCGGCGCGGCCGGGAAGGGCTGAACGGCGGCGGGACGCTCGGTGAAGGTCGCGACGGGAAGCGGTGGATCGCGCCGTAACGGACGGGGGCACGAGCCTTCTCCGAGCGTTCTGGCGGCCGTGGGGAGCGCTCATCCGCGGTCGGCGAGGACCTCGTGGAGCCGGGCGGCGAAGGCCTTCGGGTGGGTGGAGAGGCTGTGGCCGCCGGGGAACTCGACGACGCCGGTGCCGAGGAGGGCGGCCAGCGTCTGGGCGCACTCGTAGTTCCAGATGTTCCGGGAGGCGCGGCCGGCGGCCGGGACGACCCGCACCGGGGACTCCTTCAGCGCGGTGGCGTCGGCGGCGGTGAACGGCGCCTCGACCATCGCGGTGATGTCCCGGGAGAAGAAGAACTCCAGGTTGGCGATGCGCCGGGCGTCGGGTGGCTCGGGGAGGCGCACGTCGGGCTCCCGGTCGGCGAAGTCGGCGGCGACCAGTTCGCCGAGGCGCTTCAGCGCGGCGAGGACGCCGTCGCGGCGGAAGATCTCCTCCAGGTCGGCGAGCTCTCCGGTGATCCGGGCCCGCGCGGCGTCGTCCAGGAGCCGGGCGGTGGCCGGGTCGTGGGCCACCAGGGTGTCGACCTGCGCGGGGTGGCGGCTCGCCAGGATGAGGCCGGTCAGGGCGCCGAAGCTGGAGCCGAACAGCAGGGCCGGGCGGTCGGTGAGCCCGGCGAGGAGACGGTGGGCGTCGTCGGCGTGCGTCTCCAGCGTCACCGGTGCGCCGGGGTCGTCCAGGCGGCTGCGGGACAGCCCGCGGCGGTCGTAGGTGACCACCGTGTAGTCGTCGGCGAGCCGGGCGACGAGGCCGGCGTTGCGCCCGGCGTCGCCGTCGCCGCCCTGCTCGAGCGGCTGGCCCGGCGGCTGACGCCGGAGACGCTCGCCCGCCTGCGGGCCGAACCGAGTTGACCTCAACCAAGGTTCATGTTCCACGCTCGTCACGAACACAGGTCCTACGAAGGGGAGTGGTGACGATGCGGGTGATCGAGGTCGGAAGGTTCGGCGGTCCCGAGGTGCTCGTCCCGGTGGACCGCCCGGATCCCGTTCCGGGACCCGGGCAGGTCGTGGTGGCGGTCTCCGCGGCGGACACCTTGTTCGTCGAGACGCAGATCCGGTCCGGCTGGGGCGGCGAGTACTTCGACGTGCGGCCCCCCTACGTGCCCGGCGGCGCCGTCACCGGCGAGGTGAGCGCCGTCGGCGAGGGGGTGGACCCCGCCTGGACCGGGCGGCGGGTCGCCGCCCGGACCCCCGACGGTGGCTACGCCACCCACGTCGTGGTCCCGGCCGGCGGGCTGCTGCCGGTGCCGGACGGGCTGGACCCGGCCACCGCGGCGGCCCTCCTGCACGACGGGGTGACCGCGCTGGGCGTCTTCGACCCGGCGCGGGTCCGGCCGGGGGAGTGGGTGCTCGTCGTCGCGGCGGCCGGGGGCATGGGGACGCTGCTGGTGCAGTTGTCCCGCGCGGCCGGGGCGCACGTGATCGCCGCCGCGCGGGGCAAGCGCAAGCTCGACCTCGCCCGTGAGCTGGGCGCCGAGGTCGTGGTCGACTACAGCGAGCCGGGATGGGCGGACCGGGTGCGGGAGGCGACCGGAGGCAGGGGCCCTGACGTCGTCTTCGACGGCGCCGGCGGGGAGATCGGCGGCGCGGCGATCGCGGTCGCGGCGGACGGGGCCCGGATCTCCGCGCACGGGGCGCCCAGCGGCGGGTTCGCCCCGGTCGACCCCGGCGCGGTGGCGCGACGGGGCCTCGCCATACGGGGCATCCAGGACCTGCAGTTCGGGCCCGAGGAGTACCGGCGGCTGGCCGAGCGGGCCCTGGACGAGGCGGCGGCGGGCCGCATCAGACCCGTGATCGGGCGTACGTTCCCGCTGACGGACGCCGCCGAGGCCCATGCCGCGATCGAGGCCCGCGAGGTCCTCGGCAAGGCCCTGCTGATCGTCGCGTGACCGCCTTCGTTCTTCGTCGAAAGCGGGGAGCGCCGCCGCCATCGCCCGTCATGATGGCGGCGACGCGCGATCGTGAGGAGAACGGTGAGCGACGGTTCGTACGAAGTGCACCCCATCGGCCGGGTGGAGTCGCCGTTGACCGATCGGGCCGCGGCGCCCCGGCAGGGCGACGAAGGAGCGCCGGACGCGTGGCTGGTGTTCCGGGAGGACGTCCGCGAGGGCCTGCGCGACCTGACCGAGGGGGCCCAGGTCATCGTGCTGACGTGGTTCGACCGGGCGTCCCGTGACGCGCTGGTCGTCCACCCGCGCGGCGACCTGGCCCGGCCGCCCCAGGGGGTGTTCGGCACGCGGTCGCCCGACCGGCCGAACCCGATCGGCCTGCACCGGGTGACGATCCTGCGGGTCGACGGGCTCCGCGTCCTGGTCAAGGACCTGGAGGCCCTGGACGGCACGCCGATCGTCGACGTCAAGCCGGTCCTCGACCAGGACGTCGCCGAACGCTGATCACCCAGGGGTGCCCGGTGGATCTTCGCCCGGCCGGACATCCCTGGGTGAACCGGCGGGCGATCCGGAGCGTCGGACCTCCTGATCAGGGAGGGGCATGACACGGCGACTCGTCCGGGCGGTGGCGTGGGTCTGCGCGACCCTGCTCGGCGCCTCGGTGATCTTCTTCGGGTACGCGTGGTTCGACTGGCAGCCGGAACCGCCGGTGTACGGCGGCACCGCGAACGCGCTGTGGGCCCGGCACCAGTGGGCGGGAGAGGCGCACACCGAGGCCGAGTACCGCGCGCTCGCCGGCACGCTCACCCGGAATCGGATCACCGACGTCTTCTTCCACGTCGGCCCGCTGACCGGCGACGGACGGATCCCGCCGGCGCGGTACGGCCACGCCGCGGAGCTGCTCGCGGCGCTGCGCCGGCTGGCGCCGGGCGTGCGCGCCCAGGCGTACGTCGGGCAGGTCGAGCGTTCCGGCGGCGGCCCGCTGGACCTGCGGGCGCCGGCGACGCGGGCGCACATCCTGGACGCCGATCGCGCCCTCCTCGACGTGGGGTTCGCCGGCATCCACTACGACATCGAGCCGATCTACCCCGACGACCGGAACTTCCTCGACCTGCTGACGCGCACGCGGGAGGTGACGCGCGCCCGGGGACGGCTGCTGTCGGTCGCGCTGGAGCAACCGGGGCTCGCCGACTGGACGCAGCCCCTCTTCCGGCTCGTGCTCCCGCGTGGGAGCACCCACTATCCGCCACGGCCCACGGCGGCGTACCTGAAGGCCGTCGCGGACCGCGTCGACCAGGTTGCGATCATGACGTACGACTCGGAGGCACCGACGCGGGCGCTCGCCGGATGGCACTTCGCCCACCACACCGAGCGGACGCTGTCGCTGATCGGCGATCGCGTGACCGTCTTCATGGGGGTGCCGACCTACCGGTCGCCGACGCCGTGGGCCGAGGACCTGCCCACCGCGCTGCGCGGTGTGCGGCAGGGCGTCGCGCGGCTGCGCCGGCCACCCCGGCGGCCGTACGGAGTGGCGGTCTACGCCGACTGGACGACGAGCGACCGCGACTGGGCGGCGTACCGCGCCGGATGGCTGGGTGAAACGCGCTGGCCGAGGTCCGGGGCGACCCGGGAGCGGCCCTCGGATGACGTCCCGCCGTACGCGCGCGGACACCGTCCGTCAGCGCGCGAGCGACACGATGGACAACTAAATCTGACGCTTGCGATACATGCCGCAAAAGCTGATTAAATGACCTGTCTTCGCAGGTGAAACGCTTCCCCGCGGACCTCCTGACCGCTCGCGGCCATGTGGTCGATTCGTCCTCACGCGGGGAAGGAATTCCGGCGACCGTGGTGCGGATCGCCGCGGCTGGCGGTGTGGGAGGTTCGGGAGAGATGCACATGGAGGACACTGTCCAGGGGGCGGCCGGTCAGCTGCAGCAGCTGGCGGCCGATTACTCCGGTTGGCGGTTCGGGCTCGGCGGCTCCGGTCACTGGTGGGCGGTACGGCGCAACGAGTGCCTCCGCGCCCGGAGCCGGGAAGAACTGGAACTGAAGCTGCGTGAGCATCTCGACGCCCGGCAGGACGCCTGACGGGCTAGGGGGTGTCCGGTGATCCATCGGACACCCCTCAGGCGCGGGTGCGCGCGCCTCGGTGGCCGGTGCGCCGGTCGGGTGGGTGACCGACGCGGAGAGCCCCAGACCCCTGCCACCGAGGCGCGCATCCTCCGCCGGGAGAGGCTCCGCCAGCCCCGCCAGACCCCGGCGGAACCCCGTCCCACTCACTCCAACGTACGAGAGGCCGTCAAGGTTCTCCGGTAACGCCGGTTTTCTGAATTCCGATGCTGAAGGTGACGTCGTCAGAACGCGTACCCCCGAGCGTGTTCTGGCGGCGTCTTCCTCGTCAGGGCCTCATGGCCGGGCAAAAACCCAGGAAACACGGGGTGTTCCGGGCGCTGGGACGACGCCCGGACGAGGCGACACGGAGGTCCCCGCGGCTCCCGGCCACCGCCGATGCCCGGTAAGTTCGGAACATGGCACCCAGCACGAACGCCCTGCCGCAGGGACGTGACGACTCCGCGCCCTTCGGCCGGATGCTGACCGCGATGGTCACCCCCATGGCCGCCGACGGCACCATCGACTACGACGGGGCGGCACGGCTGGCCGCGTACCTGGTGGACGAGCAGCGCAATGACGGCCTCGTCGTCAGCGGGACGACGGGAGAGTCGCCGACGACGAGCGACGAGGAGGACGAGCGCCTGCTGCGCACCGTCCTCGAGGCGGTCGGCGACCGCGCGACGATCGTCGCCGGCGTCGGCACGAACCACACCGAGCACACCCTGAAGCTGGCGCGCCAGGCGGAGCAGGCCGGCGCCCACGGCCTCCTGGTCGTCACCCCGTACTACAACAAGCCGCCGCAGGAAGGACTCGCGCGCCACTTCACCACGGTGGCCGACGCGACCGGCCTGCCGGTGATGCTCTATGACATCCCCGGCCGTACCGGCACGCCCATCGCCGCGGAGACGCTGCTGCGGCTCGCCGACCACCCGCGGATCATCGCGGTGAAGGAGGCGAAGGGCGATCTGTTCGGGGCCTCGCAGGTGATGGCCGAGACGGATCTGGTGTTCTACTCCGGCGACGACGCGCTGAACCTGCCGTGGCTGTCGGTCGGCGCGGCCGGCTTCGTGAGCGTGGTCGGGCACGTCGTCGGCGCCGACCTGCGCGAGATGATCGACGCGTTCCTCGGCGGGGACACGCGGCGCGCCACGGAGATCCACCGCAGGCTGCTGCCGGTCGTCACCGCCCTCATGACCCGCACTCAGGGCGTCATCGCCACCAAGGCGGCGCTGTCCCTGCTCGGGCTGCCCGGCGGCACCGTCCGCCCGCCCCTGGTGGACGCGACGCCGGAGTTCACCGCCGCGCTGCGCGAGGACCTCGTCGCCGGCGGCGTCAAGATCGTGGAGGGTCCGTGAGCGGACCACAGGTTCCCAAGGCATCGCCGGAGAGGCGAGCCGCTGAATAGGTAGGAGGGCGCGTGACCAACGCGCAAGACCATGCCCCCGCTCGATCAGGTGAGGGGGCATGGGGATGAGTCATCCGCATCCCGGTCTCGGCACTCCGCGGCCGCTCGTCCAGGGCGGTCTGCGGATCGTGCCGCTCGGCGGCCTCGGCGAGATCGGCCGCAACATGACGGTGTTCGAGTACGACGGCCGGCTGGCGATCGTCGACTGCGGCGTGCTGTTCCCCGAGACGGAGCAGCCCGGCGTCGACCTGATCCTGCCGGACTTCGACTACATCCGTGACCGCCTCGACGACATCGAGGCGGTGGTCCTCACCCACGGCCACGAGGACCACATCGGCGCCGTGCCGTACCTCCTTCGGGAGCGGCCGGACATCCCCGTCGTCGGCTCACGGCTGACCCTCGCACTGCTGGAGGCCAAGCTCGCCGAGCACCGCATCAACCCGGTCGCGCTGCGCGTGGCCGAGGGCGACCGGCGGTCCTTTGGACCGTTCGACTGTGAGTTCCTCGCGGTCAACCACTCGATCCCCGACGCCCTGGCGGTCGCCATCCGCACGCCCGCCGGCCTCGTGCTGGCCACCGGCGACTTCAAGATGGACCAGTTGCCGCTGGACGGCCGGCTCACCGACCTCGGCGGGTTCGCCCGCCTGGGCGAGGAGGGCATCGACCTGCTGCTGTCGGACTCCACCAACGCCGAGGTCCCCGGCTTCGTCACCAGCGAGCGCGACATCGGCGTCGTCCTGAGTGACGTAATCCGCGTGGCGGAGAAGCGCGTCATCGTCGCCTGCTTCGCCTCGCACGTCCACCGCGTCCAGCAGGTCCTAGACGCCGCGCACGCCTGCGGACGCAAGGTCTGCCTCGTCGGCCGGTCCATGGTGCGCAACATGGGCGTCGCCCGGGACCTGGGCTACCTGAACGTGCCCGGCGGGATCATGGTCGACCAGAAGGAGATCGACGGCCTGCCCGCCGACAAGGTGGTGCTGGTCTGCACCGGCTCGCAGGGCGAGCCGATGTCGGCGCTGTCGCGGATGGCCAACCGGGACCACCAGATCCGGATCGAGGAGGGCGACACGGTGATCCTCGCGTCGTCGCTCATCCCCGGCAACGAGAACGCCGTCAACCGCGTCATCAACGGCCTCACCCGCTGGGGCGCGCGGGTCGTGCACAAGGGCAACGCGCTCGTGCACGTCTCCGGTCACTCCCCGGCCGGCGAGCTGCTGTACGTGCTGAACATGACCCGGCCGAGCAACTTCATGCCGGTCCACGGGGAGTGGCGGCACCTGCGGGCGCACGCCCGGCTGGCCGAGCTCACCGGCGTCCCCCACGAGAACGTCATCATCGCCGAGGACGGCGTGGTGGTCGACCTGGTCGACGGCAAGGCGAAGATCGCCGGAGCCGTCCGCGCCGGGTACGTCTACGTCGACGGCCTGTCGGTCGGCGAGATCACCGAGACCTCGCTGAAGGACCGCCGCATCCTCGGCGACGAGGGCTTCGTCTCCATCGTCGTCGTGGTCGACTCCGAGAGCGGCAAGCCCCTCGGCGGCCCGGAGATCCACGCCCGCGGAGCCGGGATCGACAGCTTCGAGCCGGTCATCCCGCGCATCGAGGACGTCCTGGACACCGCCGCCGCGGACGGCATCAACGACATGCACCAGTTGCGGCAGCTCGTACGCCGCACGGTGGGTCGCTGGGTCAACGAGACCTACGGCCGCCGCCCGATGATCATCCCGGTCATCGTCGAGGTCTGAGTCATCCCGAGCCGGTCCGGTCCGCACGGACCGGACCGGACCGGACGGGACCGGTTCGCGTCCCCCGGACTCGCGTCCGGGGGACCGGCCGGACGGGGCCGGTTCGTGTCCTCCGGACTCGGGTCCGGGGACCGGCCGGGCGGGGCGGGTTCGGCCCGCCGACGGCCGATCGACGACACGCCGTAAGGCGAGGTTCAACGGCGGCGGGGCGGGGCGCCGCTAGTCTCGGCATCATGGCCACACGTACGCCCGGGGGTGCTAAGGGCTCCTCCTCAGGTACGCGTGGCGGCACGGCGCGAAGGCCCGCCGCCCGTAAACCGGCGGCCGGGGGCAAGGGTTCGGCCGCGAAGACCCCGGCACGCGCGTCGGGGACGCGCAAGCGCGCACCGGCGGCGTCCCGGCAGGCGGCGCGCCCCCCGCAGCGGCCCGATCCGATCAGCACCCTCTTCCTCGGCTTCTGGCAGTTCGTGGCCCAGGTGTGGTTGCTCCTGGCCCGCGCCGTGGGCGGGATGGCGCGGACGTTCGGGCGCGGGGCCCGCGAGCTGGACGAGGAGCACCGCCGCGACGGGCAGGGCCTCGCCTTCCTCGGCCTGGCGATCGTCCTGGCCGCGGCCACCTGGTTCGACCCGCACACCTGGGCGCTGAAGAACCTCGGCCGGGTGATCCGGGACTGCCTGGGATCGCTGGCCATGGTGCTGCCGCTGATCTGCCTCCTGCCGACCTGGCGGCTGCTGCGCCATCCGGAGCGCAACGGCGACGTCGGCCGCATCCTCATCGGCTGCGCGGCGCTGGTCGGCGGCACCGTCGGCATCGTGCACATCGCGCACGGCACGCCGTACCCCAGCGCGGGCGAGCACGCCCTGCAGGGCAGCGGCGGCCTGCTCGGCTGGCTGCTGTCCGCGCCGCTCACCAGCACCGTCACCGCCTTCGTCGCGGTCCCGCTGCTGTTGCTGCTGGTCGGCTTCGGCGTGCTCGTCGTGACCGCGACACCCGTGCACCGGGTGCCGGACCGGCTCGCCGAGCTGCGGGACCGGATGCTGCTGCGCGAGCCGGAGGAGGCACCGGAGGAGCCGGAGAAGACCGCAAAGAATCGGAAACGGTCCCGCAAGACCGAGGTCGAGGTCGGCGAGCACCACCAGCCGTACGACACGCCGGTCGTGTCCGAGACCCGGACCACGCGGGCCGACCAGATCTTCGAGGAGGACGAGGGGCCGAGCCTCGCCGACGAGCTGCTGTCGCCTCCGGAGCCGCCGGAGCCTCCCATGCCGCCCGACCCGACGCCGGCGCCGCGGATCACCGAGCAGCTCACCCTGTCGACCTCGTCGACGGGCGACGGCACCTACCGGCTGCCGCCTCCCGGCGTCCTGAAGGCCGGATCGGTCGTCAAGCCGCGTACCAAGGCCAACGACGTCGTCGTGAACGCCCTTTCCGAGGTGCTCGACCAGTTCAACATCGACGCGCAGGTCACCGGCTTCACCCGGGGTCCGACGATCACCCGGTACGAGATCGAGCTCGGCCCCGCCGTCAAGGTCGAGCGGATCACCGCGCTGGCCAAGAACATCGCGCTCGCCGTCAAGAGCGCCGACGTGCGGATCATCTCCCCGATCCCCGGCAAGTCCGCGATCGGCGTCGAGATCCCCAACACCGACAAGGACATCGTCAGCCTGGGGGACACCCTGCGGTCCTCGGTGGCGGCAGGCGACCACCACCCGATGCTCGTCGGGCTCGGCAAGGACGTCGAGGGCCGCACCGTCGTGGCCAACCTCGCCAAGATGCCGCACATGCTCATCGCGGGTGCCACCGGCGCCGGTAAGTCGACCTGCATCAACGGCCTGATCACCTCGATCCTCATGCGGTCGACCCCGGACGAGGTGCGCATGGTCCTCGTCGATCCCAAGCGTGTCGAGCTCACCTCGTACGCCGGGATCCCGCACCTGATCACGCCGATCATCACCAACCCCAAGAAGGCCGCCGAGGCGCTGCAGTGGGTGGTCGGCGAGATGGACCGGCGCTACGACGACCTCGCCGCCTCCGGGTACCGCCACATCGACGACTTCAACAAGGCAGTCGTCGCGGGCAAGCTCACCGCCCCGCCGGGCAGCGAGCGCGTCTACCAGCCGTACCCCTACCTCCTCGTGATCGTCGACGAGCTCGCCGACCTCATGATGGTCGCGCCCCGCGACGTCGAGGACTCGGTCGTGCGCATCACCCAGCTGGCCCGCGCGGCAGGCATCCACTTGGTGCTCGCCACGCAGCGGCCCAGCGTCGACGTCGTCACCGGTCTGATCAAGGCGAACGTCCCGTCCCGGCTGGCGTTCGCGACCTCCAGCCTCGCCGACAGCCGCGTCATCCTCGACCAGCCGGGCGCGGAGAAGCTGGTCGGCCAGGGTGACGCGCTGTTCCTGCCGATGGGCGCGAGCAAGCCCATGCGGCTGCAGAACGCCTATGTCTCGGAGAAGGAGATCCACGAGGTCGTCGAGCACTGCAAGAAGCAGGCCGAGCCCGACTACCGCGAGGACGTCGCCGCGGCGGAGACGCGCAAGAAGGAGATCGACGAGGACATCGGCGACGACCTCGAGCTGCTGATCCAGGCGGCCGAGCTGATCGTCTCCACGCAGTTCGGCTCGACCTCGATGCTGCAGCGGAAGCTGCGCGTCGGGTTCGCGAAGGCGGGGCGCCTCATGGACCTGCTGGAAAGCCGCAACATAGTGGGTCCCAGCGAGGGGTCGAAGGCACGTGACGTCCTGGTCAAACCCGACGATCTACCCGGTGTGCTCGCGTCCCTGCGCGGAGAGTAGCGATCGAGATCTTGGGGTAGCTGACTTAGTGCGCGTTGCACATCGCTTCTCACGCCCCGCCTTCATAGACTGATCATGGAGCGGGGAAGCGACCCGGCGGCGTGGACCTGAACACCGCCACGAGGTTCCCAGGAGGCGTGTCGTGACGATCGGTGGCACCCTCGCGAAGGCCCGCCAGGAGGCGGGTCTCAGCGTCCCGCAGGTCGCCGGCCGGACTCGCATCCGCGAGACGGTGCTCCAGGCCATCGAGCGCGACGACTTCAGCATGTGCGGCGGGGACTTCTACGCCCGCGGCCACATCCGGAGCATCGCGCGCGCCACCGGGATCGACCCGGAGCCACTGGTCCAGGAGTACGACGACGCGCACGGGGGCCCGCCGCAGGCGGTCTCCGCGCGGCTGGCGTTCGAGGCGAAGACCCCCGTCAAGATCCTGGAACGCCGCTCGCCGAACTGGAGCGCCGCCATGGCGGTCGCCCTGGTCGCCGTCGTGCTGTACGGGATCTTCCGGGTCGCCACCGGTGAGGAGCGCCACAAGTCCGCCGAGCGGGCCGCCGCGCCGGCCGCCACCGCGACGGCGACGGCCCGCCCGTCGCACACCGCCGCCGTGGCCCAGGCGCCCCGCAAGGAGGTCACCGTCCGCCTCAAGGCCAAGCGGGCGAGCTGGCTCAGCGTCGAGGACGACAAGGGCAAGCAGCTGTTCAGCGGCGTCATCCGCGCAGGTCAGTCCCAGGAGTGGTCGGCCAAGAAGCACATCCGCCTGGTCATCGGCAACGGCGGCGGGGTGCGCCTCACCGTGAACGGCAAGGACCTCGGCTCACCCGGCCCGGACGGCCAGGTCGTCCGGCTCACCTTCGGCCCGGGAGATCCGCAGAAAGGCTGACGGCAGCCCGCCTCGTGCGGGCCAGTACCGTATGGGGCATGTCCACCCCGCGTACTGAGCCCGCGGCCGCGCAGCGCACGCGCCCCGCGAGAGGGGAGCGCCGCGCGTGAGCACCGCCGACCAACCCACCGACTCGGCGGATCGCCGGACCGTCTCCCTGGTCACCCTCGGCTGCGCCCGCAACGAGGTCGACTCCGAGGAGCTCGCGGCACGCCTGGAGAGCGCGGGCTGGACGCTCGACGACTCCGGCGACGCCTCGGTCGTCCTCGTCAACACCTGCGGCTTCATCGACGCCGCGAAGAAGGACTCGATCGACACCCTGCTCGCGGCGTCCGACTCCGGGGCGCGGGTCGTGGCGGCCGGGTGCATGGCCGAGCGGTACGGCGCGGAGCTGGCCGAGTCGCTGCCCGAGGCCGACGCGGTGCTGAGCTTCGACGACTACGCCGCCATCGGCGAGCGTCTCGACGACGTCCTCGCCGGCCGTCCGCACCGGGCCCACACTCCGCAGGACCGGCGCAAGCTGCTGCCGCTCAGCCCGGTCCAGCGGTCCGGGGCCGACGTCCACGTCCCGGGCCACGGTGATCCGCCGCCCGCCCTCGACGCGCCGGACCTGCCCGAGGGCGTCGCCCCGGCGAGCGGCCCGCGCGTGCTGCGGCGGCGCCTCGGCGGCGGACCGGCGGCCCCGCTCAAGCTCGCCTCCGGCTGCGACCGGCGATGTACGTTCTGCGCCATCCCGGCCTTCCGCGGGGCATACGTCTCGCGCCGGCCCACCGAGGTCCTCGACGAGGCCCGCTGGCTGGCCGGTCAGGGCGTCCGCGAGATCGTCCTGGTCAGCGAGAACTCCACCTCCTACGGCAAGGACCTCGGCGACATCCGCCTGCTGGAGACGCTGCTGCCCGAGCTCGCCGCCGTGCCAGGCGTCGAACGGGTCCGGGTGAGCTACCTGCAGCCCGCCGAGCTGCGCCCCGGACTGATCGAGGCGATCGCCACGACGCCCGGCGTCGCGCCGTACTTCGACCTGTCCTTCCAGCATGCCAGCGGCCCGCTGCTGCGCCGGATGAAGCGGTTCGGCGACCGCGAGCGCTTCCTGGGCCTGCTCGAGCAGATCCGCGCGCTCGCCCCCGAGGCCGGCGTGCGCTCCAACTTCATCGTCGGCTTCCCGGGCGAGACCGAACACGACGTCGACGAGCTCGCGCGGTTCCTCACCGCCGCCCGCCTCGACGCCGTCGGCGTGTTCGGCTACTCCGACGAGGAGGGCACCGAGGCGGTCGGCTTCGACGGCAAGCTCGACGCCGCCGAGATCGACGCCCGCGTCGCCGACCTGTCCTCGCTCGCCGAGGAGCTCACCGCCCAGCGCGCCGAGGAGCGCATCGGATCGATCGTGGAGGTGCTGGTCGAGGAGCCCGGCGAGGGCCGGGCCGCGCACCAGGCCCCCGAGATCGACGGCGTGGTGACCCTGAAGGGGGAGGCGCCCGTCGGGCGGATCGTACGCGCACGCGTCGTCGAGGCGATGGGCGTCGACCTGCTCGCCGTCGTGGACGGGGCATGACGACCTCCGCCGGCGACGACCCGATCGCCACGCCGGTGGCCCCGCAGGCGGGCGTGCTCAACATCGCGAACCTGCTGACCGTCGTCCGCCTGGTGCTCGTTCCGTTCTTCGTCTGGCTGCTGTTCATCGAGGGGACCTGGTGGCGGGTCGCGGCGCTGGGGATGTTCGTCGTGGCGTCGCTCACCGACCGCGTCGACGGGGAGCTCGCCCGCCGGCGCAACCTCATCACCGACTTCGGCAAGATCCTCGACCCGATCGCCGACAAGGCGCTCGTCGGATCGGCGCTGGTCGGCCTCTCGCTGCTCGGGCGGCTCTGGTGGTGGGTGACGATCGCCATCCTCGTCCGGGAGCTGGGGATCACGCTGCTGCGGTTCGTCGTCATCCGGTACGGCGTGATCGCCGCCAGCCGTGGCGGCAAGCTGAAGACGACGCTGCAGGTGATCGCCATCGGCCTGTACATCATGCCGGGCCCGTTCGACCCGCTGCGCTGGATCGTCATGGGGGCCGCGACGGTGGTCACCGTCGTCACGGGCCTGGACTACCTGGTCAAGGCATGGAAACTGTGGAAGGACGGGCGTGCGAGTCGAGCTGCTGAACGTCGGTGACGAGCTCCTGCGCGGCGACATCTTCAACGGCAATGCCGGGTGGCTCGGGCGGCGCCTCACGGAGGCGGGCGTGGAGGTCGTCCGCGGCGTGGTCGTCCCCGACGACACCGAGACGATCGTCGCGGCGCTGAGAGAGGCCCTGGAGCGCGCGGACGCCGTCATCGTCACCGGCGGCCTCGGCGGCACCTCCGACGACGTGACCCGCGACGCGCTGGCCCGTGCCGCGGGGGTCGCCCTGCGCCGTGACCCGGCCCTGGAGGCCCGGCTACGGGAGCGGGCCGTCAGCCGCGGCGTGCCGCTGCGGGAGTCGGCGCTGCGGATGGCCGACGTCCCGGAGGGCGCCCGGCGGCTGCCCAACCCGGCCGGCACCGCGCCGGGCCTGCGCGTGGCCCTTCCCGGCGGCGTCGCGTACGCCGTGCCGGGCGTGCCGGAGGAGATGCGCGCCATCGTCGACGAGTACGTGCTGCCCGAGCTGGCCGGGACTCCCGTGGCGGCCCGCGTGCTGCGCACGGCGACGGTGTGGGAGTCGGTGGTCGCCGCGCGTCTCGCGCCGGTGGAGACGCTTCCCGGCGTGCGGCTCGCCTACTACCCGTCGCCCGGCGAGGTCCGGGTGCGGATCACCGGTACCGCCGAGGACCGGGTGGCCGAGGCCGCGGCGCTGGCGCGTGAGCTGCTCGGCGGCTCGGTGTACGCCGAGGAGGACCTCGACCTCGACCGCGTCGTCCATCGCCTCCTGGCGGAGCGGAACGCGACCGTCGCGGTGGCCGAGTCGCTCACCGGCGGCCTGCTCGGCGCCGAGCTCACCGGAATGCCCGGGTCGTCCGCGACGTTCCTAGGAGGTGTGGTCGCTTACGCGACCCCTCTCAAACATTCGCTTCTCGGCGTTCCCGCGGACCTGCTGGCCGCGCACGGCGCCGTCCATCCGGACGTCGCCGCCGCGATGGCCACCGGAGTCCGCGAGCGCCTCGGCGCCTCCTACGGCCTGGCCGTGACCGGCGTGGCCGGCCCCGACCCGCAGGACGGGCAGCCGGTCGGCACGGTTCACGTCGCGGTGGCCGAAACCGGCGGTTCCGCGACGGTTCGCTCGGTTCGGCTGCCGGTGGCCGGTGACGGGGAACGCGCCCGCGGCCCGATTCGCAGGATGACCGTCGTCCATGCACTTGACCTGCTGCGGCGTCATCTGCTCACACTGGACTCCAGTGAGAGTTGGGCCGTCACGGCGGGCAACCGGGAAGAGCCGGGGTGATTACAGCGTTACGTCGGAAGCGAACATGAAAGTTTCGGTCTGCCACGTGCATCGTGAAGACAGGTACGGTGGAACCGGTAGATGAGTCAGGACTCACGGAGGGAGCGAGACATGGTCCTGCTTCGTCAGCTGCTCGGCGACGTACTCCGGCAGCTGCGGCTGCGCCAAGGCCGTACCCTCCGGGAAGTTTCCGCGGCGGCACGGGTGTCGCTGGGTTATCTGTCCGAGGTTGAGCGGGGACAGAAGGAAGCCTCCTCGGAGCTGCTCGCCTCGATCTGCAAAGCCCTCGGCGTGCCGCTATCGCACGTGCTGCGCGACGTCTCCGATCAGCTGGCGCTGGCCGAGCTGCAGCAGGAGCCCGTGATGGCAGGTGCGCCGCCGGAGCATGAGCGGCTCGACGGCGACAGGATTTCGGCCGACGCGATCCCCAACACCCCCGAGACGATCGAGAACGCGCTCCGCGCCGACATGGTCGCGGCCTGACGGCCCGTTCGAAACGCGCACAGCGCCCTGGTCGCGGACGTCCGCGACCAGGGCGTTCGTGTCTGCACGCCGGAGCGTCGGGTCCCGGCGCGAGACCGATCACACGGTTATCCGGTCCCTTCTCGGGAAGGGTCGCCCCTGAAAGGGGACATTGACCTGACTGAGAAGGAGACTCGGCGATGTCGACCGTGAAGAGCCCGCTTCCCGACGATGCGCGCAAGGTGACCGGCGCCGTCCTGCAGGAGTCGCTGGTGGATCTCGTCGATCTGCACCTGCTGGGCAAGCAGGCGCACTGGAATCTCACCGGGCGCAACTTCCGCTCCCTTCACCTCCAGCTCGACGAGCTCGTCGACCTGGCCCGTGCGCACGCGGACACGGTCGCCGAGCGGGCGGTGGCGATCGGGGTCAACCCGGACGGCCGGGCGCGTACGGTCGCCGACACGACCAAGGTCCACCAGCTCGACGCGGGCTACCTGCAGGACGACAAGGTGGTCGCCGCGGTCACCGACCTGCTCGCCCAGATGATCCAGCGGTTCCGCGACCGCATCGAGACCACGGACGACTCGGACCTCGTCAGCCAGGACCTGCTGATCGCCGTCGCGCAGGACCTGGAGAAGCAGCACTGGATGTTCGAGGCCCAGCGCTGAGCGCGGGACGGCGTGGCGGCGGAGGGGTTCCGCCGCCATGTTCTTCTCAGGACGCCGGCTCGTGCGGCGGCTGGCAGGAGGGACACCAGTAGGTGATCCGCTCCTCGGGCCGGTCGCCCTGGTCCGCCCGCCGGATGCGCGTGCGGCAGCGCCGGCAGGGGCGGCCGGCGCGTCCGTACACCCAGTGCTGCGCGCCTGGCCGGCTGTCGCCGGTGGTGATGTGGTCCGGGTGATCCGTGTTGGCGTCGAGCAGCCGGTGGGCGAGCTCGACGAGGGGCTCCAGGTCGGGCACCGCGCCGACGGGGCACCACGGGTCGACGCCCCGCAGGAACAGCACTTCCGCCTTGTAGACGTTGCCGATGCCGGCGAGCCGGGTCTGGTCGAGCAGCGCCTCACCGATCGCCCGCTCCGGGCGCTCCCGGAGGCGGCGCACCGCCTCGGCCGGGTCCCAGTCCGGGCCGAGCAGGTCGGGCCCCAGGTGGCCGACGACGCGGTCCTCCCGTGAGGTGCGCACGACCTCCACCACGCCGAGGGAGTACCCGAGTGCCTGCCACTCGGCGTTGGCCAGGACCAGCCGCAGGCGGTGGTCGCGCGGGGGCGGCGGGCCGGCCCGCCGGATCCGCCAGGTCCCCTCCATGCGCAGGTGCGTGTGCACGGTGACGTCACCCTCGACCCGGATGAGCAGGTGCTTCCCCCGGGAGACCGCCTCGATGACCGAACGACCGGTCAGGTCGGTGGTGGCGTAGCGCGGCACCCGGAAGTCGCTGCGCGTGAGCACCCGTCCGGCGAGCGCCGCGTGCAGCCGCTTGGCGGCCGCCCAGACGACGTCTCCCTCCGGCATCGCGTCTCCCGGTCCGGTGACCTCAGGTCCGGAAGGCGGGGGAGTCCCAGGCGGCCGGATCCTCGGTCAGCTTGTTGACCGCGGGGGGCAGCTCGCCGGAGGCGACGTCGGCGAGGGTCACCTGTTCGAGGATGGCCCGCTCGCTCGCCCGCAGGGCGATCCACACGGTCTGCAGAGCGCGTGCCGGTCCTTCGTACCCCAGGTGCTCCGGCCGTTCCCCGCGTACGCCGACGAGCGGGCCGTCGATGGCCCGGATGATGTCGGCGAGCGAGATCTGGTTCGCCGGACGGGCGAGCCAGTAGCCGCCCTCCGGCCCGCGCTGGCTGCGGACGAGACCCGAACGGCGCAGCTGGCTGAGGATGTTCTCCAGGAACTTCGGGGGAATCTGTTGCGCCTCAGCCAGCTGGACGGCCGTCACGGGGCGTTCGCCGCCGACGGCTAGCTCGGCGGACGCGCGGAGCGCGTAATCGACCCGGGCGGACAATCGCATGTTCCGATTATCCCGCCTCGACGGAACTGATCACGCCAAGCGTCCCCGTTTTCCGATCGGTGTTCGGGTTTTTTCCCGCCATCCGCCCGATTTCGGGCCGATCCCTACGCCAGGGCGTCACCGGACACCGGCTCCAGGAGACCGATCACCTCCGCCGCGGCCCGGGCGTTGGCGCGCGTGGCGCCGTACGTGGCGACGTACGCGGCTCCTTCCGGCCGCCAGACCGGAACCCCCATCTCGACCAGGACGGCGTCCGGACGGGCGGCCAGCAGCGCCGTCACCAGGTCGCGATGCCCGGCGTAGCGGTGCGCGTCGCGGACGACGATGACGAGCGAGCGCCCGTGGGCACGTTCCAAAAGGTCCCGGGTGTCGGCGTCGGCGGCCTCCACGCGCACCACGTCCGGCACCCAGGGGCCGAAACCCCAGGGGACCGGCCCGACCGCGATGTTCGACGGAGCCTGGATCTCGACGACGGCGGGGCCGGAGGAGACCGAGGGCGTACCGGTGACCCGGACGGCCCGGCGGGCGGCCTCCAGCCCCACCGCGCGGTCGACCTCCGCGCTGCCGGCGGTGGCGAGCCACGCCTTGAGCCCGGCGACCCGCTCCGCGGCCTCCTCGAGCCGCTCGCCGGGCAGCCGCCCCTGGCGTACGGCCTCGACGATGTGCTCGCGGATGGCGCGCACGCTGTCCTCGAACTCCTTCGAGCCCAGGCACAGCAGATCCGAACCCGCCAGGAGGGCGCGGACGGACGCCTCGGGGATGCCGATCGCGTCGCTGGCGGCGCGCATGTCCAGCGCGTCGGTGACGACCGGCCCCGTGTACCCGAGGGCACCGCGCAGCAGCCCGGTGACCGCGGCGTGCGAGAGGGTCGCGGGAGCGTCGTCGGTGAGGTCCGGAACGCGGAGGTGGCCGGTCATGACGGAGGCGACCCCCGCCTGGATGGCGGCACGGAACGGGACGAGCTCACGCCGTTCCAGCAGCGGCAGGTCGGCGTCCACCGTCGGGATCTCCAGGTGGGAGTCCTGGGAGGTCGCGCCGTGGCCGGGGAAGTGCTTGGCGCACGCGGCGACCCCGGCCTCCTGCAACCCGGCGACCGCCGCGGCGACGTGCCGCGCGACGGTCTCGGGGTCGGAGCCGAACGCCCGGGTTCCGATGATCGGATTGTCGTCGGCGGTGTTGACGTCCGCGGACGGGGCGAAGTCGAGGTTGACCCCCACCTCCCGCAGTTCGGCGCCGAGCGAGCGGTACACCCGCCGGGTGACGGCGGGATCGTCGAGGGCGCCGAGCGCGGCGCTGCCCGGGTACGGGCTGCCCGTGTCATGGGCGAGCCGCGTGACGTCGCCGCCCTCCTCGTCGATGGAGATCAGCGGATCGGCGTGCCCCCGCAACGCCGCGGTGAGCTCCGCCAGTTCGCCGGTGCCCGGCACGTTGCCGTTGATGGCGAAGAGCGTCACTCCGCTCATGCCCCGCTCCAGGCCCTCCAGGACCCAGCGCGGCGGAGTGGCGCCGGGGAAGGGGGCGAGCAGCGTGGCGTTCGCGAGGCGCTCGAGAGACGGGTCGCTCATCAACCCTTCACCGCCCCTGCCACCAGGCCGGACACCATCCGGCGCTGCACGATGAGGAAGAACGCGATGACGGGGAGGGTGAGCAGCGTGGACGCCGCCATGATCGGGCCCCAATCGTTTCCGGAACGGCCGAAGAAGAACTGCAACATGATGGGCAAGGTGGCCTTGTCCTGGTCCTTGAGGAATGTGTAGGCGAAGGGGAATTCGTTCCAGGCGGTGATGAAGGAGAAGACGCTCGTCGCCACGAGGCCGGGCGCCACGAGGGGGAGCAGGACCCGGAAGAAGATCCGCAGGGGTCCGGCACCGTCGAGCGCCGCCGCCTCCTCCAGCTCCTTGGGAACGGCCGCGACGAATCCGCGCAGCATCCAGATGCCGAACGGCAGCGCGAACCCGACGTACACGGCGGTCAGGCCGACCAGGCTGTTCAGCATGTCCATCCGCTTCAGATCGACGAACAGCGGGATGACCAGCGCCTCGCACGGGACCATCTGCACGATGAGCAGCATGATCAGGAAGGTCGTGCGGAACCGGAACCGGAACCGCGCCACGGCCGTCGCCGCCAGGAGCGCGAGCAGCCCGGAGATCAGCACGGTCGAGATCGCCAGGATCGCGCTGTTCGCCAGGTAGTGCCAGAAGGAGACCCCGGCGACGCCGCCGCTCACGACGAAGCGGAAGTGCCCCAGGGTCGGATCCTCCGGCAGGGGGTGCGGGGTGGCGCTGAAGATCTCTCCGTTCGGCTTGAACGCCGTGGAGACCATCCAGAACACGGGGAAGACCGAGACGAGGAACACGCCGATGCCGGCGGCGTTGAGCGCGATACGGCGCCAGTGCAGGGCCCTCATGCCGCTCCCTCCTGACGGATGACCATCCGCGCGTACATCGCGGTGACGAGCAGAACGATCAGGGTGAGGACCACGGCGATCGCCGAGCCGAGGCCGTACCTGGCGTTGAGCGAGCCGAACGCCTCCGAGTAGCCGTAGAGCGACAGGTTGAACGAGTCGCGGTTGGCCAGGCCCGACATGACGAACAGCTGGGTGAACACGCGGAAGTCCCAGATCACCGAGAGCACGAGCAGGACGCCGAAGATCGGCCGAAGCAGCGGAAAGGTGATCTTCCAGAAGTTCTGCCATGGATTGGTGCCGTCGACGCGGGCCGCTTCATACAGCTCGCTCGGCACCGTCCGCAGTCCGGCGAGTACCGAGACCGCGACGAACGGGAACGACATCCACACGACGCAGATCGTCAGGACGGTGTACGTCGGCAGCGGCGTGGCGAACCAGTTGTAGCTCGCCCAGCCCGATCCCACCAGCGCGTTCGGCAGGAGGTCGAGGAACCAGTTGACCAGGCCGCCGGTGGTGCCGAACAGCCAGGAGAAGATGATCGCGGCGGTGATCGGCGGGGTCGCCCACGCGATCATCACGCCGCCCGCCACGAAGGCCGACATCTTCCTGCCGAGCCGGTTGATCAGCAGGCCGACGAGCGTCCCGATCAGCAGGGTCGCGGTGACCGCGACGACCGCGAACAGGACCGTGTGGCGGAACGTGGTCCAGAAGAACCCGTCGCCGAGGATCTGCCGGTAGTTGGCGAGGCCGACGTTCTCGGCCGGCTCCCCGCGGAGCTGCCGCACGCCGACCTTCTCGAACGACATCCGGCCGATCTGGACGACGGGCCAGATCAGCAGCACGCCGATGACCAGGAGCGCCGGCAGGATGAGCAGGTACGGCCCGGAACGTGGGCGGCGAAGACGCCGGGCCGGGCGGGTGGTGTCCCGGCCCGGCGTCCGCCGCACCGGCTGAGCGGTGTCGAGCATGGAGGCGGTCCCTTACTGGTTGAGCAGGGAACCGGCCTGCTCGTCGGCCTTCTGCAGCTCTTCGTCGGGAGACTTGCCCTGCATGATGGCCTTGACCGCGTTCGGCAGCACCTTCTTGGCGCCCTCGTAGTCGGCCCAGCCCTTGCTCGTGGGCGTGAACCGCACGCCGCTGGCGGCGGCCTGCGCGAAGGGACCCATGATCGGGTCGTTCTTGTACGTCGCGCTCTGCAGGACGTCGGTGAACTGCGGCAGGAACTTCAGCGTGGAGGCGAAGGCCTGCGCGTTCTTCTTGCTGTCCAGCACGGTCAGGTAGTCGAACGCGACGTCCTTGTACTTGCTGTCCTTCCAGACCGCCAGGTCCGAGCCGCCGGAGAAGACCGGCGCGAGGCCGCTGTCCTTGCCCGGGATCGGGAAGACGCCCCAGTTCGCGGAGTCCTTGGCGTTGATCTTCTGCAGCTGGGGGAGGGCCCAGCTGCCGTCCATGTACATGCCGACCTTGCCGAGCGCGAAGTCCTGCTGGGGGCCCTGCAGCTCGTTCTTGCCGATGTACTTGTCCGGGGCGACCTTGTCCTTGCTGACGAGGCCCGCGTAGAACTGGACGGCCTCCTTGGCCTGGGGCTGCGCGAGCGTGCCCGTCCACTTGCCGCCCTGCTTGGCGGCGACGTCGCCGCCGTTGGCCCAGACGAAGCTGAGGATGCCGTTCGTCCAGTCGCTCGGCGCGGCGATGCCCGGCACGCCCTTCTTGTCCTGGATCTTCTTGGCCGCGTCCACGAGGCCGGCCCAGGACGTCGGGGGCTGGATGCCCAGCGCCTTGAACCAGTCCTTGTGGTACCAGACGGCCCGGACGCCGCCGTACCAGGGAGCGGCGTACGTCTTGCCGTCCGCCTGGTCGTTGGCGAGGGCGCCCTTGTTGAGGTCCTTGCCCTCGGCCCAGCCCTTCAGCTTGTCGCTGATGTCGGCGAAGGCTCCCTGCTCGACCCAGGACTGCACGTCGGTGTTGCCGACCTCGGTCACGTCGGGGCCGGAGCCGCCGGCGATCGCGGTCTGGAACTTCTGGGTGGCCTGCGGCCAGGGGATGTACTGCACCTGGACGTCGGTCTTCGGGTGCTTCTGCTGGAACTCGGCCTTGACCCCGTCGAGGAACTTCGTCTGCTCGGGGCTGCCGTCGCCCATCTGCCAGACGACGATCTTCGCCGGGTCCTTGCCTCCGGCCGCATCGTCCTTCTTGTCGTTCCCGCCGCAGCCCGCGACGGCGACCGTGAGGACGGCGGCTGTGGCGGCGGCCTTGGTGAACCGCATAATGGAACTCCCTTCGGTCACGCCACCGGTGCGTACGTCGCCGCACGGGGTCCCTGTCGTGCGGTGTGTCGTACGCGCTGGTGGTGAAGCGCTCCTACAGCCGGCGCTGTAGCGGCTCATGCCTAAACTTGGGGTAACGGGTTGCTTGGCTGCTAAACTAACAAGAAACTTTCCTAAGCAATAGGCCGTCACCAAATCGATACGGAATGGGGCCGGAGATGCCGAGTCGCCCGGGGACACCGAGGCTGCTGCGCGAGCTCAACGACCGATCCGCCCTGGATCTCCTCGTGAGCTCGGGCCCGCTCACCCGGGCGCAGATCGGGCAGCACACCGGCCTGTCCAAGGTCACCGCGTCTCAGCTGCTCTCCCGCCTGCAGGAGCGCGGCCTCGTGTCCGTCGTCGGCGAGCAGGCCGGCGGCCGAGGCCCCAACGCCGCCCTGTACGCCGTCGTCCCCTCCAGCGCGTACGTCGCCGGCCTCGAGGTCGGCCCCAACCGCGTGACGGCAGGCGTCGCCGACATCACCGGCGAGATCGCCGCCGAGGTGACCGTCGACCCGAACGGCGCGGACGACCCGGTCTCCGTCATCCACGACGCCGTCGTGAAGGCCTGCCGCTCGGCCCGGATCCCGCTCGCCAAACTGCACGCGCTCGTCCTCGGCACCCCCGGCGTCATCGACCCGCGTACCGGGGACGTGCAGTTCATCTACGACCTGCCGCACTGGCACGCGGGCATCCTCCAGGCGCTCCGCCGCGACCTGCGGCTCGAGGTGACCATCGAGAACGACGTGAACCTCGCCGCGCTCGCCGAGCGGGCCGACGGCGCGGCCCGGGACGTCGGCGACTTCGCCCTGCTGTGGGCGACCCGCGGCATCGGGCTCGCCGTCATGCTCGGCGGCCGGCTGCACCGCGGCGTCTCCGGCGGCGCCGGGGAGATCGGCTACCTTCCCGTGCCGGGCATGCCGCTGCCCGACGAGGACACCGAGTCGCTGACCTGGGGCATGCCGGCACTCGGCGGCGGCCTCGGCGCGCTCGTCGGCGCCGACGCGATCCGCGAGCTCGCCGGCCGGTACGGCTTCGCCGCCTCGACCGCGACCGAGTGCGTGCGGACGGCGGCCGAGGCGGGGGAGGACGGCGAGCCGTTCATGCGCGAGTTCGCCGCGCGCCTGGCGTACGGCGTCGCGTCCGTGACGATCGTGCTGGACCCCGGGCTCGTCGTGATCGCCGGGGACGTCGGGCGGGCCGGCGGGGAGCGGCTCGCCGGGCTCGTCGAGGAGGCCGTCGGGCGGATCTGCCCGACGCGTCCCCGGGTCGCCCTCACCCAGGTGGAGGGGAACCCCGTCCTGCGCGGCGCGCTGCTCGCCGCCGTCGACCGCGCCCGCGACGACGTGTTCTCCGCCTCGCCCGCCTGAGTGGCGGCGAGGGCGCCGCCGGCCGGGACGCGTCCCGAACACGGACCCGGGCTCCCGCATTCCGAGCGGCTGCCGAGCCGGGCCGGCGCCTCGTGGCCGTCCCACCTGGCCGAGCACGCGAGAAGCCGGGCCGGGGGCCGTGCGAGCCCGCCGGGCCCCCGGGGTGGGAGCCGTTGTGGGCCGTGGGCGTGGGGGGGGGTAGGGGGGGGGGTTTGCCGTTAGCCCCTT
>NZ_JBFAUM010000015.1:0-162714 GCF_040679195.1 Actinoallomurus sp. NPDC052308 | reverse complement strand
CACCCCGCGGGCCGGCCGCGCGGGCCGGCCGCCGGGGGCCCCACCACCCGGCCCGCCCCCGGTCGCCCCGGGCCGGGTCGCAGTGCGACCCGGCCGGCCCGACGGCGTGCTAGCCGATGTGGCCCTTGCGCTTGGCGCTGGTAAGGGCGGCGTAGTTGCCGATCGCCCCTTGGCGGCCATCGGCCTCACTCTTCGAAGCCCTGTCTTCATCGTCGAGCGACGCGACCTCCGCAGCCAGGAACTTGTCGACCGTGGCGCCGGTGCCCGCAGATGCGTTAGACATGCTTCTCCTTTGGGTTGTCATACAGCTGATTCGGCTTCGACAGTCCTGATGTGCGGACGGATCACAACGTGTTCACGCCCACATGCGCGCGTGCTCTCCGTCTCGCCGGGCGTCCCGCGAGAGGCGTTCGACCGGCATTGCGCACGTCACGTGGCGTCACCGGGCGTACGTTCTCCGCTGTCGCGTACGGATCGTTCCGGCCGCATTGATAGGTTCTGCGGCGACTGTGTTGATCTATGGGGAGGCCCGCCGTGCCGAATGTCCAGCCGCTCACGAACGGGGATCCCCGGCGGCTGGGGGCGTACGAGGTCGTCGGACGGCTCGGTGAGGGCGGCCAGGGCATCGTCTACCTCGGCCGTGGCGCCGGCGAGTCCGTCGCGATCAAGGTCCTCCAGGCTCAGCTGATGGAGGACGCCGGGGCTCGCACGCGCTTCGTCCGCGAGGTCGAGGTCACCAAGCGGGTCGCACGCTTCTGCACCGCTCAGGTCCTGCACGTCGGCATGGCCGACGACCGCCCGTACATCGTCAGCGAGTACGTTCCGGGTCCTTCGCTGCAGCAGCAGCTCAAGGAGGAGGGGCCCCGCCAGGGCGCCGCCCTCGACCGGCTGGCCATCAACACCGCCACCGCCCTCGCGGCCATCCACCAGGCCGGCGTGGTGCACCGGGATTTCAAGCCCGGCAACGTCCTCATGGGCCCGGACGGCCCCGTGGTGATCGACTTCGGCATCGCCCGCGCGCTCGACGCGACCGGGACGACCGCCGCCAGCCAGGTCGTCGGCACGCCCGCCTTCATGGCGCCCGAGCAACTGACAGAGGGACGCGTCGGCCCGGCGACCGACATGTTCGCGTGGGGCGTCACGATCGCGTGCGCCGCCTCGGGCAGGCCCCCGTTCGGCAACAAGTCCATTCCGACGGTGATCCGCAGCATCCTCCACGACGAGCCCGACCTCGGCGCCCTGGACGGACGGCTGCGGCAGATCGTCGCCGCCTGCCTCGCCAAGGACCCGGCGCGGCGCCCGACCGCCCGGCAGCTCATGGACGCGCTGATGGGCCAGCAGGGCGCCACCGGCCTCCTCGACCTCTCCGGCGGGCCCGGAGTGCCGATGCCCGGCGGGGGCGCCTTCCCGCCGGCCGGTGCGACGGGCGGCGCGACGGAGGTGCTGCCGCCGGGCGGCAGGCCCGGAGGCGGTACCGAGGTGCTCCCGCCGGGAGGCCCGCAGGGCGCCGGAACGCAGGTGCTGCCCCCTGCCGGTCCGCAGGGCGCCGGCACGATGCGGATGCCCGCCGCCGGCCCGCCCACGTCGGCCACCCAGGGGATGCCGCCGTACGGTGCGGGCTCCGCAGGTGGCTACCAGCCGTCCGACGGCGGCACGTACAACCTCCCGCCCGTGACGCCGCCCGCGCCCGCGTACGGCCGGGAGCCGGCGCCGAGGAGAGGCGGCACGGGCGGCATCGTCGCCGCGGTCGTCGCCGGCGTCATCCTGCTGGCCGGCGGCGGCGCCGTGTACGCGGCGATGAACAACGGCGGGGACGGCCAGAACGCCGCCGAGCCCAGCCCCAGCGTCAAGAAGCACAAGACCAAGAAGTCGCACACGCCGACGCACCGGCCCACGCACAAGAAGACGCCGTCGCACTCGCCGACGCCGAAGAAGACCATGCGGGCCAACCCGTACACCCCCGAGCGGCTGTGCGGCCCCGGCTTCCACCAGATCGAGAGCCATGGGCTCGGTGGGGCGACCGTCCATCTGCTCTACAACGACGGCAGCGGCGCGAACTGCGTCGTCACGATGGTCCCCAAGTCGAATGGCGACAAGCCTCGCATGACCGCGACCTTGGCGGTCAAGGACGGCGGCCAGGGCACCAGGTCGGCGAGCAACCCGTTCTTCGCGGGTCCGGTACGCCTGCCCGCCAAGGACAAGTGCGTCCGCTGGGGCGGCTCCTCCCCGACGGGTGCCTGGACCAGCGGCTGGACCCACTGCCACTGACCGTCCCTCCGCCGCCCACGGTGTACCGAACTGTCCCGGACGCCGGTGGCCGGCCTCACGTGGATATGTCTGATTCCGGTTAATTACCAGATTCGATCATCTATCTGGTCGCATGATGGATTTCCCCCGATTTGGGAGGTCCCCTCATGCTTCGCTCCATCACGGCCGCCATTGCTGCGTGTCTGCTGCTGGCCGGCTGTAACTCCACCGCCTCGCAGGTCTCATCGCATCGCGACAAGGCCGGCTCCTCGCGACCCGCGGGGAGGCCAACGGACACCGCCGCTCCGGAGCCGACCAGCACCCTCGCGCCCGGGTCTTGTCACGCCTCCAGCCTTGACCCGGCCACCACCCATCCGGACCCGCACTGCACCCCTGGCGCCCTCAACCCCGCCGTGACCCAAGCGAACATTCACAACACGATCTGTATCTCCGGCTACACGAAGACGATCCGCCCACCCGTCGCCTATACCGACGCGCTGAAGCGGCAGCAGATTCGCGAGTACGGCTACACCGACACCAGTCCGCGCTCCTACGAAGAGGACCACTTCATCCCGCTGAGCCTCGGCGGCGCACCACGCGACCCACAGAACCTGTGGCCTGAACCCGGCGCGTCACCGAATCCCAAGGACGACATCGAGTTCAAGCTGTACAAAGCCGTATGCGCCGGCACAGTGACACTGGCCGCCGCGCAGAAGGCCATCACCACGGACTGGACGACCGCAGGCCAGATCATCCACTAGGCGTATCCCCGGCCGGCTGGACCCGCATCCATGGAGCCTCCGGCCGAGACCGGCGCCCTGCCCGGGGCGACCTCTCAGCCTTGATCCCTGGCATCCAGTGCCACTAGGAGACAGCGACGGCCAGTGATCAAGCTAAACCGATCCGCCCGCGATTCCAATCAGACCGCCGGTGGGCGGGCCGGGTCAACGTTGGCGACGATCTTCTCGCCCTCGTAGAGGGAGGCGCCGAAGTTCCAGCCCTGCCCGGTGAGGAAGGCGATCAGGTCATCCCATCGATCGGGGTCGACCTTTCCCGCCAGGCGCACCAGCCCGTACTGGGAAAGCGTCCGCAGGCTCGCCCACTCCGCGGTGAACTCGAACTCGTTCCGGTACTCCCCCGGCCCGATGATCCATCCTCCGTGATCGAACGCCCGTGCCACCTCGCCGAGGTGCGGACCGATCTCAATCTCGTACTGCTCACCGGGCTCGGCATAGACGGCGGCGTAGAAGTTGGGTACCCGCTCGAGGGCCGCCGAGAGCCAGTCCGGCGTGTGCTCGGGGTCACGAGGGAAAGCGGCGACCTCCTTGGCGTACTGCCCGGGTCCGAACCCGCCCAACTCCGGTTCGCGGTTGAAGTCGTAGTCCGCCGTGTGACCGCCGTCCGCGGACAGGGTGTAGGTCATGGTGAGCCACGTGCCGGCGCCCGGCCGGTACATCCCGTCCTTCAACCGGCCGCACAGTTTGTTCATCCCACGGGGAATAGTGTCAGTCCTACTGCGCCCCTCCTCGTCCAGCACCGTGAGCGAGGACAGGACACCGCCGCCGACGATCCCGGTCCAGGCGAAGGTCGCCCGTGACCAGCCAGGCCGCAGTGCGCCGGCCAACAGTTCTCCGATCTCCTGGAGAATCTCGTCCTGTCGCTCGACGCTCAATCCCGATGGCGGCATGCGGCTCCTTCGATTGTGCGGGTCAAGGTTGGATGCGCGTGACCTCACGGCGGTTCACACGTTGATCTGTACCTCGGCAACCGGATTCAGGCGCGCAGGCGGTCGACGTGGCGGAAGGCGTCCAGGGGCATGGCGATTCCCTTCGGAAACACCGCCGCATCGACGCGACCGGCATTTCTCCTGTGGATTCGACGGTTCTGGCTGATGCGTCGAGCCGAGTGATGCCTGAGCGATATCGTCCCGCCATGCCAAGTTCCGCAGAACGAATCATCGCAGGGCGTTACCGGCTGCTGGACTCACTCGGCCGCGGCGGAATGGGGATCGTCTGGCGCGCCCGGGACGAGTACCTCGAGCGTGACGTCGCGGTGAAGGAGATTCTGCTCCCCAGCGGTCTGGATGACGCAACCCGTGCAGGCATGCTTGCGCGATTCGTTCGTGAGGCCAAGGCCGCTGCGCACCTCGATCACCCGGCGATCATCAATGTGTACGACGTGGTCACCGAGAATGACCTGCCGTGGATCGTCATGCGGCTCGTACCGGGCAGGTCCCTCGACCAACTGGTCGACGAACACGGCCCGCTTTTCCCGGACCGGGTCGCGGCGATCGGCCTGCAGATGCTCGACGCGCTGGACACCGCCCACGCTGCGGGAATCCTGCACCGGGACGTCACACCGAGAAACGTGTTGGTCGGCGATGACGATCGCATCGTCCTGACCGACTTCGGCATCGCGGCGATGGCAGGCGCGACCGCGCTGACCCAGACCGGGGCGCTGATCGGATCTCCGGGATACATAGCGCCGGAACGCCTACGGGGGCGCCCGGTCGGTCCCGAGTCGGACCTGTGGTCGCTTGGCGCCGTGCTCTACTTCGCCGTCGAGGGCAGGCGTGCCTACAGCGCCGATGAGATCCCCGCCCTGATCGGCATGGTCCTCACGGAGGAACCTGAGCCGCCGACTCAGGCCGGCCCCCTCGCGCCGGTCCTGAAGGGCCTCCTGATCAAGGATCCGGCCGAACGGCTGAGCGCCGAAGTGACACGGCAGCGACTGCGAGCGGTGACCGAAGCGAGCGACGCCGCAGGCCGGACGCTGGGGGAACTCACCACGTTGAACCCTGCGTCCTGGCGACACCCCGAAACGTACGAGGCATCGGAGAGGCCTTACGGTCCGGTGCCGGTACAGGCCGCTCACTCCGGCGGACGTCCGCCAGAGGGTCTCCACAGGGTGGGAGTCGCACCGAACATTGCGGAACCCCCCATCCCCGCTCCCCGCGGGTTCGTTCCGGGCACGCGCCCAGTCAAGTCGAACGCTTCGGTGAAGGCATCGACGATCGCTTCGATCTGTGCACTCGTGGTGTTCGTGGGCGTGGCCGCCATTGTGGTGAATGTGGCCTGGAACCCATTGCGCATCATCGGCGAGGGGAGGTTCTCCACAGCTCCGGCCTGTGGCGGGATCACCTCGGCTGCCCTCGACAAGGCGATTCCGCAGCCACGTCACGCAGTCGGCGACCACTGCGAATGGTGGAGTCTGGCCAATGGGAACCTCGATCTCCAGGTCCTGTCCACCACCCGGTACGCCCGGTCCTGGTGGCACTCGGCGGAAGACCGTGCGCACTCCAGTATGAACAAGCATCGCGCTGCCGACCCGTTGAGAAGCGAGTTGGAGGTCGGCGACGAGAAGGCCGTCACCACGGAATCCGGCGAAGACATGGACGGCAGCGGCTCGGCCGTCATCTGGTTTCGGGTCAGCAACATTGTCGTGAAGATGATGGTCACCAACCCGAGCGGCTCGGCGGCCGCATACTTCGGGGTGATCGGTGCCGCGCGCGAAATCGCCCGATCCCTCCCGAACCACCGCTGACCGGCCTTCTGGAAGGCGGTCAGTAGCACGATCATGTTCAGGCGCGGAGGCGGAGGCCGCGGGGGGTGGGGTGGAAGCCGGCGGCCTCCAGGGCGGCGGCGAGTGGGGAGTCGACGATCGATTCGCCGTCGGCGCGTTCGACGGTGAGCTTGCCGAGGGCGCCCTCGCGTACGGCCAGGGCCAGCGCGTCGACGGCGGGCTGCAGGTCGTCCTCGCCCCAGGACAGCAGGGTCTTGCCGCCGCGCTCGACGTACAGCGTGAGGCGGCCGTCGACCAGTACGACGAGCGCGCCCGCCTTGCGGCCGGGCTTGTGCCCGCTCGCCACCTCACCGGACCGCTCCGGCCAGGGCAGCGCCGCGCCGTACGGGTTGGCCGGGTCGGTCGCGGCGAGCACCACCGCGCGCGGCGCGTCGGTGTCGGGGCGTATCGCCCGCAGCCGGTCCACGGCGCCGGGCAGCGCGAACTGCGCCGCGCCCAGGCCCTCGACGAAGTAGCCCCGCCGGGCCCGCCCGGACTCCTCGAACGCCTTGAGCACCGGGTACACCGCCGCGAACCCGCCCGGCGTCCGCTCGGCCATGACGGCGCCGCGGATCACGATGCCGTACCGGTCGAGCAGCGTCTCGGCCTGCGCGTGCCCGCGCCGCGTCGCGTCGGCCTCCGGCTCGGGCAGCAGCCACCAGCGGCCCGCGACGGTCGGCGGGCCGGTGCGCGACGGCATGGCCGGCCGCCGCCGCGTCCGGGACCGGTGCGTCGTACGGCTCGAGCCGAGCCGGGCGCGCAGCGGCGCGAGGGTGTCGTTCGTGAGCCGGCCCGCCCACACCAGGTCCCACAGCGCGGTGACGAGCTCTTGGTCGTTCAGCGACCCGACGCGGTCGGACAGCGTGCGGAAGAACACCGCGCCGCCGTCGGACAGCGACTCCAGGACGCGCTCGTGCAGCGGCGTCAGCGTGATCTCGGCGGATTCGGGCATCAGCAGCGGGGCCGTGTCCGCGAGGTACAGGGACACCCAGCCGTCGCCGCCCGGCAGCCCGCCCTGCCCCACCCACACGACCTCGCCGGAGGCGGTCAGCTCGTCGAGCATCGTGGGGGAGTAGCCGGGCACGCGCGCGGGCAGGACCAGCGACTCCAGGGCGGAGGCGGGCACCGCCGCGCCCTGCAGCTGCTCGATCGCGTGCACGAGCGCGTCGATGCCGCGCAGCGAGCCGCGCGCCGTGATCCCGTGCCAGGCGGGCAGGAACCGGGCGAGCGCCTCCGGCGGCGACGGCTCCACCTCGGCCCGCAGCCGGGCGAGGGAGCGGCGGCGCAGCATCCGCAGCACGCCCGCGTCACACCACTCCGTGCCGCGTTCGCCGGGCGTGAAGTCGCCCTCGGCGACCCGGCCCGCGGCGGCCAGCCGCCGCAGTCCGTCGGTGACCACGGCGACGCCGAGCCCGAACCGCGCCGCCACGTCGGCCGCGTGGAACGGACCGTGCGTACGGGCGTACCGGCTGAGCAGGTCGGCGAGGGGGTCGGCGACCGGCTCCAGGAACGCCTCCGGGATGCCCACGGGCAGCGGGACGCCGAGCGCGTCGCGCAGCCGGGCGGCGTCCTCGATCGCCGCCCAGCGTTCGGCGCCGCCGATCCGTACCCGGATGGCCCGGCGGGCGTCCTCCAGCTCGGCCGGCCAGTGCGGGTCGACGCCGCGTTCGACCAGCTCGTCGGTGCTCAGCGGCCCGAGCTCGCGCAGCAGGTCGGCGGTGCCCTCCCGGTCGCGGGCGTGCCGGTCGGGCGTCAGCCGCCGCAGCTCGCGGTCGGCCTCCGCGACCACCTCCGGGTCGAGCAGCTCCCGCAGGTCCGCCTGGCCCAGCAGCTCGGCGAGCAGCGTCGAGTCCAGCGCGAGGGCCTGGGCGCGCCGCTCCGCGAGGGGGGCGTCGCCCTCGTACATGAACGCGCCGATGTACCCGAACAGCAGGGATCGCGCGTACGGCGACGGCACCTGCGTCTCGACCTCGACGAGCCGGGCCTTGCGGCTCGCCAGCTCCCGCATCAGCGCGATGAGCCCCGGCACGTCGAAGACGTCCTGCAGGCATTCGCGCACCGTCTCCAGCACGATCGGGAACGAGGGATAGCGGCTCGCCACCGACAGCAGTTGCGCGGCCCGCTGCCGCTGCTGCCACAGCGGCATGCGCCGGCCCGGATTCCGGCGGGGCAGCAGCAGCGCCCGCGCCGCGCACTCCCGGAACCGTGACGCGAACAGCGCCGAGTTGCCCAGCTCGTCGGTGACGATCCGCTCGATCTCCTCGGGGTCGAACACCGCCAGGTCACCCGCGGGCGGGGCCGCGCCGGTCTCGTCGAACTCGGCGCCCGTGTCGGGCACCCGCAGCACGATGCCGTCGTCGGAGTGCGCGGCCTGCGCCTCCACGCCGTACCGCTCCCGCAGCCGCGCGGCCATGGCGAGGGCCCACGGCGCGTGCACCCGTGCCCCGAACGGCGAGTGCACGACGACTCGCCAGTCGCCGAGCTCGTCGCGGAACCGCTCCACCACCAGCGTCCGGTCGTCGGGGACGTAGCCGGTGGCCTCCCGCTGTTCGGCGAGGTACGCCACGAGGTTGCCCGCCGCCCAGTCGTCCAGGCCGGCCTCGCCCAACCGCGCACGGGCCGGGTCCGGCTCGAGCGTGGCCAGCTCACGGCTGAACGCCCCCAGCGCCCGGCCCAGCTCCGCCGGCCGCCCCGGCGCGTCACCGTGCCAGAACGGCAGCTTTCCCGGATGGCCCGGCGCGGGGGAGACCAGCACGCGGTCGGGCGTGATGTCCTCGATCCGCCACGAGCTCGCGCCCAGCACGAACACGTCGCCGACCCGCGACTCGTACACCATCTCCTCGTCGAGCTCGCCGACCCGGGAGGACTTCTCGCCGACGAGGAACACGCCGAACAGGCCGCGGTCGGGGATCGTGCCGCCGCTGGTCACCGCCAGCCGCTGCCCGCCGGGCCGGCCGCGCAGCATCCCCGCGACGCGGTCCCACACCAGCCGCGGCCGCAGCTCGCCGAACTCGTCGCTGGGGTACCGCCCCGCGAGCATGTCGAGGGTCGCCTCCAGCACCGACCGGGGCAGCGTCGCGAACGGCGCCGCCCGGCGTACGAGGGTCTCCAGCTCGTCCACCGGCCACTCGTCCATCGCGGTCATCGCGACGATCTGCTGGGCCAGCACGTCCAGAGGGTTGCGCGGATACCGCAGCTCCTCGATCCGCCCGTCGCGCATCCGCTCGGCCACGACCGCCGTCTGCACGAGGTCGCCCCGGTACTTCGGGAAGATCACGCCCTTGGAGACGGCCCCGACCTGGTGCCCGGCCCGGCCGATCCGCTGTAGCCCGGCCGCCACCGACGGCGGCGACTCGACCTGCACGACCAGGTCCACCGCGCCCATGTCGATGCCCAGCTCCAGGCTGGAGGTCGCCACCACGGCCGGCAGCCGGCCCGCCTTCAGCGACTCCTCGATGCCGGCCCGCTCCTCCTTGGAGACCGAGCCGTGGTGCGCGCGTACGACGTCGGCGGGCGCGCCGCGCGAGGCCCCCGCCTGCGCCATCATCTCCGCCGGGGCGGAGTCCTGCGGCAGCGCCTCGCCGTTCTGCCGTTCCCAGGAGAGCTCGTTCAGCCGTCCGCTCAGCCGCTCGGCCAGCCGCCGGGAGTTGGCGAACACGATCGTCGACCGGTGCTCCTCGATCAGGTTGAGCACGGCGTCCTCGACGTGCGGCCACAGGTTGCGCCCCCGCAGCGGGGAGTCGTCCTCGCCGCGCGGGTCGGGCGGAAGCTCGGTCATGTCCTCCACCGGCACCGAGATCCGCAGGTCGACCTCCTTCCCGTGCTGCGGCTGCACCACGGTCGCGGGCCGTACCCCGCCGAGGAAGGTCGCGACCTCCGTCACCGGGCGGACCGTCGCCGACAGCCCGATCCGCTGCGCGGGACGCTCCAGCAGCGCGTCCAGCCGCTCCAGGGATAGCGCCAGGTGGGCGCCGCGCTTGGTGCCCGCCACGGCGTGCACCTCGTCGACGATCACCGTGTCCACGCCGCGCAGCGCCTCGCGCGCCTGCGACGTCAGCATCAGGAAGAGCGACTCCGGCGTCGTGATCAGGATGTCGGACGGCTTCGTCGCGAACCGGCGGCGCTCGTCGGCCGGGGTGTCCCCGGAGCGCACGGCGACGCCGATGTCCGGGTCGTCCAGTCCCAGCCGCCGCGCCGTCTGCCGCAGCCCGGTCAGCGGGGCGCGCAGGTTGCGCTCGATGTCCACGGCCAGGGCCTTCAGCGGCGAGACGTACACCACCCGGCAGCGCCGTTTCGGATCGTCCGGCGGTGGGTTGGAGGCCAGGCGGTCCAGCGACCACAGGAACGCGGCGAGGGTCTTGCCCGAGCCGGTCGGTGCCACGACCAGCGTGTTGTCACCGCGGGCGATCGCCTCCCAGGCGCCCGTCTGGGCCGTCGTGGGCGCCGCGAAGGCCCCGGTGAACCAGGCCCGGGTCGGGGCCGAGAAGCGGTCGACGGGGTTCATCCTGTCAGTGTGCCTCGCCCCACCGACCGAATCGTTCGCCGGCGACGGCGGGCGGTAGCTTGGGGCACGTGCGACTAACGGTGTTCTGGGATCGGATGAACCAGCAGTTCGGCGAGGGCTACGCCGAGAGCGTGGCCAAGGACTACGTCATCGCCGAGCTCGACGGTCGCACCATCGAGCAGGCGCTGGCCGACGGCGAGAGCGCCAAGGACGTCTGGCGGGCCGTCTGTGCCACCTTCGATGTCCCGCAACGGCTCCGGTGAGCGTCGACCGGCTGCTCGCCGAGGCGCGTGCGCGGCTCGTCCGGCTCAAGCCGCTGGAGGCCGCGGAGGCGGTGCGCGAGGGCGGTCGCCTCGTCGACACGCGTCCGGAGTACCAGCGGCGGGCCGACGGCGACATCCCCGGCGCGATCGTCGTCGAGCGCAACCATCTGGAGTGGCGGCTCGACCCGCACGGCGGCTTCCGCGTCCCGGAGGCCACCGACCATCACGTGCGGTGGATCGTGATCTGCGACGAGGGCTACTCGTCCTCGCTGGCCGCCGCGTCGCTGCGCGCGCTCGGGCTGGTCAACGCCACGGACGTCATCGGCGGGTTCCAGGAATGGCGGGCCGCCGGGCTGCCGGTGAGCCGCGGCATGGCGCCCGTACGCCCCCGGCTCGCGCCGTACGACGGCCGGTAGCCGGTCCGCGGTCGGCCGCCGGGTCGTCAGATGACGGCGACCGCGGTGATCAGGCCGATCGTGATCTGCGTCGCGCCGAGGAGCACGGCGGACGGTTCCAGGGACTCGGCGGCCATGAGCGCCGCCACGTCGACGCGCAGCAGGACGCGGATGATCAGGAACCCGATCTGCTGGGCCACGATGCCCACGAGTCCCCAGACCAGCGTCGCGATCAGCCCCTCGCTCAGCCGGCCGCCGGAGGCGTAGATCGAGGAGGCGACGACCAGCCCGACCCCCACGATGCCGCAGACGGCCAGCAGCGCGGCGTTCGTGTTCCGCCCGTGGCGGATGATCGAGGTGAGCCGTCCCGGCGTGGTCACGTCGACGGCGAAGAAGCCGATGAGCAGCAGGACCAGGCCGACGGCCGTGTACGCGGCGATCGCTCCGGCGCCCTTGCCCAGTGCCGTGCCGAAGTCGTGTGAGAACGCCAGGGCCATCTGTCTTCTCTCCTTTGGCGAGGTCGGGGGAGTCCTAGGGAAAACCGGTCAGGAAGGGCCTGCTCCGCCGTCCTCGGGCTCGGCCGGGATGCGGTGCGGGACGAACGACGACGTGTCGTCGGTGATCAGTCCGGACGTCTCGCGGATGCCCAGCCCGGCCGCCTCGTCGCCGACCACCCAGGCGCCGAGCACGGGGTGCTCGCCCTCGAAGTCCGGCAGCGGGCAGAACTCCTGGAAGACGTAGCCCTCGGCGCCGTACTCGCCCGACGTGGCCGTCTGCACGCCGTCCGGCGTGACGATCCGCATGCTCGCGCCCTCACGTCCCAGCAGCGGCTTCTGCACGTACGAGGTGAGGGAGCCCGGGGTGCCGAGGTAGGTCGGCAGCAGGTTCGGGTGGCCGGGGTAGAGCTCCCACAGCAGTACGAGCAGCGCCTTGTTGGACAGGAGCATCTTCCAGATGGGCTCGACCCAGCCGGCCCGCGGGACGTTCCGCCCGAACGGCTCGCCGACGATCCACTCCCACGGGTAGAGCTTGCAGAACGCCGTGATGTCGCGGTCCTGGAGGTCGACGAACCGGCCGCGGTCGTGGTGCCAGCCGATGTCCTCCATGGCGATCGCGATCCCCGGGATGCCCGCCTGCTCGGCGGTCTCCTGCAGGTACGCGACCGTCATGACCTCCTCGCCGGTCTCGTCCTCGTTCGTCCAGGCGAAGTGCACGGCCGATCCGGCGGGTACTCCGGGCGTGCCGGACCGGACGGCCGGGGCGATCTCCTTCCAGCGGTCGACGAGCCGCTCGTGGATGGAGTTCCACTGGTCGTCGTCGGAGTGGGTGTCGCGCACCCAATACCACTGGATGATCGAGCTCTCCAGCAGCGAGGTCGGGGTGTCGGCGTTGTACTCCAGCAGCTTCGCCGGGCCCGAGCCGTCGTACCACAGGTCGAAGCGCCCGTAGAGGTACGGGTCGCGGCGCCGCCATGACGCCTCGATCAGCGGCCACACCCACTGCGGGATGCCGAACACCGCGTACCGGCGGGTGCTCACGACGTGCTCCACCGCCGTGAGGCACATCCGGTGCAGTTCCTCGACCGTCTCCTCGAGGGTGAGCACCTCGTCCATCTCGAACGTGTAGTGCACTGACTCGTCCCAGTACGGCCGGGTCAGATGCTCGGGATGCGAGGTGCGGTGATAGGCCAGCCCCTGCGACTCGACGATCTGATCCCAGCGCGTCCGGGGCTCCGAATGCCCGCGCCGCACCGCTCAGCCTCCCCGCGAACTGCTGCCGTGGTGACCGAACCCGCCCCGCGAGACGCCATGGCCGCTGCTGTGGCTCTTGCCGCTGGAGATCACCCGGCCGCCGCGCGAGACGATCCGGGTGCCCCGCCTCGGGCGGACCGACGAGCCCCCCGAGACGTAGCCGTTGTTGCGGTACCGGCCGCCGTAGTACCAGTAGTAACGCCCGTACGATCCGCCGTTGTCGCAGAAGTAGTCGGGGACGACGCGGTAGGAACTGCCGACCGGCGCCCAGCTGTCGACGCAGTACGCGGTCTCACTCCGCGAGGAGCAACCGACGACGGTCAATGACAGAAGGCTCACCGCGCTGAGTTGCACGATGCCGGACCGCATCATCCGGCGGGCGTCCTTCGGGGGCATTTGCGGTCGGATCTCCGGACTCGGGAGTGATGACCGGTAAGTCTAGAGCCAAGATCCCGACGAAAGCACTACCTGATCGGGAAGCTGAGGTACAGATCCGCAGGTTCGGCCACTGATGGCAGGTCGCTCACCTGACCGTCGCCGACCTCGACCACCCGCCAGAGCCCGTCCTCGCGCCGGGCCAGGTCCGTCGTGATGAACCGGCAGCCGAGCGCGCGCACGCACGGCGCGATCGGATCCGCCTGCGGACGCGGATACCGGTCCGGCGTGTCCGGATGGGGACCCATCAGCACCGGCTCGCCGTCGACCCACCACACGCGGGCCTCGCCGCCGTCGAACCGCTCGTACTCGCGGATGACGACGCCGCCGGCCAGGAGGTCGCCCTGGCGTTCGACGAACCGGGCGACCACGGCGTGCAGCCGCTCCACGTCGGCGAGGTCGGGGATGTAACAGGCCTCGTCCCACTCGTGCTTGCGCGACTTGACGTAGTCCTTCACGACCGCCGGTCCGGATCGCAGCGGGCGTACGAGCTCGGCCAGCTTGTCGGCCGCCGGGGTGGCGCCGGGGGACAGCGGCAGCCACACGCTGGCGGGCGTGACGCCCGCGAACGTGTCGTACCAGCCGGGCAGCTCATGGGCCTTCTCGTAGCCGTCCGGCGGAACGGCGAGGACGACGCCGCGGGCGGCCAGTGCGGCGGCGAGCGCGGCGTACTGCGCCGTCGTCGCCATCCAGCCGCGGTACCAGGCCGTTCCCAGCCCGTCGGGCACCCGGCGTACGGCCTCGGCGACGTCACCGCGCTGCAGGGCGTCATGGTCGATGAGCGTGACCGACCCGCCGAGCGCGCGTACGGCCTCGGCCTCTCGGGCGAAGTGCTCGTCGACCCGCCGGGGGTGCAACGGGTCGGCGCACATGAGGATGGTCACCGGCATGATCCTGTGCATCAGCGTAGGGCAAGACGCCGGGTCTTTCCCGGGGGAATCGGCGCGTCCATTCATGATCGAACACGTGTTCGGCTAGAGTGAAGGAAGCGACGACGTTGTCCACAGTGGTGGACCGGACCCTCGAAATTGTCGGCGGGTCCCCGTAACGTCGCTTCCGACAACAGCAGGCATCGACCCCACAGGGACACCTCACATGGCAGCAAACGATCGCGAGAAGGCCCTCGAGGCGGCGCTCGCGCAGATCGAGCGGCAGTTCGGCAAGGGTTCCGTCATGCGGCTGGGCCAGGAGGGGCGCCCCCCGGTCGAGGTGATCCCGACCGGGGCGATCGCCCTCGACGTCGCCCTGGGCATCGGCGGCCTCCCGCGTGGCCGCGTGGTCGAGATCTACGGTCCGGAGTCCTCCGGCAAGACGAGCCTCGCCCTGCACGCCGTGGCGAGCGCGCAGAAGGCGGGCGGCATCGCCGCGTTCGTGGACGCGGAGCACGCGCTCGACCCGGAATACGCCAAGAAGATCGGCGTCGACATCGACGCCCTCCTCGTCTCCCAGCCCGACACGGGTGAGCAGGCCCTGGAGATCACCGACATGCTGATCCGCTCCGGCGCGATCGACGTCGTCGTCATCGACTCCGTCGCGGCGCTCGTGCCCCGCGCCGAGATCGAGGGCGAGATGGGCGACAGCCACGTCGGCCTCCAGGCCCGCCTCATGTCCCAGGCCCTCCGCAAGCTCACCGGCGCCATCAACCAGACCAAGACCACAGCGATCTTCATCAACCAGCTGCGGGAAAAGGTCGGCGTCATGTTCGGCTCGCCCGAGACGACCACCGGTGGCAAGGCGCTGAAGTTCTACGCCTCGGTGCGGCTCGACGTGCGGCGGATCGAGACGATGAAGGACGGCACGGACGCGGTCGGCAACCGCACCCGGGTCAAGGTCGTCAAGAACAAGATGGCCCCGCCCTTCAAGGTGGCCGACTTCGACATCCTGTACGGCGTGGGCATCAGCCGCGAGGGCGGTCTGATCGACATGGGCGTCGAGCACGGCTTCGTGCGCAAGTCCGGCGCCTGGTACACCTACGAGAACGACCAGCTCGGCCAGGGCAAGGAGAACGCGCGGCGGTTCCTCAAGGAGAACCCGGACATCGCCGACGAGATCGAGAAGAAGATCAAGGAGAAGCTCGGCGTGGGGCCGCGCCTCGACGCCCCGGCCGAGCCGGCGGGCGCTCCCGCCGCTCCTCCGGCTGCCGCCGCTGCCGCGGCGGGCAAGGCCGCACCGGCCAAGCGGGCCGCGAAGACCCCGAAGCCGGGAGACGTGTGATCCCGGGTCGCCCTTCGGCGGGACCGATCGAGGGGCTGACCCATGACCGCTCCTGAGGGGTGGCGGCGTCCCGCTCCGCGCCGGACCGAACCCGGCGCGGAGATCTTCCCTGGCGACGTCGCCCCCGCTCAGGAGCCCGGCCCGGCCGCCGCCCAGACGGGCCCCGCGGCCGTCCCGACAGCAGGCGCGGACCCGTCGGCGGGCGGTACGGCCGATCCAACGGGTGTCGAAGCTCTTCCGGCGGGCAGCACGGAGATCCAGGTGGACGGCGCGGACTCGTCGGCGGGCGGCGCGCCCCGTCGGGCGCGTGCTCAAGCCGTCCCGGCGACCGGCGAGGCCGATCCGGCGGGCGGTGAGACGTCGGCGGCCGGAAGGTCGGGGCGGCGGGGGCGGAGGCGCGGCGGGGGCCGCCTCGCCGAGGGGCCGACGCCGGGCAGCCCGGCGGCGCAGGGCCCGCCCGCCGACCCGGAGGCGGTGGCGCGCGAGATCTGCCTGCGACAGCTCTCCTTCGCCCCCAAGACCCGTGCCCAGCTCGCCGACGCGCTGCGTCGCAAGGGCGTGCCCGACGACGTCGCCGAGCGGGTGCTGGGTCGCTACTCCGAGGTCGGGCTGATCGACGACGCGGCGTTCGCCCGTGCCTGGGTCGAGTCGCGCCACGCCGGGCGGGGGCTGGGCCGCCGGGCGCTCGCGGCCGAGCTGCGGCGGCGCGGCGTCGCCGACGAGACGGTCAGTGAGGCCATGGAGGACCTCGGCCCGGAGCAGGAGGAGGCGGCGGCCCGCGAACTGGTCGCCCGCAGACTGCCCAGTACCCGTGGCCTCGACCCGGTCAAGCGCACCCGGCGGCTGATGGGCATGCTCGCCCGCAAGGGCTACTCCGGCGGCCTGGCGTACCGCGTCGTCCGCGAGGCGCTGGAGGCCGAAGGAGCCGATGACGTCCCGGACCTGTCGTTCGACGACTGATCTCGCTCCCGGGATCGTCCGCGGTGCTCCGGTCCGCAGGCCGGAGCGGACGTCAGGGCGTGTTCTCGATCGGTGTCAGGTGGACGCGGCCGGTCTCGTCGACCCGCCAGCCGGGGTTGTGGCAGATCTCCCAGACGACGCCGTTCGGGTCGGCGACATGGCCGTGGTAGCCGCCGAACTCCGCGGTCTGCGGGCTCTTGATGAGCGTTCCGCCGGCCTCGACGGCGCGCTTCACGGTGGTCTCGACGTCGGCGGGGGTCGCGACGTTCTGGGACAGGGTGAGGCCGCCGAGTTTCCCGTCGGCCGCCGTGCCCTGCATGTCGGCGACGAACTTGGTCGCCTCGAACAGGCCCAGGACCAGGCCGGGGGCGATCTGGAAGAAAATGATTTCGCCGGGGACGTCCAGGAGCGGTGTCCAGCCGAGCCCGTCGCGGTAGAAGGCGCGGGCGGCGTCGAGGTCGGGCGTCGACAGGGTGATGAAGTGTGCTTGCTGTTCCATGCTCCCAGCATGGCGCGGGCGTGGGGAGGCGGTCTTGAACGAATCGGACACAACGGCCTTGACCTGGCCGGACAGGGCGTCCTTGGCCGGGCCGGACGCGGCTTCGCTCTACCGTGAGATCGCTCCGGCGGAGCCGCACCCGTTCGTGCGGTGCTGGTGGGAGCAGAGCGTCGACGAGCGGGTGGACGGCTACGTGCAGCGGGTGCTGCCGGACGCCTGCGCGGATGTGATCGTCTCGGCGGACGGGAGCGCGGTCGTCGTGGGGCCGGCGACGGAGCCCGCCCTGCCCCGGTTGCGCGGTGGGGAACGCCTGCGGGGACTGCGCATCCGTACCACCGCCATCGGCACGGTGCTCGGCCTGCCCGCGTACGAGCTGCGCGACCTTCAGGTGCCGCTCCGCGAGCTGTTCCCGGCCGCAGAGGCGGGACGGATCGCGGACGGCGTGTGGCGCGGTCGGCGCTGGTCGCCCGCCGTGGACGGGCCGCCGGAGGACCGGCGGATCGAGTACGCCGTCCGTCGTCTCATGCGAACCGGGACAAGGGTCGCGGACCTCGCGGGGGAGATCGACCTCTCCGAGCGCCAGTTGCGCCGTCTGCTCCTGGCCGCGACCGGGCTGGAGCCGCGGACCCTGCGGCGCGTGGCGCGCCTCCAACGCTTCCTGACATTGTCCGACCAGGCCCGTACACCGTCCGACCAGGGCCGTACGCGGCCGGTGTCGGATCGGGCCCGTACGCGGCTGGACCGGGCCCGTACACTGTCCGGCCCGGTCCGGCCGGCGCGGTCGCTGGCCGAGCTCGCGGTCTCCGCCGGATACGCCGATCAGGCCCATCTGAGCCGGGAGGTGCGTGTCCTGGCAGGGCTGGCGCCCTCCGCGCTGCTGGCCGAACGCCACCCGTCCGCGGCGCCGGCCGGCAGGCCCGGTGACACAGGGCATGACTTCCCGGCTTGACCCGACGGGCTCCTCGAAACCGGCTGTCGGCGGTGACCCGCTCACACCTCTGCCTCGACCCTGACATGGACCGTTACAGGAAAGATCGAGTGAATCGTCCGGAACGTGGGGTCTTTTCTTGCCCATTACCTCTTGGCCGCTTACGGTTACCGCAGTGAGGTGTTACTCCGCGCAGTGCGGATTGCCATAGGACTGACCGCGTTCGACCAGTTGGAAGGTGTTGTGCCCGGCTCTCGCGGCCGGTGGTTCGCATAGCCAGGGTTCTGGAACGCTCCGGAGCCCGCCTGACCATGCGCGTCCGGCGGTCGGCCGGAGGTGCTGGTCGCGGCCGTCCCGGGACCGTACGGCGCGCCCGTAACGCCTCGCGTCGCCGACATCAGGGCCTCCTGATGCCGCAGCGTCGAGGAGAGGGGTCAGTGCCGTGATCTACGTCGTGACAGGTGCGGCACTGGTGGTCATCCTGGCGCTGGTCGTCCTGGTCCTCATCGTGCTGCGCCGCTTCGACGCCGCCGCCCGTACGGTCGCGGCGAACGAGGAGCAGGCGGAGGCGCAGCGGGGCGCCGACGAGATCGTCACCAAGGCCCGGGCAGACGCCCAGGAGATCATCAGCGACGCCGAGGTCAAGGCGCGGGAGGCGTCCGCGGCGGCGCGGTCCGAGGTCGAGGACGAGATCAAGTCGCTGAAGGAGGACCTGCGGGCGCTCCGCGAGGATCTCGAGCGCCGCGAGGCCCGGCTCGCCGAGCGCGAGCACCGGCTGGACGACGAGGTGCGCCGCCTGGAGGAGCGTGCCCGTGAGCTGGCCGACGCCAAGCAGGCGCTGAAGGAGCGGCGGGCCGCGCTCGACCGGCTCGACGACGAGCGCAAGAGCGTGCTCGAGCGGGCCGCCGGGCTCACCTCCGAGCAGGCCAAGACCGAGCTCGTCACCCTGATCGAGAACCAGGCCAAACGCGAGGCCGCTCTGATCACGCGGGATATCGAGAACGAGGCGCGCGAAGAGGGCGAGAAGCGCGCCCGCAAGATCGTGACCCTGGCGATCCAGCGGGTCGCCAGCGAGCAGACCGCGGAGTCGGTCGTGTCGGTGCTGCACCTGCCCAGCGACGAGATGAAGGGCCGGATCATCGGCCGTGAGGGCCGCAACATCCGTTCCTTCGAGACGACGACCGGCGTGAACCTCATCATCGATGACACGCCCGAGGCCGTGCTGCTGAGCTGCTTCGACCCCGTACGCCGGGAGGTCGGCCGGCTGACGCTGGAGAAGCTGGTCCTCGACGGCCGGATCCATCCGCAGCGGATCGAGGAGATCTACGAGCACAGCAAGGCCGAGGTCGAGCAGTTGTGCGTGCGCTCCGGTGAGGACGCCCTGCTGGAGCTGGGGCTCACCGAAATGCACCCGGAGCTGATCACGTTGCTGGGCCGCCTGCGGTACCGGACGTCGTACGGGCAGAACGTCCTGGCGCACCTCATCGAGTCGGCGCATCTGGCCGGGGTCATGGCGGCCGAGCTGAGGCTGCCGGTTCCGCTGCTGAAGCGGTGCACGCTGCTGCACGACATCGGCAAGGCGCTGACGCACGAGGTCGAGGGCAGCCACGCGCTGATCGGCGCGGAGATCGCCCGGCGGTACGGCGAGGACGAGGACGTCGTGCACGCCATCGAGGCGCACCACAACGAGGTCGAGGTGCGCACCGTGGAGGCGGTGCTGACCCAGGCGGCGGACTCCATCAGCGGAGGCCGTCCGGGTGCGCGGCGCGAGTCGCTGGAGGCGTACGTCAAGCGGCTCGAACGGCTCGAGGAGATCGCGGCCACGCGCGAGGGCGTCGAGAAGGTCTTCGCCATGCAGGCCGGCCGGGAGATCCGGGTGATGGTGCGGCCCGATTCGGTGGACGACCTGCAGGCGCAGGTCATCGCGCACGACATCGCCAAGCAGGTGGAGGAGGAGCTGACCTACCCCGGTCAGATCCGGATCACCGTGGTCCGCGAGTCGCGCGCCACGGAGTTCGCCCGCTGACGACCGCGGCCCACCTCGCTCCAGGACCATGCCCCGGTCCCCGGCCGGACGGCCCGGCCGGGTGTGGGCGGGCTCGGAGGCCTCAGGCGGAGGTCTCGGCGTCCTCCGAAACGGCGGCCTCCTGCCCCGGCGCGTCAGCCTGCTCGGCAGGCGGGCGGCCGACGGTGAGCTCGATCGGCGCGACGTCCTTCGGCTCGAACCCCAGCGTCTGCCCGTAGAAGGCGAGCTCGGCCTCCAGGCAGGCGATGACCGTGTCGGCGCGCCGGAACCCGTGCGACTCTCCCTCGAACGTGAGATACGCGTACGGCGTCTGCTTGCTCGCCATCGCCTCGGCGAACCGCTCGGACTGCGGCGGGGAGACGATCGGGTCGTCCAGGCCCTGCAGGAGCAGTACGGGGCAGGCGACCTCCGACGCGCGCGCGATCGGGGAGCGCTCCTCGTAGGTGCGCTCGAAGCCGGGGATCGGCCCGATCAGCCCGTACAGGTAGGTCGATTCGAAATCGTGGGTCTCCTTGAGCCAGTTCTGCGGGTCGGAGATGCCGAAGTAGGAGGTGCCCGCCTTGAACAGGTCCGTCTGCGTCACCGCGCAGAGCGTCGTCCAGCCGCCGGCGCTGCCGCCGCGGATGGCCAGCCGCCCGGGATCGGCGGCGCCACTGCGGATGAGCGCCTCGGCGGCGGCCACGCTGTCCTCGACGTCCACGATCCCCCACTGGCGGCGCAGCCGTTCGCGGTAGGCACGGCCGTATCCGGTGGAGCCGCCGTAGTTCACGTCGATCACGCCGATGCCCCGGCTGGTGAAGTAGGCGATCTCCAGGTCCAGCACGCTCGTGCCATGATCGGTCGGGCCGCCGTGCACGAACACGACGTACGGCGGCAGCTCGCCCGCAGGGGCCTGGAAGGCCGGGTTGGACGGCGGGTACACGTAGGCGTGCACCGGGCGCCCGAACGGGCCCTCGAGCTCCTGGGCGCGCGGCAGCGGGAGATAGGCCGCCTCGGGCGGGGAGTCGAGCTCGCTGCGCAGCACCTTCGCCTCGCCGCTGTCGGCGTCCACCACGACCACCGACCAGGGGATGTCGGGTGCGCCCGCGATGCCCACGATGCTCGTTCCGTCGGCGGAGAGCTGAGGTTTCCAGTCGGTGTAGGGCAGGTCGAAGTCGACCATCTCGGCCGTCTCCGGGTCGTACAGACCGAGCCGCTGGTCGCCCTGGCCGTGCAGTACCGCGATGCGGCCGTCGTCCAGGACGGCGTACGGGCGGCCGCCGAGCTGCCACAGCGCTCCGGCGAACTCCTCCTCGGCCGGGTACAGCGCCTGCGGGGACTCGCCGTGCAGGCCGAGCTCGTAGAGGTTCCACCAGCCCGGCCAGTCGGACACGACGTACAGCCGGGACTCGCTGAGCCAGGTGGGCGCCAGCACCGACTCGTTCAGGCCGCCCTTGACCTGCCGCGGCCGGTCCAGCGCGCCCGTCTCGTCGAACGCGGCGACCCGCACCTCGGTGCCGTCCCACGGCATTCGCGGGTGGCTCCACTGCATCCAGGCGAGGTGACCGCCCTCCGGGGACGGTGTGGGGAAGGCGTAGAAGTCGGCGCCGCTGACGAGCTCGCGGATCGCCCCGGCGTTCTCCGCTGCGCTGCCGTCGACGGGGACCGCGACGATCGCCCGGCGTACGCCCGCGGTGGTGTGGCCCTCGCAGACGCACCAGATGTGCTGGGCGTCCGGCGCGAGCGCGAAGTCGGCGTAGCGGAGGCCGGCGGGCTGCGCGGGCTCCGGGGTCAGCGGGCGCGGCAGCTCGCCCGGCGTCAGCCGGTAGAGCCGCTGGTCCTCGTAGTTGGCGAAGACCACGTCGCCGTCGGGAAGGGGGATGTATGACCGCCCGCCGTACTCGTGCACGCGGGTACGGGCGTTCCACGGCGCGGGCAGCAGGTCGACGCCGGACCGCACGATCGTGGTCCGGCCGCCCTTATCCGGGCGGGTCTCCTGCCACCACACCCGATCACCGTGGATGGTGGGGTAGCTGAGTCGCAGGCGCGCGCGGGCCACGTCGGCGGCGGAGATCGGAGAGGACCAGGATCCATAGGGGGCGGTAGCGCGAGCGGTCATATCGGAATCGTCTCGCAAACCGGGCGCTCATGGGACCTCGACCCGAGACTTGACAGGGGCGAACATCGCCGCGTCCGCCCAGCCGCACGGGTGGGGGCCGATCCCCAGCGCCCACCGTGTCGGGGGCACTGCCTCGTCCTGCGGTCGCTCGACAAAAGTAGAAGCAGGATGCCGACAAAATCAAAAAGCAACTTAAGTTTTGTCGGTACGGTAGCTGTGATCGACTTCATTCTTGAGGGGCCCGACGGTCGGGTCGTGGCCATCGAGGTCAAGGCCAGCGCGGCGCCGCAAAGAGATGCCGATCGGCATCTCCGGTGGCTGCGCGAGCGGCTGGGTGATCGGTTCGCGGCTGGCGTCGTCTTCCACCTCGGGCAGAGAAGCGGATCGCTGGGCGACGGGATCTATGCTCTCCCGGTTTCGGCGCTCTAGGGTCACACCGGTCCCTGAGAGGGCGTGAACGCGGACGGGCCGGTGGATCGACCACCGGCCCGTTTCACGTCGTCGCCTGCTCAGGTGGGCATGACGGCGTCCTGCGACATTCCCGCGCCGGGCAGGGCACCGCCGGTGCCGAGCGTCTTGGCGGAGCTCTTGCGGCTGCGCCGGCTGCGCTTCTCCAGCCAGGTGGCGAGGTAGCTGAGCGACAGGTTCATCGCGATGTAGATCAGCGCGATCACGATCGCGGCCGGGATGAGGTTGCCGTACTGCGTCGGGATGAGCCGGTACCCCGTGTTGAGCAGGTCCTCGTACGCGATGATCCAGCCCAGCGCCGAGTCCTTCAGCAGGACGACGAGCTGGCTGACGATCGCCGGCATCATCGCGGTGGTGGCCTGCGGGATCAGGATGAGCCGCATCACGCCGCCCTTGCGCAGGCCGATCGCGTACGCCGCCTCCGACTGGCCTCGGGGCACCGAGTTGATCCCCGCCCGGAAGATCTCCGCCAGCACGGAGCCGTTGTAGAGCATCAGCCCGACGACGAGCGCGGCGAACGCGCTGACCTCGGGGAACTCCCGGTTCAAGGCGTTCGCGATCGTCGGTGGTCCACTGAAGACGAAGAAGATCAGGATCAGCAGCGGGATCGCGCGGAAGAACTCGACGATCGCCCCGGCCGGGATCCTGATCCACCGGTGGTCGGACATGCGCCCGAGCCCGAACACCACGCCGAAGATCAGTGCGAGCACGGCCGCGGCGAGGGACGCCTTCAGCGTGCCGCCGATGCCGGGAAGGATGTAGTCCGTCCAGGTCGAGCCCTGGATGAACGGCTTCCACAGCTTGCCCTGCAGTTGGCCTTCTTTGTGGAACCGGGCGATGACGACGTAGATGATGCCGAGGATGGCGATCGCCGCGATGAGCGTCAGGATGTTGTGCCGCATCCGGGCCTTCGGGCCCGGCGCGTCGAACAGGACCGACGCCTGCCGCTTCTTGGCGCGCGGGGGCGCCGGCTTGGTGTCCGTCACGGTCGTCACCGGGCCACCGCCATTCGCTTGGCCAGCCAGTTGAAGAAGAACCCGGTCGGCAGGGTGAGGCACATGAAGCCGACCGCGAAGCCGACGAAGATCGGCAGGGTCGCGCCGTACTGCTCGAACATGTCCTTCATCAGCGAGGCCGCCTCGTAGTAGCTCGCGACCAGGACCACCGTCGTGTTCTTGATCATCGCGATCATGACGCTGCCGAGCGGCGCGATGACCGCGCGGAACGCCTGCGGCATGATCACCATGCGCAGCGACTGGGTGAAGGTGAGCCCGATCGCCCGCGCCGCCTCCGCCTGTCCCATCGGCACCGTGTTGATGCCGGCCCGCAGGGACTCGGCGACGAACGCCGCCGTGTAGAACGACATGCCGATGACCGCCAGCCAGAAGAAGTTGACGGTCGACGTGTTGGAGATCCTGAACTTCAGCGTGTCGCTCAGCCCCAGGCTGCAGAACAGCAGCACCAACGTGAGCGGGGTGTTCCGCAACGTGTTGACGTAGAACGTGCCGGCGATCCGCAGCACCCGGATGGGGGAGACCCGCATCCCGGTGATCAGCGTGCCGATCACCAGGGAGAGGATGCCCACCGTCACGGAGATCCGGATGTTCGCCCAGAAGGCCGAGAGCAGCTTGTCAGTGTTGTCCGCCAGCGGGCTGAAGTCGAGGAGTACGTTCCAGTTCATCTCACTCCTACGCTCTTACGAGCGGCGCCGGTGAGCCCGTGCGGCCCACCGGCGCCGATCCCGTACCTGCGGCTCAGCTGCAGCCTTCCGGGGTGGGGGCGGTCGCGTCGAAGGGGAGGTTCGCCTTGGCGAACCACTTCTCCCACAGCTGCTTGGCGGTGCCGTCGGAGTACATCGACTTGATCGCGTCGTTCACGGCGTTGCAGGTCTTGGTGTCGCCCTTCTTGAGGCCGACGCCGTACTTCTCGTCCGTGAACGGCGCGTTGACGACCTTGACCGCCGAGCCCTCACGGACGGCGAAGCCGCCGAGGATGGTCGCGTCGGTGGAGACCGCGTCGACCGAGCCGCCCTTGAGCTTGGTGATGCACTCCTCGTAGCCCTGGGCCGGGACGGTGACGGCGGCGACCTTCGCGTTCAGCTTGTTGGTGCCCTCGGTGATGTTCTTCCAGGAGTTCGACCCGGACACCGCGCACAGCTTCTTGCCCTTGAGGGACTGCAGGCTCGTGATCGAGCTGTCGTTCGCCCGGACCATCAGGTCCTGGTGGGTGACGACGTACGGGCCGCCGAAGGTGACCTTCGGCTTACGCGCATCGGTGATCGAGTAGGTGGCGATCACCATGTCGACCGTGCCGTTCTGCAGGAAGGTCTCCCGGTTGGCCGACCGGGCCTCCTTGAACTCGATCTTGCTGTCGTTCTTGACGCCGAGCTTCTTGGCGATGTACTTGGCGACGTCGATGTCGAAGCCCTCGACCCCGCTGCCGGTCTTCATGCCGAGGGCGGGCTGGTCGTACTTGACGCCGATGACGATCTTCTTGCCGTCCTTGGCCTTGTCGACCACCGTCGTGCTCTTCTTCGCGGCACAGCCGGAGATGCCCGCCGTGGCCACCGCGAGCGCGGCGGCGACGACCCCGAAGTGACGTACTCGCATTTCTATCCCCTGTGTTGTGGCAGAACCGCGCGCCGCGGTTCCTCGGGTCGGATGAATCTGATCCGTCGAACCGGTCGCGGTCAGTGCGTCAGGATCTTGGAGAGGAAGTCCTTGGCGCGGTCGCTCCGCGCGTTGGTGAAGAACTCTCCGGGGGTGTTCTCCTCGACGATCTGGCCGTCCGCCATGAACACCACCTTGTTGGCCGACGCCCGGGCGAACCCCATCTCGTGGGTCACCACGACCATCGTCATGCCCTCGGCGGCGAGGTTGATCATTACGTCGAGGACCTCTTTGACCATCTCCGGGTCGAGGGCCGAGGTCGGCTCGTCGAACAACATGACCTTGGGCCGCATCGCGAGCGCCCGGGCGATCGCGGCGCGCTGCTGCTGGCCGCCGGACAGCTGCGCGGGGTACTTCTCGGCCTGCGAGGCGATGCCCACCCGCTCGAGGAGCTCCATCGCGCGCTGCTCGGCCTCGGTCTTGTCCGTCTTGCGAACCTTGATCGGACCGAGCGTGACGTTCTGCAGGATCGTCTTGTGCGCGAACAGGTTGAACGACTGGAAGACCATCCCCACGTCGGCGCGCAGCTGCGCCAGCGCCCTGCCCTCCTCGGGCAGCGGCTTGCCGTCGATCCGGATGGTGCCGCCCTCGATGGGCTCGAGCCGGTTGATCGTGCGGCACAGCGTCGACTTGCCGCCGCCCGACGGGCCGATCACGACCACGACCTCGCCACGATGGATGGTGAGGTCGATGTCCTTGAGGACATGGTGCTCGCCGTAGTACTTGTTCACGTTCTCAAGCACGACGAGAGGTCCGCCGCCACTCACCTCGGCCTCCCGGGCCTCCTTGCCGCTGTCCGTCATGTGCGCAAAGCGTACGTCACGGAATTGCCAAGAAAGCAGAGCCCAGGTACCGATCCGGTCACGTTGCAGAAGGCATTTGCCTGCGGCGGAGCGGCGCCGACCCGCTGAAGTCGATCTTGTACGGGGCCGGCGCGGCGTGAGCGTGATCGAGTCACCGTCCGGCGCCGGGCGCGCGTACTCTTTCCTATGAGATGAGCGCGCCCACGACATTCGACGACCGGCCCCGTACGTACGAGATCCGCACGTACGGCTGCCAGATGAACGTGCACGACTCCGAGCGGCTCGCCGGGCTGCTGGAGGACGCCGGCTACGCCCGCGCGGACGACGACGCGACGCCCGACGTCGTCGTGTTCAACACGTGCGCCGTACGGGAGAACGCCGACAACCGGCTGTACGGCAACCTCGGCCACCTGCGGCCGGTGAAGGAGAGCCACGCCGGCATGCAGATCGCGGTCGGCGGCTGCCTGGCGCAGAAGGACCGCGACACGATCGTCAAGCGCGCCCCCTGGGTGGACGTCGTCTTCGGCACCCACAACGTCGGCTCGCTGCCGGTCCTGCTCGAGCGCGCCCGCGTCCAGGAAGAGGCGCAGGTCGAGATCAAGGAAGCGCTCGAGACGTTCCCGAGCACGCTGCCGACCCGCCGCGAGTCCCCGTACGCCGCGTGGGTGTCGATCTCGGTCGGCTGCAACAACACCTGCACCTTCTGCATCGTGCCGTCGCTGCGCGGCAAGGAGAAGGACCGCCGCCCCGGCGAGATCCTCGCCGAGGTCGAGGCGCTGGTCGCCGAGGGCGTCTGCGAGATCACCCTCCTCGGGCAGAACGTCAACTCCTACGGCGCGGAGTTCGGGGACCGGGGCGCGTTCGCCAAGCTGCTGCGCTCCTGCGGGGAGGTGGAGGGGCTGGAGCGGGTCCGGTTCACCTCGCCGCACCCGCGCGACTTCACCGACGACGTGATCGCCGCGATGGCCGAGACGCCGAACGTCATGCCGTCGCTGCACATGCCGCTGCAGTCCGGGTCCGACCCGGTGCTGAAGGCCATGCGGCGCTCCTACCGTCAGGAGCGCTACCTCGGGATCATCGAGCGGGTCCGCGCCGCGATCCCGGAGGCCGCGATCACCACGGACATCATCGTCGGCTTCCCGGGGGAGACCGAGGAGGACTTCGAGCAGACCCTGCACGTCGTGCGCGAGGCCCGGTTCGCCGGCGCCTTCACCTTCCAGTACTCCAAGCGGCCCGGCACGCCGGCGGCGGAGATGGCCGGCCAGGTGCCGAAGGAGGTCGTGCAGGAGCGGTACGAGCGCCTCATCGCCCTGCAGGAGGAGATCTCCTGGGCGGAGAACAAGAAGCAGCTCGGCCGCACCCTCGAGGTGCTCGTCGCCGAGGGCGAGGGCCGCAAGGACCAGCGCACCCACCGGATGTCCGGGCGGGCGCCCGACAACCGGCTCGTCCACTTCGGCCTCGGCGAGGACACCGAGACGCCCCGGCCGGGTGACATGGCGACCGTCGAGGTCACCTACGCGGCCCCGCACCACCTGGTCGCGGACGGACCGGTCCGCGCCGTCCGGCGCACCCGGGCGGGCGACGCCTGGGAGCGGCGCACGGCCGCGCCGAAGGGCGTCCCACTGGGCATGCCGGGCATCGGCCGGCCCGCGACGCCGCCGGTCTCCTCCTGCCCGTGACCTCGCCGTGCTGACCTCCGCGGCGGTGTGCCCGCATCCGCCGCTGCTGGTGCCCGAGGTGGCGGGCGGTGCGGCCGCCGAACTCGACGGCCTGCGGGCGGCGTGCGACGCGGCGGTGCGCCGGCTCCGCCCCGCCGATCTACTCATCGTGGTGGGATCCGGGCCGGGCGATCGCGACTTCGGCTCCGACGCGGCGGGCGGCCTGCGGCCGTACGGCGTCGACCTGACGGTCGGGCCGGGCGAGCCCGTGTTGCCCCTGTCCCTGACCATCGGCCGGTGGCTCCTCGGCGACCGGCCGGCCGTGTTCCGGAGCGTCGCCGAGGACGCCTCGCCGTACGACTGCCTCCGGCTCGGCGCGGAGCTGGCGGATCGGGCACCTGCCGTCGCGCTGCTGGTTATGGGCGACGCGTCGGGGTGCCGCAGCCAGGCCGCGCCGGGCTACTTCGACGCGCGGGCCGCCGGTTTCGACGCGACGGTGGCCGCGGCGCTGGGCGCGGGCGACCCTACCGTTCTCGCCGGGCTCGACCCCGCCCTGGCGGCCGAGCTGCGGGCGGCCGGGCGGGCGCCGTGGCAGGTGCTGGCCGGCGCGGCCGGAGACGCGTCGTTCGACGCGGAACTCCTGGCGGACGAGGCGCCGTACGGCGTGGGGTATCTCGTCGGGAGCTGGGCCCGCCGCGCGCTATGAGGGGCGGCCGCCCATCGGGTCGGCGCCTCCTTCGCGGTCCTCGGGGGTGTGCCGCTGTCCGCCGGAGCGTTCCACGTACCTGTGGGCCTGTTCCTGGGCCGTGTCGATCTGCCGGGAGTACTTCCCTCCGGTCTTGCGGTCGGCCATGTCGCCGGCCTTCTCGATGGCCTCGTCGACCTTGTCGCCGTGCTGGCCGAGCAGATTCTTGACCTTGTCCATGAAGGACATCCGGGCCTCCTGACGCCTCTTGGGGGGTACCGCCCCTCGGCACCCTCTATCGGCCCTCTGCCCCCATATCCGGCGGCGGAACCCATCGAGGTGAGACCGTGCGCCCGGCCCCGGGACCCCGGAGCCGGGCGCGGTGCGGGTCAGCAGGAGCCGTTGTCGGTCCAGACGTTCTGCGCGTTCGCGCCGGGCACGTCACCCTGGGTCCACCACTTGGCCGTCCAGCGGTGTCCGTTGTAGGAGACGGCCGCCCCGCCGGTGTAGGCGGTCCCGGCGTTCCAGGCGGGCAGCCCGGCGCAGCCCGTGCCGCCGCTCCCGCCGCCTCCGTTCAGCTGGTCCACCGCCTGCTGGGCTTCGGCCATGTGCTGCTGGTACGCGCCGTTGGTGTAGGTCGTCCACGGCGTCCAGTCGTTACCGGATGAGGAGATCCGGTAGGCGGCCTGCGCCGCGCCGTTCGGGTCGAACGCCTGGGCGTCGGACACCTCGGAGTGCCAGTAGGAATTGATCTGCCACAGCCCGCGGTCACGGCTGCAGTCCGAGTCGACCAGGACCGCCCGGGTCCAGCCGCTGCTCTCGGCCAGCGCCACGGCCACCGAGACGACCAGCCCGTGTCCGGTGAAACCGTTGTTCTTGGCGATCTGGGCGATCTGCAGGGTGGTCAGGTGGTCGCCGGCGAGCGTGCTCGTCACCGTGCAGGTGGCCGCGGGGCGAGCCGAGGAACGGGCGGCGCCGGGCGGGACGGTGCCGGCCGCCGCCACACCGGCGGTCATGAAGGTGAACAGAGCGGCCGCGAGCAGGCCGGGGAGCCACTTGCGAAGCAGCATCGATCCTCCTAGGTCGGGGGCGGGGAGGGGACCAGGAGCGCTCCGATTGACTTTCTGGAAAGTTTCCTAAAAGTCAGGCTTGATAGTAGACCGCGCCCGACCGTCCGACAAGGAGGCGTGACGGAAAGTCCGGACGTGCTTGACCGGTCTGTCCGGTGTCCTGCGCCTCGCCGCGAGGGGGTGGCGGCGGCACCTCGGGGGAAACGGCAGAATTGAGCCGGTGGGGGACATGAAGGTGATCGCCGTCGTCGGCCCGACCGCCGCGGGAAAATCCGACCTCGCGGTGGAGCTCGCGCTGCGGCTCGGCGGCGAGATCGTCAACGCCGACTCGATGCAGCTCTACCGGGGTATGGACATCGGCACGGCCAAGCTCGCCGAGCCCGAGTGGCGCGGCGTACCGCACCACCTGCTCGACGTGTGGGACGTCACCCGCACGGCCAGCGTCGCCGAGTACCAGGAGCTGGCCCGCCGGACCGTCGCGGAGATCCGCGGCCGCGGGCGGGCGCCGCTGCTGGTCGGCGGGTCCGGCCTCTACGTCCGGGCGGTCCTGGACGACCTGGAGTTCCCCGGCACGGACCCGGAGCTGCGGGCGCGGCTGGAGGGCGAGCTCGCCGAGTACGGGTCCGCCGCGCTGCACGCCCGGCTGGCCGGCCTCGACCCGGCCGCCGCCGCCACGATCCTGCCGAGCAACGGACGCCGGATCGTCCGGGCGCTCGAGGTGATCGAGATGACCGGGCGGCCCTTCACCGCCTCGATGCCGTCCTACGCCGACACCGGCGACTCGGTGCAACTGGGGCTGACCGTCCCCCGTCCCGAACTCGACGAGCGCATCGCAGTGCGCGTCGAGCGGATGTGGAAGGCAGGCTTCGTCGACGAGGTCCGCGGGCTGGAGCCGTACGGGCTGCGCGACGGGCTCACGGCGAGCCGCGCGCTCGGCTACGCGCAGGTGCTCCGCTTCCTGGCGGGGGAGTGGACCGAGGAGGAGGCGAAGCAGGAGACGATCCGGGCCACCCGGCGGTTCGCCCGTCGCCAGGAGTCGTGGTTCCGCCGCGACCCCCGGGTGCGCTGGATCCCCTACGACGCGCCCGTCGAGACCGCGCTGGATACGATCGGCTCATGCGCTTCGTGAAGGGCCACGGCACCGAGAACGACTTCGTGATCGTGCCGGACCTCGATGGCTCCCTCGACCTGACGCCGTCCCTCGTGGCCGCCCTGTGCGACCGGCGCGCCGGGATCGGCGCCGACGGCGTGCTGCGCGTCGTGCCCGCCAAGGCGCTCGGCCACGACGACCTCGGCGCCGAGTGGTTCATGGACTACCGCAACGCCGACGGCAGCGTCGCGGAGATGTGCGGCAACGGCGTGCGGGTGTTCGCGCGGTACCTCGTCGACAGCGGCCTGGCCGCGCCCGGCGACCTCGCGGTCGGAACGCGGGCGGGCGTGCGCGCGGTCAGCCTGGGCGCGACCGGCGACGTGACGGTGGACATGGGCGCCCCGCGGATCCTGGGGGAGGGCCGGGCGGTGCTGTCCGGCCGGACGTACGCGGGCCTGCGCGTCTCCATGGGCAACCCGCACCTGGCCTGCCTGATCGACGAACCCGTCGCTCGCCTCGACCTGGAGCGGGCCCCGGACGTCGACGCGGCGGTCTTCCCCGAGGGCGTCAACGTCGAACTGTTCCAGCCGGTCGGCGACGGCCGGGTGGAGATGCGGGTTCACGAGCGGGGAGTGGGAGAGACGCGCTCCTGCGGTACGGGCACGGTCGCGACGGCCGTCGCCGCCGCCCACGCCGAGGGCCGCACGACCGGCACCTGGGAGATAGCCGTCCCGGGCGGCGTCCTCACCGTGATTTTGGACGGCACGACCAGCTTCCTGCGCGGCCCTGCCGTCCTCCTCGCCGAAGGCGACCTCCACCTCGACCGCCTCACCCTCCGCTGACCGAATCGCCGTTCCCGGCGTACGTGCCCACGGTGGAAGACATCGCGGAGTTCGTCTCGTCCGGCGTCCACAAGAGCCGGGCCGAGCTGACGGCGCCGCCGTCCGTCCGTCACTTCGCCGCCGGTGTGGACCCGCGAACCGGGAGGAACGCGGCACCGCACCGTCCACAACGACGGCGACGTGGCAACACCGGCGGCGCGGCCGGGTCATTGGAGGCCTTGGTAGATCCAGTCCGGGAGTGTCTCGACGAGGTACAGCCATTCGCCGGGGGCGATGGCGGGGCCGGCGCGTCCCATGTCGCCGCGTCCGTTGCGGGCGGCCACGACACCACCCGTGATCGCGCAGGTGGTGTCGACGTCGCCGAGGCCCTCGGCGGTCGTCCAGAGGGCGTCGGTGAGGCTGCCGAGATGGTGGGCGGCGCACCACAGGGCGAACGGAACCGTGTCGTCGGCGCGGATCCGCTGCCCGTTGCCGAGGACGTCGGCGGCCTTCCAGGCGGGCGTGTCGCCCGGTAGGTCCGCGGCGCGCAGGGTGCCGTCCCGGGTCGACCCTGGGGGCGTGTGCGCCGCCACCTCCCGGAGCAGGTCGGCGCCCCAGAGCACGCCCTCCCGCCCGGCCGGGGTCCGCGGCGGCACGCCCGGGCTCTGCCGCCACCGGGCCTCGTGGTCGGTCCAGCCGGCCACGGCGAGGGACGCCGCGACGGCCACCGCGATCGCACCGGCGATGCCCTCGGGATGGGCGTGGGTGACGTGCGCGGACCGCCGTGCCTGCTCGACGGTGAGCTCGAGATCGGGGCCGAACCAGGCGCCCAGCGGAGCGGCTCTCATCGCCGCGCCGTTGCCGAGGCTGCCCTGCCCGTCGAACAGCGCCCGCGCCGCCGTGCGCCACGCGGCCGGTTCCGCTCCGAGAAGCGGCAGCAGGTCGTGCATCCCGGCGCCGTACCCGCGGCCCGGATCGGCGGCGTAGGTGTCGGCGAACGCACGGGCCAGATCCTCCTCGACGATCTCCCCATGCCGCAGGAGCACGCGCACGATGCCGAGGGCCATCGCGGTGTCGTCGGTCCAGTGCCACACCTGGCCGGGCCCGAAGTTCTGACCGGGTCCCGGCCGGCCGCCTCCCGGGACATCGGGAAGGCTGCGCGCGGCGATCTCCCGGCGGGCCTCGGCGCCGGACCGGAAGAACCACCGCCGGCCGAACGCGTCCCCCAGCGACAACCCCATGACGCTGTCGAGGACGGCGCGCCCATTGACGATCATGACCGCAGTCTGTCACGCGTTCGGCCGGTCAGGGCGCCGACGCCCGCTCGGAGGGCGGCGGCGTCGACGTCCTCCAGGATGAGTTTCTGGATGACGAATCCCGGCACCAGGCAGAACAGCGTGGCGCCGACCGCCCGTGGGTCGGCGTCGGCGGGCAGGTGACCCGCGTCGCGCATTCGTTCGGCGAGCTTGACCCACCACTCCCGGGTGTCGGTGAGCAGCTCGCGGACGGTGGGGCTCAGGGCGGGGTTGTGCATCGCCTCCACCCAGCCGGCCGGCGCGAGCCGGAGCGGGCCGTCGTGTACCAGCAGGGACTCGACGCGCGCGGCGAACCGGCCGACCACGTCCTCGAGTGGAGGCAGGGTCTCCTCGTTGAGGATCTCCTCGAGCAGGGCGGTGACGAGGCCCTGGTTCTCGACGGCGATGGCGCGGACGATCTCCTCTTTGCTCTTGAAGTAGCGGTAGACGGCGCCGGCCGACAGGCCCGACTCCTTGAAGACGTCCTGCATGGACGTCTGGTGGAAACCCTTGCGGCCGAAGCACCGCCGGGCCGCGTCGAGGATCTGCCGCCGACGCTGTTCGAGGTGCTCCTCGCTGACCTTGGGCATGGGGCCAATACTAAAACGAACGTTCGTTCTTGACACAACTCGATCACCGATGCCAGCGTGGGATCAAAGAGAACGAACATTCGATTTATAGGAGCGGCAGAGATGAAGAGACCCCTCCGCGCCGTCCTCGTGGCCGTGCTGGCGGTGGCCGTGCAGGCGCTCATGGTGGCCGCGTTCACCTGGCCCGCCGCGCGCGTCGCGCCTCGCCACGTCCCGATCGTCGTCGCCGGCCCCGCCCCCGCCGTCGCGTCCGTCGCGCAGCGGCTCGACGCCGAGCGGCGCGGCGCGTTCGAGGTGGAGCGGCGGCCCGACGAGGCGGCCGCTCGACGGGCACTGGCCGATCGCGAGGCGTACGGCGCGATCGTGGTCGGTCCGGCCGGGCCCCGGGTCCTGGTCGCGTCGGCCGCGAGCCCGACCATCGCGCAGCTGCTCACGCAGATGTCGCAGCAGCTGTCCGGGCGGGCGGCCCCGGCTCCGCCGGACGTCGTGGCGGCGGACCGCGACGACCCGCGCGGGGCCGCGTTCGGCGCACTTGTGCTGCCGCTGGTCATGTCGAGCCTGGTGGGCGGCGTCCTGCTGGTGTTCCTGGCCGGTGCCGCCGGGTGGCGGCTGGCCGGGCTGGTGACGTTCGCGGTCGGGGGCGGGCTCGTGACGGCCGCCATCGTCGGCGGCGGGCTGTCGGTGGTGCCGGGGGCGTACCTGGAGATCGCGGGGGTCGTCGGGCTGACCGTCCTCGCCGTGTCGGGCGCCGTCGTCGGTCTGGGAGCGGTCATGGGGCGGGCCGGGCTCGGCCTCGCCGCGGCCGTGATGATGCTCCTCGCCAACCCACTGTCCGGCGTGACCTCCGCACCGGAGCTGCTGCCCCGGCCCTGGGGCGCGATCGGCCAGGGGATGCCGGCCGGAGCGGGCGGCACGCTGCTCCGCTCGGTGGCCTTCTTCGACGGCGCGCGGGCGGGCTCGCCGCTCACCGTTCTGCTCGTCTGGTCCGCGACCGGGCTCCTGCTCCTCGGCCTGGGCGCGTTGCGGGACCGGCGGCGTACCGGTGCTCATGAGGTCGCCGGCCGTGGCGCGCAGGCCCTGGCGGACGCCGACACCTGAGCGTCGCCCGTCGCGGGGCAGGCGGATTGTCGATTACCGAATCGGTTTCGGTTACGATGGCCGCCATGACCCCCGTGAAGCGCCAGGCGCGGGCCGAGCGCACCCGCGCCGCGCTGCTGACGGCCGCTCGGGAGGTGTTCGAGGAGCGCGGCTTCCTCGACGCCAAGATCAGCGAGATCTGTGAGCGGGCCGGCGTCGCGTACGGCAGCTTCTACACTCACTTCGCCGACAAGGACGCGGTCTTCGCCGAGTTGATCGACGAGATGCTGGCCGGCCTGCTCGCCGTGATGCGGGCCGAGCCGCTGAACGGGGACGGCCCGACCGCGCGCATCGCGAGCGCCAATCGCGCGTACCTGCGCGCGTACCGGAAGAACGCCCGGCTGATGGCCGTCTTCGAGCAGGTCGCCACCTTCTCGCCGGCCATGCGCGAGACCTACCTACGGGCCTGGGGGGTCTTCTACGACCGTCAGGAACGCGCCATCCGTGAGTGGCAGCGGGCCGGGCTCGTACCCGACGACGTCGAGCCACGCACGGCGGCGGTCGCGCTCGCGACGATGATCGGCCGGACGGCGTACACCTGGTACGTCCTCGGCCGCCCCCACGACGACGGCGACGTCGAACAGCTCACCCGGCTCTACTGCCGGGCGATCGGCATGTAGGAGGCAGCGTGGACTTTCGCGACACACCAGAGGAGGCCGCGTTCCGCGCGGAGCTCCGCTCGTGGCTTGAGGAGAACGCGCCGCAGCGCGCGGTCGAGGCGGGTCGCGGCGACTTCGACGCGCTGCGCGCGTGGGGCGGGCGGCTCTACTCCGCCGGCTATGTCGGGATCACCTGGCCGGAGGAGTACGGCGGACGGGGGCTGTCCCCGACGTACCAGGCCATCTACCTGGAGGAGCTGTCCCGCGCCGACGCCCCCGGTCACCCGGGGGTCATCGGCCTGAACATGGCCGGTCCCACGATCATCGCCTGGGGCACCGACGAGCAGAAGCAGCGTTATCTCAAGCCGCTGCTGTCCGGCGAGGAGATCTGGTGCCAGGGGTTCTCCGAGCCCGGTTCCGGCTCGGACCTGGCCGCCGGCCGTACGAGCGCCGTCCTCGACGGCGACCACTGGGTGGTCAACGGGCAGAAGGTCTGGTCGTCCTACGCGCACAAGGCCGACTGGTGCATCCTCGTCGTCCGCACCGACCCGGACGCGCCCAAGCACGCCGGCCTGTCCTACCTCATCGTCGACATGCACGCGCCCGGCGTCACCGTACGCCCGCTGCACCAGATCACCGGCGACCCGGAGTTCAACGAGATCTTCTTCGACGACGTACGGGTGCCGCGCGAGTCGATCCTCGGCCGGCCCGGTGACGGCTGGAAGGTCGCCATGACCACGCTGCTGCACGAGCGCGGCACGCTGGGCTTCGCGCTGTCCGCCGAGCTCGAGCGCATGGTCAACCGCCTGGTCGACCTCGTACGGGAGGAGGGGCCAGACGGCCGGCGGCCCGCCGACGACCCGCTGATCCGCGACGCGGTCGCCCGCGAGTGGATCGAGATGCAGTCGCTGCGCTTCACCAACTACCGGGCCCTCACCACGCTGCTGGAGACCGGCATCCCCGGCCCGGAGGGCTCGGGCGTCAAGCTCGCGTGGAGCGAGGCCAACCAGCGCCTCACCTCGCTCGCCCAGTCGGTGTTCGGCCTGCACGCCCAGGTCACCGGCGAGGACGCGCCGTGGAGCGGGTTCTGGCAGTACTGGCAGTTGCGGTCCCGGGGCAACACGATCGAGGCGGGCACCTCGGAGATCCTCCGCAACATCATCGCCGAGCGGGTCCTCGGCCTGCCGAAGGGACGTTGATCATGGATTTCGCGTTCTCCGAAGAGCAGGAGCAGCTGCGCGGCTTCGCCCGTGAGTTCCTCGCCGACCGCTACGACGACGTCCGCCTCGCACAGCTCGCCGACTCCGAGACCGGCGTCGACGCCGAAGTCTGGCCGAAGCTCGCCGAGATGGGCTGGCTCGACGCCGAACTGACCTTCCTCGACCAGGCCGTGCTGCTGGAGGAGACCGGCTACCGGCCGCTCGCCGCACCGTACTTCACCACGACCGTCCTGGCCGCTCCGGCGCTGGACGACGAGGCGGCCAAGCAGGTCGCGGACGGCCGCCTGACCGCCACGCTCGCCTGGGCGGAGCCGGGGATGCGCCAGGGGCTGCTGGACCCGGCCGGCGCGTCGGTCTCCGACGGGCGGCTCACGGGCCAGAAGGTCCTCGTCCCGGACGGCGCGGGGGTCGACCTGTTCGTCGTGACGGCCACCGACGGGCTGTACGCCGTCGGCGCCTCCGACGCCGTCGTCACGCCGCACGGTGGGCTGGACGGCACGCGGCGACTGGCGAGCGTCCGGTTCGAGGGCGCGCCGGCGCGCCCGCTGGTGACCGGAGAGGCGGCCGTCGAGATGCTCGGCCGGATCCGTGACCGCGCGTACGCCGCGGCGGCCCTCGAGTCGGTCGGCGTCGCGCAGCGCGCGCTGGACCTGCTCGTCGCCTACGCCAAGGAGCGGCAGCAGTTCGGCAAGCCGATCGGGGTCTACCAGGCGGTGTCGCACAAGGCGTCCGACGTCTACGTACGGCTTCAGGAGGCGCGGTCGCTGGCCTACTGGGCCGCGTGGTGCGTCGCCGAGGACGACCCGATGGCGCGCCAGGCCTGTCTCGCCGCCAAGGCCCACGCGGGCGAGGCGGCGGTCTTCGCCTGTGAGAACGCCATCCAGGGGCACGGCGGCATCGGCTTCACCTGGGAGCACGTGCTGCACCGCTACTACAAGCGCGCCCAGTGGCTGGCCGCCTTCGACGGCCCCGCCCGCGACCAGCGCGCCGAGGTCGCCGCCTTCCTCCTCGACTGAGGCCCGACTCCATGGGGAGTGGCCGGGGAATGTCCGCAGCAGGACACTCCTCGGTCACTCTGCTTTTCGGGGCATGTCCTTCGCGGCAGGCGCGGCAGGTGCCCCCTAAGTCGGATATATATTGACAGAGACGCCTGTGGTCTTTACCGGGCGTCACTCGAGGATCGGGCACTCGCACCATACGATTTTTCCTCCCGAGTGTAATGATTCATATCCCCAGTTCTTTGAGAGGGCTTGGACGAGGAGCAGTCCGCGGCCGTTTTCGTCGTCGTCCGAAGCGGTCCGCCGGTGCGGTGGATCGTCAGATCCGTCCCACACCTCGATCAGCAGGGTCTCGGCGAAAGCCGAAAGACAGAGATAGATCGACGGCTCCCTGATCCGCCGGCCGGCGCGAACGGGGCAGGTCAGGGCCCCCGTCGCCGTCACCGCGTTCGTTACAAGTTCGCTGACCAGGAGTTCGGCTGTGTCGATCAGTACGTCGAGTCGCCAACTGTGCAGGGCCGACCGCGTGTAAGCGCGGGCCTGGCCGGCGGCGGTCGGGAGGGCGGCGATGAGCATGCGGCCCGAACGCGGTGAAGATTGCATCTCTTGCGCCTTCCTTACGGTGCGCGATTCACCTCCCACGTCTACCCGGAGCGACGTACTCTCGAAGGAAAGACGGCGTTACCGTGAGCGTGCGCGCCCGGTCTGTGAAGCGGTTGTGAGGGAGCTGTGAGGTTCAATGACGGCCGTACGTGGCTGGAGTACTTCGCCGCTGAGTTACGGTCATGGCGTGAGTATCGGAAGATGAGCCAGTTGCAGTTGGCGAAGGCGATCAATTACTCGGAGTCCGCCGTCGGGATGGTGGAGACCGCGCGGCGCAAACCGAAAGTGGATTTCGTCAAGCGCTGTGACGACGCCCTTGAGACCGGCGGGGCCCTGCGGCGGCTGCTGAAGGAGCTCGTCGAGCGGGAGCTGATCCCGGACTGGCTCGATCGGTGGCGGATCGTCGAAGAGCAGGCGACGGCCCTGAACTCCTTCGAAGCGCTCGTCGTCCCGGGCCTGCTGCAGACGCCGGACTACGCGCGCGCGGTGTTCGAAAGGAGCGGCCAGCCCGCCTCGCAGGACATCGAGGCCCAGGTGCGGACCCGGATCGAGCGGCAGCAGATCCTGGAACGCGACGACCCGCCGATGTTCGTCGCGGTGGTGGACGAGGGCGTCCTGCACCGGGCCGTCGGCGGGCCGGAGGTCATGTGTGCGCAGCTCCTGCACCTGGTCGAGCTGTGCGAGTCGCGCTCGGACATCGTCGTCCAGGTGATCCCGAAGGACGTCGGCGCGTACGCCGGCCTGGCCGGGCCCTTCGCCATCGCGACCATGGACGGCGACGAGTTCGTCTACCTCGACACCGCGCTGTACGGCCAGCTGGCGGAGAGCGCGCATGACCTGGCGATCGTGAAACGGATGTGGGAGACGCTTCGCGCCGAGGCGCTCCCGCGTCAGGCGTCCATCAACCTCATCAAGAAAGTGGCCGAACAATGGAAATGAGCTGGCGCAAGTCGACACGGGGCAGCGGCAACGGCGGAGCGTGCGTCCAGGTCGCGACCTGGCGTAAGTCCACCCGCAGCAGTGGCAACGGCGGCAACTGCGTCGAGGTGGCGTGCGTGGCCACGCCGCAGACCGGCGACCGTCGGAGTTGAGGACGCGGCGGGGCAGGCGACCACCCCGCCGCTTCACGTCAAAGACCGACGGATCCGCCATCGCGGACATCCCACCGACTCCCTGCGCGTAACGTGACCGGCCGATAACGTCACGTGTTCGGGTAACTCTGGCGTGCGGAGGAGGTGTGCATGGCGGGCGTCCTGCTGCGCAGGTCGGTCGGTCAGGTGCTCCTTCTCGCCGTCGCGGTCAGCCTCGCCTACCTTCTCGCCGCGGCGTCCCTCGATCCGCGGGCGGAGCTGGAGGCGCGGAGTCCGCGACCGCCGCGCGCCGCCGTCGAGGCACGGCTCGCCCGGTTGAACGCCGACGACCGGACGCCCCTGCCCGTGCGCTATCTCACCTGGGCGTCCGGCGTCGTACGCGGGGACTTCGGCGTCGCCCTGGACGACACCCCGGTGGCGGAGGAGATGGGCCGGCGGGTCGGCGTGAGCCTGCGTCTGCTGCTGGCCGGCGTGCTCCTGGGCAACGCCCTCGGGGTCGGGTTCGGTCTCGTCGGCGCGACGGGCCGCCGGGCGCTCCTCGACCGCCTCATCGCGGTCGGCGGCTTCACCGTCCTCGCCGTCCCCGTGGTCGTCCTGGCCACCGTCGCCGAGACGGCGGCACAGTGGCTCAACTTCCGGACCGGAACGAGGATCATCGCCTGGACGGGGGAGTACACCCCCGGCCGGCCGGGCGGGTCCCTGGGCGGGATCACCGAGCGGGCCCGGCACCTCGTCCTCCCGACGCTGACCATCGCCCTCGGCCGGGCGGCGGTCCTCACTCGTTACCTCCGCGGCACCCTGCGGGACACCACCGGCGCCGCGTTCGTACGGGCCGCGGTCGCCAAGGGGCTGACCCGCCGCCGGGCGCTGACCGGGCACGCGCTGCGCGTCGCCGTGATCCCGGTGGTCCCGCTGTCGGCGTACGGGTGCGCGGCCCTCCTCGCCGGCGCCGCCTGCACCGAGAAGGTCTTCGCCTGGCACGGCATGGGCGAGTGGCTGATCGACTCGGTCCACCGCGGCGACGTCAACGCGGTCGCCGCCTACTGCTGCTTCGCCGCCGCCGTGGTCGTCGGAGCCGGTCTGCTGTCCGACCTCGCCGTCGCGGCCCTCGACCCGCGGACCCGTACGTGAGACATGGACGGCGCCTGGTGGGCCTGACGCTGCTCGCCCTGCTCGGCGCGGTCGCGTACGCCGGTCCGTACCTCACCCGGTGGAGCTGGACCGGCGTCGACGTGACCGCGTTCGGCGAGCCGCCGTCGGTGACGCACTGGCTCGGCACGACGCCGGCCGGCCGCGACATGTACGCGGTCACGCTGCGCGCCCTGCGCAGGTCCCTCGTGATCGGATTGCTGGTGGCGTCCGGGGCCACGAGCCTGGCGGCCGTCACCGGCGCCATGGCGGGATACCTCGGGGGATGGCCGGACCGGCTGCTGCTGTGGGGCACCGACCTGCTCCTGGTCTTCCCGCCGTTCCTGATCGCCGCGGTGGTGTCGCCGGTCGCCGTGGGCGCGGCCGGGACCGCCCTTCTGCTCACCGGCCTCCTGTGGCCGGTCACGGCGCGAGCGGTCCGGGCCGCGACACGCTCCCTGCGCGAGGAGGGGTACATCCTGGCGGCACGTCAGCTGGGAGCACCCGCCTGGATGATCGTCCGCCGGCATCTCCTGCCGAACCTGGTGTCGCTGCTGCTCGCCGACGCGACCCTGAACACCGGCGCGGCCATCGTCGCGGAGTCCGGCCTGTCCTACTTCGGGTTCGGCGTCCGCCCACCGGACGTCTCCCTCGGCACGCTCCTCGCCGACGGAGCCTCCTCGGCGACGGTCTTCCCCTGGCTGTTCCTGCCTCCGGTGGGCCTGCTGATCCTCGTCCTGCTCGCCGTCGACCTGGCCGGCGCCGGCCTGCTGGGTCCCCCTTCGCTCCGGGAGCGCGGATGACCCTCGTGCGGGTGGCGCTGAGCGCCGCCGTCCTGATCACTCTTGCCGGCTGTGGCGGCACCCGTCCCGGCGGGCCGTCCGTGCTCGCCCCGTACGACATCGGCCCGGTGCCGCGCGACGCGGTCCGGGACGGCGGCACCCTGCGGCTGGCGGCCGGGGAGTTCCGCACCCAGTGGAACTACTGGCACCTCGGCGGGCCGAACCTCGACGCGGTCACGGTGCTGCGCGCGACGCTGCCGTGGCTGTTCCGCGCCGACGCCACCGGCACGGTGCACCCGAACCCGGACTACCTCGCCCGCGTCAGGGTCGCCCGGACGAGGCCGCGCCAGGTCGTCGTCTACGACATCGCCCCGAAGGCCCGCTGGTCCGACGGCACGCCGATCGGCTACCGCGACTTCCAGGCCCTGTGGCGGGCGACCCGCGGCAAGAACCCGGCCTTCTCGATCGCCACGTCCACCGGGTACGACCGGATCCGGAGCGTCGAGCGCGGCACCGGGGAGCGGCAGGTCGTGGTCACGTTCGCCCGGCCGTTCGGCGAGTGGCCCGAGCTGTTCAGCCCGCTCTATCCGGCCAAGACGATCGGCACGCCGGAGCGCTGGGACCACGCGTGGCTGAACCGGCTCCCGGTCACCGCGGGCCCGTTCCGGCTCGAACGCATCGACCGGACCGCGCAGACGGTCTCGGTCGTCCGGGATCCCGCCTGGTGGGGGAACCGGGCGAAGCTCGACCGGATCGTCTTCCGGTACCTCGCCCGCGACGCCATGCCCGGCGCCCTGCTCGGCGGCGAGATCGACGGCTTCGACGCCGGGCCGGACGCCGCCGCGTACGCACGTCTCCAGGGAACCTCTGGGGTGGTGGTGCGCCGGGCGGCCGGACCGGACTTCACCCAGCTCACCTTCAACGGCGCCGGACCGATCCTCTCGGCCCCAGAGGTGCGCCGGGCGGTCGCGATGGCCATCGACCGTCCCACCGTCGCCCGGTCGGCGCTCCACGGTCTCCCGGGACGGCCGGAGGTCATGAACGACCACGTGTACGTCGACACTCAGCGCGGGTACCAGGACAACGCCGGAAGAGCGGGAGCGTACGACCCCGCCGAGGCCCGGCGGCTGCTGGACCGGGCGGGCTGGACGCCCGCCGGGGAGGCGCGCCGGAAGAACGGCCGGTCGCTCACCCTGCGCTTCGTCTTCCCGGAGAGCGCGACGACGAGCCGGCAGAGCGGAGAACTGATCCAGGCGATGCTGCGCCGGGTGGGTGTGCGCCTGCTGCTTCATCCGGTGCCCGACGGTGACTTCTTCGACCGGTACCTCCTGCCCGGCGCCTTCGACATCGCCCCGTTCACCTGGCACGGCACGCCGTACCCCATCTCGAACCTGGAGTCGGTGTACGCCCGGCCGCGCGGTGGCGCCGTCCAGCAGAACCTCGCCCGCATCGGCTCCGCCGGGTTGGACCGGAGACTGGCTCAGGCCGTCGGTGAGCTCGACCCCGTCCGCGCCCGCCACGCGGCGAACGCGGCAGACCGGATGATCTGGGACGAGACGCACTCACTTCCGCTGTACCAGCGCCCCCAGATCGTCCCGGTCCGGAGTTCTCTCGCCAACTGGGGCGCCTTCGGCCTGAGCGACCCGACCTGGACCGACATCGGCTTCCGCAGGTAGCCGACCCACGTGATCCCTTGCGAATACTGCGTTCTATCAGCAGCATCCGCCAATGATCACGACGACGAGCCCGTTAGCGCCGCTGCAAGCTTGGCGCGCATCTCATCGATCGAGACGGAGCCTTCCGTGCCCTCCAACTCGGCTTCGTCGGCCAGTGCGTTGAGCCAGGCATCCTCGGCGGGCGATTCACTCATCCCGTACTCCATATGACTTGCGCTGGAGGAAGCATCGTCAGTCGGATCGCCATCCGTCGCCGTCCTTTGCCGAGCGTCTGGGTGCCCCGGAGCGGGGAGGTCGCGCCGCCCTGGTCATGTGGCCGCCGATGTTGACAGACAGATGACCGATTTGCCGGGTCTGGAATGTCAACGGCGGCGTCGATGCTCGATCCCGGCTGGATGACTCGGACACCGAGCCCTTGGTCCGTTGATGGGGCGCGGCGCTCTGGCAGGGCGTGCTTCTCTTCGATCGAGACGGGGCCTGGGTCACAGGGGTAGGGGGCGCGTCTCCACGACGCTCTTCATGACCAGGGTGGAGCTGAGGCGCTGGACACCGGGCAGCGTCGCAAGACGCTCGTCGTACAGCCGGCGGTAGGCGGCCAGGTCACGGGCGACGACGCGCAGCAGGTAGTCGGGGTCGCCGAACAGGCGTTGCGCCTGGAGGACGTTGGGGATCTCGGCGAGGGCCTGCTCGAAGGCGGCGACGGTCTCGCGGTCCTCGTAGCGCATGGTGACGAAGACCAAAGCCTCGAAGGTCAGGCCCAGGGCCCCGGCGTCGAGCCGCGCGTGGTAGCCGGTGATCGCGCCGGAGCGCTCCAGGGCCCGTACGCGGCGGTGGCACGGAGAGATGCTGAGACGAACCCGTTCGGCGAGTTCGGTGAGGGTCAGGCGGCCGTCACGCTGCAGCTCGGCCAGGATCTTCCGGTCCACGTCGTCCATGAGGGAAATTCTTCCACTACAGCCGGATATACGGGAAAAAGTTGGAAGCACATTCTCGGCGATCCGGCCTAGTCTTCCCCTCCGTCAGGCAGGGACCCGAGGAACCCTGCGACGGGAGAAAGGGGGCGAACCATGGCGATCGGCAGCGTCGCCGCGTTCTGGGCGGTGTCCATCCTGCTGGTGCTGGTCCCGGGCGCGGACTGGGCCTACGCGATCGCAGCCGGACTGCGTGACCGGACGTTCCTACCCGCCGTCGGCGGTCTGCTGGTCGGCTACCTGGCGCTGACCGCTGTGGTCGCGGCCGGAGTGGCCGCGCTGGTCGCCCGCTCGCCCATGCTGCTGACCGCGCTGACGACGGTCGGCGCGGTGTACCTGGTCTGGCTCGGGATCACGACGGTGGTCCGCCCCTCGGCACCCCAGGCCGCCGTGGACCAGGACGCGGGCTCGTGGGGGAGGAGAACGGCCAAGGGCGTCGGCATCAGCGGCCTGAACCCGAAGGCTCTGCTGCTGTTCCTGGCCCTCCTACCGCAGTTCGCCGCCCACAACGCCGCCTGGCCGTTCGCAGCCCAGATCGCGCTGTTGGGCCTGGTGCACACCGCCAACTGCGCCGCCGTCTACACGGGCGTGAGCACCGCCGCGCGGACGGTGCTGCGAACGCGCCCGGCCGTCGCCCACGCGGTGACCCGCTGCTCAGGCATCGCGATGATCGTGATCGGCGCCCTGCTCGTCGCGGAGCGCCTTCTCGCCTAGCTCGACAGACGGGGAGCGCCGGCGCTGCCCTGGACTCGGCCTACAGAGCCGCGGTCTGCGGCTCCCCCGCGGGCCCTCATCATTCCGTCGCGTGCGGCCGACCGCGGCCGGGCAGGACGACCGGCCGGCGGTGCGGCGGTGCCGCGGTCGCGGGCCCGGCGCGGGGAGGGCGCCGGGCCCGTGAGGTCTTTCAGCCGCAGCGGTAGAGGGAGGACTCGGTGCTCTGCGCGGAGCCGCCGTACTCCGTGGCCTTGACGGCGGTGCAGTTCTTGGTGACCCACGAGGTCACCTCGGAGTCGCCGCCGCCGGGGCCGCCGCGTCCACCGAAGCCGCCGCCGGTCATCACGTAGTGCAGCTTTCCGGCCTTGACCAGTTCCTGGAGCTTCTGCGCCGTCATGGCGCGGTCGCTGCCGCCGAAGCCGAACATGGAGATCACCGGCTTGCCGGTCTGCAGGATGACCGAGGCCGCGCTCTGCGAGTTGCTGACCGCGACGAGCCAGGTGGCGCCGCCCTGGTTCTTCTCCAGGTACGAGATCATCTGCGAGCTCGCCTCCCCGCCCTGGCCGGGACCGCCGCCCTGGCCGTCTGACGCACGGCCGCCGGGAGCGTTGCCGCGTGCCTCACCGCCGGGGGATCCGCCACCGGGGGGCCCGCCGGGGAGGCCGCCGCCGGGGAAGCCGCCGTTCTCCGCCAGCCGCTCCCTGATGGCGGCGGGCAGTTGTCCGCCGCCCGGCATTCCGCCGCGCATGCCCCTCGGGAAGCCCATGCCGCCGGAGTTCGGGCCGGCCGTCGGGTTGCTGCCGTTCGCGTGGCTGCCGGCGGCGGAGACCGCGAAGGCCGCCGGCCCGGCGAGCCCGGCCACCAGGCCGGCGACGGCCGCCAGGACACCGAACCGGGCGAGGGCGCCGGGGCCCAGCCGCGTGGCGAGCAGGCCGATCACCGCGACCACGGTGAGGCCCGCGATTACCCAGGCCAGCCACGGGTTCCAATCCGGCGTACGCCCCAGGAGGACGAAGGCCCAGGCACCGGTCGCCGCGACGCCCAGGGGCAGGATCCAGGGCCAGGCCCCGCCGCGCCGGCGGGCGCGGGTGAGCTCGACGGCGCCGATACCGGTCAGGGCGGCGATCGCCGGGGCCATGGCCGTCGTGTAGTAGGGGTGCATGATGCCGCTCGCGAAGCTGAACACCGCGAAGTGCAGGGCCAGCCAGCCGCCCCACATGACCAGCGCCGCCCGCGCCAGGTCGGTGCGCGGCCGCCTCCAGTAGAGGACCAGCCCGGCCACCAGCACGAGCGCGGTCAGCGGCAGCAGCCAGGAGATCTGGCCGCCGATGATGTCGTTGAACATCCGCCCGATGCCGGACTGACCGGAGAACATGCCGCCGCCTCCGGGCCTGCCGCGGCCGCCGCTCGGCATCTTCCCGCCGCTGCCCAGGCCGCCGCCCTCATTGCCGGTGATCCGGCCGATGCCGTTGTAGCCGATGACGAGGTTCCAGGCGGTGCCGTCCGTGCTGCCGCCGATGTAGGGCCGTTTGCTCGCGGGGATCAGGTCGACGATCACCAGCCACCAGAAGCTCGACACCGCGAGGACGACTCCGGCGGCCAGCAGGTGCCCGATCCGGCGGAGCAGGCCGCCGCGGGCGAACAGCAGGTAGACGAGTGCCAGCGCGGGCAGCAGGATGTACGCCTGCAGCATCTTGGTGTTGAACCCGCAGCCGACGAAGAACGCCGAGGCGAGCAGCCAGCGCAGCCGCCCGGACTCCAGCGCCCGCTGGCAGGCCCACGCGGCCAGGGCCAGCAGCAGCACGAGCAACGTGTCGGGGTTGTTGTCCCGGTTGATCGCCACGGTGATCGGCGTCAGCGTCATGACCAGCGCGGCGATGACCCCCGCGACCGGCCCGAAGGCCCGCCGGACGGTCGCGTACACGACGGCGATCGCCGCGACGCCCATGACGGCCTCGGGCAGCAGCAGGCTCCACGTGCCGAATCCCATGATCCGGCCGAAGATCTCCTGGACCCACAGGGCCATCGGCGGCTTGTCCACCGTGATGAAGGACGCCGCGTCCAGGGAGCCGAAGAAGAACGCCTTCCAGCTCTGGGTGCCGCTCTTGACGGCGGCGGAGTAGAAGTCGTTCGCGTAACCGCCCTCGGACAGGCCCCAGCCGTACAGCGCGGTGGCCAGCGCGAGGACGGCCCACAGCGCGGGGCGGGCCCAGCGCGGGTCCTCGGCGGGACCGAGCGCCAGACGTCTCAGCCGGCTCTCGGGCGGCGCCTGCCAGGCGTCGATGGGTTCGGACAGTTGGGTGGTCAACGGGACTGCTCCTGAAGGACGGGCTCCGATCCCTCGGCGGCGCGGCGCGGGTGGAAGACCCAGGCGCGCAGCAGGACGAAGCGTACGACGGCGGCGAACAGGTTGAGGGCGAACAGCGCGCCCACCTCGACGAGGCGGGACGCGTCCGGGGCGGCGGCGTTCAGCGCGGCCAGTCCGGCGGTGCTGATGGCCAGGCCGACGAGGAAGGCGACGCCGCCCTCCAACTGGTGCCGTACGACGCGCCGGCGGCCCCGTACCCCGAAGGTGAACCGGCGGTTCGCCGCGGTGTTGGCGATCGCGGCCAGGAAGTAGGACACGACGTTCGCGGCGACCACCGGCATGAGGAAGCGCAGCAGCGCGTACAGCACGAGCTGGGCGACGGTGCTGATGACGCCGATCACCGCGAAGCTCGGCAACTGCCGGCGCATCCCCGTCGGCAGCTGTGCCTCCCGCGTGCGCGTGGGGACCGGCACGTTGAACGCGCCGGACAGGACCCGGCGGGCCACCCGGGCCATGCCGCGCAGATCGTCCGCTGCCGTTTGGACGACGTCGACGCGGCTGTCGGGGTCGTCGACCCAGTCCACCGGCACCTCGTGGATGCGCAGGCCGTTCCGCTCCGCGAGCAGCAGGAGCTCGGTGTCGAAGAACCAGGCCTCGTCCTCGACGGCGGGCAGCAGGGCCCGCACGATCTCGGTACGGCCGGCCTTGAACCCGCACTGCGCGTCGGAGAAGCGCGCGGCGAGCGTCGTCCGCAGCAGCAGGTTGTAGGTGCGGGAGATGAACTCCCGCTTGGGCCCGCGGACGACGGCGGAGCCGCGCGACAGGCGGGTGCCGATCGCCAGGTCGCTGTGGCCGGAGACCAGCGGCGCGATCAACGGGAGGAACGCGTGCAGGTCGGTGGACAGGTCCACGTCCATGTAGGCGACCACGTCGGCGACGCTGGTGCTCCACACGTGTCGGAGGGCCCGGCCGCGTCCCTTGCGGTCCAGGTGCACGGCGTCCACCTCGGGGATCTCCAGCGCCAGCCGCTGGGCGACGTCCCAGGTGCCGTCGGTGCTCGCGTTGTCGGCGATCGTGATGACGAAGCGGTACGGGAAGGTCGCGCGGAGGTAGGTGTGCAGCCGCCGCACGCTGGCCGCGAGCACGTGCTGTTCGTTGTAGACGGGAATGGCGACCTCGACGAGCGGGTCGCGGGGGTCTTCGTCGGTGAGTCCCGGGGGACGTCCCATGAGGCTGAGCCGGGAACGCACGGCAGCGCCGTGCGCCGGCCCGGACCCCGGGGGCTCCACGGAGGTCGTCAGCTCGGTCATGGAGACAAAGCTCGCCATTCATCGTGGGAGCCGCCTGAGCCGTCCGTTAAGGGGGGATGAGAAACCGGCTCTCATCCGTCTCTCATCGTTCGCAAACGGCGGGCTGAGCATCGGAGGGCACCTTGGAATCAGGATGAAAGGGGGCGGACATGGCGCCGTACTCGGGGAACGCGGACGTGCCGGTGCACCCGGGCGGAACGGACGCGACGACGCGGGCGGGGCGCGGGGAACACGGAGACGACGTCTCGGTGTTCCGGGTGCTCGTCATCGGCCCGGGAGCCGACGCGGCGCGGCTGGCCGAGTTGACGCCCGAGGAGATCGAGGTCTCGACCGTCGTCGCCGACCCGGACTGCGTCGTGCTCGGGCAGCCCGACGGCGAGCGGGTGCGCCGGGTGGCCGTCGGCCATCCCGGCGCGTTGCTGCTGGTCGTCGCCCCGCTAGACGAGTACTCGTCTAGACTGATCACCTGGACCATGATCGGACTGATAAGGATGAGGCCGGTGGTTCAAGTCCGCCAGGCCCACCGATGTAGCGATAGCGGTCGCTCGCGAGATGCCGTGGTCACGTCCAAGAGCTGCTGGGTCGGTGCGGTCACGGAACCAGCGCAGCACCAGAACGGCCTGCCAAGAGCAGGTCAGCGCCCTGCTGCCTTTCGGAGTGCCGCGTCGGCGGCGTTCGGTCCACAGCAGCCGGGCGAGGTGGTGTGCGAGTTCACGGGAGACGTCGAGCATGGCTCGATCGGCCATCAGGTGGAGCGTTCCACGAAAGATCGCTTTTGTGGCAGATGTTCTCTATATTGTGATTTCAACCGTCAGGTTTCCTCCGATACGGAAGGTAGTAGGGTGAAAAAGGACTCTTTGAAGAGCTCGATGGTCGGCGCCGCGGTGACCCTGGCGGCCATGGGTGCCATGGCCGGCGGTGAGGCGGCATTGGTCCCCACGAAGCTGGCTGATCTTCGGCAGGTCTCGTTGTCGAAGCTCGGGTCGACGAACGACAGCGTCCTGTCCCGGTCCTTGGATCGGGTGGTGAACGAGCCGCACCTTTCCCCGAGCATGTTCGATTCCTGAGCCGAACGAACGTCAGGGAAGGCACTGGCACATGCGCAAGCGGTCGATGGCCACCGGCCCCGATTTTACTGCGGCTCCTCCGCCGGATGACGCGGTCGCTGCCGGACGGATGTTTCAGGCTGGCGTGGGCGTTCCCTTGACACCGTTCCGCCAGTTCGTCGTGAAGCTACACAGCAGGTGCAATATCGCATGCGACCACTGCTACATGTACGAGCTGGCGGATCAAAGTTGGCGCGCCCGGCCGATGGTGATGTCCGACGCCGACATCGATCGGCTCGCCGCTCGCGTCGCCGAACATGCCCATGCGCACTCGCTCGACTCCGTTGAGGTGCTCGTTCACGGAGGCGAACCACTCCTGGCTGGGAAGGCCAAGCTAGAAAGGCTGTTCGCCGCGGTCACTGCCGCACTCCGGCCGAACGTCCGGCCGGTCTTCACCATGCAGACCAACGGAATCTTGCTTACCGAGGCTATGCTCGAAGTGCTCGCCGCGTACGAGGTACACGTCGGCATCAGCCTGGACGGCGGCGAGCAGGAGAACGACCGCCACCGCCGGTACACCGACGGCCGAGGCACCTACCGACAGGTCATGCGTGGCCTGGACCTTTTGCGCAGCGAGCCGTACCGCCACCTTTACCGCCGTCTGCTGTGCACGGTCGACGTCGCCAACGACCCGGTTCGCACATTCGACGAACTCGCCCGTCTGAGCCCGCCCGCGATCGACCTGCTACTGCCCCACGCGACCTGGGAAAACCCTCCACCGGCGGGTATCAGCACTCCAGGGAGTACCCCGTACGCGGACTGGTTGAACGCCTTGTTCGACCATTGGTATGCCGGTCCCGCGCAGCATGTTCAGATCCGGTTTTTCGAGGAGCTGATCGTCCAACTCCTCGGCGGCCAGGCGGTCACCGAGAAGATCGGTCTTTCTCCGATCAACTTCCTGGTTGTCGAGACCGACGGGACCTTGGAACTACAGGATGCGCTCAAGGCCGCGTACGAGGGCGCCGCCGCCACCGGGCTCACCCTCGCCGACCAGCCGTTCGATGCCGTGCTGGAAGTCCCGGCTGTACGCGCCAACCAGTCTGGCCTCGACGGCTTGTCCGCCACCTGCCGGGCATGCCCGGTCGTCGACGTCTGCGGCGGTGGACACTACGCGCACCGGTACCACGCCGAAACGGGATTCGACAATCCCTCGGTGTACTGCGCCGACCTCGCCGCCTTGATTATCCATGTTCGTCAGCGTGTCCGGGAGGACCTGGCACGACTTGCCGAAAGCACTCAATGACTACGACCCACGAGATCTCCGGGGAACAATTCGACGCGCTCGCGGCCGGTTACGGTGGCGCGGCCACAGTGGCCACACTGCGTGGTGGACAGTTGAGTAAGCGTCTGCACCTGCTACAGGCACTGCTGAACACCCTTGAGCCAGAGCCGGCGGAGAAGTCCGGTTTCGCTGAGGCATTCGCGTTGCTGACCGAGGTGCAAGATCGCGCGCCCGACGTTGTGGCTGAGGCCCTACTGCATCCCTTCGTCGGCCGCTGGGCTGGTCTGGCCGTGAAAAGGGCACGGAACGACATGGACGCCGACATCGGATACCTGCGAGGCCTGGCCGTCTCTGCCGCGATCCGCGCTGGCGTTGAGACCGCAGCTTGCGTCCCGGCCGTCGACGGTTGGGCACTGCTGCCGTCCCTTGGCCGCGCACGCATCGCCGGACCGGAACTCGCCGCAGGCGCGCTGCCCGCCGATCTCACCGCCGAGACCGCGGACTGGCAGCCGGTGCGCACCATCTGCGTCACTGCGGGCGGGCGTGAGCTGCGCGTGCAACTCGACGATCTCGATCCGTACCGTCACGTGCTGGATGATGCCGTGGCTGGTCGTCTCCCAGCCGATGATGTTCCCCGCTGGACCGACACGATCGCTGGTGCGTGGCACCTGCTGGCGTCCGACCATCCTCCCGATTACGTTGATGAGCTCGCAGCCGGGCTGCACACGGTGGTTCCGCTCGCCGCGAGCTCCGACAACCATCCGCGCAGCTCGTCCACCTCGCAGGCCCACGGGGCGGTCAGTCTTTCCACTCGCGATGACCCGATATGGACCGCACTGCTGATGGTGCATGAGTTCCAGCACGTCAAGCTGGCCGCTCTACTGGACATGGTCGAACTCTACGACCCGAACCATGACGGGCTATATCACGCTCCCTGGCGCAGGGATCCACGTCCACTCGGGGCCCTGCTTCACGGCGTGTACGCGCACCTCGGGGTGGTCGACTTCTGGCGGGTGCATCGCACGGTCGCGCATGAGCCGACAGCCGCCCACTTCCAGTTCGCGCTCTGGCGAGAACTGACGACGTTGGCGATGCTCCAGCTCATCGAGTCCGATGCGCTGACCGCACTAGGCCGACGGTTCGTCTGTGGTGCAGCGGCCACACTCGAATCCTGGCAGCGGGAGTCCGTACCGTCCGCGATCGCCACGACCGCCCGCCGTGCGGCGCTGGACAATTCAGAGGCGTGGCGGAACGACACCGGCATGACACCCGTCCACGGATGCTCGCCGATCTGAGGTGGAAGACGACACAGTTGGCTAGACGAGTAGTTCCGATGTGGTCAGTGATCGAAGGCGATCAGTGATCTGGTGACCGGTGCGCCGGTGTGGTGGTTGTGCCAGATCGCCGCGGCCATCGCCAGGATGCGCTGAGCGACGCGGACGGCGACGCCCTCGAAGGTCCGACCGCCGTGTTGTTCCAGGCCGAGCTGGCCTTTGAGGGTGTCGTTGACCGACTCGATCAGCTGCCGGACCGATTTGAGCAGTGGTTTGCCCGGGCGGGGTCTTTCGCGTTTGAACGACGGGCGCAGCAGCGTGATCCCGCGCGTCGCCAGGTCGGCCTCGAACCTGCGGGAGGCGAAACCCTTGTCGGCGATCAGCAGCAGACCCGGCCGGTCGGTGGCCAGGTGCGGGTCGCGGTCCAGTATCGCGGCCAGCACGTCGCGTTCGTCGATCTTCGGGCTGGCCAGTGCCCAGGTGATCGGCATCCCGGCCGGGGTGCAGACCAGGAACAGGCGCAGGCCCTAGTAGAACCGCGAGTGTGAGCGGCAGTAGCCGTAGCCGGCCCACCCGGCCAGGTTCGAGCGCATCACCGTTGGACGCGAGCGGCCGCACTCCACCGGAGTGGAATCGGTGATCCACACGTCGTCGAACCAGAAGGCGGTATCGGCCGCCAAAGCCTGGATCGCCTGTTTGACCAGCGGCAACGCCGCCCGCAGGCGTTTGTTGTAGCCGGGCCGCTTGGGCAGGTACGGGAACATCCCGGCCAGATGCTCGCGGGCGAAACGCAGCCAGCGGGCTTCGGAATGAAAGCCCAGCAGTACTTGGGCGACGGCCGGGCAGATGAGTTCGGAGTCGGTCAGCTTCGGTGGTCTGCCCAGCCATCGGACTCCTTCCAACTCGTCGTCGATCTTCACGTACAGTGCTGTCAGGAGGGTGTTCAGGTCTTGCGTCACAACATGATCTTGAACGCCCTCTCTTCGTGCCCGCACACCGGCACGCCTTCGGAACTACTCGTCTAGCCGCGGCCACCAGCGTCTTCGCCGCCGGTGCGGCCGCCTGCCTCGCCGACGCCGACCCGCGGCTCGTCGCGGCTCAGCTCCGGGCGCTCTGGCGACGTCGCTGACCCCGGCAGGCGGAGCCACACCAGGGTTCCGCCGCCCTCCGCGGGCCCCAGCCGGACCTCGCCCCCCGCCTCCGCGACGGCGCGGGCGACGATCGCCAGGCCCAGCCCTGACCCGGGCAGTCCGCGGGCGGACGGGGAGCGCCAGAAACGGTCGAAGACGTACGGCAGGTCCTCGGGCGGGATGCCCGGCCCCTGGTCGCGTACGGTCAGCTCGCCGCCGTTCAGCAGCACGGCGACGGTGCCGTCCGGTGGGCTGAACTTCACGGCGTTGTCGAGAAGGTTCACCACCGCCCGTTCGAGGGAGGCGGCGTGCCCGCGGACGTACCAGGGAGAGACGTCCGCCTCGATGTGCAGGCCGGGGCCGCGCAGCCGCGCCCGGCGTACGGCGCTGTCGACGGCCTCGTGCAGGGCGACGTCCTCCACGACGCGGGCGTCGGCGGCCGACTCGGGCCGGGACAGGTCGAGCAGGTCGCCGACGAGGTGGGTGAGCTCGACCAGTTGTGCCTTGACGTTGCCGAGGAGCTTCTGCTTGTCCGCGGTGGGCAGCGGCCGGCCGGTCGTCTCGCTGCGCAGCATCAGGTCGACGGTGGTGCGCAGGCTGGTCAGCGGCGTGCGCAACTCGTGTCCGGCGTCGACGATGAGCTGCTGCTGGCGTTCGCGCGCGCTGGCGAGCGCGCGGGTCATGCTGTTGAACGACCGGCTCAGCCGCGCGATCTCGTCGTGGCCGTCGGCCGGGATCGTGGTGGCCAGGTCCTCCGTGCGGGCGATGTGCTCGACGGCGGCGGTGAGCCGGTCGACGGGGCGCAGCCCGGCGCGGGCGATGAGCAGGCCGGCGGTGGCGGCGCCGACGACCCCGACGGCGGAGACGATGACCAGGAGCACGGCGAGGCTGTCGAGCTTCTCGTTGATCGGGTCGAGGGGCTTGGCGATGGACAGCGCGGCCTCGCTGTTCGGGTCGCGCCGGGTGAAGACCCGCATCGGGGTGCCGCTCTGGGTTCGGCCGTCGCGGCGGACCAGGTTCGTCCGGCCCTGCGCGACGTCCACGTCACTGCTCGTCGGCACGAGCGGGTCGGTGGTGTCCTGCGGGTTGCATGAGGTGCCGTCCGCCCGTACGACCTGGATGGTGGGCAGGAAGTCGCGGAACCGGTCGTTGTTGTTGCTGCCCCGCGCCGGCTGCGCGCAGATGTCCGTGACAGAGCCGATGTCCCGTCGCGGCGGGCCGCCCTGCGCGCCCGGCGGCCCGCCGCCGAACCCGGACCTGGGGCTGGACAGGGACTGGTCGAGCTGCTCGACGAGCTGCCGGCGGACGATGAACCAGCAGCCGATGGCGCAGGCCGCGACCGCCACCGCCACCGCGAGGCTCGTCAGCACGGCCAGCCGCGCCCGCAGCGACAACCGGGAGATCATGCTTCGCGCAGGACGTACCCGACGCCGCGCACGGTGTGGATGAGCCGGGGCTCGCCCATCTTGCGCCGCAGGTACATCACGTAGACGTCGAGGGAGTTCGAGGCGGGCTCGAAGTCGAAGCCCCAGACCGTCTCGAGGATCTGCTCGCGGGTGAGCACCTGACGCGGGTGCGACAGGAACATCTCCAGCAGGGTGTACTCCGTACGGGTCAGGCCGAGGGACTGGTCGTCCCGGGTGACCTCTCGTGTCAGCGTGTTCATCCGCACGCCGGCGTACTCCAGGACGTCCCCGGGCTCCTCCGCCGGCCGGGTGGTGAGCGCGCTGCGCCGCAGCAGCGCGCGGACCCGGGCCAGCAGCTCGTCCAGTTCGAACGGCTTGACGAGGTAGTCGTCGGCCCCGGCGTCCAGACCGGTGACCCGGTCGCCGATGGTGTCCCGTGCGGTGAGCATGAGGACCGGTACGGTCTCCCCGCGGCCGCGCAGCCGGCGGCAGGTGGTCAGGCCGTCGAGGCGGGGCATGAGGATGTCGAGCAGGACCAGATCGGGCTTGACGGCGTCGAGCCTCTCCAGGGCGTCCAGCCCGTCCACGGCGGTCTCGACCTCGTAGTCCTCGAACGCGAGGCTGCTGGCGAGCGACTCTCGGACGGCGGGTTCATCGTCCACGACCAGAATGCGCACGATCCGACGGTACCGGCGCTCGGACCTGCGCGAACCCGGGCGGACGGTCACGGGGCGCTTTCTCATGTAACTCTCAGCCCATGCGAAGATCCGGAGCGGTCCGCCGGACCCGAGTGGCCGTGGGCCCGGCGGGTGAGACACGCCCGGCGCTGGTCGCCGGGGCTCGGCGACCAGCGCGCCGTCCTCACCAGGCGTACGCCTCGGGCGCGGGCTTGGCGCCGTTGGGGGCGGGCGGCGGGAAGAGTTCGTCCAGCTTGGCGAGCGTGTCGTCGTCGAGTGTGATCCGCAGTGCGCGCAGTGAGCCGTCGAGCTGTTCGGCCGTTCGCGGGCCGATGATGGGCCCGGTCACGCCGTCCTGCGCGAGCAACCAGGCGAGTCCGACGTGGGCCGGGTCCTCGCCGAGGTCGGCGCACAGCTTCTCGTACGCCTCGACGGAGTCCCGGACCGCGCGGCCTCCTGCGCATGCGCGATGTGCCAGCCGGCGAAGTTGGAGGAGCCGAAATACAGCACTTTTCCCTGCTGACGAAGGACGCCGAACGCCTCCCTGATCTCGTCCTACGGAGTGCTGCGGTCGATGTGGTGCATCTGGTACAGGTCGATGTGGTCGGTCCGTAGGCGCTTGAGCGACGCCTCGACGGCGCGCCGGATGTGCAGCGCGGACAGGCCGCCCTCGTTGGGCCGGTCTCCCGTCGGGAGGTAGACCTTCGTGGCGAGAACGGTCCTGTCGCGCCGGCCGCCGCCCTGGGCGAACCACCGGCCCAGGATCTGTTCGGTGGCGCATTCGCCGTAAGAGTCGGCGGTGTCGAAGAAGTTGATGCCGTGCTCGTGCGCCCGGTCCATGATCGCGTGGCTGTCCTCTTCGGAGGTTCGGGATCCGAAGTTCATCGTGCCGAGGACGAGCCGGGACACCGAGCGGACGATGACGGCGATCCTGGAGGCCGCCGAACGGACCCTCAGCCGCGATCCCGCGGCCACGATGGAGCAGATCGCCGAGGCCGCCGGCGTCGCCCGCACCACCGTGCACCGGCGTTTCGCCACCCGCGAGGCGCTCATCGACGCCCTGGCCGTGTGGGCCACCCAGCGGTTCGCCGCGGCGGTGGACGCCGCGCACCCGGACACGGCGCCGCCGCTGGTCGCCCTCTACCAGACGACCGCGAACGTCCTCGGCGTCAAGGCCGGCTGGGGATTCGCGATGAGCCAGGCCTCCTCGGCCAGCCCAGAGGTGGCGCGCCTCCACGGCGAGGTGCGGGACACGTGCGAGCGGTTGTTCCGCCGGGCACGGGAGGCGGGCGTCATGCGCGCGGACGTCGACATCCGGACCCGCCGCGTCTACTACGCCCTCATCCACCAGGCCGCACAGGACCCGGACGGAAAGGACACCGACGCCCTCGCCACGCTCGTCGTGGACACCCTGCTCCGCGGCGCGGGCACCCCGCACCCCGACCGCCTGTGACGAGGCGGCGAGGCGAGGCTTCTCAGGACCCGGCGGCCGGCGGGAACTCCACCTTCACGGCCTGCCGGTCGGTCACGAAGCGCGGGTTCCAGACGTACAGCCCGAGGTCGTCCCGCTGGGCGCCCTTGTCCACGCCCAGATCGGTGGCGACCCTGACCAGGTAGCTCGCGCCCGCGGGGATGAACTGGTCGCCGTCCTGGGACCGGGGCGCCGGGAACCCGAGGGTGTCGACGACCTGCGTCGTGTCGGGCAGCGTGCACATGTCCGCCGGAGCGCCGGGCTGGGGCATGCACCGGCCCGTGCTCGCGACGCTCGCCGGCAGGACCGAGCGCTTGACGAACAGGTCGGCCGGGAAGTCGAGCAGAGCGGGCCGGGTGCCGGTGTTGGTGATGACGTAGTCGACGTAGGCGAGCGTCGCGCCGTCCGGCGGCGGTGTCCTGTTCCCGGCGAGCGGCTTGTCGCCGGTGCCGGACTCCACCGCGGCGATCGAGTAGGTGTAGCCGTCCGGGGTGGTGAGGTCGAGCTTCGGGCCGGGCTTGAGCTGGGCCAGGGTCCGGCCGCGCGAGGTCCCCGCCGCGGCGGCGTCGGTCCTGGCCGCCGCCACGGTGCCCGGACCGTGCTGGGCGTGGTTCTCGTGCGACCGGACGGCGAAGATCAATCCGGCCACGGCGGCCACTCCGACGACGCCCGTGACACCGCCCGCGATGCCGAGACGGGCGGTGTTCCCGGCCTTCTTCCGTCGATGGGAGCGGTGGCTCGCTGGCATTGATCATCCCGGTTCGGTGCCTGTACGCGGGCGAGTCGCGGCCTCGCGTCGATCGTTTGCAGGGGACAAAAGATAGCAAAGCAGGTCGGGACCGAGAATTACCGCGGCGATGACCATTCGTCAGGGCACCATCCACGACAGAATGGCGCCGGCCTGCAAAAGGACCAGCACGCACATACCGGCGAGAAAGATCAAACTCCAAATGATCACTCGGCGGAAGATGTCGCCCTCCCGGCCGTCCAGCCCGACCGCCGCCGCGGCGATCGCCAGGTTCTGCGGGGAGACCATTTTGCCGAGCACGCCGCCGGAGCTGTTGGCGGCCGCCAGGAGCACCGGAGACAGGTCGGCCCGGCCCGCGGCGGCCACCTGCAGGGCGCCGAACAGGGAGTTCGAGGAGGTGTCGGAGCCGGTCACCGCGGTCCCGAGCCAGCCGAGGATGGGGGACAGGAACGCGAAGAATCCCCCGGCACCCGCCATCCAGGTGCCCAAGGTGATCGTCTGTCCCGAGGCGTTCATCACGAACGCCAGCGCCAGGACGAGCATGACGGTGAGAATCGCCCACCGCAGCTGCACCAGGGTGTCGCGATACGCGCGCAGCGCGCCGCGGACCGACATCCGCAAAACGATCATGGTGAGCAGTCCGGCGGCCAGCATCTGGGTGCCCGGAGACGTCAGGTAGTTCAGCGTGAAGGTCGGCAGGGAAAGCGTTCCACCCGCCGCGCTCTTCAGGTGCAGACCGGGCCACCGCACCGTCTGAGTCGCCTCCCCGAGGGCGTTCTTGACCGCCGTGATCTGACAGACGACGAACACCACGATGATCGTCGCGTACGGCAGGTAGGCGCGCAGGACCTCCCGGCGGTCGTCCGGGCGGGCCACCCGCTCGGCGAACTCCGGCGTCGGCTCGTCCGCCGCGCCGCCCGCCACGACCGCCGGGCCGCTCGGGCGCAGCCGCGGCCGTACCATCGCGACCACCGCCGCCACGGACACCAGCGAGGCCACCACGTCCGCCAGCGGAACCGACACGAAGTTCGACGTGGCGTACTGCGCGACCGCGAACGCCACCCCGCAGACCAGCGCGACCGGCCAGGTCTGCCGCAGGCCGCGGCGCCCGTCGACGATGCTCACCAGCACGAGCGGCACGAACAGCGCGAGGATCGGCGTCTGCCGCCCGACCATCGCGCCGAGCGTGTCACTCGACTGTGACGTCACCTTCCCGAGCGTGAGGATCGGGGTGGCCATCGCCCCGAAGGCGACCGGCGCGGTGTTCGCGGTCAGCGCCAGCACCGCCGCCTTCAGCGGCCGGAACCCGAGCGCGATCAGCATGACCGAGGTGACCGCCACCGGCGTGCCGAACCCCGCGAGGGCCTCCAGCAGCGCGCCGAAGGAGAACGCGATGATGATCGCCTGGATCCGCTGGTCGTCGCTGACCCGCGCGAACGACCGCCGCAGCACGTCGAAGTGACCGGTCTGCACGGTCATCGTGTAGACCCAGATCGCGTTGATCACGATCCACAGGATCGGGAAGAACCCGAACGCCGCCCCTTCGGTCCCGGCCAGGACCGCCTGGCCGACCGGCATGCCGTACGTCCAGACCGCCACGAGCAGCGCGACGGCGAGGGCTGTCAGGGAGGCGGTCCACGCCCGCATCCGTACGACGCCGAGCAGCACGAACAGCGTCAGCAGCGGCAGCGCGGCGACCAGCGAACTCCAGGCGAGGGAATGTGCGACGGGATCCAGCACTTGGCGGAACACGCTCACCTCCGGGAGAGAAACGACTCCTTGCCGATCCCCCGAATGGACGCGTCCAGGACCTCCGCCGTGTGGGCCACCGGGAGCTCCTGTCCCTGGCGGCGCAGCGCGGTGGTGATCTGCAGGGTGCAGCCGGGATTCGCCGCGACGAGCAGGTCCGCGCCGGTGGCCGCGACGTTCCGCGCCTTGCGGTCACCGAGTTCGCTCGCCGCCTCCGGCTGCAGCAGGTTGTAGACCCCGGCCGATCCGCAGCAGATCTCCGGGTCGGCGACCTCCCGGATCCGCAGGCCGGGGATGCCGCCGAGCAGCGACCGGGGCTGCGCGCGGACCCCCTGGGCGTGCCCGAGGTGGCACGCGTCGTGGTAGGCGACCGTCAGCTCGAGCGGGTGCCGGGTGGCGCGCGGCCCGAGCTCGGCCAGGAACTCCGCGAGGTCGCGGGTCCTGGCGGACAGCGCCGCCGCCCGCTCGGCCCACTCCGGGTCGTCGGCCAGCACCGCGCCGTAGTCCTTCATCGCCGACCCGCACCCGGCCGCGTTGACCACGATGACGTCCACGTCCGCGAACGCCTCGATCACCGCGCGGGCGAACGCCTTCGCCTCCTCGGCCCGCCCGCTGTGCAGCGAGAGCGCGCCACAGCAGCCCTGACCCTTCGGGACGACGACGTCGCAGCCCTCCATGGCCAGGACGCGGGCCGTGGCGGCGTTCACGCCGGGGAAGAACTCCCGCTGCACGCACCCGGTCAGCATCCCGACGACGGCGCGGCGCTCACCGCGGGCGGCGACGCGCTCCGGCAGGCGCACGTGCCGGGCGGGCGGCGGCGCCAGGCGTTCCATCGCCGCCAGGGTGGGGGAGACCCGCTCCAGGAGCGGCCCGAGGTCGAGGTGCAGCCGGCGGTACGCGCGCAGCGGCCCGCGCAGCGCCCGCAGCCGCCGCGGGTACGGGAAGACCGCGAAGATCAGCTCGCGCAGCAGCCGCTCCCCGCGCGACCGGGGATGGTCGTCCTCGACCCGCTCCCGCGTCAGCTCGATGAGCCGGTCGTAGCGGACCCCGGACGGGCAGGCGGTCACGCACGCCATGCAGCCGAGGCAGCGGTCGACGTGCTCGACGGTCGACGCGGTCAGCGACCCGCCGCGCTCCAGCTGGTCCATGAGGTGGATGCGGCCGCGCGGCGAGTCCATCTCCTCGCCCCACAGGACGTACGTCGGGCAGGTCGGCAGGCAGAACCCGCAGTGCACACAGTCGTCGAGCAGCCTCCGGAACTCCTCCTCCATCAGATACCTCCGGCGAAGCGGCCCGGCGCCAGCCGGTGCTCGGGGTCGAACTGGTCCTTGACCCGCCGCATCAGCGGCAGCGCCGGAATCGGCCCCCACCGGTCGAGCCGTACGCCCGCCGGTGCCGTGAGCGCGACGGCCGTGCCGTGGCGGCGCAGCCGCCGCAGGGCCTCGTCCGCGCCGTCGGCGGGCAGCGCGACATGCCACACGCCGCGCCCGGCCGACCCGCGGATCCGCGCCGCGCCCTCGAGCCCGGTCGGCAGGCCCTCGAGCTCGGTCAGCAGGTCCGCGAGGGCGGTGGGCAGGGCCCGTACCTCGACCAGGACCTCGCCGTCGGGGAGCCGGCCCCACCAGCCCGGCGGGCCGGCGCCGACCCGGCCGCCGATGAGGCTCCGCGCCGCCTCCGCCCGGGGCGGAACGCCGTCCGGCACGCCTTCGAACAGCGCCGCGACGATGATCGGGCCGGGGCCGTCCACCTCGATCGCGGCCGGTACCAGCGCCGAGTGCAGCAGGGCCTGGGCCATGTCGAGGGCCTGCGCGGCGTCGGCGGCCGTGGCCGAGACGTACGCCGCCGCGCGCGGCACCGGATGCAGCCGGAACGCCGCCTCGACGATCAGGCCCAGCGTCCCGTACGACCCGGTGAACAGCTTGCCGAGGTCGTACCCGGCGACGTTCTTCACGACCTTGCCGCCCGCGTGCGCGACGACCCCGTCGGCGCGGACGACCGTGATGCCGATCAGCAGGTCACGCGCCGAGCCGTACAGCAGGCGCCGCGGCCCGGCGGTCCCGGTCGCCAGGACCCCGCCCACGGTGCCGCCCGGCGGCAGCGGGTCGAGGGCGAGCTGCTGCCGCGCGCCCGCGAGCACCGCGCGCAGGTCGTCCAGGGCCAGCCCCGCCTCGGTCTTGACGACGAGGTCCCCGGCCGCGTGCTCGACGATCCGGCCGAGGCGGCGGGTGTCCACGAGCAGGTCGCAGCCGTCCGGCGGCGCGCCCCAGTGCGTCTTGGTGCCCGTGCCGCGCGGCACGACCGTGAGCCCGTGCCCGGCGGCGGCCCGCATCAGGTCGGCGGCCTCCGCGACCGTCGCGGGCGCGGCGACGTACGACGGTGTCAGGCCTTGTACGGCGTCGCCCGCCTCGCCCGGGCGGACCTCGCACGCCTTCGCGAGATCGTCGAGGGCCGTCATCGAAGAACCGCCGGCAGTGAGTCCGCCACCAGAACAGGCGTCATCAGAACAGGTCCGCCTTTCCGCTCTCCACCAGCGGATGCACGCCCTTGCGCCGTCCGGGGACCTCGCCGCAGAGCCGGGGCGTGGGGTACACCTTGCCCGGGTTGCAGAGTCCGGCCGGGTCGAACGCGCACCGAACCATCTGCATCGTGTCCAGGTCCTCGCCGGTGAACATCCGGGGCATGTGCTTTGCCTTGTCGATGCCGACGCCGTGCTCGCCGGTGATCGACCCGCCGTGCTCGATGCACAGGTCGATGATCCGCCCGGAGACCTCCTCGGCGCGTTCGCCCGCACCCGCCTCCGAACCGTCGAACAGCACCAGCGGGTGGAGGTTGCCGTCGCCGGCGTGGAAGACGTTCGCGACGCGCACGCCGCGCTCCCGCGAGATCGCGTCGATGCGCGCGAGGACCTGCGGCAGCATCGTCCGGGGAATGACGCCGTCCTGCACGATGTAGTCCGGGCTGATCCGCCCGACCGCGGCGAACGCCGACTTGCGCCCCCGCCAGATCAGCCCGCGCTCGGTGTCGTCGGCGGCGACCCGGAGCTCGAACGCCTCTGCGCACAGCTCCTTCACCCGCTCGAACTGCGCGTCCACCTCCGACGCGGGACCGTCCAGCTCGACGATCAGTACGGCGCCCGCGCCGGGCGGGTAGCCGCAGCTCACCGCGGCCTCCGCCGCCTCGATGGACAGGGCGTCCATCATCTCGATCGCGGCGGGCACCACCCCGTCGGCGATGATGGCCGACACGGCCGCGCCGGCCCGCTCCATCGAGTCGAACCCGGCCAGCAGCGTGCGCACGGTCTCCGGCAGGCGCGTCAGCCGTACGGTGACCTTGGTCGTGATGCCGAGCGTGCCCTCCGAGCCGACGAACGCGCCCAGCAGGTCGTAGCCGGGCCCCTCGGTCAGCTCGACGATCTCCCCGTCCGGCGTGACCACCTCGCAGGCCAGGACGTGGTTCACGGTGAAGCCGTACTTCAGGCAGTGCGCGCCGCCGGAGTTCTCCGCGACGTTGCCGCCGATCGAGCAGACCTGCTGGCTCGACGGGTCGGGCGCGAAGTAGTAGCCGTACGGCCGCGCCGCCCGGGTGACGTCGAGGTTGATGACGCCGGGCTCGACGACCGCGCGCTGGTTGGCGGCGTCGACCTCCAGGACGCGGCGCATCCTGGAGGTCACGATCAGCACGCCGTCCGTACGGGGGAGGGCGCCGCCGGACAGGCCGGTGCCCGACCCGCGTGCGACGTACGGCACGCCCGCGTCCGCGCAGGCGCGGACGATCGCCGCGATCTGCTCGGCGGTGTCCGGCAGCACGACCACCCCGGGCGTGGCACGGTGATAGGTCAGCCCGTCGCAGTCGTACGTGGCCAGCTCCGCCGGATCGCTGATGACACTCTCCGCGCCGACGATCTCCCTGAGCCGTTCCACGAGCGCGTCCAGCAGTGCCATACCAGATATCCTCGCCCTTTTTTCGTTGATCGGCGAGGGTCAGGGCATCCGCTCGTACGCCGGGAGGGTAAGGAAATCGGCGTAGTCGTCGGCGAGCGCCACCTCCGTGAAGAGCGACGCCGCGTCGGCGAACCGCTGCTCGTCGAACGCGTCGCCGTACGACTCGCGGATCTTGCCGAGCTCCTCCTCGATGATCCGCTCCACCAGCTCCTTCGTGACCTTCGGGCCGTCGGCCAGGCTCACGTCGTTGTGCAGCCACTGCCAGATCTGGGAGCGGGAGATCTCGGCGGTCGCGGCGTCCTCCATCAGGTTGAAGATGGCGACGGCGCCGTTGCCGCCGAGCCAGGTGGCGATGTACTGCAGGCCGACGCTGATGTTGTTGCGCAGCCCCGCCTCGGTGATCTCGCCCGGCGTCTTGTCCACGGACAGCAGGTCCGAGGCGGAGACGGAGACCTCCTCGCGGAGCCGGTCGAGCTGGTTCGGCTTCTCGCCGAGGACCCCGTCGAAGATCTCGCGGCAGACCGGCACCAGGTCGGGGTGGGCGACCCAGGAGCCATCGAAGCCGTCGTTGCTCTCGCGGGTCTTGTCCGCCCGCACCTTCTCGAACGCGGCCGTGTTGACCGCCTCGTCGCGGCGCGACGGGATGAACGCGGCCATGCCGCCGATCGCGTGCGCGCCGCGCTTGTGGCACGTGCGCACGAGCAGTTCGGTGTACGCGCGCATGAACGGCGCCGTCATCGTGATCGCGTTGCGCTCCGGCAGCAGGAACTGCCGCCCACGGGCACGGAACTTCTTGATGACGGAGAACAGGTAGTCCCAGCGGCCCGCGTTCAGCCCCGCGGAGTGGTCCCGCAGCTCGTACAGGATCTCCTCCATCTCGAACGCCGCCGGGATGGTCTCGATCAGGACCGTGGCCCGGATCGTGCCGCGCGGGATCTCCAGGAGGTCCTGGGCGAGATTGAAGACATCGTTCCAGAGGCGCGCCTCCAGGTGGCTCTCCATCTTCGGCAGGTAGAAGTACGGTCCCTTGCCCTTGTCGAGCTGCCGCCGCGCGCAGTGGAAGAAGTACAGGCCGAAGTCGAACAGCGAGCCGGACATCCGCGCGCCGTCGACGAGGACGTGCTTCTCGTCGAGGTGCCAGCCGCGCGGACGGACGACGATCGTCGCGAGCTCCTCGTCCGGCTTCAGCCGGTAGGACTTGCCTCCGGTCTCGAAGTCGATCGTGCGGTCCAGGGCGTCGCGGAGGTTGAGCTGGCCGCCGACCATGTTCTCCCACAGCGGCGTGTTCGCGTCCTCGAAGTCGGCGAGCCACACCTTGGCGCCGGAGTTCAGGGCGTTGATGGTCATCTTCCGGTCGGTCGGACCGGTGATCTCCACGCGGCGGTCCTCCAGGCCGGGCGCGGGCTTGGCGACCCGCCAGGAGTCGTCATGGCGGACGCTCGCCGTGTCCGGCAGGAAGTCCAGCGTGCCGCCCCGGGTCAGCTCCTCCTGCCGCTCGGCGCGTTCGCGCAGCAGCTCGTCCCGGCGGCCGCCGAACTCACGCTGCAGGGCGGCGAGGAAGCCGAGCGCCTCGGGCGTGAGGATCTCGTCGTGACGCTCGCGGACCGGGCCGGTCAGCTCCACGCCTTGGGGTTCGGACATCGGCGCCATCCTTTCGCACAGTGAAATTATTCTTCTGCTTGATGGAAACGATATTAAGATCGCCGCAGCTCGGTCAACGGGGCCGGAGTACTCCTCCCCTCTCGGGGAAGCCCACACTCGGGACGGCGCCGGCCGGTCCGGAATAAGTAGGTGTGCTCCCGGCGTCGGCATGGGAGCATCGGGGAAGATCCGGCGACGTTCCGGCGTTGACATGGGGGAACATGACGAACTTTTCTTTCGAAGACCCAGAGCAGACCCCGCTGACCGGTGAGCTCGACCTGGAGGACCGGCAGGCGCTGCGGCGTGTGGCCGGCCTGTCCACGGAGCTCAGCGACGTCACCGAGGTCGAATACCGCGCGCTGCGCCTCGAGCGCGTCGTCCTCATCGGTGTCTGGACCGACGGCGACGAGGCTCAGGCCGAGAACTCCCTGCGCGAGCTCGCGCTCCTCGCCGAGACCGCCGGATCCGACGTTCTCGAGGGCATGGTCCAGCGGCGTTCCAAGCCCGACCCGGCGACCTACATCGGGTCCGGCAAGGCGGCGGAGCTGCGCGACGTCGTCATCTCCACCGGCGCCGACACCGTGATCTGCGACGGCGAGCTGACTCCGAGCCAGCTCCGTCAGCTCGAGGAGATCATCCAGGTCAAGGTGATCGACCGGACGGCCCTCATCCTCGACATCTTCGCCCAGCACGCCAGCAGCCGCGAGGGCAAGGCGCAGGTCGAGCTGGCCCAGCTCGAGTACCTCATGCCCCGCCTCCGCGGCTGGGGTGGCAACCTGTCCCGGCAGGTCGGCGGTCGCGCCGCCGGCGGCGTCGGCATCGGCGGCCGCGGCCCCGGTGAGACGAAGATCGAGCTGGACCGGCGCCGGATCCGGTCCCGCATGGCCCGGCTGCGCCGCCAGATCGACGAGATGGGCAAGGCGCGTGACACGAAGCGGTCCCGGCGGCGCACCCGCCAGGTCCCCTCGGTTGCGATCGCCGGCTACACCAACGCCGGCAAGTCCAGCCTGCTCAACCGCGTGACCGGCGCCGGCGTCCTCGTCGAGGACGCGCTGTTCGCCACCCTGGACCCCACGGTCCGGCGGGCCAGCACGCCGAACGGCCGGGCGTTCACGATCGCCGACACGGTCGGTTTCGTGCGCCACCTGCCGCATCAGCTCGTCGAGGCGTTCCGCTCGACGCTGGAGGAGGTCGCCGACGCGGACCTGATCCTGCACGTCGTCGACGGCTCCGACGCGGCCCCGGAGGCGCAGATCGCCGCGGTCCGCGAGGTGCTGCGCGAGCTCGGCGCGGAGGACGTGCCCGAGCTCATCGTGATCAACAAGGCCGACGTGGCCGACGCCCTCTCCCTGGCCCGGCTCCGCCGCCGTGAGCCGCACAGCGTCGTCGTCTCGGCGCGCACCGGCGAGGGTCTGACAGGGCTCCTCGAAGCGATCGAGGAGAACCTCCCGCGCGGCGACCACGAGGTCCACGCCCTGGTGCCGTACGAGCGCGGCGACCTGGTCGCCCGAGTGCACGACCTCGGTGAGGTGCTCTCCCAGGAGCACACCCCCGACGGCACGGCGCTGCACGCCCGGGTGCCGGCACGGGTGGCCGGCGAACTGGAGCCGTACATCACCGCACACGCCTGAGCGATAAGACCGTACGGATGGGTCCGGATGCGGATTCCGCCGTACGGCACTGCCCGGCATAATCGTCCATTTCACGAGTCGGCGGCGGCCGTTTCGGCCGTCGCCGCTTCCGGGGCGGAACCGAGTTCGTGGTACGGAACCGACGATCCGGTCATTCCGTCGTTCGGTACGGCGGGGCGTTCCGGGTGAGGTATCTTCGATGCACCTGTAGCAGTCGGCCGCTGGGGCGGTTTGGGAGCGGTATGTCGCGTGAGGCTGTACAGCGTGGCCTTCCGTGCACTACCGTGACGAAACCGATATTCCCGGGCTCGTTGCTCCAGGTGGTCGGCTGATCACCCCTAATTCTTCCGACTTGGGTCCGTCGGCAATGCCGCCGGCGTAATCGAGCGAGAGCAGGTGACCCGCTGCATGGCGTCCGGACACCCTTCACCGGCGCGCGCCCGCAGAACGGGGCGGTGACGCGATGACCGTGCGTTTGCTGACGAACATCGGTCGGCTGTGGACCGGCACCGATGTGTGCAGCAACGCGGCCATTCTCGTGCACGACGACCGGATCGTATGGGCCGGTCCCGCCTCGGACCTTCCGCAGAGCGTCCCCGGTGTCATCGACGACATCGTCGATGTCGACCACGTCGAGAACCTCGGTGGCGGCCTCGTCACGCCCGGCCTCATCGACGCGCACTCGCACCCGGTCTACGCCGGGAACCGCTGGGCCGAGCTGGCCATGCGCACGAGCGGGTCGACCAACAACGAGATCGTCGCCGCGGGCGGCGGCGTCGCCTCCACGGTCACCGTGACCCGCGGCACCGACCCCTGGACCCTGTGCAACAACGTCCGTGAACGGCTCCGGCAGTGGATCTGCGCCGGCACGACCACGGTAGAGGCGAAGACCGGATACCACCTCACCCGTGACGGCGAGCTGGCCGACGTCCGGATGCTGCGCTCGCTCGAGGAAGAGCCCTCGATGCCGCGCATCCACGCGACGTTCCTCGCCGCGCACATGCTGCCGCCGGAGTACTTCGGCCGCCGCCGCGACTACATCGAGGCGGTCCGCCTGTGGGCCGGTGACGCGGCGGCCGCGGGCGCCGACAGCATCGACGTCTACTGCGACGAGGGTCACTTCACGCCGGACGAGGCCCGCGTCCTGCTCATGACCGGCCAGCGCGTCGGCCTGAAGGCGCGCCTGCACGCCTGCGCCAACGAGCGGGTCGGTGCCGCCCAGGTCGCGGCGGAGGTCGGCTGCGCCTCGGCCGACCTGCTCACCGAGGCCAACGACGACGACATCAAGGCGCTGCACCACGGCGGCGTCGCCGCGACGGTCTGCCCCGGCAGCGCCCTGCACAACGGCCGCACCCCGCCGGTCCGGGCCATGCTCGACCGCGGCGTCACGCTCGCGCTCGGCACCGACCACAACCCCGGCCAGTGCGGCATCACCTCGATGCCGCTGGTGATCGGGCTGTCGGTCGCGATGTTCGGCCTCAGCGTGAACGAGGCGCTCCGCGCGGCCACGCTCGGTGGCGCGGCCGCCCTCCGCGTGTCCGACCGTGGCGCGCTCGTTCCGGGCATGTACGCGGACATGGTCCTGTGGGACGCCGACCACGAGGGCGCGTTCGCCTGGGCCTTCGGCCTCCGCGCGCTCCGCGTCTGGCGCGGCGGCGTCCCCGTCCAGCCGTAAGACGGCAGCCCGGCACGCCGTACGCATGATGCGCCGCCGCCCAGCGACGCCTCGGCACGCTGTCGGCATGCCCCTGCGACCCCTCGACGCGACTGCAAGACGGCCCGCCTCGCCCGCGCCCTGACATACCACCGCCCCGTCGGGCGGGCGGGGCCAGGCCCTCTACGCGTGGCCCTGCGCCGTCGGGCGGGCGATTTCAGGCTCCTACGTGTGGCTCTGCGGCGTCGCGCGGGCGGCTTCAGGCTCCTACGCACGGCCCTGTGCCGTCGGGCGGGCCGCCTCAAGCTCCCTACGCATGGAACTGGGCCGTGGACGGGCGGCCTCAGCGCGCGATGCGTCTGGTGCGTCGGTGAAGTCGGCGCGGCGGCCATGGGGCGGTCGGCGTCGTGCGCCGTGCGTCGGCGCATACCGAAGGCTCGGTGACCGGGGTGACCAAAGCGGACGAACGCCGCAAGTCATCTTCCGGGTCCGGCCTTCACCGGGCATCCTGTCCGGCCGAGTCCGCGTACGATGCGGCTCCACCGTGCTGATCATTTGGAGTCGTCTGCCGTGTCCGAGCGTGTTGGTGAAACCGAGGAGGCGGCGACCGCGGTCGCCCCAAGCCGGCTGGCGGCGTTCAGCGATGGTGTGATCGCGATCGCGGCGACGCTGCTCATCCTCGAAGTGAAGGCCCCGGCCGCCGATGAAGAGGTGTGGCCCGCGCTGCGCCACGAGTGGCCGGCCCTCGCGGCGTACGCCGTCAGCTTCCTGGTGATCGGCATCGCGTGGATCCACCATCACAACCTGTTCCACCAGGTTCGACGCGTCGATCGCGGCCTGCTCCTCCTGAACCTCGGCATGCTGGCGACCCTGGCGTACCTGCCGTTGCCGACCGCCACGCTCGGCAACCACCTCACCGGCGACGACGCCGTCCCGGCCGCCGTCTTCTACTCGGCGTCGGTCCTGGTGACGGCGGTCTGGTTCACACTGCTGTGGAACCACCTCTGTGCCCGGCCGCACCTGTTGCATCCGGGAGGCCGGGAGGTGGCGCGTGAGGCGCGCCGCCGGTCGTTGGTGGGCCCGGTGAGCTATCTCCTGTCCGGACTGGTCGCGTTCGTCAGCCCGATCGGCTCTCTGGTGCTCAACGCCGCGATCATCATTTACTTCGTCGTGGGCCGTCGGTCCCCGGCCGCCCGCGTACAGCGCCCCGCATCGGCGTCGGCCACCGGCTCCGGGGAAGCGGACGCGGAGGAAGGGGCCGAGGCGACGACCTTTTCCGAGAGCTGCGGTCCGCCGCCGGAGCGGCCGTGACGGGGAGCGACGCGCTGAGGCCGGGTTGCGCGGCTGATATGACGTGTCGTCCTAAACTCCCGGTATGACAGCACCCGTCGCGGTCGTCACTGATTCCACCGCCTATCTCCCCGACGAATTGGTCGTGGCACACGGCGTCGTGGTGGTGCCTCTGCAGGTCGGGGTCGGCGGGCAGACCTTCGAGGAGGGCTCGGGGCGTACCGCTGCGGAGGCGGGTCAGGGTTTCCGGGACTGGCGTCCGGTCACGACGTCCCGGCCATCGCCGGAGAGCTTCGCCGTCGCGTACCGGCGGGCGGCCGAGTCGGGGGCCATTGGGGTGGCGTCCATCCATCTGTCCGCGGAGATGTCGGGAACCGTCGAGTCCGCCCGGCTCGCCGCCGAAGAGGCGTCCATCCCGGTCCGGGTGGTGGACAGCCGTTCCCTCGGCATGGGGCTCGGCTTCTCGGTGCTGGCCGCCGCCCGGGCCGCGGTCGGCGGCGGCGATCTCGACGCCGTGGCCGATGCGGCCGTCCGGCGCATCCGCGCGACCCGCTCCCTCTTCTACGTCGACACGCTGGAGCACCTGCGCCGGGGCGGGCGGATCGGAGCGGCGGCGACGTTGCTGGGATCGGCTCTGATGATCAAACCGTTGCTGCGCATCGTCGACGGCCGCATCGCGCCCCTGGAGAAGGTCCGCACGACCTCCCGCGCCCTCGCCAGGCTGGAGGAGCTGGCCGTCGAGCTGGCCGGCGACCGATCCGTGGACATCGCCGTCCAGCACTTGGCGGCTCCCGTACGGGCCGCCGCTCTGGCCGGCCACCTGCGGGAACGTGTCCCGGACCTGCATGACCTGTACGTCGGTGAGGTGGGGCCGGTCATCGGCGCGCATGTGGGCCCCGGGATGCTCGGTGTCGCGGTCTCCCGCCGGGAGCCGTGAGTTATCCACAATCCGCGCTGGGCCCGTCGCCGAATGTGACCGGTCCGTTAGCGTCGGCGGCATGTCCAGCCTCGATCCCACCGCATTCGACCGGCTCCGCGACGTCTTCCGGCCACCGCAGTCGTTCGGGCCCGGCGATGACGCGGGCGATGAGCCGCCGGGCGCGGCGTTACGCTCAGCGCCTCGCGATCCGGGCAGACAGGTGCGGCTCGATCCGGGCATCCCCGGTCTCCGGGTGCTGGCGGCGATCGGTCTCCTCGCGGCGCTCGTCGCGGCCGCCTACCTCTGGTGGTCTCGCCCTGAGCCGCAGCCCGCGCCCGCAGCCGTCGTACGCTCCGCGGCGCATCCGGCCGCTTCGCTGGGCACCTTGTCGCCCGACCGTGGCGCGCCCACGGCACCGGCCACGCCCGCGGTGTCCTCGTCGCCGGTGCTGGTCGACGTCGCCGGGAAGGTGCGACGTCCCGGCGTGGTGAGCCTGCCGTCCGGCGCGCGGGTTATCGACGCGATCAAGGCGGCCGGAGGCGTCCGGCCCGGTGCCCGGACCGGCGCTCTCAACCTGGCACGCCGGGTCGTGGACGGCGAGCAGATCCTCGTCGGAGTCGACGCGACGCCTGCGCCCGCCGTCCCGTCGGGCGCGCCTCCAGGCGCAGCGACGCCCTCCGGAGCGCCGCTCGACCTGAACACCGCCAGCGTCACCCAGCTCGATCAACTTCCGGGCGTCGGCCCAGTGCTGGCCCAGCGCATCGTCGACTACCGCACCCAGCACGGTGCCTTCCGGTCCGTCGAAGAGTTGCGGCAGGTGTCCGGCATCGGAGCCGCCAAGTTCGGCGATCTCAAAGGCCTGGTGACGGTGTGAGCGCGGAAGCGGCAGCGACCGGCCGCGGCGTGAGAGCAGCGCTTCGGGCGGCCTGTCCAAGGGATCCACGAGCGTGAGCACCGATGACGAACCGACGAGCGAGACCACCACGGCCGGCCCGACCGGCGAGGTTTCGGCGGACGGGCGACCGAGGGGTGCGGTCTCTGGAGACCGGCTGACTGAGGAGGTGTCTGCGGATGTGCTGTCGGGCGAGGCCTCCGGGGATGGGCCGTTGGGCGGTGCGGCCGAACACGACCTTTCGGCGGGCGGCGGGCACGACCTGCGGTTGGCGGCACCCGCGGTGGGCGCCTGGTCCGCCGCGCTGGTGTTACTCGGTCTTGGCGCGGAGGCGGCGTACGTGACCGCCGCCGTGTCGGCCATCGGAGCCGTCTTTCTGACGGCCCACGCGCTCCGAGAGCGGATGATCGACCATGCCGACCCCACCGCCGCTCCCGAGCGTCCGGCCGAAGGGCTCGGTGCTGGAGAACGGCTGGTGGCGCGGCGAGTGCTGGCGGGGATGTTGGCGTGTGTCGCGGCTTCGGCCATGGGCGTCGGGCTTCGGCTCACCGCGGTCGGGTCGGGGCCGGTGCGCGCGCTCGCGGTCCGGGGTGCCACGGTGCGGCTCGGCGCGGTGGTCACCGGGGACCCGGCGGTGCTGAAGACCGGGCAGACGCGTCGGCACGACACCGTCCTGGTACCCGCACGGGTACAGGAGGTGCAGCCCGGTCCCGGCACGGAACGACGGCGGGTGCGGGTTCCGGTGCTCCTGCTCGCGGACGACGCGGCGTGGCGACCCCTGGTGCCGAGCCAGCGGGTTCGGCTTACAGCGCGGCTCGTCACGCCGCGGCATGGGGAACTGCTCGCGGCGGTCGGCCTGGTCCGTGGGCCGCCCGCGCTCGTGGGCCGGCCGTCGCTCCCGCAACGGTGGGCGAGCACCATCCGGTCCCGGCTGCGGGCGGCGGCGTCCCGGTTGCCGGCGGACCAGCGCGGCGTGCTGCCCGGCCTGGTCGACGGCGACACGTCGCTGCTCGACCCGGAGCTCGCCGACGCGTTCGAGGCGGCGGGACTGACGCACCTGATGGCGGTCAGCGGCGAGAACCTCTCCCTGCTGATCGGCGCGGTCCTGATGGCCGGCCGTTTCACGGGCCTCGGCCGTCGCGCGGTGCCCTTGCTCGCCGGGCTCACGGTGTTCGGCTTCGTGCTCGTGGCGCGTCCGTCGCCGAGCGTCCTGCGCGCCGCCGTCATGGGCTCCGTCGCACTGCTCGCGGTCGTCACCGGGCGGGAGCGCCGGGGCGTTCCCGCCCTGTGTGCCGCCGTCCTCGTGCTGGTCCTCCTCGACCCGGGGCTCGCCCGTTCCTACGGTTTCGCGCTGTCGGCGCTCGCGACCGCCGGCATCCTCGTGCTCGGGCCGCCCTGGCGACGGTGTCTGACGCGATGGCTGCCCCGGAGCGTGCGCGGGCGGCTGCTCCGCCGCATGGCCGGCGCGCTGGCCGAGCCGCTCGCGGTGTCGACCGCGGCCCACGTCGCGTGCGCTCCGGTCCTCGTCCTGCTCGACGGCGAGGTGAGCCTCGTGGCCGTGCCCGCCAACCTCCTCGCCGCCCCCGCGGTGGGACCCGCGACACTGCTCGGAGTACTGGCCGCAGCGGTCGCGCCGGTGTCACTGCCGCTCGCCCGAGTGATCGTCCTACCGGCCGGGCTGGCGGTCGGCTGGATCAGCGGCGTCGCGCGACTGTGCGCCCGTGCGCCCTACGCCGCGATCGGCTGGCCGGCCGGGGTGGCCGGCGCGGCGCTGCTGACGACCGCTCTGCTCGTCGGCGCGTTCGTCCTGCGCCGACCGGGCGCGCGCCGCGTCGCCGCGGCCGCCGTCGCCGGCACGACGGTGGTGGCGATCGGCGTTCACTCCTGCGCGCCGGGGTGGCCGCCGCACGGCTGGCTGTTCGTGACCTGCGACGTCGGCCAGGGCGACGGGCTGGCACTCGCCGCCGGGCCCGGCCGGGCCGTGGTCGTCGACACCGGTCCCGACCCTCACTCGATCGACCGTTGCCTGCGCGCCCTGCGGGTCCGCGCCGTGCCGTTGCTCGTGCTGACCCACCCGCACGCGGACCATGTCGGCGGGGTGCCGGGCGTCCTGCGTGGCCGCGCCGTCGGGACCGTCTTGATCAGCCCCGACAGCGAAGGAGAGGAGCGGCATCTGCTCATCGGAAGACGTGTGGTCCCCGCGGGGATCGGCGATGTCTGGTCCGCGGGACCGCTGACCCTGCGTGTGCTCGGCCCGCTCACCACGCTTCCCGTGTCGACCCGCGACCCCGGAACCGAGGTGAACAACGCCAGCGTGGTGCTGTTCGCCCAGTGGCCGGGGCTGACGGTGCTCCTCGGCGGGGACGTCGAGGTCGAGGCCCAGCGGACGCTGCTCGCCGCCGGACTGCCGCACGCGGACGTCCTCAAGGTCCCGCACCATGGCTCCTCGCACCAGGACCCGGACTTCCTGGCCGCCGTGCACGCGCGGATCGCGGTGACCTCGGTCGGCGCGCACAACGACTACGGACACCCGGCGCCGTCCACGATGGCCCTGCTCACCCTCCTGCGCCTACGCGGCTACCGCACCGATCGCGACGGCGACGTCGCGGTCGTCCGCTCCGGCAACGGCCCCGCCGTGGTCACCCGGCGCGCAGGACCTCCTTGACGAGTTCGTGCGAATGCAGACGGGCGGCGGGGTCACCGACGTTGGTCGAGATCATCAGCTCTTCCGGCTGGGTGCGGTCGATCAGGTCGAGAAGACCCTTGCGCACGGTCTCCGGGCCGCCGATCACGTGCGACTCGGTGATCGTGCCGATGGCCTCGCGTTCCTGAGGCGTGTAGGGATACGCGGCCGCCTCCTCCGGCGTCGGCAGCAACCCGGGCATTCCGCCGCGCAGCCGCAGCATGGACAGGCCCATGGGTGCGGCGAGCCGTTCCGCCTCCTCGTCGGTGTCGGCGCAGACCACGGCGGCGGTCACCATGGCGTGCGGCCGGGACAGGGTCTCCGACGGCTGGAAGGTCGAGCGGTACAGCTCCAGGGCGGGCTCCGTGAACCGCGCGCTGAAGTGGTGGGCGAACGCGAACGGCAGACCGAGCGCGCCCGCGAGCTGTGCGCTGTAGCCGCTGGAACCCAGCAGCCAGACCTCCGGCGGGTTCTCGGCCGCGGGCACCGCCCTGATCCCGAACGATGATCCACCGAGGAACGCCCGTAGCTCGGCGAGGTGGCGCGGGAAGTCCTCGACGTTCAGGTCGGCGCTCCGCCGCAGCGCGTACGCGGTCGCCTGGTCCGTACCGGGTGCCCGGCCGATGCCGAGGTCGATCCGACCGGGGTGCAGGGCCTCCAGCATGCCGAACTGCTCGGCGACGACCAATGGCGCGTGGTTGGGCAGCATCACCCCGCCGGAGCCGATCCGCAGGGTCGACGTCGCCTCCGCCAGATGCGCGATCAGTACCGGGGGTGAGGAGCTGGCGATCCCGGGCATGTTGTGGTGCTCCGCGACCCACAGCCGGTGGTAGCCCAGGCGTTCGACGGCCCGCGCCAGGTCGATGCTGGCGCGCAGCGCGGCCCCGGGGGTCGTATCCGAGCTCACAGGGACGAGATCGAGCACGGAAAGCGGCAGTTCTTGAAGTTCGGGCACCTTCGAACAACCCGCGGCGGAAAGGAGGGATTCCCGCTGCGGCCCGGATCACACGGGGGACCGGCCGATCCCGATCGGGCGAGCCGTCCGGTGTGCGGGGACGTGCTGATCGGCGGCATCATTGGACAATGCCCCGAGGAATCTCCAGTGCCCCCCGACCGCACGGGTTCCTGCGCCGTGTGGTTCGCGCCCCTCTTTGGATCTATCACCGGAACCTCGGCTTCCTGCTCGGCAAGCGTTTCCTCTACCTCGCCCATCAGGGACGACTCAGCGGGCTGCGCCGCGAGACCGTCCTGGAGGTGGTGAAGCTCGACCATGAGGCCGGCGAGGTCATCGTCTTCTCCGGCTGGGGCAACCGTGCCGACTGGGTGAAGAACCTCCGGGCGGGCCGGGCGCTGGAGCTCCGGATCGGGCATCTTCGGCTGCTGGAGCCGGAGCACCGCTTCCTTCCCGACGAGGAGCGCCGTGCCGTACTCGTCGACTACAAGGAGGCCCACCCACTGGCCTGGCGTACCCTCGCGCGGCTGATGGGCCTGCCGGAGGATCCCAAGAACGACGACATCGGTGATCTGCGCGCCGTCGCCTTCCGCCCGAGCGGCGGGCATCGGCCGCACTGAGTCAACCCGGCCCGCCTTCGGTCTCGCAGCCGGGGCGGCGGGCCTGCCGCCCGGACCGAACGGCGATGGTGCGAGGCACGGGGGCGGCGGACCGGACGACGGCGGATGGGCGATGCCGGGGCTCCGGGCGTGGCATGCTGCATGCGTGTCTTCCGAACGTCTCACCCTGGTCGTCGGTGACGAGGAGCTGCTCGTCGATCGGGCGATCGGCGACGTCGTCGCCGCGGCCCGCGCTCGCGAGGCCGACGTCGAGGTCCATGAGCTGACCCCCGCCTCCCTCGCGCCGGGTGCCCTGGCGGAGCTGACCTCGCCGTCGCTGTTCGGCGGTGGGCGGGTGGTCGTCCTGCGTTCCGCCCAGGACTTCGGCAAGGACCTGGCCGCGGAGATCGGCCGGTATGCCGCGAACCCCGCCGACGACATCGACTTCGTCGTCGTACACGCGGGCGGTGCCAAGGGCAAGGCGCTGCTCGACGCGCTGACCAAGGCGGGTGCCCGCAAGGTCACCTGCCAGAAGATCACGCGGCCGGGCGACCGGGTCGGGTTCGTCCGCGCGGAGATCCGCCGGGCGGGTGGGAGCATCGGGGAGGACGCGGCCCGTACCCTCCTCGACGCGGTCGGCACCGACCTGCGGGAGCTGGCCAGCGCGTGCAGTCAGCTCGTCGCCGACACCGGCGGGAAGATCACCGACGAGGCGGTCGCCCGGTACCACCGGGGACGCGCGGAGGTCAGCGGGTTCACCGTCGCCGACCGGGCGGTCGAGGGAAAGCTCGCCGAGGCGTTGGAACAGCTCCGCTGGGCGCTGGCGACGGGCGTCGCGCCGGTCCTCATCACGAGTGCGCTGGCTCAGGGCGTACGGTCGCTCGCCAAGGTCGGTGGCGCGCCACGCGGCCTGCGCGGCGCCGGGCTGGCCAAGGAGCTCGGAATGCCGCCCTGGAAGATCGATCGGGTACGCGCGCAGCTGCGCGGCTGGGAGCCGGCCGGGGTCGCGCGGGCGCTGCAGGTCGTGGCCGAGACCGACGCCCAGGTCAAGGGCGGTGGCGCGGATCCGGCGTACGCGCTGGAGAAGGCGATCGCGCAGATCGTCGCCGCCCGCGCCGGACGCTGACGCTGCTACCGGCCGGGACGCTCTACCGGCCGGTCTTCCCCCCGGGGGGATAAATCGGTTTTGATCGTATTCGCCGATGTCCCACGCTTGCTCCATGAACAAGATCAAGGAACCGCGCCTCGGCGTCGACTTCGGTCGGGTGATCCAGGGAGGCGTCACGGAAGCGGGGGAGGAGGACACGACCTTCCTCGGCGGCGGCCTGGAACAGGCGATGCGCACGCCGGCCACGTCGGGGACGTTCGAGGTGCTGCCCCGGCTCGTCGCCCGCTTCGGCGGACGGGCGTGGGTGATCTCCAAGTGCGGCGAAGGCGTGCAGCGGCGGACGCTGCAGTGGCTCGACCACCATGACTTCTATCGGCGCACCGGCATCGCGCGCGGCAACGTCCGCTTCTGCCGCCGCCGCGCGGACAAGGCCGGGCACTGCACGGAACTCGGCATCACCCACATGATCGACGACCGGCTGGGCGTGCACGTCGCGTTGCGCGGCATCGTGCCGCACCTCATCCTCTTCGGTCCGCAGCCGGTCGAGCCGCCCGGCTGGGTGCGGCACGCCCCGACCTGGGCGGACGTGGAGGCGATGATCGACGAATGCGGCTGATCCCGGCGGCTTCCCATGCCGGTACGCGGGCGGCGACGGCCGATGCGGTGGCCGGTCGAGCCCGCCCGACGGGAGGAAAGCACGACGACGCCGTGCCCCGACGAGGGGACACGGCGTCGCTGACGCGTCGGTCGGCCTTACTTGGCCTGCAGCTCGGCGGCGCGCTTGGCGATCGCCGACTTGCGGTTGGCCGCCTGGTTCTTGTGGATGACGCCCTTGCCCACGGCCTTATCGAGCTTGCGCGAAGCGTTGCGCAGCTCGGCGAGGGTGGCCTCGGCGTCGCCGGACTCGGCGGCCTCACGGAACTTGCGGATCGCGGTCTTAAGCTCGGACTTGACCGCCTTGTTACGCAGGCGAGCCTTCTCGTTCTGCTTGTTCCGCTTGATCTGGGACTTGATGTTCGCCACGAAAGAAGCCTCAGGTCTTAAGTCGATGGATTGGGGGCGCGGGACCTGTCGCGCCCACACGCAGTGGAACAGCTTACCAAGGTTTCTCAGCGGCCCCAACACGGAGGCCTGGTGCCGCCCGTGCCGGAGCCCCGGGCCGTACGGCGAGAGCATGGCACGGGGCATGGGACCATGGAAGACGCTGAATCCGTCACGTCATGAGGAACCCGGTGCCGCCCGTACCGAACCAGACCGATCCCGCGGTGATTCGCAACTTCTGCATCATCGCGCATATCGACCACGGCAAGTCGACCCTCGCCGACCGCATGCTGCAGCTCACCGGCGTGGTCGAAGAGCGTCAGATGCGCGCCCAGTATCTCGACCGGATGGACATCGAGCGCGAGCGCGGCATCACGATCAAGAGTCAGGCCGTGCGCCTGCCGTGGAGGGACCACGTCCTCAACCTGATCGACACGCCGGGGCACGTCGACTTCTCGTACGAGGTGTCGCGGTCGCTGGCCGCGTGCGAGGGGGCCGTGCTGCTGGTCGACGCCGCGCAGGGCATCGAGGCGCAGACGCTGGCGAACCTCTACCTCGCGCTCGAGGCGGACCTGCACATCATTCCGGTGCTCAACAAGATCGACCTGCCCGCCGCGCAGCCGGACAAGTACGCCGAGGAGCTGGCCGGCATCATCGGCTGCGACCCCGCCGAGGTGCTGCGCGTGTCGGGCAAGACCGGCGAGGGCGTCGTCGAGCTGCTCGACAACATCGTCGCGACCGTTCCGGCGCCCGTGGGCGACTCCGACGGCCCGGCCCGCGCGTTGATCTTCGACTCGGTCTACGACACCTACCGCGGTGTCGTCACCTATGTCCGGGTGATCGACGGGCACCTCTCGCGACGCGAGAAGAGCCTGATGATGTCCACCAAGGCGGCGCACGACACCCTCGAGGTGGGCGTGATCTCGCCGGAGCCCAAGCCGGTCACCGGCCTCGGCGTCGGCGAGGTCGGTTACCTGATCACCGGGGTCAAGGACGTCCGCCAGGCCCGGGTGGGCGACACCGTGACGATCGCGTCCGCGCCCGCCGCGCAGCCGCTCGGCGGTTACCAGGATCCGAAGCCGATGGTGTTCTCGGGCCTGTATCCGGTGGACGGCGACGACTACCCCGAGCTGCGCGACGCCCTCGACAAGCTGCGCCTGAACGACGCCGCGCTGATCTACGAGCCGGAGACCTCCCTCGCGCTGGGCTTCGGGTTCCGCTGCGGCTTCCTCGGCCTGCTCCACATGGAGATCGTGCGCGAGCGGCTGGAGCGGGAGTTCGACCTGTCGCTCATCTCCACCGCGCCGAACGTCGTGTACCGCGTGGTCATGGAGAACGGCGACGAGCATCGGGTCACCAACCCGAGCGAGTTCCCCGAAGGCAAGATCGGCGAGGTGTACGAGCCGATCGTCAAGGCGACCATCCTGTCTCCGAGCGACCACATCGGCGCGATCATGGAGCTGTGCCAGAGCCGCCGCGGCGTCATGCTCGGCATGGACTACCTCTCCGAGGACCGCGTCGAGATCCGCTACACCCTGCCGCTGGCCGAGATCATCTTCGACTTCTTCGACCAGCTGAAGTCGCGGACGCGCGGATACGCCTCGCTCGACTACGAAACGAGCGGGGAGCAGGAGTCGGACCTGGTCAAGGTCGACATCCTGCTGCAGGGCGAGTCGGTCGACGCCTTCAGCCAGATCGTGCACAAGGACAAGGCCCGCGAGTACGGCCTGATGATGACGGCCAAGCTCAAGGAGCTCATCCCGCGCCAGCAGTTCGAGGTCCCGATCCAGGCGGCGATCGGCTCGCGGGTCATCGCCCGGGAGAACATCCGGGCGATCCGCAAGGACGTCCTGGCCAAGTGCTACGGCGGTGACATCTCCCGCAAGCGCAAGCTGCTGGAGAAGCAGAAGGAAGGCAAGAAGCGGATGAAGACGATCGGCCGGGTCGACGTCCCGCAGGAGGCCTTCGTCGCCGCGTTGTCGACCGGCACGGCCGCCGCGGAGAAGAAGAAGTAACCACGTCTCGGATCGTCTCCTCCGGGGCAGGCTGGTTCTGAGTCAGCCGAGAATCTTGGAGGAGACGATGATGGACGTCGGCCGGGTGGGGATCTGGAGCATCGGGTTCCGGAACGACGATCCGAGCGCCGCGAACGAGATCCGCGACGCGGCGGCCGAGCTGGAGGAGCTCGGGTACGGCGCGATCTGGCTGGGCGGCAGCCCCGGCGTGCACCACGCCGTGCCGCTTCTGGAGGCGACCTCCCGGATCGTGGTGGCGACCGGGATCCTCAACATCTGGGAGTACGACGCGGCCGACGTCGCGGACCGGCAGAAGGCCGTGTCCGCCGCGTACCCGGGCCGATTCCTGCTCGGCCTGGGCGCGAGCCATCCCGGTCTGGTCAAGGCCTACGACAAGCCGTACTCCGCGATGACGCGGTACCTCGACGGCCTCGACGCCGCCGGCGCGCCGTCCGCGGAGCGGGTCCTGGCCGCGCTCGGCCCGCGCATGCTGGAGCTGGCCCGCGACCGTACGGCGGGCGCCCACCCCTACCTCGTGACAGCGGAGCACACGGCGCGGGCACGTCAGGTCCTCAGTCCGGATCGCCTCCTCGCCCCGGAGGTCAAGGTGGTGCTCGACACCGATCCCGAACGGGCACGCGCCACGGCCCGGCAGCACCTGGGCTTCTACATAAAGCTGCCCAACTACACCAACAACCTGCTGCGGCTCGGCTTCACCGAGGACGACTTCGCCGACGGCGGCAGTGACCGGCTCGTCGACGCGGTCGTCGCGTGGGGCGACGTCGAGGCGGTACGGCGGCGCGTCGACGCCCACCGGGACGCGGGCGCGGACCACGCCGCCCTCCAGGTCCTGACCGACGATCGAAGCGGGCTGCCCCGGGCGCAGTGGCGCGAGCTCGCCACCGCGCTCGACCTGCGCTGAGCCCGTGGTCGCGGCGGGTTCCGGGCCGTCCGAAGCCGCTGTCCGGAATCTCAGGATTGTGGATGTTCGGGTTGCGTCATCCGATAAGGGGAATGGGTCGTGTCCGCGATGACCTAGGGAGGATCAGTGGACGCGGCCATAGCAGGGCCGGAGACGTGCGACGGCGACCCGCTGGGGCCCGACCGCGGCGGACCGGCCGAAATGACCATCATCGGGGCGATCACCCTTCCGGGTACGGAGCGTTCGGTCGCCGACGGGCGCCGGTTCGTCCGGGAGGCGCTCGGTGGACGGCATCCCGCGGCCGACGCGGTGAAGCTCAGTGTCAGCGAACTCGCCACCAACGCGGTCAAGCACACCGCGAGCGGTACGGGCGGCCAGATCACCATCAGCCTCGCCGCCGCCGGCAATGCCGTCCGCGCCGAGGTGACCAACGACGGGGCCACCGGCTCGGAGCCACGGCTCGAGAACCGGCCGGCGGTGGACGCCGAGCACGGCCGGGGGCTGATCCTCATCGACACGGTCGCGGACCGGTGGGGCGTGACGCGGAGCGCCGACCGTACGACGGTCTGGGCGGAGTTCTCGTACTGACGGACCGCCTCCGACGGAGTTCGTGAGGCAACGAGGATCCCCGGCCCGCTCGGCGCCGGTCGAGGCCGGGGCGCCGTCAGTGGCACCCCCGCGCTGACGGCAGACTTGAGACGTGCCCTCAACCCTGCCCGACGGAGACCCGGTCCCGAACGACGGCGCGTTGCCCGCCAGTGCCCTCGCCGGCCTCGGTGACCGCCCGTTCGGCTTCTACGTGCACGTGCCGTTCTGCGTGACCCGCTGCGGCTACTGCGATTTCAACACCTACACCGCGACCGAACTGCGCGGCGCCTCCCGGGAGGCGTACGCCGACACGGCCATCGCGGAGATCCGGCTGGCCCGCCGCGTGCTCGGCGACGTCGAGCTTCCCGTACAGACGGTGTTCGTGGGAGGCGGCACGCCCACCCTGCTGCCCGCCGACGACCTCGGCCGGATCCTCGACGCGATCGACAAGGAGTTCGGCCTGGCGGCGGCCGCCGAGGTGACGACCGAGGCCAATCCGGAGACGGTCGATCCCGGCTACCTCGCACGCCTCCGCCAAACCGGCTTCACGCGGATGTCGTTCGGGATGCAGAGCGCGCGTGAGCACGTGCTGGCCGTCCTCGACCGTACGCACACGCCCGGCAGGCCCCAGCAGTGCGTCCGGTGGGCCCGGGAGGCCGGCTTCGAGCACGTCAACCTCGACCTCATCTACGGCGCGCCAGGGGAGAGCGACGCGGACTGGCAGGCCAGCCTGGACGCCGCCCTGGAGGCCGGTCCCGACCACGTCTCGGCCTACGCGCTGATCGTCGAGGAGGGCACCCGGCTGGCCGCGCAGGTCCGCCGGGGACAGGTGGCCGCGCCGGACGACGACGCCATGGCCGACCGCTACCTCGCCACCGAACGGAGCCTGAGCGCCCACGGCCTGCACTGGTACGAGATCTCCAACTGGGCGGCGGACGAGGACGCCCGGTGCCGCCACAACCTCCTGTACTGGACCGGCGGCGACTGGTGGGGGATCGGTCCGGGCGCGCACAGCCACGTCGGCGGCACCCGCTGGTGGAACGTCAAGCATCCCGCCGCGTACGCCGACCGTCTCGCGTCCGGCGTCACCCCCGCGCACGCCCGCGAGGTCCTGGAGACCGCCGACCGGCGGTTCGAGCGCGTCATGCTGGAGCTGCGGCTGGCCGAGGGATGCCCGCTCGACCTGCTCGACGACACCGCCGTCCGCCGCGCGGTCGCCGACGAACTCCTCGTCCCCGAGGCGTACGACGCGGGCCGCGCGGTGCTCACGCTGCGCGGACGGCTGCTGGCCGACGCGGTCGTCCGCGACCTGACCCCGTGAGGCGGACCGTCACCGGACGATGGGCCAGCAGAGCCACTTCGGGATGACGTACGGCTCGCCCTTGTTCGCCCGCAGCGCGGCGATGACGAGGAAGACCACGTGCGCGACGCCGTACGCCAGCATCGCCGGGATGGCGACGATCGCGCCGATCCCGAGCGTCGCCAGGGAGACGACGAAGCCCGCGAGGATCACGAGGAAGCTGGTCACGGCGAGGTTCAGCGCCTGCGCGCCGTGAAAGCGCAGGTAGGGCGAGCCGTCCTTCCGCGCCAGATAAACGACGAGCGGCGCGACGAAGCCGACCGCGAACTGCCCGATGTAGGCGAGCAGCGCCCACGTGTTCTCGTCGACCGCCGCGAAGCCCTGGCGCGGCGGCCCGTAGCCGTACGGGACCGGCGGCCCGGGGTACGGGGGCCCGGGCCGATGCGGCGGCGCGCCGTAGGGCGACGGTCCGGGCGGTCCGCCGTACGGCTGCGCGTCGGGGCCCGGCTGCGGCCCGGCCGGCGGGCCGTACGGGCCGGTGTGCGGTTCCGATTGCGGCCCGGTCGCGTCGTACGGGCTGGAGCCGGGACCCGGCTGCGGCCCGATCGGTCCGCTGTACGGGCCGGGGTGGGGACCCGGCTGCGGCCCGTACGGACCCGGCTGTGGCCCGGAACCGGGACCCGGCTGCGGCGGTCCGAACCAGGGTCCACCGGATGGCGGGCCGTCCGGATACGCCGGTCCGCTCATGAGCGGATCCGGCGGCTCGAAGGACGGCCGGGAGTCCTGCGGCTCGGGCGGGCGCGGGTCCTGAGGTTCAGACTGTTCGGACGGTTCGGAGTCTCGGGGCGCGGGCAGTCGCGGGTCCTGCGGCTCGGTCACGGGGGTCCCTAGCGAAAGATCGGCCAGGCGGCGATCGACGGCAGGCGGTACCACTCACAGCGGTTGGCGCCGATCGCGGCCTTGACGACGCAGAAGAACTCGACGGCCAGGACCGCCAGCATGATCAGCAGCCCGGTCATGCCGATGAGGTACAGCGTCGAGAACGCGAGGAGGTTGCAGACGACCATCGCGATCGACAGGTTCAGCGCTTGGACGGCGTGGAACCGCGCGAACCGCGAGGATCGGCCCCTGGCCAGGTAGACGATGACCGGGGCGACGAAGCCGACGACGAACATCCCGACATAGGCGGGAACGGCCCACCTCTCGTCCTCGTCGGTGACCGGCCCGCCGGGGGTCATCGGCTCGCGGCGCCGCTTCGCCGGCTTCGGCGGGGCGTGGCCGGCGCCATGCCCCGGATGCCGCTGCGGCGCGCCGTGCGGCTGTGGAGAGTAACCGCCCTGGTAACCGCCCTGACCGTACCCTCCTTGGCCGTAGCCGGCCTGTGGGTACCCCGGCTGCGGGTACGGCGCGTGCCCATGGCCTCCGTGCCCGGGACCGTACGCCTGGGCCCCGGGACCGGCGTGATGGCCAGGTCCGGAGCCGGGACGCCTGTGGCCCGGTTGCCCATAGGTCATGTGCGTGCTGCCCCTTCCGGCGGAACGTGCGAATTTCGCGGCGAACGCGCAGTTTATGAGACGCGCGCCGACGCCGGATGGTTTCGCGGACCTCAGCCCGATTGCGGCACGGTGACGAAGTCGATGAGCTCCTCGACCCGCCCGAGCAGCGCGGGCTCGAGATCGGTGTACGCGCGGACCCGGCCGAGGATCGCCTGCCACACCTCGCCCGGCTCGCCCTTCCACCCGAGCGCGGCGATCACGCCTTCCTTCCAGGGGATCCCGCGCGGAACCCGCGGCCACGCGGGGATGCCCAGGACCGAGGGCTTGACGGCCTCCCAGATGTCGATGAAGGGGTGGCCGGTGACCAGGACGTACGGGGAGGAGACCTGGTCGGCGATCCGGCTCTCCTTGGATCCGGCCACGAGATGGTCGACGAGCACGCCCAGCCGGCTTTCCGGCCCCGGGCCGAACTCCGCGACGATGTCGGGGAGGTGGTCGACGCCCTCGAGGTACTCCACGACGACGCCCTCGACTCGCAGGTCGTGCCCCCAGATCTTCTCGACGAGCTCCGCGTCGTGGCGGCCCTCGACGTAGATCCGGCTCTCCCGCGCCACCCGCGCCCGCAGGTTCGGCACGGCGATCGAACCGGACGCCGACCGGGCCGGACCCGACGCCCGTACGGGACGGACGAGCGTCACGGGCTTGCCGTCGATGAGGAACCCGGCCTTCGCCAGCGGGAAGACCCGGCGCTTGCCGAACCGGTCCTCGAGGGTCACGGCGTCCTTCTCGCAGGCGACGACCGCACCGCAGAACCCGCTCGCCGGATCCTCGGCGACCAGGCCCGGCTCGGCGGCGACCTCGGGGATCTGACCCTTCCGCGGCCGGCGCCAGTCGCCGGACAGAACGTCGCGTCCATAGTCTTTGCTCCGCACGCGTCGCACCGTACCGGTCCGGCGGCGGGCGGGGCAGCCGCCCCGGCGCGCCCGTGCGGACGCGTACCGGCCGGGGCGGCCGGTTCACCCCGCGTCGAGACGGCCACGCGTACGGGCGGCGGCTCGGGTGCGGCGCCGGGGGCGCGGAGGCAGGGCGGCGGCTATCCGGACCCGGATCGGCGGCCCAGGTGGTCGTGGCCACGCCGGACGGCTTCCCGGAGCGTCTCGACGGGGTAGGGCCAGCCGCCCGCGGTGAGGGCCTCCTCGACGCCCAGCCCGGCGGCGTGCGTCTCCCGCACCCGGCGGGCCACCATGTCGATCTCCTCCCGCTGCCGGACCGCGAACTCCTGATCCACCGGCGCGCCGTGACCCGGCACGAGCACGCCGTCGACGGTCCGCAGCAGGGCGGCGAGGGTGGCCGGCCACTCCAGCGGGAAGGAGTCGGCGCCGTACGCCGGCGGACCGGACTGTTCGATCAGGTCACCGGTGAACGCGCACCGCGCGTCGGGCGCCCAGACGACCACGTCGCCGTCGGTGTGCCCCGGGCCGAAGTGCCGCAGCTCGACGACGCGGTCGCCGAGGTCGAGCTCGGCGCGGTCGGTGACGAGCCGGTCCGGTGCGAGCAGGAGATCGGTCTCGACCTTCTCCGCCCAGCCGGGGAACTCGCGCGCCAGCATGGGCCGCGCGGTCTCGGCCAGGTAGGCGGGCAGCGACGCGTGCCCCCAGCGCGCCCCGCCGGTGAAGGCCGCGTTGCCGAAGCAGTGGTCGAAGTGGCCGTGGGTGTTGACGACGATGGGGTTCTGCACGCCGAGCTCCCGAAGGTCGTCGCGCAGCCGTACGCCCTGTGCCACACTCGCGCGGGTGTCGACGACGACGGCGTCCGCGGACCCGACGATGACCCCCACGGTCACGTCGAAGTCGGAATAACGGCGCTGGAAACAGCGTTCCGCAATTTCGTGCCAGGTCACAGGAGTGACTCTGCCACGCTCGACGCGAGAACGTGATCCACCGGCGTCTCCTCCTGCGTGCCCCCGAGCCGTACACTTGGCACTCAGAGGAGAAGAGTGCCAGATTGAAGGGCTGTGGACACGGGAGGTGAGTGCGTGCTCGACGACCGGAAGCTCGCTGTGCTGCGGGCCATCGTCGAAGATTACGTGTCCACCCACGAACCGGTGGGCTCGAAGACGCTGGTCGATCGGCACAACCTCGGCGTCTCGCCGGCCACGATCCGCAACGACATGGCCGTGCTGGAGGAGCAGGGATACATCGCCCAGCCCCACACCAGCGCGGGGCGCGTGCCGACCGACAAGGGATACCGGCTGTTCGTCGACCGGCTGTCCACGATCAAGCCGCTGTCCGCGGCCGAGCGACGCGCGATCGAGACGTTCCTCGCGAACGCCTACGACCTCGACGACGTCGTCGGCCGCACCGTGCGGTTGCTGGCGCAGTTGACGCGGCAGGTCGCGGTCGTGCAGTACCCCTCGCTCACGCGGTCGTCGGTGCGGCACGTCGAGCTGGTGCCGATCGCCTCCGAGCGGCTGCTGCTCGTCGTGATCACGAACACCGGCCGGGTCGAGCAGCGGGCGATCGAGACGCATGAGCCCGTGTCCGACGAGGCCATCGCGCACCTGCGGGCGCTGCTCAACGCGCGCTTGGACGGGTGCTGGCTGACCGACGTCCCCGACACCCTCGCCGACCTGCCCGAGCAGGTGTCGGCCGGCGAGCGGGCGCTGGCGACGACGGTGCTGTCGGTCCTCCTCGAGAGCCTCGTGGAGAAGCACGAAGAGAAGATAATCATCGGCGGCGCGGCGAACCTCGCGCGCGCCGACTTGTCCCAGAGCCTCCGTGACGTGCTGGAGGCGCTGGAAGAACAGGTCGTCCTGATGCGGCTGCTCGGCGAGGTGGGGGATCCCTCCAGCCTCACCGTGCGGATCGGCACCGAGAACCCGCACGAGAGCCTGCGCACGACCTCGGTGGTGGCCACCGGGTACGGCGCCGGCGACCAGGCCGTGGCCCGGCTCGGCGTGCTCGGTCCGACGCGGATGGACTACCCCGGGACGATGGGAGCAGTACGCGCAGTGGCACGTTACGTCGGTCAGATTCTGGCGGGGTCGTAAGTGGCGAACGACTACTACGCGACCCTCGGGGTGCGCCGTGACGCCAGCGCGGACGAGATCAAGAAGGCGTACCGCAGACTCGCCCGTGAGCTGCATCCGGACGTCAACCCCGACCCTGCCACCCAGGAGCGGTTCAAGGAGATCACCCAGGCGTACGAGGTGCTCTCCGACCCGAAGAAGCGCGAGATGTACGACCTGGGCGCCGATCCGTTCGCCAGCGGCGCCGGGGCGGGAGCGGGCGGCTTCGGCGCCGGGTTCCCGTTCAGCGACATCATGGACGCCTTCTTCGGCACCGCGACCCAGCGCGGGCCGCGCAGCCGGGCCCGGCGGGGCCGCAACGGCACCGTCCGGGTGGAGCTCGACCTGTCCGAGACGGCGTTCGGCACCACACGCGAGCTGACGGTCGACACCGCGGTGGTCTGCGACACCTGCTCGGGCTCCGGCACGGCCCCCGGCACGCACCCCGAGACGTGCGACATGTGCCACGGCCGCGGCGAGGTCCAGCAGGTCACCCGGTCGTTCCTCGGCCAGGTGATGACCTCCCGCGCCTGCCCGCAGTGCGGCGGCTACGGCACCACGATCCGTACGCCCTGCACGGAGTGCTCCGGTGACGGACGGGTCCGCACCCGCCGCACGATCAAGGTCCGCATTCCCGCCGGCGTCGAGAACGGCACCCACATCCAGCTCGCCGGCGAGGGCGAGGTCGGCCCCGGCGGCGGCCCGGCCGGCGACCTGTTCCTCGAGATCGTGGAGCTCCCGCACCCGATCTTCGAGCGGGAGGGCGACGACCTGCACTGCACCGTCCAGGTGCCGATGACGGCGGCCGCGCTCGGCACGTCGCTGACCGTCGAGACCCTGGACGGCCCCGAGGAGATCGACATCCGGCCCGGCACCCAGTCCGGCCAGGTCATCCCGATGTACGGCCGGGGCGTCAAGCACCTCAACGAGAGCGGTCGCGGCGACCTGATGATCCACGTGAACATCGAGACGCCCACCAAGCTCGACGAAGAGCAGGAGGAGCTGCTGCGCAAGCTGGCGAGCCTGCGCGGCGAGGAGCGTCCGCCGGGCAAGTTCGCCCCGGGCCAGCAGGGCTTCTTCTCCCGTCTCCGCGACGCCTTCAACGGCCGCTGACCCTTCTCCGAGGCCCCCGCTCCCGATACCGAGAGCGGGGGCCTTCGCTCACCTGTCCGCCGGCTCGACCCGTACCGCAGGCGTCACCTGCTCCACGGGCTCCACCTGTTCTGCGAGCTCCATCTGCTCCACGGGCTCTACCTGCTCCGAGGGCTCCGCCTGTTCTGCTGGCTCGGCCTGCTCCGTCGGCTCGGCCCGCTCCGCCGGGGCGCGCATGAGCGCCGCGCCACCGCCCGCCGCGACGACCAGCCCGGCCGCGAGCCCGAACGCGAGCCCCGCGGCGTGCAGCGACGCGGCGTGCAGCGACGCGGCGCCGGACGCACCGCCCGCTCGGGCGCCGGTCGCCAGGGAGCGGAAGAAGACGGTGCCGAGGAGCGCGATACCGAGGGTGCCGCCGAACTGCTGCACGGCGTTGAGCAGACCGGCGGCCGACCCGATCTCGTGCGGGCGTACCCGCGTGAGGGCGGCGGTGAAGAACGGGACCGTGAACAGCCCGTTCCCGACGCCGCAGAGCGCGAGCGCCCCCGGCAGGAACGTCGGGTACGCCCCGGACCGCGCGGCGGCGTAGGCGCCGATGGCCGACACGAGCCCGGCGAGCATGACGGCCAGCCCGACGAACATCATGCGCGCCCCGAACCGGGGCACCAGGCGCGTCCCCGACACCCAGGAGGAGACCGCCATGCCGCAGGACCACGGCAGCAGCGTGAGCCCGGCGGTGAGGACGTCCTCGCCCAGGCCGACCTGCACCTGGACTACGACGATCAGCATCAGCCCGTTCATCACCGCGAAGAACAACGTCGACGTCACGAGCGCCGCGGGAAAGCCCCGGTCGCGAAAGAGGCTCGGCTCGACCAGCGGCCGGCGGCCGCGCCGAGCGCCGTACCACTGCTGGAACCCGAACAGCACCAGGACCACGACGCCGGCCGCCAGGGCGAGCCGGCCGCCGGCCGGCAGACCCCCGGTGCCGCCCTGGATCAGCGGGTAGACGATCAGCCCGGCGCCGGCGATCGCCAGCACGGTGCCGGGCAGGTCGAGACGCGGTGACGCCGCCGCCCTGTCCGCACGCAGCAGAGGAACCATCGCGAGCACCGCCACCGCGAGCGGGACGTTCACGAGGAACACCGCGCGCCACGAGGAGCCGAACAGGTCGGCGTGCGTGAGCACCGCGCCCAGCACCGGCCCGCAGATCGCCGCCAGCCCCATGACCGGCCCGATGCTCCCCATCGCCCTGGCCAGTTCGGCGCCGTCGAACATGGCGCGGATCAGTCCGATCGTCTGCGGGATGATCAACGCCGCGGCCGCCCCCTGGACCGCCCGCGCGGCGATCAGCGCGGCGGCGCCGGGCACCAGCGCGCAGCACAGGGACGCCAGCGTGAAAGCCGCCACCCCGACCGCGAACACGCGTCTGCGCCCGGCCATGTCACCCAGCCGGCCGCCCGTGATCAGCAGCACCGCGAACGGCAGCGTGTACGCGGCGCTGAACCACTGGATGTCGGAATCGGCACCGCCCAGGTCGGCGTGGATGACCGGCGCGGCGACCTGCACGATCGTGGCGTCCAGCAGATTCATCGCCTCGGCGGTGAGCAGGGCGACCAGTGCGGCCCATCGCCACCGGTACGCCGGCCCCGCGGCCACCCCGTCACGTGACTCCATCGCTTCTTTCCCTTCAGTCGACCCGATGCCGCGGGCCAGCGTGCGGCGAAGGACGTGAGTCGTTCCATCCACGGTCTGAAATCGGCGACTAATTTCCATCAACGTGCGCCTGGGTGCAGGATTCGACCATGCTCGACGACCTCGACCGCAGTGTCATCCACGCCCTGCACATCGACGGGCGGGCGCCGTTCAGCCGGATCGCCGACGTCCTCGGCGTGTCCACCCAGACCGTCGCGCGCCGCTACCGGCGGCTGCGCGCGGAGGCGGGACTGCGGGTCGTCGGCCTGGCGGAGCCGGGCCAGGCCGGGCAGACCCAGTGGATGGTCCGGCTCACCACCACGCCGTCCACCACCCAGGCCCTCGCGCGTTCCCTCGCCCGGCGGCCGGACACCTCGTGGGTCAAGCTCGTCTCGGGCGGGACGGAGATCTTCACGATCGTGCACGCGCCGCACGGCGTGGAGGTCTCCCGCGCGCTGCTGCTGCGCGACATCCCCCGGCGGGCCGGCATCACCGCCGTCTCCGCGCACTGCCTGCTGCACAGCTACCTGGGCGGCCCCACCGCATGGCGCGGCACCACCCAGGCGCTCAGCGACCGGCAGCAGGCCCTGCTCCACCCGGACGCCGCCGTCCCCGGCGCCGCCCGCCCGACTGGAGCGCCCGACACCGCCTCGCCCTCCGCGCAGGCCGGGGAGCCCCTTCCCGCTCCACGCCGCTCGCCGGCCGTCTCGGCCGGGCGCCGCTCATGGGCACGCGCCGACCAGGCCCTCCTGGACGCGCTGCGGCACGACGGCCGCGCCTCGTACGGCGACCTGGCCGGGGCGACAGGCTGGTCCCAGGCCACCGTGGCGCGCCGCCTCACCGACCTCCGCTCCCGGGGGGTGATCTTCTTCGACGTCGAAATCGATCCCGTGCTCCTGGGCGCGACGACCCAGGCCCTGCTGTGGATGGCCGTCGCGCCGGCGCGCCTGGACCACGTCGCGACGATCCTCGCCGGCCACCGGGAACTCGCCGTGGTCGCCGCCACGACCGGCCCCACCAACCTGCTCGCGCAGGCGCTCTGCGCGGACCCCGCCGAGCTGCACCACTACCTCACGCGGCGACTCGGCGCCCTCGACGGGATCCACATGCTCGAGACCGCCCCGATCCTCCACACCATCAAGGCCGCGGGATCGCTCGGCCCCGCCGCACGCCTACGATCGGAGGCATGAGCCCGCCCCTCTTCCTCAGCGACCCCGCACGCCTCGAGTCCGACCGGATCCTCCTCGACGGGCCCGAGGGACGCCACGCGGCGGCCGTACGCCGGCTGCGGCCGGGGGAGCGGGTCGACCTCGCCGACGGCGTGGGCGGTCTCGTCGAGTGCGTCGTCACCTCCGCCGAGCGGGACAGCCTGCACCTCGAGGCCCGCGCACGCCGGCGCGTCCCCCGCCCGGATCCCCGGATCGTGGTGGTGCAGGCCCTGCCCAAGGGCGACCGGGGCGAGCTGGCGGTCGAGACGATGACCGAGGTGGGCGTCGACGTCATCGTGCCCTGGACGGCCGCCCGCTGTGTCACCCAGTGGCGCGGCGAACGTCGCGCCAAGGCGCTCGCCCGGTGGCGCGGCGCCGCGCGCGAGGCGGCCAAGCAGAGCCGGCGCGCCTGGCTGCCCGAGGTGACCGAACCGGCCGACACGGCGACGGCCGCCGAGCGCGTCCGCGGCGCCGCGCTCGCCGTCATCCTGCACGAGGAGGCCGACCGGCCGCTCAGTCGCGTCGACGTCCCGGCCACCGGCGACATCGTCGTCGTCGTGGGCCCGGAGGGCGGCCTCGCCGACGATGAGGTCGCCGCGTTCGAGGCCGCGGGCGGCGTCACGACGCTCCTCGGCCCCACCGTCCTGCGCACCTCCACCGCGGGGGTGGCCGCGGCCGCCGTGCTCCTCAGCCGCGGCGGCCGCTGGTAATCCTCAGCTCACGGGGACGACTGGGCCGACGGCTGCTGCGCGCCGTTGGTCGGCGTGTCGGTCGTCGGCACCTGCGTCGGCGTCGCCGGAGGCGGCGGAGACGCCGCCTGGGTCGGCGGCGCGGACGTGGCCGTGTCCGGGCCGCATGTGACATGCGGGGAAGGAGCCGGGCTCGCCGTCTGGTCGTCGGCCGAACCGGCCGGCGGCCTGATCGGGTCCTCGCCCGGCGGGCACTTGTGCCCCGGGATGACGTGAGCGCCGGACGGGCCGGTCCTGGACGGCGACGGGTGCGGCAGCGCGCCCACGTCCGGACGGGACGGATTCACCGGCGGCCAGGCGGTCACCACCTTCTGCCCCCCGGCCGCCGACGTGCCGTCGTCGCGCCGGTCCGCGGGGCTGAAGTGTCCCGTCTGCACGAACGTCTTCAGCGCCGGCGTCGTCGACACGGCGACCCCGGTGATCACGACCGCGGCGGCCACGGCCGCCAGCGGCCGCAGCCACGGGATCGTGAACCACGCGCCGAAGCGTCGCTCCTGCTTCTTCGCTATCTTGCCGCGGATCTGCTCAAGCCCCTCTGGAGAGGGCGTGACCGCTTCCGCTTCCGCGTGCAAGACACGGCGCAGACGCTCGCCGTACTCGTCGAAGGGTTCGGTCATTAAAGCTGCTCCAGAACGCTGCGTAGCGCGGCCATCCCGCGCGCGGTGTGGCTCTTGACGGCTCCCCGGCTGATCCCCATGGTGTTGGCGATCTCCGCCTCTGACAGATCACCGTAGTAGCGCAGCACCAGGGCCTCGCGTTGCCGGGTCGGCAGCCCCCCCAGGGCCTTGACCACGGCCGAACGCTCGAGCTCGACGATCGCGCCGTTCTCAGCGCTCGGCGCGTCCGGCAGGCCCTTGGGAGCATACTTCTCGACGACCGCCCGGTGCCGCAGTACGGATCGTGACCGGTTGACCACCGACTGCCGGAGGTAGGAGAGGGCTTTCTCCGGATCGCGCAGCCGCCGCCAGGCCCCGTGCATGGCGACGAACGCGTCCTGCACCACTTCCTCCGCCGTCGCCAGGTCGCGCACGAGGAGTGCGCTGAGGCGTACGAGGGAACGGTAATGAGCGCTGTAAAGCGCGGTAACCGCCTGGTCGGCGTCCCACGCGACGGTCACAGCGCCCGTCGTTCCTCTGGCCACGAGGGTCTCGGTCACATCAGTAGGACGCGTGCCCTCGCCGGGAGGTTTACGAAAGGGCATTCCTCGTCTCGCCTTATCCGCCCGTCAGTGCCGTCGTCGGCTGTCGTCTCGATTGGACGAACGCCTTGACTCGGCAGGTTCGTGCGAACGTCACCCGGCCTCGGATTTACCGAAGGATCCGGCGCTGGGGGTTCGCGTGAAGGTAACGATAACCAGACAAGGGAGTGCCTTGGCCATAGTTACACGCCGGAGGTCGTAACGATTCGCGGACGGCCGTGACGCCCCGTGGCGCGATAACATGCGCTGATCCTTGGCGAAGGAGAGTGCATTGACGGAACAGGACTGTTTGTTCTGCAAGATCGTGTCCGGGGAGGTGCCCGCGGACGTCGTTCGGGAGACGGATCGGACGATCGCGTTCCGGGACATCAATCCGCAGGCGCCGACGCATGTGCTCGTCATCCCGCGCGACCACCATCCGACCGCGGCGGCGCTCGCCGCCGAGGACGGGGACCTTCTCGCGGAGGTCGTCCGCGCGGCGCACGAGGTCGCGGTCGCCGAAGGCATCGAGGAGACCGGGTACCGCGTGGTGTTCAACACCGGCCCCGGGGCGGGACAGACCGTGTTCCACGTGCATGCGCACGTGCTCGGCGGCCGTGGTCTGGGCTGGCCGCCGGGATGAGCGGGCGTCCCCGCGCGGTCGGAAATTGAGTGGCCTGGGCCGGTACCATGGGTGATACGCAGCCGAAGACCCGACGTGACCGGAAGGTAGGGGCGAAAAGGCCGCAAGGCCGCGCTATGGCCGAATCAACTCATACCGGGGCTGCGCCCGACGGCGCACCCACGCAGATCAAGATCGTGATCCCCGACGATCACTCGATGGTCGCCCTCCTCGGCTCCCGCGACGAACTCCTGGAGGTCGTGGAGCGAGCCTTCGACAGCGACGTCCACGTCCGCGGCAACGAGATCACGATCACCGGTCGGCCGGAAGAGACCGACCTCGCCGCCAAGCTCTTCGAGGAACTGCTCGACCTGCTCCGGACCGGTACCCCCATCACGCCCGACGCGATCGAACGCAGCATCGCCATGCTGCGCGCCGAGACGTCCGAGCGACCGGCCGAGGTCCTCACCCTCGACATCCTGTCGTCGCGGGGTCGCACCATCCGGCCCAAGACGCTGAACCAGAAGCACTACGTCGACGCGATCGACAAGCACACGATCGTGTTCGGCATCGGGCCGGCGGGCACCGGCAAGACCTACCTGGCCATGGCCAAGGCCGTGAAGGCACTCCAGGCCAAGCAGGTCAACCGCATCATCCTGACCCGCCCGGCCGTCGAGGCCGGCGAGCGGCTGGGCTTCCTGCCGGGCACCCTCTACGAGAAGATCGACCCGTACCTGCGCCCGCTGTACGACGCGCTGCACGACATGGTCGATCCCGACTCCATCCCCCGCCTCATGGCCGCCGGCACCATCGAGGTCGCCCCTTTGGCCTATATGCGCGGAAGAACCCTTAATGACTCTTTCATCATCCTCGACGAGGCGCAGAACACCTCGCCGGAGCAGATGAAGATGTTCCTGACCCGGCTCGGGTTCGGGTCGAAGGTCGTCGTCACCGGCGACGTCACCCAGGTCGACCTGCCCTCCGGGCAGCAGAGCGGACTGCGGGTCGTCCAGGACATCCTCGAGGGGCTCGACGACATCAGCTTCTGCACGTTGACCAGCAAGGACGTCGTACGGCACAAGCTGGTGAGCGCCATCGTCGACGCGTACAGCCGGTACGACGCACAGCCTGACCAGATCAAGCAGGGCGCGTCCGGTCGCGGCCCGCGCAAGCAACGGGGGCGCTAGACCGGTGAGCATCGAGGTTCTGAACGAGTCCGGCTCGGAGGCCGACGAGACGGCGCTGTCGGCACTGGCCGCGCACGTGCTGGAGAAACTGCGGGTCCATCCGCTCGCCGAGCTGTCGATCGTCCTCGTCGACGAGGACGCGATGAGCGAGCTGCACAAGAAGTGGATGGGCGAACCGGGCCCGACCGACGTGCTGTCCTTCCCGATGGACGAGCTGCGGCCGGGCCACGTGTCCGGGGGCACGGAGGACGCGCCGCCGGACCCCGCCCTGCTCGGCGACGTCGTGCTGTGCCCGACCGTGGCGGTACGACAGGCCAAGAAGGCCGGTCACAGCGCCGAGGACGAACTGCACCTGCTGTGCACCCACGGCATTCTGCACCTGCTCGGCTACGACCACGCCGAGCCCGAAGAGCACAAGGAGATGTTCGGCCTGCAGGCCGAGCTGCTCGCCTCATGGCGTGCGGCGCGTGCCCGGCCCTCATCATGACCGCCGTTCAGGGTTGGCTGATCGTCGGTGCCGTCGTGCTGGTGGCGGTGGCCGGTCTGTTCGCGGGCGCCGAGACGGCGCTCGCCCGGATCTCCCGGATCCGGGTGGAAGAGCTGGGACGCGAGGAGCGGCGGGGCAGCCGGCAGCTCGCCGAGGTCGTCGCCGACCCGCCGCGCTACCTCAATCTCCTGCTGTTGCTGCGGGTGAGCTGTGAGCTGGCCGCGACGGTCCTCGTCGCGGACCTGTGCATCACCTGGCTGGAGGCGAACTGGCGCGCGTATCTCACCGCCGCGGCCGTGATGATCGTCGTCAGCTACATCGCGATCGGCGTCACGCCGCGGACGCTCGGCCGTCAGCACGTCGACCAGGTCGCGCTGGTCGGCGCGGCGGTGATCCATCCGCTGGCGCGCGTGCTGGGGCCGCTGCCGCGGCTGCTGATCCTGCTGGGCAACGCGCTGACTCCCGGGCGCGGCTTCCGCGAGGGGCCGTTCGCGTCCGAGGCCGAGCTGCGGGATCTGGTCGACCTCGCCGAGCAGCGGCAGCTCATCGAGCCGGACGAGCGGCAGATGATCCACTCGGTGTTCGAGCTGGGTGACACGCTCGTGCGCGAGGTGATGGTGCCGCGGACCGACATCGTCTTCATCGAGCACGACAAGACGCTGCGGCAGGCGCTGTCGCTCGCACTGCGCAGCGGGTTCTCCCGGATCCCGGTGGTCGGCGAGAACGAGGACGACGTGGTCGGCATCGCCTATCTGAAGGACATCGTCCGCCGCAGCCACGAGTTCCGCGAGGGCGAGTCGGTGGAGAAGGTCGAGTCGATCATGCGGCCGGCGACGTACGTCCCGGACAGCAAGCCGATCGACGAGCTGCTCCGCGAGATGCAGGCCCGGCAGATCCACTGCGCCATCGTCATCGACGAGTACGGCGGGACGGCCGGGCTGGTCACGATCGAGGACATCCTCGAGGAGATCGTCGGGGAGATAACCGACGAGTACGACCAGGAGCTGCCCCGGGTCGAGGAGCTGCCGGACGGCTCCGCGCGGGTGACCGCGCGGCTTCCGGTGGAGGACCTCGCGGACCTGTTCGACGTGGAGATCGAGGTCGACGAGGTCGAGACCGTCGGCGGTCTGCTGGCGCACGCGCTCGGCCGGGTGCCGATCGCCGGGTCGCAGGCGACGGTGGCGGGGCTGCGGCTGACCGCCGAGAGCCTGGCGGGCCGGCGCAACCGCATCGGCACGGTCCTGGTGGAGCGGATCCCGACCAAGGATCCCGCCGCCGAGGAGGAGCGCGAGAACGCCGAGGCCTAGAGCCTGTCCGGTGGACCTTGCGGCAGTACGGGAACCAGGCTGATCACTGCCCGATAGCGGCGGGTTCGTCACCCCGGCCGGTGCCGCACGCATCCCTCGCCGTCACAGATCGACCAGCACGTGATCCACCGGACACGCCCGAGCCTCGGCGGGCGGGCGGCGGCAAGTACGCTGGGGCGCGTGAGCGAGCTCGATCCGGAAGACGCGAAGATCATCACTTTGGCCCGGTCCACGCGGGCCCGTGCGGGCTCGGCGGAGGGCGCCGCCGTCCGGGACGAGACCGGCCGTACGTACGCCGCCGCGACGGTGGAACTGCCCTCGCTGAAGCTGACGGCCCTGCAGGTGGCCGTGGCGATGGCCGTGTCCAGCGGGGCGGAGAGCCTGGAGGCGGCCGCGGTCGTCACCGAGGATGGCACCCCCGACGTCACGGCCGTCCGTGACCTCGCCGCCAAGGCGCCGGTGCTCGTCGCGGGCCTGGACGGCGCCGTACGAGCGGTCCTGACGGACTGATCGCCGTACGTGCTGTCGGAGCGCGTCGCGGGATACGGGACAATCGACGGTGTGACCTCGCCCCAGACGCCGACCGGCACGCGCTTTAAATCAGGGTTCGCCTGCTTCATCGGGCGTCCCAACGTGGGCAAGTCAACGCTGATGAACGCCCTCGTGGGAACGAAAGTGGCGATCACCAGCAACAAGCCGCAGACGACGCGCCGGGCGATCCGCGGCATCGTGCACCGGCCCGACGCCCAGCTCGTCATCGTCGACACGCCTGGGTTGCACAAGCCCCGTACGCTGCTCGGCGAGCGGCTGGACAGCCTGGTCCGCTCCACGTTGAGCGAGGTCGACGTCATCGGCTTCTGCATCCCGGCGAACGAACCGGTCGGGCCGGGCGACCGGTTCATCGCGGCGGAGCTCGCCCAGGTGAAGCGGACCCCGGTCGTCGCGATCGTGACCAAGACCGACCTCGCCGACCGGAGCCAGGTCGCCGAGCAACTGCTGAAGGTCTCCCGCCTGGGCGAGTGGGCCGACGTCGTGCCGTGTTCGGCCGAGTCGGGCTACCAGCTCGACGTGGTCAGCGACCTTCTCGCCGCCCGGCTGCCCGAGGGGCCGCCGCTGTATCCCGAAGGCGAGTTGACCGACGAGCCGGAGCAGATCCTCGTCGCGGAGCTCATCCGGGAGGCGGCGCTGGAGGGCGTACGCGAGGAGCTCCCGCACTCGATCGCCGTGGTCGTCGAGGAGATCCGACCGCGCGAGGACCGCGACGACCTGATCGACGTGCAGGCCTGGCTCTACGTCGAACGCCCCAGCCAGAAGGGCATCGTCATCGGGCCGAAGGGCGCTCGCCTCAAGGAGGTCGGCACCCGCGCCCGCAAGCAGATCGAGGCGCTCCTCGGCACGCGGGTCTACCTCGACCTGCGGATCAAGGTGGCGAAGGACTGGCAGCGTGATCCGAAACAGCTCCGCCGTCTCGGCTTCTACGACTGATCGCGGCGCGCCGTCTCGGCCGCGACGACCGGGCTCCGTACGAGAGTGCGGCCGTCGGAACCGGCCTCAGCGCGGCACCGCGGCCGCTACGACCGGTCTCCGGGCGACGAGGCAGCCGCTGAGACCCCCGCCTGCGCGCGACGGGGCGGCCGGCCGTTACGAGCGGGCCGGCTGAGTGCCGCGTGCGAGCGCGGCCAGGCCGAGGGCCAGCACCGCCACCGAGGCGAGGACGGCGACCCAGAATCCCCAGGTGATCGACTCCGTCACGGATCCGTCCCCGAGGGTCATCCCGCGATGGAACAACGCCAGCAGGCTCAGCGCCCCCGGGATCGCCGCGTAGGGGACGAACCGCTCGTGCACGGCGCGGCCGGCGAGGGCCAGGCCGAGCGCGACCGTGCCGGCCAGCACGATGATGTCCCCGTACGGTGCCGCCAGTCCGTACGTGGTGTGTCCCTGGGATTCCGACACCCCCACGAAGATGGCCCGTCCGAGGTCGGGAGTGCGCCAGGTCGTCCACGGCAGGAAGACCGACAGGAGCAGCAGCGCGGCCGCCCCGATCACCAGCGCGCCGAGGTACTCGCCGAGGCTCCTGTGGGGCGCGGCTTCCGGAGACTCGGGCGTGGGCGGGACCTGAGGCGGTGTGAACCAGGCCTGGGGCGGTCTCGGGAGGGTCGTGCCGTCGGGAGCCGAGGTGGGGTCCGGGGCGGCGGCACGCACCCTTTCGGCCTCGGATCGCGGCGGCGGGACGGCGCCGCCGTCGGGCAGGGGATCGTCACCAGGCGGGGTCGTCATGCCGCGGCAGCCTAACGTCCGGAGGCCGGGCGGGCCGGGAATTCGGGCAACTTCGCCGTCCGTGGGGAGGGAAGTCAGCCCCGGCCGCTCTGCCGGAGGGGACGACGGGCTGGATATTCTCCGATATCAGGTTGATACAGGAGGAGGCCGCCCGTGTTGCTGATCTTCGGGTTCGCCGTTTTCTTCCGGACGGTGGGTCATGGTGACTTTCACTGCCCGCGCTGTGGAGGCGATCGGCGCTACCGGCGCCGGGTGGCCCGTCGGTGGTTCACGCTGTTCTTCCTGCCGGTGATCCCGCTGACCAAGGCCGGTGAGGTCGTCGAGTGCACCGCCTGCCGGGGCCGCTTCGGCCTCGGCGCCCTCCGCCTGCCGACGGCTCAGCAGATGGAGGCGGTCCTGCCCCTGGCCATGCGCGCCGCCGCGGTGCTGGTCCTGTCCGCCGGCGACCGTTACGACACGGACGCGCGGAGCCGCGCGGTCGAGGCGGTCCGCGGATACGGCGCGGCCGACTTCGACGACGACGCGCTCCAGGCCGCCATCGACGAGCCGCCGAGCGACGCGGAAGAGGTGATCGCCACCGCCGGGGCGCAGCTCACCGCCGAGGCCCGGGAGTGGTTCCTGGCGCAGGCGGTCCGCATCGCCCTGGCCGACGGGGCGCTCAGCGACATCGAGCGCCAGGCGCTCCGCCTGGTCGCCGGCCGGTTGGGTCTCACGCCGGCGCACGCGTTCGGCGTGATCGCCACCACGGAGGGGGCCGCGCGCGAGTGAGCGCGGCCCGACCGGCAGGATCGTGGGGCCGTGTGCGCGTGAGCGCGGTCTGTCCGACCGAGGGACCGCGCGCGTCGGCGCGGCCGCGACAGCGCAGTGACCGGAAAGGCGTCTCCGACACGGGGATCGCCGTGACATGGCAGGAGCCGTCCGTGGAACCCGAGAAGCGCACCGCCCTGGTTCGGCGGCCGAGCCCGCGCCTGGCCGACGGGCTCGTGACCCACATCGACCGGACCCCGGTGGACGCCGGGTTGGCGGCGCGGCAGCACGAGGCGTACGTCGAGGCCCTGCGGGCGGCGGGCTGGCAGGTGCGCGAGCTTCCGGCGGCCGACGACCTCCCGGACGCCGTGTTCGTCGAGGACGCCGTCGTCGTCTGCGACGGCCTCGCCCTGCTCGCCCGGCCCGGAGCGGCGGAGCGCCGCGCGGAGGTGGCCTCCGTGGAGCGGGTGGTCACGGAGCTGGGGCTCGAGGTCGCCCGGATCGACGGCGAGGCCACGCTGGACGGCGGTGACGTGCTGCAGGTCGGGACGACCGTCTACGTGGGCCGCTCGGGCCGTACCAACGAGGACGCCATCTGCCTGGCGGCCCGGATCCTCGGCGCCCGTGGCCGGCATGTCGTCCCGGTCCAGGTGGAGGGCTGTCTGCACCTGAAGACGGCGATGACGGCCCTGCCGGACGGCACGCTCATCGGGAACCCCGAGTGGGTGGACACCTCGGTCCTGCCCGGCCTTCGCGTGGCGCCGGAGCCCTCAGGCGCGCACGTGGTCGTCCTGGGGGAGAAGCGGGTCCTCATCGCCGCGTCCGCGCCGCGTACGGCGGACCAGCTACGGGACGAGGGGTACGAGGTCTCCGTCGTGGACATCAGCGAGTTCGAGAAGATGGAGGGCTGCGTCACCTGCCTGTCCGTCCTCGTCCCCTGACCGGAGGCGACCACCGCGGCGGACTTCCGCCGCCCGGCCGCGGGTCCACGGCCGTGGACCGACGTGTCGACGGGGAAACACCTCGGTCGTCTCACTGAATGGGACCGATTGGGACGATGCGGATGCGATCTGTTACCTTGTTCGACGTGCTGTGCGAGCTGCTCCTCCTTAGCGGCCGCGGCGGGGGCCTGTAACAGGTCGGCTCCCTCGCCGCGGGGCTTCGACGTGACCGTCGGCCGCAGGCACCTGTCTCGGGAGCATCCCTTTCCATGAATCCTCGTATCAAGCAACAGCCCAGTCCCATGCCCTTCGGCCGGTACGCCCCATTCGAACCGGTCGATCTGCCGGACCGCACCTGGCCGAGCAAGACGATCACGAAGGCCCCACGGTGGCTGTCCACCGACCTGCGTGACGGGAACCAGGCGCTCATCGACCCGATGAGCCCCGCGCGCAAGCTGGCCATGTTCGAGCTGCTGGTCCGTATGGGCTACAAGGAGATCGAGGTCGGCTTCCCGTCGGCCAGCCAGACGGACTTCGACTTCGTCCGCCAGCTGATCGAAGAGGACCGGATCCCCGCCGACGTGCAGATCTCCGTCCTCACCCAGGCGCGCGAGGAGCTGATCGAGCGTACGGCCCAGGCGCTGGCCGGTTCGCCCCGCGCGACGATCCACCTGTACAACGCGACCGCGCCGCTGTTCCGGCGCGTGGTCTTCGGCATCGACCGGGACGACTGCAAGGCGCTGGCCGTACAGGGCACCCAGCACGTGATGAAGTACGCCGAGAAGTACCTCGGCGACTGCGACTTCGGCTACGAGTACAGCCCGGAGATCTTCATCGACACCGAGCTGGAGTTCGCGCTCGAGGTCTGCGAAGCGGTCATGGACGTCTGGGAGCCGGGGCCCGACCGCGAGATCATCCTGAACCTGCCGTCCACGATCGAGCGGTCCACGCCGAACGTCTACGCCGACCAGATCGAGTGGATGAGCCGCAACCTGTCCCGCCGCGAGCACATCGCGCTGTCGGTGCACCCGCACAACGACCGCGGCACCGGCGTGGCCTCCGCCGAGCTGGCGATGCTGGCCGGTGCCGACCGCGTCGAGGGCTGCCTGTTCGGCAACGGCGAGCGTACGGGCAACGTCTGCCTGGTGACGCTGGGCATGAACCTCTTCTCCCAGGGCGTCGACCCGCAGATCGACTTCTCCGACATCGACGAGATCCGCCGTACCGTCGAGTACTGCAACCAGATCCCCGTACACGAGCGTCACCCGTACGCCGGCGACCTCGTCTACACCTCCTTCTCCGGCTCCCACCAGGACGCGATCAAGAAGGGCTTCGACGCCCTACAGCGCGACGCGGCGGCCGCCGGTGTTCCGGTGGACGAGTTCCGCTGGGCGCTGCCGTACCTCCCGATCGACCCGAAGGACGTCGGCCGGTCGTACGAAGCGGTCATCAGGGTCAACAGCCAGTCCGGCAAGGGCGGCGTGGCCTACATCATGAAGACCGAGCACTCCCTCGACCTGCCGCGCAAGCTGCAGATCGACTTCTCCCGTGTCGTCCAGGAGCACACCGACGGCGAGGGCGGCGAGGTGACGCCCGAGCAGATGTGGGAGATCTTCGAGGGGGAGTTCCTGACGAACGGCCCGCGGGTCGGCCTGCTGGCCCACCGTGCCAGTTCCCGCGTCGACGAGAAGGACGTCCTCAACGTCGACCTGCGCATCAACGGTGAGATCCGCGAGATCGAGGGCATCGGCAACGGCCCGATCTCCGCGTTCATCGACGCGCTCGCCGCGGTCGGCGTCCAGGCGCGGGTGCTTGACTACACCGAGCACGCCCTGTCGGCCGGCAGCGACGCGAAGGCGGCGGCGTACGTCGAGTGCCAGGTCGGCGACGAGGTGCTGTGGGGCGTCGGGATCGACGGCAACACGGTGACCGCCTCGCTCAAGGCGGTGCTGTCCGCCGTCAACCGCGCGGGTCGCTGACCTCTCTGTAGAAAGACGTGCCGTTCGGCCCCTCGAACCCTGGGGGCCGAGCGGCCCGGCCGAGTCGCGCCCTCACAAAGGGCGATCAACGGCCGTGGGCCAGGACGTAGTCGACGAGTTCCCGGAGCGGTCCGCACAGGTCCGTCTCCGCGATCGGTACGCAGTGGTCGTCCACCTCGACCTCGTACACGAACCGGTCGGCGGCCGGGGTGGGCTCCGGCACGTCATCGAGGTCGATCTCGTCGACCAGCCTGGCCACCGTCGGATGGTCCGCCGAGTCGATCTCGGCACGGCGGACCATTCCGGCGAATCCTCCGCTGCGGGTGACGGCCACCTTCACGCGATCTCCACGCCCACGGTCGTCCACGCCTGACGTACGGCGTCGCTCTCCGCGCCCTTCACGCCGAAGAGCCTGCCCGCGCATTCGGCCGTCATGCGGGCGAACGTCGCGAAATCCGCGTCCTTCGGCAGGTGACCACCGGTGAGCGTCTCGTACCAGATCCGCCCGGCCTTCTCCCAGGCGTGACCGCCGATCGCGGCCGCGGCGAGGTAGAACGCGCGGTTGGGGATCCCGGAGTTGATGTGCACGCCGCCGTTGTCGCGGGTCGTCTGCACGAAGTGCGCCATATCGGCGGGCTGCGGGTCCTTGCCGAGGTTCGGGTCGTCGTACGCGGTGCCGGGGGCCTTCATCGAGCGCAGCGCGACGCCGTGCACCCCGGCGGCGAACATGCCCTGGCCGATCAGCCAGTCGGCCTGGTCGGTGGTCTGGCCGAGGTGGTACTGCTTCACGAGCGAGCCGAAGACGTCCGACAGCGACTCGTTCAGGGCGCCGCTCTGCCCCGTGTAGTCCAGGCCGCCGGAGTACTGCGTGACGCCGTGGGTGAGCTCGTGCCCGGTGACGTCGAGCGGTCCGGTGAAGGTTGTGAAGATCCGCCGGTCGCCGTCGCCGTAGACCATCTGGGAGCCGTCCCAGAAGGCGTTGTCGTAGTCGACGGCGTAGTGCACGCTCGCGACGAGCGGCAGCCCGGCGCCGTCGATCGAGTCGCGGCCGTACGCGCTGCGGTAGAAGTCGAAGGTGACGCCGAGCCAGTCGTAGATCTCGTCGGCGGATCGGTCGCCGGTCGCCGGGGCGCCCTCGGAGCGGACCGTCCTGCCGGGCAGCCGGTCGTGGTGCCCGGCGTCGTGGATCGTCCGCTTCGCGACCGCGGGTCCGGTCGTCGGCTCGGCGGAGGCGATCAGCTGCGCGGCCGCGCGCGCGTCACGCTCCCCGCTGTCGATGACGAGCGTCCGCTGCGCGGACTCGCGCAGCCGCTCGTCACGGTGGTTCTCGGCGATGTGGTCCAGGACGTGTGGGGGGACGATTGCGCATCTCATGGAGCCACGCTCCCACGCGACTGCCCTCCCCACCACGCATTACCCGGGCCGCATCCGGTCACGGACCGTCAAAGGCCGATTCCGCAGTGGAACTATCGGCGCTTCCTCACCAATCGCCCCCGTAGTCACCGTCGTAGTCGACGACGTCCTCGTGGACGACGTGCTCGATGACCTCGACGTGCTCGTGCTCGTCATCGTCGAGCAACTCGTTGACGACCATGCCGCCGACGAACCCGGCCGCGCCCGCGGCGGCGACACTGCCGATACCGAACTGCCGCCCATGGTGGTGCTCGTGCTGGTAGTCCGGGTAGTAACCCGGCTGCTGGTAACCCTGCTGCGGGTACCCGTGCTGGTATCCCGGTTGCGGATAGCCGCTCTGCGCCTGAAGGAACTCGATCCAGCGCTGCGCGCACGCCGCACAGCAGCGTACGGGGCGCGGCGCCCCCCACTGCGGCGTCCAGGTGATCTCCTGGGTGGCCATGCCGTGTGAGGCGTCGAAGAAACAGGTCAACGTTTTCTCCTGAGACGTCGGCTAGTACGAGGGTGATGATCGGATCGTCAGGTCAACGACCTTGGACGGTAGCGGGTTCCTGCCGGTTCCACCCGGCGCCTGCGGGACAATGGACGGGTGAGTCTCTATCGTGACGAAGGCGTCGTCCTCCGCACCCAGAAACTGGGCGAGGCGGACCGCATCGTGACGATCCTTACCCGTCGGAGCGGACGGGTACGCGCCGCCGCCAAGGGCATCCGCAAGACCAAGTCGCGGTTCGGCGCCCGCCTGGAGCCGTTCACGCACGTGGACCTGCAGTTGTACGAGCGCCGCTCCCTCGATCTCATCACGCAGGCCGAGACGCTGCGCCCGTACGGCGAGCGCCTCGTCTTCGACTACCCGCGCTACACGGCCGGCACGGCGATGCTGGAGACCGCCGAGAAGCTGACCCCGATCGAGAAGGAACCGGCACTACGGCAGTTCCTGCTCGTCATCGGCGGGCTGCGGACCCTCGTGGAGGGCGGCCACGATCCCCGTCTCGTCCTCGACGCCTATTTCCTGCGCTCGCTGGCCATCGCGGGCTACGCGCCGGCGCTGGAGGAGTGCGCGCGCTGCGGCGAGCGCACCGGCCGGGCGTTCGCGATCGCGGCCGGCGGTATGGTGTGCGGATCCTGCCGTCCGCCCGGGTCCGCCAGTCCCGCCGAGGCGACGGTCGGCCTGATGATCGCTCTGCTGCGCGGCGACTGGGAGCGCGCGGACGGCAGCGAGCCGAGGCATCGGGTGGAGTGCAGCGGCCTCGTCGCGGCCTACCTCCAGTGGCATCTGGAGCACGGGATCCGCTCCCTCAAGCACGTGGAGCGTGAGAGGCCGGGTGCGACCATCGCGCACGAGCGCGAGGTGCCGGACGAGCGGGCGGCGTTGTTCCACGGCACGATGCCGAACACGACCAATGAGTGAGGAGAACACCGGACCATGAGGGGCGTACAGCCGCCGGACCCGCACAAGAGCGGCGCACGGCCGCCCGCGATCCCCAAGGATCTCATTCCCCGGCACGTCGCCGTCGTCATGGACGGCAACGGGCGGTGGGCGAAGGAACGCGGCCTGCCGCGCACCGAGGGCCACAAGATGGGGGAGTACTCCCTCTTCGACGTGATCATGGGGGCGATCGAGCTCGGCGTGCCGTACCTGTCGGCGTACGCGTTCTCGACGGAGAACTGGCGGCGGTCGCCGGAGGAGGTGCGCTTCCTCATGGGCTTCAACCGTGACGTCATCCGCCGCCGCCGCGACCAGTTGAACGCCATGGGCGTCCGCGTACGCTGGGCCGGCCGTCGCCCGAAGCTGTGGCGCAGCGTCATCAAGGAGCTTGAGGACGCCGAGCGGATGACCGAGCGGAACAGCGTCCTCACCCTGCAGTTCTGCGTGAACTACGGCGGCCGTGCCGAGATCGCGGACGCCGCCGCGGCCATCGCCCGTGACGTCCAGGCCGGCAGGCTGCGCCCCGAGAAGATCAACGAGAAGGTCTTCGCGCGGTACCTGTACCGGCCGGAGATCCCGGACGTCGACCTCTTCCTGCGCCCGTCGGGCGAGCAGCGCAGCTCCAACTTCCTGGTGTGGCAGGCGGCGTACGCCGAGTTCGTCTACCAGGACGTGCTGTGGCCGGACTTCGACCGCCGCCACTTCTGGCAGGCCTGCGAACAGTACGCCCGCCGCGACCGCCGCTTCGGCGGCGCGATCCCGAACGAGGTCACAGAGGCCGAGATCGGCGCCGACGACGAGGAACCCGCCTCCATCCGCTGAGCATTCCGGCGGCGCCTCCTCGCTCCCCGCGGCGAAGCCGTCCGGTCACCCTCGGCGAGAGACCCGGCACACCACACATCCACCGAGAAGCGGCCCCTCCGCGAGGGGCCGCTCCGTTGCGGTGAGGCGTCAGGGCCGCTCCGTTCCGGTGAGGCGTCTGCCTTACCGGTTGTTCCTGCGCTCCTGCACGGCCGTGTCGACGCGCTCGATGACCTTCTTCGTCGTGATGCCCGCGGCGGCGCCGAGCACCACCGCGGCGCCCGCGTCACCGGTGCTCCGGTACACGCTGATCGTGGTGGCCGCGTTGGCCGCAGCCCCCGTGGCCTGCTTCGCGTTCTCCTTGGTCTGATTCTTCATGAGAACCTTCTCTGGGCTGTGCTGTGCCCCGCGTCAGCGGGACGGCTCGGCTCTCTTGACCGAGTTGACACGTACTGTTGGGAACCGGCGGCGTTCGGCAACCGCGACTTCACACATTCGGCGACTAATCGGTTACTCCGGCAGGCAGTTCTTGCCGGATCGACAGAAAAGCGGCCCCTCTGCGCGGACGGCTCGGTCCCATGACCGAGTTGGTGAGGACTGTGCGGTACACGGCTGACCGGGCAACCACGGCGTCAGGTCGTCGGTCGGTGTCTCGTTATTCCGGACCTTTCCTGCCCTGAGCCCAGAACGGTCCGGTGAGTACGTCGTGGCGCGTAGGTCACGTCTCGGCCGGGCGGTGCCAGAACGCCACCACGAACGAGGCGACCAGCACGACGAGCGCGATCACCCGGTATCCGGCGGCCATGGCGTCGGTGAAGGCCGACATCACCCGCGCGTGCGCGTCCGGGCCGGTGCCGGCGAGCGCCTGCCCGATCGTGCGCGCGTGCCCGCCCGCCGGGAGTCCCGCGGCGAACCGGGTGCTGAGGATCGTGCCCAGCACGGCCACCCCGAGGGCGCTGCCCACCTCGCGCGCGGCCCCGTTCAGGCCGGACCCGAGACCGGCGCGCGACGGTGGGAGGGCGCCAATCACGGAGGTGGACAGCGCCGGAGTGCTCAGCCCCATGCCGACCGACATCAGCACGAGGTAGGCGGCGTACAGCGCGTACGGAGTGTGGGGACCGGCGGTCGACAGCAGGCCCAGACCGCCGGCGATGGCCAGCATCCCGGTCAGCACGACGCGCCGGCCGCCGAACCGGGCCGCCAGCGCGACGCTGCGCCGCGAGACGACCATCATGCCGAGGGCGAGCGGGCCGATGGCCACGCCGGTCAGCAACGGCGAGAAGCCCTTCACGTACTGCAGGTACTGGGCGTTGACGAAAAAGAGCGCGAACAGTCCGAAGAACGTGACCGTGATGCCGACGACCCCGGAGCGCAGCCGCGCGACTCGGAAGATCCGGGGATCCACGAGCGGGTGCGGGGCGCGCAGCGCGTACGCGGTGAAGAGGCCGAACACCAGCGCCGAGGCGGCGAACGCGCCGAGCACCGGCCCGGAGGACCAGCCGCGTTCCGGGCCTTCGATGATGCCGTACAGCAGGGCGACGAACGCCAGGATCAGCAGGGCACAGCCGATGAGGTCGAGGTCGGCGGGATGCCGCTCGGACCGGGGTGCGATCCGCGCGGACAGCGCCAGCAGGACGAGCATGACCGGCGCGACCGCCCAGAACAGCCCCTGCCAGGGGAGGTACTGCAGGATGAGGCCGCCGCCGACGTTCCCGACGATCCCGGCGATGCCGGTCGCGGCCGTCCACGTGGCGATCGCCTGCGCCTTGAGTCGGGGCGGGAAGGCCTGGACGGTCAGCGACAGCGTCGCGGGCATGATGAGGGCGGCGCCGAGTCCGGTGACGGCCCGTCCGGCGATCAGCGCGCCGACGTTCGGGGCGAGTGCGGACGCGACGCAGCCGGCCGCGAAGACGGCGAGGCCGCCGAGCAGCGCACCCCGGCGGCCGTACCGGTCGCCGAACGCGCCGGCCGGGATCAGCAGGCAGGCGAACACGATCACGTACGCGTCGACGATCCAGAGCAGCTGCGCGGACGAAGGACGCAGGGAACTCGCGGACAGTTTCGGGATGGCCAGGTTGATGGCGGCCACCAGCGCGACGGTCATCGTGGCGCAGGCGGCCATCAGGGCCAGGATGAGGGTACGGCGCGGGTGGCCCTGGTCCGGCGGCGCGGACACGGGGGTCTGAACGGTCATAAGACGAACCTCGAGTCGGTGAAGGACGGGAGGTTCGAGGCCTCGAACGAGGAACACGCTAAGCTGCCGGACTACTTGCCCTCAAATGCAACTTCTGCAGGTAATAAGTGCATCCGACGCAATCGACGCTCGACCTGAACCTTCTCGTCGCCCTGGACGCCCTCCTCGAAGAGGAGAGCGTCGGCGGCGCGGCCCTGCGCCTGCACCTGTCGGCGCCCGCGATGAGCCGCACGCTCGCGCGCATCCGCAAGGCCCTCGGCGATCCCGTGCTGGTCCGTTCGGGGCAGGCGATGATCCCCACCCCACGGGCGCTGGCCATCCGTGCCGAAGTCCACGAGCTGGTCGAACGCACGGCCACCCTGTTCGCGCCGAGCGAGCTCGACCTGCGGACCCTCGAGCGGACGTTCACGCTGCAGGCCGACGACTCGATCGTCACGGTGATGGGGGCCCCGCTGCTCGACCGGCTCCGCCGGGAGGCGCCGGGAGTGGCGCTGCGGTTCCTCGCCGAGGGCCCAGAGGAGACCCGCGGCCTGCGCGACGGGCGGATCGATCTGGAGATCGGCGTCATCGACGGTGCGCCGCCCGAGATCCGGGTCGAGCCGCTCATCCGGGACCAGCCGGTCGGCGTGGTCCGGGCCGGGCATCCACTCCTCGACGGCGAGCCGACCGCCGAGCGGTTCGCCGCGGCCGAGCACCTGACGGTGTCCCGGCGGGGCAGGTTCGAAGGGCCGATCGACGCGCGGCTCGCCGAGCGGGGCCTGCGCCGCCGGGTGGTGGCCTCGGCGCCCACGTTCTCCTCGGCCCTGGTCATGCTGACCGTCACCGACCTCGTCGGCCGGGCGGCCCGGCGGCTGCACGCGTCGACGATCGAACGGTTCGGGCTGGTCGCCTTCGACCTGCCCGTGGAGGTGCCGTCCCCGCGCATCGACCTGGCCTGGCACCGCCGGTACGACGCGGACGCGGCGCACGCGTGGCTGCGCCGCGTCATCCGCGAGACGGTCGCCGACGTCGTCGACCGGCCCTGACCCGAACCGCTCGGCGCGGGCGACGTGTGGGTGAGGTCAGTGCTCGGCGCAGGTGCCGAAGACCTCGACCGTGTGGGTGACGTCCCGGAAGCCGTGCTCCGCGCCGACCGCCGCGGCCCACCTCTCCACCGCCGGGCCCTCGACCTCGACCGTACGGCCGCACACGCGGCAGACCAGGTGATGGTGGTGCTCGTCGGTCCGGCACGCTCGGTAGATGGCCTCGCCCTCGTCGGTGCGCAGCACGTCGACCTCGCCGGCCTCGCTCAGCGACTGCAGGGCGCGGTACACGGTGGTCAGGCCGATCCGCGAGCCGGCGGCCCGCAGGTCGGCGTAGATGTCCTGGGCGCTGCGGAAACTCTCACAGCCCGAGAGTGCCCGGCGCACGTCCTCCCGTCGCCCGCTCACGTCACGTCCGTTCGGCGCATACGCACCAGTCTCCCCGTTCCGACCGCGGCCAGGAAGACGGCCATCGCCAGAAGAACGATCGTCGGGCCGGGGGCGAAGTCGGCGTCCACCGAGACCCACAGACCGCCGACGGAGGCCACGACCCCCACCACGACGGCGAGCCCGATCGTCGCCTTGAACCCGCGAGTGAGCTGCTGCGCCGCCGCGACCGGCACCACCATCAGCGCGCTGACCAGCAGCAGGCCCACCGCGCGCATCGCCACCACCACGGTCAGCGCCGCGACGATGGCGATCAGCAGCGACAGGAACCGGACCGGCAGGCCGCTGGCGCGGGCGACCTCCTCGTCCTGGCACAGGACGAACAGCTCCCGCCCGAACAACGCCAGGATGACGATGACCGCGACGGCGAGGCCGGCGACGATGTACAGGTCGCCGGTGCCGACACTGCTGATCGAGCCGAACAGGTAACTGGAGAGGTTCGCGCTGCCGCCGGACAGGTTCGCGAACAGCACGCCGCCGGCGAGCCCGCCGTAGAACAGCAGGGCGAGGGCGACGTCGCCGCCGGTGCGCGTCCGCACCCGCAGCAGCTCGATCGCGACCGCGCCCAGCGCGGACACCACGAGCGCGAGGATGGTGGGGGAGGTGCTGGTCAGCAGGCCGAGACCCACACCGGTCAGGGCGATGTGGCCGATGCCGTCGCCGAGCAGGGCCAGCCGCCGCTGGACGATGAACGTGCCGACCGCCGGGGCCGCGACGCCCACGAGAACGGCGGCGATCAGCGCGCGGCGCAGGAAGTCGTAGGACAGGAGTTCGATCATGACAGCAGGTGTGGCTCCTCGGCCGGGACGTGCGGGTGGACGTGGGCGTGGCCGGGCCGGGCGCATTCGCCCTGGGGCTTCGGGGGAGTGCCCTCGTGCGTGATCAGGCCGTTCTCCAGGACCACGGAACGGGTGATCAACGGCTCCATCGGCCCGAGCTCGTGGGCGACCAGCACGACCGTACGGCCCTCCGCGACCTGGCCGCGGAGCGTACGGGCGAGGGTCTCCTGGCTCGCGGCGTCGACGCCCGCCGTCGGCTCGTCCATGACGAAGACGTCCGGCTCACCGGCGAGGGCGCGGGCGATCAGTACGCGCTGCTGCTGGCCGCCGGACAGCTCCTGCGCGGAGTCCCGGGCGCGGTCGGCCATGCCGACGGCCTCCAGGGCCCGGTCCACCGCGTGCCGGTCGGCGGCCGAGAACGGCCGGAACCGCGACTGCCGGGCGATCCGGCCCGACGACACGACCTCGCGCACGGTGGCGGGCACGCCGCCGCCGACCGACAGCCGCTGCGGGACGTACCCGACGCGCTTCCAGTCCTTGAACCGGGCCGGCGGCACGCCGTACAGCTCCACCCGCCCGGCCGACAGCGGGATCAGGCCCAGCAGCGAGCGGATCAACGTGGACTTGCCGGAGCCGTTCGGCCCCATCACGGCGAGCACCTCGCCCGGCTCGACGGTCAGGTCGACGCCGCGCAGCACCGGGCGGCGGTCCAGCCGCACCTCGCCGCCTGTCATGCGGAACGGAACGGTCATCGGCATCCTAGGGCTGGTCGCAGCGTCGCGAGATCACGGCGCATGATCGAGAAGTAGTCGTCGGAGGTCCCCCGCTTCACACCTTCGACGGGGTCCAGGACCTCGGTGCGCACGCCCGCCTCGTTCGCGAGCGTGGCGGCGGTCTTCGGGCTGGCGAGTGTCTCGGTGAAGACAGTGGTGGCCCGCGTACGCCGGACGAGCTGGGTCAGACTCGCCAGGCGGCCGGGTGACGGCTCGGCCTCGGGGTCCAGGCCGGTCACGCCGACCTGGGTCAGGCCGTACCGCTCGGCCAGGTAGCCGAACGCCGAGTGGCCCGTGACGATCTCCTTGCGGGCACAGTCGCGCAGGCCCGTACGGAACTCCCCGTCCAGGGCGGTCAGCTTTGTGACGACCTGCGCGGCGCGCGATCGGTACCCCGCCGCGTGCCCGGGGTCGATCGCGGCGAGACGTTCCCCGAGGGCCGTCGCGACGGTCGCGAACCTGCTCGGGTCCAGCCACAGGTGCGGGTCCTCGGCGCCGTGGTCGGCCTCGTCCTGCGGGGCGGGTAGCGTCTTCACCAGCGAGGACGCGTCGAGGGAGTGATGCTTGGCGTGTTCGCGCACGGCCTTGTCGACGGCCGGCTGCACGCCCTTGATGTAGAAGGCCAGCTTCGACTCGCCCACGTCGATCACCTGGCGTGGCGTCAGTTCCAGGTCGTGGGGTTCGGCGCCGGGCTTGGTGAGGTTCTGCACGGAGCCGTCGGGACCGGCGACCTGCTCGGCGAGCCACGCCAGCGGATAGAAGGCCGCGACGATCTTCGGGTCACCGTGGCCGCCGGTCCGCGCCCCGCAGGCGGTCACCAGCAGCGCGGCGCCGAGCACGAAGGGCAGAAGTCGTCGGTATCGCACGGTCCAAGTATGGATGAATATGAAAATGATTGTCAAAACCGTACATGTCCGATAGCTGGTCAGCCCACCAGCTTCCCGACCGCCGCCACGAGGATGACCACCGGCACCACGAACCTGACCAGGCGATGGGAGGCGCTGCGCACCGGCGCGGCCAGGAACGCGAACCACAGAAGCACGGCCAGCACCACCAGCAGCACGCCGCCGGCCACCCCCGGCACCGCCAGCCCCGCGATCAGCAGCGCGGGCAGGACCACCAGCGGAACCCAGCGGGGAAGCTGATGGAGATAGACGAAGAACACGGCGCTGCGCCGCTGGAGTTTGGAAGCCACGCTCCCATCGTCGCGCATCGGCGTCCCGCGCGGGGAGATCGCCTCGCGTACCGGCATGATGGACGGGTGCTGGCCATCACCCGATACCGGGTCCCCGAGACCGAGACCGAGACGTTCGTCAAGACGGCGCACGAGGTGCTCCGCTCCCTCGCCGGCAGCCCCGGCCACCGCTCCGGCGGCCTCGCCCGCTCCGTAGACGAGCCCGATCTGTGGGCGATGGTGACCTACTGGGACGGCGCCGGCTTCTACCGCCGCGCGCTCGGCGCGTACGACGTCCGGCTGGCCCTGATCCCGCTCTCGACGCTCGCCATCGACGAGCCGGGCGCGTACGAGATCGTCGATCCCTGAGTAAAGAGCGGCCTTCCTGGCGTCGAAGACCTCCTCAGCCCCCGCGCGCGCCCCACGACCGTCCCGCCCGCCCCCCGGATCATCGTCGTACGGACGACGATCGGGGGGAGGCGCCATGCGCCGTGCCATGCTGCTCGCCGGAATCCTCGGAACGTTGTTCCCGAGCCCCGCCCAGGCGGACACCGACGTCCACTACCAGGGACTCCGCATCCCGGTGCCCGCCGGATGGGAGGTCCACCGCCTCGGCCCCCGCTCCACGGAGTGCCTCCGCTTCGACCGGCACGCCCTCTACCTGGGCCCTGCCGGGGAACACCAGCTCTGCCCCGCCCACGCCGTCGGCCGCACCACGGCGATCCACGTCGAACCCCTCACCCCACAGACCAACGCCCTCGTCACCGGCCTCCTCGCGGGGCGAGCCGAGACCGGACACCCGCCGGGCCTCTGGGTACGCGACCCGGCCGCCCACGAGATCCGGATCGCGGTGCCGCAGGCCGGCGCGTTCATCACCGGCTCGTACGGCCCGAGCGCCCAGGACCTCGAACGCGTCCTGACCCACATCACCGTCGATCCGCCCCCGGCCGAAGGCTCCGCCGAACGCCACAGCGGTGTCGCCCACCGCCGCAGCTGGGTGAGAGGCGACGGCTTCGACACCTGCCACGCGCCGTCCCTCGACGCCATGCAGGCCTGGCGCAGGCATTTCGTCGCCGCGAACGTCTACATCGGCGGTGTCTCCCGCGCCTGTCCCGACGGCAGGCTGTCGCACGACTGGATCGCCGCCGTACGGGCCATGGGCTGGCGCCTGATCCCGACCTACGTCGGCCCGCAGGCGCCCTGCGGCCCGCACCGCGTCAACTTCACTCCCGACAGTGCCCTCGACGACGCGCGGGCCGCGGCCAAGGACGCCGTCGGCCGCGCCCGCCTCCTCGGACTGCGCCGGCACACGCCGATCTACTACGACATGGAGGCGTACCACCGGCACGACCCCGTCTGCCGCCACGCGGTCCTCGACTTCGTCGACGCGTGGACCAGGCGGGTCCGTGCGCTCGGGTACGTCCCGGGCTACTACAGCAGCGTCACCTCGGGCATCCGCGACGTGGCCGATGCCAGGGGGATCACGAAGCCCACCGCCGTCTGGTTCGCCCATTGGGACAAGAAACCCGACCCGTGGGAGGACCGGTACGTGCCACGCGGTTGGTGGCCCGGCCACCGCCGCATCAAGCAGTACCGCGGCGACCACCGAGAGACCCACGGGGGCTACACGCTGAACATCGACAACGACGCCGTCGACGGCTACGTACGCTGACCGAAACAGTCAACCTGACCGACCGAAACCTGGCCAGACCTGGTGATGCGAGACCCACCTGCGAACCTGTGATGGCATATCCGACACGACGGAATCTTTCGGTTATTCGGCCCTCGACATGACAGCCAGTGATTCTGTAGCTTGACAAGCCTTGAGCAGGGCACGGGGGTGCACAAGTCAAGAAGGGGGACGGCCGCATGCCGCCGCTGAACGAAGGGGGCGCACAGCCGGGGTCGCAGTACCCCAAGGTCTGGGTCGGGGGTGGTTCCCCCGACATCGAGTGGAAGCCGTCGAAGATCAATCACGCCGCCTCGATCCTCGAGGAGGCGCTGCGGACGCTAGCGAGCACCGGCGCCCTCGACAAGCTCCAGACTCAGGGGCCCGTCACTGCAGCCGATCTCGGAGACTGGGACGCGGGACGAGCCCTGGCCGGTACAGCTCAGAAGGCGTACGACAACATCACTTATGTCGCTGAGCGGTTCATCACTGAATACACCGCAGCCGCTCAGATGTTGCGCAAGATGGCCGCCCACTACACAGGCACTGAACAAGGCCTGACCAACCATGCTCGACAGATCGGTGCTCAGGGGCGGCAGCAGATACCCACAGACAATCCGACCTGGCCTAACGTGCCCTCTGCCGACTAACGCGGGACTCATCATGGGAGTTGACCACCACACCTACGTCATCAAGAGCGGCGGACGGCCGCAAGGCGCCGGCTCCTATGGGAGTCCGGACGACATCAAAGAACTGATCGCCGGTACTCATCCGGGCAGCATCACTGATGCGGCCCAGGCATACGATGCCATAGGCAACGCAATCATCGAAGCGCAGAACGCACTTTGGGACGCAGCCAAGGTCCTTGCCGACTACTGGAGCGGCCCGGCGGCCGATGCCGCCCAGTTGGTGCTGCGTCGTTTGTACGGGACAGCAGGAGAGCTTGTCGTCCGTAGCAACGAGACTGCCAAGACTCTTCAGTGGTACGGCGGCTCGATCCTTCCGATGTACAGAAGCATCAACTGGCCGAAGAAGAACATCGACTCCCCGGCCGCGATCGCCGCAGCGGACCAGGTGATGCGGAACCTCAACGAGCGCATCGCTCAGACCTGGGACGGCATGCCTCCTCAGATCGAGAAGAACCTCCCGCAGCTATCGGAGCGAGGAGATCAACCGAGCGGCGACACTCCATCCGGGAATCCTGGTGGTGGGGGCGGAGGCGGACACGGAGACGCGGGAAGCGTCCGAGTACCGCACGGACACGTGTCGCTGCCCCACACGGGTAAAACTCACTATGGATCGTCGAAGCCTCCCGGAGGCCCTTCAACGCTTCCGGAGGCCGGTGGTGCAGACCTCGCGGGAGGGGCGCCTCCGCCATCCGGTTCCCTCGGCAGCGGACTCGGCCCCGGCAGTAACTCACTATCTTCCGGAATCCCTGGTGGCCCGGCTTCGGGCCCAGGACCGTCGGGGGCCGGTGACATCGGACTCGGCGGAGTCAGCGGAACTTTCGGATCTGGCAAATTCAGGCCAGGTATGGGGAAACTGGGCACCCCCGGTGAAGCAGAGGCGCTCGGTTCCAGCCGGAGCGCAAGCGGTCGACCCAGTACCGGCGTGGGCCGGGGCGATGAGATCGGCACTCCCACGCCATCTGGAGGTGGACGGTCGGATGAGAAGGAACGCGAGCGAACGACCTGGCTCGCCGAAGACCGCGATCTCTGGACCGTCGGCGCCGATGCTGTGCCTGGTGTAATCGGTGAAGCACCGAACCTTCTGCGGCAGAGCGCACAGAGTGAGAACGAGTTGTTGACCGTAGACGAGTTGCAGGAACTATTCGATCTCGTCGACGAGCCGGCGAAGGAGACCGGTGGAGAGTTCAGCCAGCCATCGACGGTTCATTCCGTCGGCGATCTCAACTCGTATATGGGCGAGCAGGATTTCATCCATCTTGATGGTGATCTCATCGGTCCTGATGACGGCACCCTCGGCATACAGCGCGCCTAGACCACGCGCGGAGGAGTGGTGGTTCGGTACCTGGGACATCCAGGACAAGGTCTGGCCGATCAGTACCGGTCGAGGAGTCACGGTGGCGCTGCTCGACAGCGGGGTCAGTGCGAAGCTGCCCGATCTGCGCGATGCTGTATTGCCGGGTGCTGATATTGATGCTGGCAAGGGCGACGCACGTACCGACTCCGACGATGAGGAGAACGGCCACGGAACTGCGATGGCAGCTCTGATCGCCGGCCGGGGAACGGGTACGGGGATGGTAGGGATAGCTCCTGAAGCGAAGATTCTTCCAATCCGGGCCCAGGGCGGTAACGCAGAAATCGTAGAAGGCATCAAATACGCAGTCAATCATGGTGCGAAGGTAATCAACATCTCTCAGGGGGTCCCGAGTCCCGAGTGGCTCGGTTGTGACGTAATCACCGAAAAAGCTGTCACCTACGCTCTCGATCGAAACGTTGTTGTCGTTGCTTCGGCTGGTAATGATGGCCACGAGTTCAATAGTCCGGAATACCCGGCGCTGTGTCCGGGTGTCCTTGCTGTAGGTGCCGTCGATTACCTTTTCAAGCCATGGTTCAAGACACAACGACAGTCATATGTCGCGGTAGCGGCCCCAGGCGTACAAACAGGATCGATCAATAGAGAGGGTCGGTTCGTCCCAAAGTGGAATGGGACTAGCCAGGCGGCCGCACTGACATCGGGAGTCGTTGCGTTGGTAAGGGCAAAGTTCCCTCGAATGCCCGTGCGAGAGCTCGTGCAACGAATCATCGCAAGCGCTCGCGACGTCGGCCCATCCGGTCGAGATGACGCTACAGGATATGGGTTGGTGCGCCCGTATCACGCTCTGGTCGATAATGTCCCAGCTGATGCGCCGAATCCAGTGTTCGGTGCTTGGGAAAAAGCGAAAGCGACCGCGACGCCAACAGCACCTGCGGTATCGACGTCGCAGAGTGGACGTTCACCGCAATCTGCTCACAGCGCTAAGCGAAGCGCCAAGCCGACGATCTTTGTGAGCGTTGGGATTGTGGCGGTCATGGTGGCGATGGCGGTATATGCTTTTATCAACCGGAGTAACAGAAGGCGGGCAGTTCGGTGACGAGTCCCAGTAACGAGAACGTCCCTCTCAGCGCTGGTGCGCAGGCGCGCTTGGCGGAGGTAGAAGAGGCTGAGCGCCGGACTCAAGTGACCGTCGATGCCGTCGAGCAGTATGCTCAGCAGCTTCGGTCGCTCAAGGATTCTTTTGGGCGGCTGGGGATCAAGCAGAGCATCAATCCAAATCTAGGTTACGTCGTAATGAACGGCAATGGCGATCTAATGAAGATACAATTGGATCCTGCCACCTTGAAGGCCGCCGATCCCACGCTTGTGGGTCAGCGCATCCTAGATGCGATAAGAGCTGCGCAATCTCGCATCTCACGCGTTCGTGAGCAGAAATTCGCAGAAGTTGCAGAGTCCAACCATCTGTACGGGTAAGGGGAATCCGTAGATGTCAGCTAAGTCGGGCGGCTCGAAGGGTGCGGGGGCAAAGGCTGCTGCGGCGAAGGGAATAAAGTCTTTTCCTGCGGGTGCGGCGAGCGATCTTATAAATATCGGAGCAATGGTTGCCCAAGCAACCGAGGTCAAGCAGGCAACCGAACTTGCCCGGAAGCTCAAGCCTAACGGTTCTGCAATCTTGGGTGTAGCGCAAAAGTGGTATGCGGCCTCTGAACGCATCGGAGGATCCTCTAGGGTGCTCAACAGCGCTTACAAAGGCCTGGATATCTACTGGGATGGTGATGCGTTCGACGCTTTTTCAAGTTTGATGGGAGATGTGACGGACGTCGCTTCCCATAATAGCGACGTCCTATTCGACATCGGAAACAACGTCGTCGATCTATACAACACTGCAGCACAAAGCTACAACGATGCGGTGCTCGCAATCGGCGAGGCACTTCAGAAAGTGGCTCCACTCGACCCGGACAAGCAGGACGAGGAAGTGTTGCGTACACTAACAACGTTCATTGCCGATATGAAGACGCGAAAACAGAATCTAGAGAACGATCTTTCTGTTAAGCAGGGTAAAATAGTTCAACTCCACGGCCAGATCTTGCGAATACAGGCCCCCGATGATGTCCCTTCCGGTGTTACTGATAAGCGGAAGTGGAAATTCAGTCCCCGCTGACAGGAGTCTGAAGAGATAATGTCACATCTAAAGAAGTGCCTGCTGGCCGGGATGAGTGTTTGTCTGCTGATTTCTGGCTGTTCCGGTCATGGCGATAGCGGAGATCATCCTTCTAAACTTCCAAAGAACTTTATTCGGACTGACGCGAAGATTCCTGATCCTTGCGGCCTGATCAGCCCGGCGCTTTCTGAGGAGCTAATCGGCCTAAAAGTTGGCCGTCAGACGAACACTCCCGAACCTAATGATGCGTCAACTGATGTGGAGTGTCGATGGGATAATGGTGGCCTGAAGGGTGAGCACAGAAAGCAAGGAACTATCAATCTCAGCGCCCACGTAGATCTCATGCGTGTTGTTGGTGGGGATCCGTACTCAGGGGCCAAGATTCATTATCGAAGCTACACGGCCGGCAAAAAGTGTAATGCAATACCTGTAGAAGCGTCTGAGACATGCTGGTATGTGGAGTCGGGCGTCTCTCTTGGAGTTGTGCTGCAGAAGAACTACAGCACTATTTGGCTCACCTGTGACGCGTCTGATTCGCCATCTCTGGCCAGCAAGAATCTTTCGATGGTTGCAAGTCGGGCTGCCGCGGAGATTCTTGCCAAGCTGAGTTAATTTACCGGGCCTGGTAGTTGAACATTTAGGAGTCCGATGAGTGACAAGACGGTGAAATTCCAAGTTTCTTCTCTGAGGGGGTGTGGAGATCGTATTAATGATGTCGTGAACATGTGGAGTGAGGCGGTATCGCAGTTGGACAATGCGTGGTTTCCTATGAATGCTCTAGGGATCGCAGGGGAATCGGCGCGAGTGGGGTATGAGGCCAATCGCAGAGAGGCCATGGCGAGGTTGAACGACGCTACGAATGGTCTAATCTCCTTCAGGGAAGCGATATATCGGGTTGCGGATAAGTATGCCGGGACGGAAGTTAAGAACGCCGAGGCTGCTAAAGAATCAAGAGGACTGACTCATAGGCCGGATATCTGATCGGTGTGACCGTGGGGAATTCTCGTCGGACGTTGTCAGAGGCGCTGCCCTGGTCTGCAGTGCATCGTCGATCTGGGTTATTAGGCTCCGACCGTTCCCGTCATACGTCATTCTAACTGGAAGGCGTGGGACGCGAGGCAGAAGCTGATTGCGGGAAGCGGGTGCTTGCGCGCCTAGGGCGGTGAAAAACCTTTGAGGGGCGTCAGGTGACGCTCTTCAACGGTCAGTCTCAATGCGCCCGTAGGCATGAAGACTTTCCACATTTGGAGAGCATTACCGGACGGCTCAACGCTTACAAAAAGTAGCGAGTCGCGGACTACGTTTATTTCTTGTGAAGGGCTACCGCTCCAGTCGACGCGCGCCCGTATCACATGCCTGCCTGGCAGGACATCAAGAGAAAACTCTTCGCCTGGCCGCAACTTGCCCTGCGGGCGTCCGTCCACATCGATGACGTATGACCGAAAAACGTCGCGAAAGCGCCATCTAGGGCGCTGGAAGACAATCTTCGAGTAGTTACTCACGACCCAACACTCTCATCATCGTGCACGGCAGTATACAAGTGTTCCATCCAGAGAAAATGTATGGCTCTCTCCGCGAGGGGCGCGGCAGAATGTCGGAGCGGCTCCTACTGTGCGAGTCCGGTGATCGAGCGAGTCAATTCCGTGGCGGCCCGCCAGGCTCGGCGGTCTTCCTCCGAGACGGAACGCGGATCCGGGTCGGGGATGTCCGCGCTGACTGCCATCATGACGTTGCGGATCCGCAGTCGGATCCAGCTGGCACCGGCGGTTTCCGCTCGCAGTGCTTCATCGCCCAGTTGAGCAGGAGCCCACTCACTGCCCAAGACCTGCCTGTACGAGGTGAAATCCCTGGTGGTGAACTCCGTCGCGTCCTGGGTCGGAGTCGGGTGGTGCACTTCCACGTACACGGCCAGCAGCTCAGTGTCTTGTAGGCGCTTACGCGGGGTGAACAGGTAGCAGGCCCACCCGTCAATGTACTCGTTGGCCTTGTCCTTCTTGCATTCCGAACCGTGGTAGGCATCGAACCGCAACTCTTTGCGCAGGGCCGGGCTGAACAGCGTCCGAGGATCCGGGACCGACCGAATCTCGCCCGGCCGAAAGACTGGAAACGGCGACGATGCGGAGCCAGCCGATGCGGTTGAGCTGACGCTCGGCGATGTGTCCCCGTGGGAACTGGTCGCGCACCCACCGGTCGCGATCAGAAGTGTGGCGCTCAACATGATACGGACCCGCCGGCGCATCATGACGATCCCTTCCCTGAAGTCGCAGACCTAGCGGCCGTACGGGTTACCCGCCGAAACGCCTTTCTGTATCGACATTCTACGGACTCTTTTGCTTCGGTGAGCGGTGTTACCGCTTTGGAACATCGTCGCCGCTGTGGTCCACGCCGTTGAGAAGAAGGGGATCTGGGTACAAGCGGCACGTACGGCGGTTGATGGGGCTCGGGCTGCTTTGCAGCCGTGCACTTCCGTTGAACTGGATAGCAGGGCAGTTGGTTGAAGATCGTCACTCCTAATTCGGGCGATGGCCGTCGGCGGCGGTCATTCGCTTGACGGTTGGGTTGCCATGCAAGATCATCCGGTGGTATCGGGGGTAGGGGATGATCGCGGGGTGGTGTTGTGGCCGAACGGAGGTTCGTTGCCGGGCTCGGCCTCGGGGTCGTGGCGATCGGCGTCGTTCTCGGTGGCTGTGGGGACAAGTACGAGCGGACGACCGTGTCGGATCCCTGTAAGTTGCTCGACCGGTCACTCGTCAGGCAACTGACTGGTGAGAGCGGGGGGACGGGCGGCGCAGGAGGCGGCGGATCCTGGGGATGCCGGTGGAATGCCGACCAGCAAGTCGCGCTCTCCCTTGATCTGCGTGTCTTCAAGTCACGGCATTACCGCCAGGACGTTCGTACAGCACGGCGTACGTACGACGGGATGGCCCGGCCGGCGGCCGGAAATGCGAGGTTCACCCCGATCAAGAACGTCGACGGGCTGGCGTGCTGGCGGGAGGACTCGCAGGGGATGGAGGTCTTCGTCCGTCGGTACGAGGTGGTGGCGCGGATCTCCTACTCGGGGAACCGGCCGGCGGCGCGGCGGCACGTCAACAGTCCGGAGATCGCGCGGCTGCTCGCCGAGAACCTGATGCATCACCTGTGACGACAGAGGACGCGTGATTCCGGACACCGGCGGGCCGCCCGCTCCCGGCGAGGTCCGTATCGGGTGCTCGGAGACGGTGCGGCGGGGCGTGGCGGCGTATTGGAGCGCGGGGCTCGGCGTCCTGTCGCTAAGCTGATACCCGGGCGCCGTGGTCAGACTCGCAGGTCGACCGCAGGCGCCGTACCTCATATACGCGGAGAACCCGCCGACCGCCAGCCGGATGGAGATCACTCATGGCCCGTCGTTCCGAATTGATGGAGACCATCGTCAACCTCAGCAAGCGCCGAGGCCTGGTCTTTCCGTCGAGCGAGATCTACGGCGGACTTCGCGCGTCCTGGGACTACGGCCCGCTCGGCGTCGAGCTGAAGAACAACGTCAAGCGCCAGTGGTGGAAGTCCATGGTGCAGGGCCGCGACGACGTCGTCGGCCTCGACTCCTCGGTGATCCTCGCCCGTGAGGTGTGGGAGGCCAGCGGCCACATCAAGGAGTTCGTCGACCCGCTGACCGAATGTCAGTCCTGCCACAAGCGGTACCGCGCCGACCACCTGATCGAGGCGTACGAGGAGAAGCACGGCAAGGCGCCGGAGAACGGCCTGGCCGGCCTCGTCTGCCCCAACTGCGGCACGCGCGGCGCGTTCACCGAGCCGCGGATGTTCAACGGCCTGCTCAAGACCTACCTCGGCCCGGTCGAGGACGAGTCCGGCCTGGCGTACCTGCGGCCGGAGACCGCGCAGGGCATCTTCATCAACTATGCCGCCGTGCAGCAGGCGGCCCGGCGCAAGCCGCCGTTCGGCATCGGCCAGATCGGCAAGTCGTTCCGGAATGAGATCACGCCGGGCAACTTCATCTTCCGTACGCGCGAGTTCGAGCAGATGGAGATGGAGTTCTTCGTCGAGCCGGGCACGGATGAGGAGTGGCACCAGTACTGGATCGACACCCGGCTCCAGTGGTACGTCGACCTCGGCATCTCCAAGGAGAACCTCCGGCTCTTCGAGCACCCGAAGGACAAGCTGTCCCACTACTCGAAGCGGACCGTGGACGTGGAGTACCGCTTCAACTTCCAGGGCAGCGAGTGGGGTGAGCTGGAGGGCATCGCGAACCGCACCAACTACGACCTGTCCACGCACGCCAAGCACTCCGGTCAGGACCTGTCGTACTACGACCAGGACAAGGAGCAGCGCTACGTCCCGTTCGTCATCGAGCCGGCGGCCGGTGTCGACCGGTGCGTGCTGACGTTCATGATGGACGCCTACAACGAGGACGAGGCGCCGAACGCCAAGGGCAAGATGGAGAAGCGCACGGTCATGCGCCTGGACCACCGGCTCGCGCCGGTCAAGGTCGCGGTGCTGCCGCTGTCGCGCAACGCCGACCTGTCGCCCAAGGCGAAGGACCTCGCCGCGCAGCTGCGCCGCAACTGGAACGTCGAGTTCGACGACGCCGGCGCGATCGGCCGTCGCTACCGCCGCCAGGACGAGATCGGCACCCCGTACTGCGTGACCGTCGACTTCGACACCCTCGAGGACAACGCGGTGACCATCCGGGAGCGGGACTCGATGGCCCAGGAGCGCATCGGCCTCGACCAGGTCGAGGCGTTCCTCGCCACCCGCCTGCTCGGCTGCTGACCCGCGGAGGCTCTGGGCGCGGCCGGTTCGGGTACGCGCCTCGGGTGCCCGCATCGTATGTGAAGAGCCTCTGCCCGTGATCACGGGCAGAGGCTCTTCACATACGGCTGAAGATCAGTTCGGGGTCACCCGGCCGTGCGGGCGGCGGAAGCGGACAGTAGGGCGATCTCGACGCAGTCGCCGCCAGTGGGGCCACTACGGCTACTCTTCCGCCAGGGGGCGATCTCAACGCAGTCGCCTGCCGTATCGGTGCTGTGGCTGCTCTTGCGCCATTGGGCGGTCGACGGGTTTGGTGTGCTCATAGGCTCTCCAATACCTCGTGCAGCAGTTTCAGGGACTCGTCGGCCGACATCGCCGCGCCCCTGATCAGGTCGTAGATCCGAGCGTACTCCCGGACCGTGGGGCCGTCGGCGGTCAATTGACCGCCCAGGTGGCCTTCCGTGTAGACGAGGTCGGGGCCGTCGTCGAACCCCAGGATCGTGAACGCTCCCATCAGTCCGGCGTACGTGCCCGTGCTGCTCGGAACGATCTGCAGGGTGATGTGCGGCTGCTCCGCGACCTCGATGAGGCGGCCGAGCTGGCCCCGCATGACCTGCCTGCCGCCGATCATGCGGCGGATGACTCCCTCGTCGAACACCGCGACTATGCGTGGCGGGTGCGGGCGAGTCAGAATCTCCTGACGGGTGATGCGCTTGGCGACGAGTAGCTCGGTCTCGTCTCCGGTGCGGCCGGCCTTCAGCACCTCGGCGGCGTACTCCGGCGTCTGGAAGATCCCCTTAACCACGCTCTGCTCGAAGACGTACATGTTCGACGCTTCGGCCTCGCGGGCGACGTAGTCGGAGAAGCCCGGTGGTAGGGCGGCGAGGTGGCGGGTGTCGTTGATCAATTTCCAGAGGCGGACGTACAGCCCGTTGGTTTTGAAGTACGTGTCGGTGTCCTCGGCGAACTTCTTCGAGGGGATGTTCTTGCCCGCTTCGAGCTGGCCGATCAGTTGGGGCGTGTAGCCGAGCGTCTCGGCGAGCTCGACCTTGGACAGTCCGGCGCCGCGGCGCCAGGCTTCCAGCTCCGCAGCGAATGCGCGGATCGCTGGGGATTCGTACGGGTCGCGTCGTGCCACCATGGCGGGCCTCCGGGGGTCGACCGTGTCCAGGTTCCGGCTGTCGAGTGGTCAGGTTGTGCCGCGGTGTGCCGCGGTTCGTCGCAAAGCGTAACCGAGCATGTGAGTCTGGTCGCGGAATCCCGGGAAGCCGTGTCACTTTCCGGAACGGTCGGAGCGAGGAGGGCGGCGGAATGTCGGCGACATCGGGCATCGAAGAGGATGGCAACGAGATGCTGCGGCCGTCGGAGGACGGCGCATGTCGGCTTCCCCTCCGGCAGGACCCGATCGCGGCCGAGCAGCCGGAGCACCGTGCGTACTGGTTGCCGCTTCCGCCGCATCCGGTGGCGCTCGACCAGGTGCCTCCGCTGGTGGAGATGGCGCTCGATGCCTGGAAGGCACCGGTAAGGGGCGACGACGTACGGCTGATCGCCGTCGAACTCGTCACTAACGCGATGGAGGCCAGTGAGGCCGTCGACATCACCCTGTCACGTCAGGACGGCGCCGTGCTGATCGAGGTGTGGGACACCAGCGAGACGTCACCAGATCGCCAGGCCGCGCGGACGGACGGCCGGAGTCTTCCACTCGTCAAGACCCGCTCGGACGGCTGGGGCTGGCGGCTGCATGACGACGGCGGCAGGACGGTGTGGGCCGTCGTCGGCGACCGCGACGCATCCGCCGACGCGGTGACGTCACCGCCTGGCGTCAGGACGTGACGAATCCTTCCCGGCTCGCCGACCGTAGAGAGGGAGGAGTATGGTTCGTCGAAGTATACTTCGACGAACCATACACCTCCCTTCTGGAGCAGAATGATCGCGAAGCCTGACCACCTGTTCGATCGGGATTCCGAGTGGCGTCACCTGGCGGCCTTCGTCACCCGGGAGCCGGATCGGCCGCAGCTCGGAGTGGTGAGCGGTCGACGGCGGCAGGGGAAGACTTACCTGCTGGAGGCCCTCACACGAGAGTGCGACGGCTTCTACTTCGGCGCCACAGAGGCGACCGAGACCGAATCGCTGGCGCTCTTCGCGAACGCACTGTCCGAATATCTCGATGCGCCCGTACCCCTGCGGTTCACCGGGTGGGACGAAGCGGTCACCTATCTCTTCTCCATCGCCGCTTCCCTCCGCGGACCGGTGGTCATCGACGAATTCCCGTACCTCTGCAAGGCGTCACCCGCCCTGCCGTCGATTCTGCAGCGAGAGCTGGATCGTGGTGTGTCGCGGCAGACCCCGATCTCGATACTGCTCTGTGGCTCCGCGATGTCGGTGATGGGCGGGCTGCTCGGGGGAAGCGCACCGCTGCGCGGCCGAGCAAATCTCGAACTCGTCCTACGGCCCTTCGAGTACCCGTTGGCAGCCCGCTTCTGGAGGGTTGCCGGGTCGCGGCTCGCGGTGCTGCTGCACGCGATCGTGGGAGGTACCCCGGCCTATCGCAGATTCGTCAATGACCGGAGTCCGGACGGCCTCGATGATTTCGATGATTGGGTCCTCGAAACCGTGCTGGACCCCGGGACGCCGCTGTTCCGGGAAGCGCGCTACCTCCTGGAGGAGGAGGCCGACGTCCGCGACACCGCCCTTTATCACTCGATCCTTGCCGCCGTCGCGAGCGGTAACAACACCAGGGGCGGGATCGCGGGTTACATCGGCCGAAAGGCCGCCGACATCGGGCACCACCTCAACGTTCTGGAGGACAGTTGCCTGATTCGCCGGGACGCGGATTTGTTCCGGAGCGGACGATCGCGCTACCGCATCGCCGAACCGCTGATCGTGTTCTATGAGGTCGTGATGCGTCCACGGTGGGGTCTGCTGGAGAGCGGTCGAGCCGGGCCGATCTGGGCGGACGCCGCGCCGCGCTTCTCTTCCCAGGTCGTAGGGCCGCATTTCGAGCAGATGTGCCGCGAGTTCGCAATGCTCGCGCCGAGCCGCTTCTTCGGCGATCTCCCCGGCGATGTGGGTGCCGGGGTGGTGAGCGGGGGACGTGAACAAATCGAGGTGGACGTCGTCGTCTTGGGACCCGCGATCCCCGGTGAGCCGCGCCGGGTCCTGTCCCTCGGCGAGTGCAAGTGGGGTGAGGCGATGGGCGTCCGGCACGTCGACCGTCTGCGCCGGGCCCGGGACCTGCTGGGCGGCCGAGGGTACGACGTTCGCGACACCGTCCTCGCCTGCTACAGCGGGATCGGCTTCGACGAACGGTTGCAGGACAATTCGGACAGCATCGCGTTGATCGGCCTCGATACCTTGTACGAGGTCGACTGAGGCAGACGGGCTGCATCGGTTACGGTGGGCGCGGGAAGATCACCGGCAGCGGAGGGGCGGGTGTGAACGAACGCATGACCCGCGGCCTCCGAATGCTGCTCCTTCTCTTCGGCATTCTGGGGTTCGCCGTCGACCCCGCGATCGCCGCGCACGCGTCCGCGGCCATCCCGGCGGCGACCGTCTCAGTCTCGGCGGCCGATTCCAGCATCTTCACCGCAACGGCCGATGCGCGACGGGCGGCCTCTCCTCGGCCGGTGGCCGATGTGCGGCCGGCCGGTGTCTCCGGAGCCGGTGTCTCCGGCTCCGTCACGGTCGCGGCCGTGTCCGGGTCGGCGTATGCCACGGCGGCGACCGTTTCCACCGGCGTCGTACTCGCCGACAAGAACGGTACGCCCCGGGCTCGGGCCGCGACGAGTGTCTCGTCGCCGGCACATACCGCGTCGGCCGGTCCGGTGGTTCTCGCCGGGCGGGTGGCGGCCGGGGCCGACCGGCGCTTGGTCGGGACGGTCGTCGATGCGGTGCGGGCGCCCGGCGGGACGGCGCCGCTCACTCCACGCGGGCGCGGGCCGCCCTCCATCACGGGTTCCTGATCCTCATCCCGCCGCGCCCGACGGGCGTGGCGGGTTCCCCCGTGGCCCGGTCATCCGGGCCGGCCCGTATGGAGGCATTCCATTTCTCGTGCCACGGCGGTGCGAGCGCTCTGGGCGTTCGCCATCATCGCCGCCTCAGTTCTCATCGCCCTCACCACGTCTCCGCGTCTCGGACTGGACCTGCGCGGAGGCACGCAGATCGTGTTGCAGACCCACGACTCCCCGTACGCGAAGGCCGATCGAGGGTCCACCGACCGCGCCGTGGAGGTGCTGCGCAAGCGGATCGACGCCCTTGGGCTGTCGGAGCCGACGCTGACCCGCTCCGGCGACCAGCGCATCATCGTCGAACTGCCCGGCGTGCAGGACGCCCGGCAGGCCATCGGGGTCATCGGGCGTACCGCGCAGTTGTCCTTCCGGCCGGTGGTGTCCAGCGGCGGCCAGGCCATGACCGACGAGATGGGGCGGCCGCTGCGGGTCGGGTCCGTCGCGCTGACCGGGGAGGAGGTCGGCAGGGCGCAGGCCGGGTTCGATCCACAGGACCTGCGCGGTTGGTTCGTCTCGGTCGGCTTTCGCCATGACGCGGCGTGGCAGCGGCTGACCGCGAAGGCGGCCTGCGCCGCGCCGGGTGATCCGGCGCGCCGGGTCGCCATCCTCCTCGACGAAAAGGTCATCTCGTCGCCGCAGGTCGACCCGGGCGTACGCTGCGGGACCGGCATCACCGGTGGATCGACGCAGATCACCGGGCGGTTCGGGGAGAAGGAGGCCAAGGACCTCGCGGCGCTGATCCAGGGCGGGGCGCTGCCGGTGCCGGTCGGCGTCGTCGAGCAGCGTACGGTCGGGCCGACCCTCGGGGCGGAGGCGATCGACGCGAGCGCCCGCGCCGCGGTGATCGGGGTCCTGCTCACGGCGCTGTTCGTGATCTGGATGTACCGCCTGACGGGCGTGGTCGCCACGGTGGCGCTCGCCTCGTACGCGCTGATCTCGTACGCCGTGCTCAGCGCGATGGGCGCCACCCTCACGCTGCCGGGGCTGGCCGGGTTCGTGCTGGCCATCGGCATGGCGGTCGACGCGAACGTGCTGGTCTTCGAGCGGGCCCGGGAGGAGTACGCCGCGCTGCCGCGCAGGGGAGTGCGGTCCGCGCTGACCCGGGGGTTCCGCAACGCCTGGTCGGCCATCGCGGATTCGAACATGACGACCCTGCTCGCCGCCGGCCTGCTGTTCTACCTTGCCTCGGGGTCGGTCCGCGGGTTCGGCGTCACGCTGTCGATCGGCGTGCTGGCCTCGTTCGTGTCGGCGCTGCTGGTCACGCGGGTGCTCGCCGAGTGGGTGACCGGCCGGCGGGCCGTCGCCGCGCGCCCGTCGCTGACGGGGCTGGCCGGCGCCGGGCGGGTTCGGCGGTGGATCGAGCGGCGGAACCCGGACCTGATGCGGCGTCGCCGTCTCTGGCTGTCGGTCTCGGCGGTCGCGGTGCTGCTGGCGGTCACCGGGATCACCGTACGCGGACTGAACCTCGGGGTGGAGTTCACCGGGGGCCGGCTGGTCGAGTACTCCACGAGCCGGCCGGTCGGCGCGGACGCCGCGCGCCGGGTCGTGTCGGACGCGGGGTTCCCGCACGCCGTCGTCCAGGCGTCCGGCAAAGACGGCGTGTCCATCCGTACGCAGAACCTCAGCGACCAGCAGGAACGGCGGATCGAGGCGGCGCTCCGGCGCGACGGCGGGACCGTGACCAAGCAGCGCGACGAGAAGGTCGGGCCGAGCATGGGCAGTGAGCTGCGGAACAAGGCGGTGATCGCGCTGGGCGCCGCGCTCGGCGGGCAACTGGTCTACCTGGCGATCCGGTTCCGGTGGACGTTCGGGGCTGGTGCGGTGCTGGCGATGCTGCACGACGTCGTCATCGTCACCGGGCTGTTCGCCTGGACGGGCAGGCCCATCGACGGGATCTTCCTCGCGGCGCTGCTCACGATCATCGGCTACTCGGTGAACGACTCGGTCGTGGTCTTCGACCGGATCCGGGGGCTGCGGACGGCGGAGCCGGAGGCCCCGTTCGCCCGGGTCGCGAACCGCGCCGCGCTGCAGACCGTGCCGCGTACGGTCAACACCGGCATGGGCGCGATCTTCATCCTGGCGGCGCTCGCCCTGTTCGGGGGCGACTCGCTGACGGACTTCGCGGTGGCGCTGCTGGCCGGGATCCTCGTCGGGACCTGGTCGAGCGTGTTCACGGCGACGCCGGTCGCGCTCGTCATGGAGAGGGCGGACTGACTTTGGCGTCACCCGGTGCCGGGAGGGGGGAACCGGCACCGGGTTCCGCTGGGGCCTGGCGGGGCCGTTACTGAACGGTAGGGTTCACCGTCGCACGGGTCAATGCCCGCTTATGGCCGCAACTCAGGCCTTTCTCGTTATTTGCTGTGTCTGTTATGTTCGGTGATTCGGCTTTTCTGGGCGGTCAGATGCGCGGCACCTCGCGCAGCTCCTCCTCCGCGCGGATGACGTGCATCACCGCGTTGATCAGCGCCAGGTGGGTGAACGCCTGAGGGAAGTTGCCCAGGTGCCGGCCGCTGTGCGCGTCGATCTCCTCGGCGTACAGCTGAAGCGGGCTGGCGTAGGACAGCAGCTTCTCGCACATGGCCTTGGCACGCTCCAACTCGCCGATCAGCACCAGCGAGGACACCAGCCAGAACGAGCAGATCGTGAACGTGCCCTCCTCGGAGTCGAACCCGTCGTCCGTCTCCGTGGCCCGGTAGCGCAGCACGAGGTCGTCCTGGGTCAGCTCGTCGGCGATCGCGAAGACCGTCTCGCGGACCCGTTTGTCGTCCGGGGGCAGGAAGCCGAGCATGGGGATGAGCAGCACCGACGCGTCGAGCGACTTCGTGCCGTAGTACTGGACGAAGACGCCGCGCTCGTCGACGGCGTTCTCGAGGATGTCGGCGTGGATCTCGTCGGCGGCCCGCTGCCAGCGCTCCGCCCGCTCGTGGTCGCCGCGGATCTGGGCGAGCTGGGAGCCGCGGTGGGCGGCGAGCCAGCAGAAGAGCTTGGACGAGGTGAAGTGCTGCGGCTCGCCGCGTACCTCCCACATGCCGCGGTCGGGGAAGCGCCAGTGCTCGAGCGCGGCCTCGACCTGCTTCACGATTATCGTCCAGAGCCGGTCGTCGAGCCGGTCGCGCTTGCGGACGTACAGGTAGATGGAGCCGATGATCGCGCCCCAGACGTCGTGCTGCTGCTGGACGTACGCGCCGTTGCCGATGCGCACGGGACGCGCGCCGTCGTACCCGTGGAGGTGGTCGAGCGTGGACTCCTCCAGCTCGGCCCGGCCGTCGATGCCGTACATGATCTGCAGGTGGCCGCCCGCGGCCTCGGCGACGTCGGTGATGAAGTGGAAGAAGTCGTTGGCCTCCCAGTCGAAGCCCAGCGTGTAGAAGGCCCACAGGGCCATCGTCGAGTCGCGGATCCAGGTGTAGCGGTAGTCCCAGTTGCGGTCGCCGCCCGGCGCCTCCGGCAGGGAGGTGGTCGCCGCCGCCGCGACCGCGCCCGTTGGCGCGTACGTCAGGCCCTTGAGCGTGAGCGCGCTGCGCTGCAGGTGCGCCCGCCAGGGGTGGTCGGGGAAGCGGCCCCGGTCGAGCCAGTGCTGCCAGTGGTGGACGGTCCAGGTGAGCCGCTCCTGGGCCTCGTCGCACGACTGCGGCGGCCGGTGCTCGCTCCACGACAGCGCCACGAACCGGCTCTCGCCCTCTTTCAGGAGCGTACGGGCGGTGGCGAGGGAGCCCTCGAACCCGATGTTCAGGTCGCTGGTGAGCCGCAGATCGATGCCGTTCCCCTTGGCCACGGCCTCGTGGTAGCCGACGCCGGTGTGCTCCCACTTGGCGCTCTTCCGGCCGTAGTCGAAGATCGGCATGCAGTCCAGGCGCACCTGCGCCTGGCCGTTCTCACAGCGGATGACGCGCAGCAGCACATGGTCGGCGTCATAGTCGGTCGGGGTGCGGCGATGGGTGTGGGACCGCTGGTCCTCGTGATGCCACGGGCCCATGAGCAGGGCGTCGAGGACGACGAGCCAGCCGCCCGGCGTCCACCACGTGGTCTCCAGCACCATCGTGCCGGGGATATAGCGACGGGCGGCGGGCACCTCGATGCCCGCGGGCCCGACGCGGAAGTATCCGGCGTCGCGGTCGAGTAGCGAGCCGAACACGCTCGGGGAGTCCATGCGCGGCAGGCACATCCACTCGATATTGCCGCTCGGGGCCACCAGCGCGGTGGTCTCGGTGTCGGACAGGAACCCGTAATCGGCGATCGGCGCGAACGCCTCACCAGCCCCGGGATTGGTCACAGGCCTCATCCGCACATCATCCCGCAGCCGTGGCAGCGTCTGCACCTGCGCGCTCCGCGTCGAGGGCTATTGGGGCGAAATGGGGGGAATGTCGGTATTGGAATAGACCACTACACCGGTGCTGACCTGCGCAAAGATCGATGAGCGCTGACAGTGACGATCGTTTCACCGAGAGCTGGGTAGAGTCGCCGCATTCAGCGTGGACCGGAGGGAAAAGAGTCTCCCATGCCGAAGTACGTGTACGACTTCACCGAGGGCAACAAGGACCTGAAAGATCTGCTGGGGGGCAAAGGCGCGAACCTGGCCGAGATGACCAATCTCGGCCTCCCCGTTCCGCCGGGATTCACCATCACGACCGAGGCCTGCCGGCACTACCTCGAGCACGGAGCCGTTCCGGACGGCCTCGACGCGGAGATCGACCGTTACCTCGACGCGCTCGAACGGCAGATGGGCAAGCGACTGGGGCAGGCCGACGACCCGCTGCTGGTCAGCGTGCGTTCCGGCGCCAAGTTCTCGATGCCGGGCATGATGGAGACCGTCCTCAACGTGGGCCTGAACGACGAGTCCGTGCACGGGCTCGCCGGGCACGCCGGCGACGAGCGGTTCGCCTGGGACTCCTACCGGCGGCTCATCCAGATGTTCGGCAAGACGGTCCTGGGAATCGACGGCGAGCACTTCGAGGACGCACTCGAGAACGCCAAGCGCGCGAAAGGCGTCGGCAACGACCTCGACCTGGACGCCGCCGACTTCAAGGACCTCGTAAAGACGTTCAAGGGGATTGTCCGCGAGCAGGCCGGCCGCGACTTCCCCACCGATCCGCGCGAGCAGATGGACCTGGCGGTCAAGGCGGTGTTCGAGTCCTGGAACGCCCCGCGCGCCATCCTCTACCGCCGCCAGGAGCGCATCCCCGCCGACCTGGGCACCGCGGTCAACATCGTCGCGATGGTCTTCGGCAACCTGGGCATGGACTCCGGCACCGGCGTCGCCTTCACCCGCGACCCCGCGAGCGGCCACCAGGGCATCTACGGCGACTACCTGCAGAACGCCCAGGGCGAGGACGTCGTCGCCGGCATCCGCAACACCGTGCCGCTGGCGGAGCTGGAGCAGATCGACAAGCGCTCCTACGACGAGCTCCTGCAGATCATGGAGACGCTGGAGAACCACTACCGCGACCTGTGCGACATCGAGTTCACCATCGAGCGCGGCAAGCTGTGGATGCTGCAGACCCGCGTCGGCAAGCGGACCGCCGCCGCGGCGTTCCGCATCGCCTGCCAGCTCGTCGAGCAGGGGCTCATCGACGAGGACGAGGCGGTCAGCCGGGTGACCGGCGACCAGCTCGTCCAGCTGATGTTCCCGCGCTTCGCCGACGACGCGACGGCCGAGAAGATCGCCCAGGGCATGAACGCCTCGCCCGGCGCGGCGGTCGGCAAGGCCGTCTTCACCTCCGCCCGCGCCGTCGAGCTCGCCGAGCAGGGCGAGGACGTCATCCTCATCCGCCGCGAGACCAACCCCGACGACCTCGACGGCATGATCGCCGCGCGCGGCATCCTCACCTCCCGCGGCGGCAAGACCTCGCACGCCGCCGTCGTCGCCCGCGGCATGGGCAAGACCTGCGTCTGCGGCGCCGAGGAGCTCGAGGTCGACGTACGGGCGGGGAAGGTCACCGGGCCCGGCGGCGTGACGATCTCCGAGGGCGACGTCCTCTCGATCGACGGGTCCTCCGGCGCGGTCTACCTCGGCGAGGTCCCCGTCGTCGACTCCCCGGTCGTCCAGTACTTCGAGGGGACGCTGTCCGTGGAGGATGGCGACGAGCTGGTGGGGTCCGTGCACCGGATCATGACCCACGCGGACACGCGCCGCCGCCTCGACGTACGCGCCAACGCCGACACGGCCGCCGACGCCTCGCGGGCCCGGCGGTTCGGCGCGAAGGGGATCGGGTTGTGCCGCACCGAGCACATGTTCCTCGGCGACCGGCGGCAGCTCGTGGAGGACCTCATCCTCGCCGAGACGGAGAAGGACCGGCAGGCCGCCCTCGACGCGCTCAAGCCGCTGCAGAAGCAGGACTTCGCCGAGATCTTCGAGGCGATGGACGGCAGCCCGGTGACGATCCGGCTGATCGACCCCCCGCTGCACGAGTTCCTGCCCGACCTGACCGAGCTGTCGGTCAAGGTGGCCACCGGCGAGGCCTCCGACGACGAGCGCCGCCTCCTGGACGCCGTACGCCGGCTGCACGAGGAGAACCCGATGCTCGGCCTGCGGGGCGTACGGCTCGGCGTCGTCATCCCGGGCCTGTTCGCCATGCAGGTCAGCGCGATCGCCGAGGCGGCCGCGGAGCAGAAGGCCGCCGGCCGCGACCCGCACCCGGAGATCATGATTCCGCTGGTCGTCGCCGTGCAGGAGCTCGAGCTCATCCGTGACCAGGCCGAGGAGGTGCTGCGCGAGGTCGGTGTCGAGGCGCCGATCGGCACCATGATCGAGTTGCCGCGCGCCGCGCTCACGGCCGGGCAGATCGCCGAGGCGGCGGAGTTCTTCTCCTTCGGCACCAACGACCTGACCCAGACGACGTGGGGATTCTCCCGCGACGACGTGGAGGCGGCGTTCTTCAGCCGCTACCTGGAGCTGGGCATCTTCGGCGTGTCCCCGTTCGAGACCCTCGACGTCGACGGCGTCGGACGGCTCGTCCGGGTGGCCGCCGAGGAGGGCCGCAAGACCCGCCCGGACCTCAAACTGGGCATCTGCGGCGAGCACGGCGGCGACCCGGACTCGGTGCACTTCTTCCACGAGGTCGGCCTGGACTACGTGTCCTGCTCGCCGTTCCGGGTCCCGGTCGCGCGCCTGGAGGCGGGCCGGGCGGCTATACAGTCATCAGAGAGTGACAGCCGCTGAACCACCGACCCGGCCGACCGCGTCTAATGGGTCGTGCGAGACGGAGGAGCGATCACCGAACGACCTGACCGTGGCGAGCCCACGGTCGAGCTCGGCCGGGACACCTCGGGTGTCCCGGCCGAACCGGCGCGTACCCGCAGCGACCTGCCGCAGTGGCGGCCCGACCCCACGCGGCAGGACCTGCCCCGTCGCGGACGCGACGAAGAGGACCCCCAGGACGACCGGACGAGCGTGCTCGAGCCGCCACGGGAGTACGCGGACCGGCGCGCCGCAGACGACGTGGACGGCGGCGGCCCGGACGACTTCGACGGCGGTGGCCCGGACGCGGACGAGCACGCCGGCGCGACCGAACCCCGGCCGCGCCGGCGTTCTGGATGGCGGTGGGTGCGGCGGGTGGTCTACCTGCTGCTCGTCCTGATCATCGGTACGCCGCTGTTCGCCGGGTTCCGCGTCTGGTACGTCGCCCGGCAGGACGACCACCGGCACTCCGACGCGATCATCGTGCTCGGCGCGGCGCAGTACAACGGCAAGCCCTCGGCCGTGCTCGAGTGGCGGCTGACGCACGCCCTGAAGCTGTACCGCGAGGGCGTGGCCCCGCACATCGTCACGGTCGGCGGCAACCGGCCCGGGGACAACTACACCGAGGCCGGTACCGGCAAGGCGTGGCTGAACGAGCACGGCGTGCCGAACAGCCGGATCGTGGCGGTGCGCAGCGGCAGCGACACCCTGCAGAGCATGATCGACGTGGGCAGGGAGTACAAGCGGCAGGGGTGGCATACCGCCGTCATCGTGACCGACCCCTGGCACGCGCTGCGCTCCCGCACGATGGCCGACGACAACGGGATCAAGGCGGTCACCTCGCCGACCCGCAGCGGGCCCACCGTCGGCACCCGGGACACGCAGTTCCACTACATCGTCCGCGAGACGGGCGGCTACCTCTGGTACGTGTTCATCGGCCGCTGGCGCGGTGACTCCTGATTGACCTCAACCTAGGTCGAGGTCGTAGCCTCGGGAGTCATGATCTTCACTGACAGGGAACGCGCGTATCTGGCCGGACAGAACCTCGGCCGCCTGGCGACCGTCGCCGCCGACGGGGCGGTCCAGGTGCGGCCGGTCGGCTTCCGCCTCAACGAGGACGACACGATCGACATCGGCGGGCCGAACCTGAGCGCCAGCCAGAAGTACCGCAACGCCCAGGCCAACCCCGTGGTGGCGTTCGTCGTCGACGACATGACCCCCGACGAACCGGGGGCGGTCCGGCCCGGCTGGGGCCGCGGCGTCGAGATCCGGGGCCGCGCCGAGACCCTCGCCGTCGAGAAGCCGCCGTTGGCGCCGGGCTTCTTCAGCAACGAGGTGATCCGCATCCACCCCCGGCGCGTCAACAGCTGGCACATCGATCCGGACCACCCGGAGCTGAACACCCGGAACGTCGGCTGAGGACGCGGATTTCGGACCGCTCGAACCGGTTTTCCGGCCAAATCGGGCAACGTGTGGTCTACGCACTGACGAGCGGTCCGCCGGAGTCGCGATCTAATTAACAAGAAAGCTTCTTAAGAATATTGACGGCTCCGGTTCACATCGGGCTTACTCGGATCGACTGCCGCTTCAGGTAAGGCGCAGGCGGAAGCCTCCGGGGGCTCGCCCGACGACAGCGACAGGGTTCTGACCGCCGGACGCGACCCCGCCCGCGCCTGTGCGCGGGTGCCCGCAAGGAGGACCCGTGCGTGTTCGCCCGCGTGCCCTGACCATCCTGACCGCCTGCCTTCTCGCGCTCGGCGTCCTGACCGCCGGGCGCGCCCACGCCGCCGGCCCGCTCACCGCCACGTTCGCGAAGACGTCGGACTGGGGGAGCGGTTACCAGGGCCAGTTCACCGTCAAGAACGGCGGCTCCTCGGCGGTCAGTGGCTGGACGGTGGCGTTCGATCTGCCGTCGGGGTCGTCGGTGGGCACGTACTGGGACGCGCTGTTGACCCAGTCGGGCTCGCATTACACGTTCAAGAACCGGGACTACAACGCGTCGGTCCCGGCGGGTGGTTCGGTGTCGTTCGGGTTCGTGGTGTCGGGGAGCGGGACGCCGACCGGTTGCACGCTGAACGGCGCGGCTTGTGACGGCGGCGGGGGTGGTGGCTCGGACACCCAGCCGCCGAGCACACCCACCGGACTCGCCGTCACCGGGCACACCTCCTCGAGCCTTTCCCTGTCCTGGAACGCCTCGACGGACAACGTCGGGGTGACGGGGTACGAGGTGTACCAGGGATCGTCCCTGGCCACGACGGTCTCGGGGACGAGCGCGACGGTGTCGGGGCTGGCCGCGTCGACCTCGTACTCCTTCAAGGTGCGGGCCAAGGACGCCGCCGGGAACGCCTCGGCCTTCAGCGCCACGGTCAGCGCCACCACCGACAGCGGCGGCGGGACCCCGCCGCCGTCCGGGGACCTGCGCGCGGCGCCGTACTTCATGCCCCTCGACAACGACCCGCAGCCGATCTCCGGGATCGTCTCCGGCAGCGGCGTGAAGTCGCTGGTCCTCGCCTTCGTCCTCGCGCCGAACGGCGGAGGCTGCACCCCGACCTGGGACGGCGACACCGCGCACCCGGTCTCCTCGGACACCGCCGTCAAGGCACAGGTCGACGCGGTACGCGCGGCGGGCGGCGACGTCGCGGTCTCCTTCGGCGGCTACAACGGTCTGGAGCTCGGCGCCGCCTGCTCCGACGCCGCGTCCCTCGCCCAGGCGTACCAGCAGGTGATCGACAAGTACGCCCTCACCCATGTCGACTTCGACATCGAGGGCGACGACCTCGGCGACGCCGCCGGGGAGACGCGGCGCTTCCAGGCCATCAAGATCCTCAAACAGAACGCGGCCGCCGCCGGGCGCACTCTCCAGGTCTCCCTCACCATGCCGGTGACGACCGTCGGCCTCAGCGACCTGGACAAGGCCGAGATCCAGCGGGCCAAGGACAACGGGGCCGACATCGACCTGTACGCGGTCATGGCCTTCGACTACGGAGGCCCGGCGGCGTCCATGGCCGCCGACGTCCAGAAGGTGATGGAGGCCGCGCACACCCAGCTCACCGCGCTGCGCCCCGACCTGTCCGACGCGAACCTCTACGCCCGTACGGGCCTGATCCTGATGAACGGCCACACCGACCAGCCGAGCGAGCTGTTCACCCAGGACACCTTCCGCACGCTGCTCGGCTACGCGCAGCAGCACCATCTCGGCCGGCTGTCGTTCTGGTCGCTGAACCGGGACCGGCAGTGCACCGGAACCACCGGCTGGGCGGACGGCAAGTGCAGCGGCGTCACCCAGCAGCCGTACGACTTCGCGACGATCATCGGTCAGTTCACCGGTTGAGCCCCGGCTCCCGGTCGTTCCACCCGCCGGCGCGGCCGGGAGCCGGTCCCATCGAGAGCCCGCCCCACGAGAGAGGTCCCCGCCTTGAAGAGATCCAGGATCGCGTCCCTGCTCGTCGGGATGCTGCTACTGCCCCTGGCCGTCGTGCTGACCGCGGTGTCGGCGTACGCGGCGGCGAACACGGCGACGTTCGCCAAGACGTCGGACTGGGGGAGCGGTTACCAGGCACAGTTCACGGTCACGAACAACGGCTCGTCGGCGATCAGTGGCTGGACGGTGGCGTTCGATCTGCCGTCGGGGTCGTCGGTGGGCACGTACTGGGACGCGTTGCTGACGCAGTCGGGCTCGCACTACACGTTCAAGAACCGGGACTACAACGCCTCGATCGCCGCGGGTGCGTCAGTGTCGTTCGGGTTCGTGGCGTCGGGGAGCGGCACGCCGACCGGTTGCACGCTGAACGGCGCCGCCTGTGACGGCGGCGGAGGCGGTGGGGGTGGTTCGGACACGCAGCCGCCGAGCACGCCCACCGGGCTGACGGTGACCGGGCACACCTCGTCGAGTGTGTCGTTGTCCTGGACGGCCTCGACGGACAACGTCGGGGTGACGGGGTACGAGGTGTACCAGGGATCGTCCCTGGCCACGACGGTCTCGGGGACGAGCGCGACGGTGTCGGGGCTGGCCGCGTCGACCTCGTACTCCTTCAAGGTGCGGGCCAAGGACGCCGCCGGGAACGCCTCGGCCTTCAGCGCCACGGTCAGCGCCACCACCGACAGCGGCGGCGGTGGAGGCGGCGGCACCGGCGGCGGCCGGTTCTCGCCCTACATCGACATCACGATGGCCAGCCCGACGCTGAAGGACGTGGCCACGGCGACGGGCCAGAAGCACTTCACCCTGGCCTTCGCGCTCGCGGACAGCACCGGGTGCAACCCGTCGTGGGGCGGCACCATCCCGCTGAACGACTCGCGCGTCATCGGCGAGGTCAATGACCTGAAGAGCGTCGGCGGCGACGTCACGGTGGCGACCGGCGGCGCGACCGGGCCGTACCTGGAGAACACCTGCGGCAGCTCGTCCGCGCTGCTCGCCGCCTACGAGAAGGCGCTCGACGCGGTCGGCAGCAACCGCCTCGACGTCGACGTCGAGGCGTCCATCCCGGTCGCGCAGGTCAACACCGCCCTGAAGCAGTTGCAGGCCGCGCGCGGCACCACGGTCACCTACACGCTGCGGGTGCAGTCCTCGGACTACGGCGTCGACCCGTTCTCGGTGCAGATCCTGCAGGACGCCGCCTCCCGCGGCCTGAACGTCACCGTCAACCCGATGCTGATGGACTTCGGGTACTCGGGCTCCTGGGGCGACGCCCTGATCGCCGCGGCGAACTCCACGCTCGGGCAGATGAAGCAGGTCTGGCCCGGCAAGAGCGACGCCGAGCTCAAGGGCATGCTCGGCCTCACCCCGATGATCGGTAAGAACGACACCGGCCCGACCACCACACAGGCCGTCGCCGGTCAGGTGCTGAGCTACGCCCAGACCAACCACGTCGGGTACATCGGCTTCTGGTCGGTCGGCCGCGACAACGGCGGCTGCCCGAACGGCTCCGTCTCGCCGACCTGCAGCGGCATCAGCCAGAGCACGTACGAGTTCACCAACATCTTCAAGGGCTTCACGGGCTGACGCCCCGACAGGCCCCTGGAGGGGGAGCCGCGGGCCGTTCCCGTCCGCCACCCGGACGGGAACGGCCGTCGGCGGTTCATCGCGGTGCTCGGTGAACGCCGTGACGAGGCCGACGGTTCAGGGCCTTTGTCCGGCTCCGCAGGCGCGGTCACCGAGCATTCGGTGCGGCCCCGGCACCAGCAGGAACCTGGTCAGCACACCGTCGGCTGGTACATGCCGGTCGTCGCGATCATGCCGCTCGGTGACACCCTCATCGTCCTGCGCCACGGCGGCACCAAGGCGGTCGCGTTCGGCATCCACTTCGCCACCGCCGTGGCGATGCTCATCAGCGCCGCCCTGATGTTCGCCGTCTGAGCGAGATCGTCCCGTCGAACCCCGCGAGCTTCGCCGCCGGTCACGCGGACGCCCGGCCGACGATCGCCGCGGACATCCGCGGCGATCTCAGCGAGGCCGACCGGAGCCCGGCCCGGGAGGGAACGCCCCGCCGCCCGGACCCGGGCCTTGACCGGGGACCGCACCGCCCGGACCCGGAACCGGGCCGTGTCCCGAGGCGCCACCACCCGGATTCGGGCCCATGCCCCCCTGGTTCGGCACCATTCCACCCGGCGGCGGGACCGCACCCACCGCACCGCCGGGACCCGGGTACGACCCGCCCGGAGCCGGGACCGCACCACCTTGGGCGGGCGCGGCGGCGGGGGCGGACGCCGGGGTGACGCCCAGGCGGAGCAGGTGCTCGTACAGGGAGTTGACCTGACCGGGGTCATCGACCGCCCTGCGGACGAGGTCGGTCAGGTCGACCTCGGCGCCGCCGCCGTCGACCAGGCGGGCGACGTCGGACCAGGAGAAGGTGTAGCGGACGCGGCCCGCCTGGATGAGCAGGCCCTCGAAGGCGCGGGCGACGACGCGGGCCACCAGCGCGCGGGTGTCATCACCCTGCCAGCCGGCCATCCGGAGGCGGTTGCCGAGGTCGCCGGCGCCGCCGCCGGCGAGGATCCGCAGGACCGTGTCGACCGTCGGCTGCGGGGTGTTCGTCGCCTGGCCGGCGGCGGTGAACACGTCCTTCATCGCCTCGGCGTTCGCTCCGGCGTAGAGGCCGCGTTCGACGATCTGCGGCCACTCCAGGACCGGCAGGCGCAGGGCCTCGTCGGTCAGCATCGAGGCCTGCGTCGCCAGCGCGGCGCGCTGAGGGTCGGCGAGCAGCGCCAGGGCCGGCCGCGGGTCGGGGCGCGCCGCCGGTTCCGGCAGCGCCGCGATCGCGGCGAGGCGCTCGGCCAGGCTCGGGTGGGAGTCGTACGGCGAGCGTTCCTCGGGCGCGTTCACGACCTTGGCGAGCTCCTCCTGCCGACTCGGTTCGCGCAGCAGCGTGTAGAACCCGGCGAACAGGTCCGCCGGACGGCCCTGAGCGGGACCGATCAGCGAACAGTAGGAACCGAGATAGAAGTTCCAGGCCGCCGCGCTCGCGCGTACCTTCCGGAGGGCTTCGCCCATCGGCCGCCGCCCGGAGACGGCGACCGCCGCGGCGTCGGCCTCCAGCTCCTGCCGCCGGGACACCGCCTGCGACACCCGCAGGTACAGCTTGGCGTACAGCAGGAAGACCGTGCGGATGATGGCGTGGTCCCGGAGCCGCTCGATCGTCCTGATCAGCGACGTACGGCCCCGGTAGGTGATGCCGCCCAGGCGGGTGTGCGATCCGCTGTAGTGCCCGAGTTCGTGGCAGAGCACCGCGCGCATCTCGTCGGCGGTGAGGCTGAGCATGAGCGGGATGCCGATGTACATGTACCGTCGCCCAGGGATGAGGCCGAGGAGCCGGGTGTTCTCGCTGACCGCGGCGTTCACGTCGGGGACGAGACGGATCTCGTCGGGCACCCGGGTCTGGACCTGGTGGGCGAGCTCGGTGACCGTGCGCCACAGCTCCGGCTCGTCGTGGGGCGTCACCGCGACGCCGGGCTGCTCCTCGTCCTTGCGGCGGCCGACGACGAAGACGCCGCGCAGCATCGCCAGGACGCCGAAGGTGGCCAGCGCCGCGACCTTGAAGCCGCCCGCGTGGCCGTACTTCACCGCGTAGAAGTCGAAGAAGACCGTTCCGGTGGTGATGGCGGCGACGAGCACGTAGAAGCCGGCCAGCAGTACGACGGCGACCGCGGCGCGGAACGTGGTGAGCATGGGCGGCCCTCGAGACGTGCGGACAGGGAGGTGAAGAGGACCTTAACCTGCCGCGGTGACGTTTGGCACGGCCGGTTCAGTGGTGCCAGGGCAGCAGGACGGGCTCGGCCGGGCGACGGCCGGCGAGGAGATCGCGCAGCAGCGGGACCAGCCCGAATGGGTAGACCGCCTCCGTGGTGGCGGCCAGCTCGTCCACGGTCCACCACCGGTGCCCGCTGACGTGCTTCAGCTCGTACGGCTGGAGGCCGCCGGTGTCGACCTCGTGCGCGGTGACCCGGTGGAGGAAGAAGTCGTCGCGGAACGTTCCCTTCGCCCAGCTGAACTCCGCGTACCCGGAGGTCGTCGCCACCGGCGTCCCGAGGTCCTCCGGGGCGACGATGAGGCCGATCTCCTCGCGCAGCTCCCGGGCCGCCGCCTCGTGGAGCGCCTCGCCGTCGTCGACGCCTCCTCCGGGCGTCAGCCAGTAGTGACCGCGCGCGCGGCGGCGGTGGTCATGGAGCAGGCGGAGCAGGAGGACGCGATCGGCGTCGTCGATCAGGAGCACGCGGGCGCTGCGGCGTCGGTACGGTCCATCGGGCATGCCCGCACTCTAGATGGATACGCTCGGACTCCGATGACCCGTTACACAGAGCAGGACACGGCGCGCTGGGCGCCCGAGCCGCCGAAGCGGCGCGAGCGCACGCCGTTCGAACGGGACCGGGCGCGGGTGCTGCACAGCGCGGCGCTGCGCCGGCTGGCGGCCAAGACCCAGGTGGTCGAGCCGGCGGCGGGCGACCAGCGCGGTCAGCACAGCCCGCGGACCCGCCTCACCCACTCTCTGGAGTGCGCGCAGATCGGCCGGGAGCTCGGCAAGGCGTTCGGCTGCGACCCCGACCTCGTGGAGGTCGCGTGCCTGTCGCACGACCTCGGTCATCCGCCGTTCGGCCACAACGGCGAGACGGCGCTCGACGAGGTGGCGGCCGCGTGCGGCGGGTTCGAGGGCAACGCGCAGAGCCTGCGCCTGCTGACCCGGCTGGAGGCCAAGTCGTTCGCGCCGGACGGGCGCAGCGTCGGCCTGAACCTCACCCGGGCGGCGCTCGACGCGGCGATGAAGTACCCCTGGCCGAGGAGGACGCCGGTCGGTGACGGCGCGAAGTACGGCGTCTACGAAGACGACCGGCGGGTCTTCGCCTGGCTGCGGGACGGCGCTCCAGGGAGCGAACCCGACGCGGCGAGCGGAGTGGGCACCGAGGGTGAGCGGCCGAGCGATACGAGTCCCGCCGGCGGGGCGCGGCTCTGCTTCGAGGCGCAGGTCATGGACTGGGCCGACGACGTCGCCTACTCCGTGCACGATCTGGAGGACGGGCTGCACGCCGGGCACATCCGGCTGGAGCGGCTGGCCGACCCGGCCGAACGCCGGGCCGTCTGCGAGCTGACCGCCCGGCTCTACTGCGAGGCGGAGGTCGCCGAACTTGAGGAGCGGTTCACCGAGCTGCTCGCAGAGCCGTACTGGCCGCGCGCCTACGACGGCACGCTGCGCGCCGCGGCCGCGCTGAAGAACCTCACGAGCGAGCTGATCGGCCGGTTCTGCCGGGCCACCGAGCGGGCCACGCACGAGGCGTACGGCACCGGCCCGCTCACGCGGTACGCGGCGGACCTGGTCGTGCCGCGCGGGCGGCGGCTGGAGTGCGCCGTGCTCAAGGGCGTCGCGGCGCGGTACGTGATGGGGCGCGCGGACCACGGCGCGCTGCAGGCCCGGCAGCGGGAGCTCATCGCCGAACTCGCCGACGCGGTCGCGCGGCAGGCGCCGCTGGTCCTCGACCCGGTGTTCCGCGGGTTCTACGCCGAGGCCGCCGACGACCGCGCGCGGCTGCGCGTCGTCGTCGACCAGCTCGCCTCGCTGACCGACACGTCGGCGCTCGCCTGGCATCGCGAACTCCTCGGCTGACGCTTCGCGCGCTGCGCCCTCCCGAGAGGGGCGCGCGGAGGATACTGGGCTGACTCTGATCCAAGAGGTGGAGGAGCCCATGCCCGTCCCTGAGACCTACGTCATCGTCGGTGCGAGCCTGGCCGGCGCGAAGGCCGCGCAGACGCTGCGGGAGGAGGGTTTCACCGGACGCGTCGTCCTGATCGGCGAGGAGACGCTGCGGCCGTACGAGCGGCCGCCGCTGACGAAGGGATTCCTGGCCGGCAAGGACCCCTTCGACAAGGCGTACGTCCACGAGGACTCCTGGTACGCCGACAACGACGTGGAGCTGCGTCTCGGCGTCCGGGTGAGCGGGCTGGACCGCGCCGCCCACGAGGTACGGCTCGCGGACGGAGAGCGTGTCGGCTACACCAAGCTGCTCCTCACCACCGGCGCGTCCGCCCGGCGGCCGGCGGTTCCCGGCGCCGACCTCGAGCACGTCCACTATGTACGGGACGCGTCCGACTCGGAGCGGCTGCGCGCGGCGCTGGAGCCCGGGGACCGGCGGGTCGCGGTCGTCGGCGCCGGCTGGATCGGGCTGGAGGCGGCGGCCGCCGCCCGCGCGTACGGCAACGAGGTACGGATCATCGCGCCGTCCACGCCGCTGCGCCGCTCCCTGGGCACGGAGCTCGGGGAGGTCTTCGCGGCCCTGCACCGCAGGCACGGCGTGGAGTTCGTCACGGGTGAGGTCGCGAAGATCACCGAGTCGTCCGTCCTCACGACCGACGGCACGGAGACGCCCGCCGACGTCGTGATCGTCGGCGTCGGCGCGGTGCCCAACACCGCGCTCGCGGAGGAGGCGGGCCTGGAGGTGGACGACGGCATCGTGGTCGACGCGTCGCTGCGCACCTCCGACCCGGACGTCTACGCGGCCGGCGACGTCGCGAAGGCGGACCACCCGCTGCTGGGCCGGCGGATCCGGGTCGAGCACTGGGCGAACGCCCTGAACGGCGGCCCCGCGGCGGCGCGCGCGATGCTGGGACGACCGGTCGTGTACGACCGCGTCCCCTACTTCTACACCGACCAGTACGAACTGGGCATGGAGGCGTCCGGCGCCTGGGTCGGCGGCTATGACCAGGTCGTGTACCGCGGGACCGACCCGGCCGCGTACGTCTCGGGCGACACCGACGAGCTGGAGTTCATCGCGTTCTGGCTGTCGGGCGGCAGGGTCGTCGGCGGGATGAACGTCAACGTCTGGGACGTCGCCGGGGACATCCAGGCGCTGATCCGGTCGGGCCGTCCGGTGGACGCCGCGCGGCTGGCGGACCCCGGGGTACCCCTCGCCGACCTGGTGTGAGCGCTCCGCCCGGCGGGCCCGACGGCACCCCTCGCCGAGCCGATGTGAGCGCGCCGGGTACCGTCGGCCCGTGACCGACGAGGAGTGGGCGGAGCACCGCCCGGCGGTGTTCGGGGTGGCGTACCGGCTGCTCGGCACCGTCGCCGACGCGGAGGACGTCGCGCAGGACGTATGGCTGCGCGCGGCGGCCGCCGACCTGTCCCAGGTCGCGGACGTACGCGCGTGGCTGGTGACGGTCTCGGCGCGCCGGTCGTACGACATCCTCCGCTCGGCGCGGGTGCGCCGGGAGGCCTACGTCGGCCCCTGGCTGCCGGAACCCCTGCTGACCGGGCCGGACGCCGCTGAGCCGGTGCTGGTCGACGAGTCGGTCGGCACCGCGATGCTCCTCGTCATGGAGGAGCTGACGCCGCCGGAGCGGGTCGCGTTCGTCCTGCACGACGTCTTCGAGGTGCCCTTCGACGAGGTGGCGAGCGTGCTGGGCAACACTCCCGCGGCCAGCCGGCAGCTCGCCTCCCGGGCGCGCCGCCGGGTGGCCGCGGCCAAGGAGGGGCCGCGCGTTGCCCGGCCCGAGCGGGAGCGCGTGCTCACGGCCTTTCGCGCGGCGTACCAGACCGGTGACCTGGAGGGTCTGGTCAAGCTGCTGCACCCCGACGTCGTCTACGTCACCGACGGCGGCGGCAAGGTCTCGGCGGCGCGCAAGCTCATCGTCGGCGGCCGGAAGGTGGCCGAGGTGCTGCAGCGGATGCGCGCTCGCTGGGCGCTCGGCCATGCCGTCCCCTGTGAGATCGGCGGCGAGCCCGCCCTGGCGATCCTCCGTGACGGCGCGGTCGCGGTGATCGACACGTTCGACATCTCCGCCGACGGCCGGATCCTGGCGATCCGGCGGGTGCTCAATCCGGAGAAGCTGACGCACGTCAGCGTGGCATCCTGAAATTCCTGCCGGGAATCCGTCACACCGGGCGGTGCCGTCTCGTCTCCCTGGCGAAGAACCACCACCGAGAAGGGTTGACGCGATGTCGCGCTTGAACGTCGCCGAACTGGCACCCGAGGTCTACAAGGCGTTCCTCCAGGCCGAGCAGGCGATCCGCAGGGGACCGCTGACCGCCACCGTCCGCGAGCTCGTCAAGATCCGCGGCTCGCAGCTGAACGGCTGCCTCTTCTGCATCGACATGCACACGCACGAGGCGCTCGAACTCGGCGAGAACCTGAACCGGATCATTCAGCTGCCCGCCTGGCGGGAGTCGCGGCTGTACACCGAGGCGGAGCGGGCCGCGCTGGCCTACACCGAGGCCGCCACCAGGGGACCCGAGGAGGTCTCCGACGAGATCTGGAACGCGGTGACCGACGCGTTCAAACCGGACGAGGCGGCGTTTCTCGTCGCCCAGGTCGCGCAGATCAACATGTGGAACCGCGTCGCCGGGACCATGCACACCCAGCCCCCGAACCGGGACTGACGCGTTCCCGCGAGACCGGCGCGCCGTCCGCGCGACGGCGCGCCACCGGGTCCACGGCGGTCAGCGGCGTACGGGGTCGACGCGGCGGCCGTCCTCGCCGAACAGCAGCATGCGGTCGGTGTCGATGGCCAGCCGGATGGCGTCGCCCGCCGATACGCCGGACCGCGATTCGAGCCGGAACACCACGTCCGACCGGCGGTGATGGCCGTCGTGCCGGCCCGGTTCGGGCATGGGCTCCTCGGCGACGATCCCGGCGGACCGCAGGATCCGGCGCAGCACGCCCCCGCCTGAGCTCGGCTCCGGGCTCGCCCAGGGCGGGTCGTTCTCGTACGGGGCCTCCGGGTCGACGTGCGGCAGGCCGGCCTCCGCGTAGGCGAGCCACTCGGAGCCGTGGAACTCCAGCGCCCGTACCCGGCCCGCGATCAGACCGTCCGCCGCGGGCCGCAGGGCGTCGGCGCGGAAGCCGACCGTCAGGTACCTGCCGTGGTGCGACACCAGCGTGGGCGCGCGGGGGTCGGACCAGGGCAGGACCAGCCGCTGGTTCCCGAGGCCGAGGATGATCCCCTCCTCCTGGTCCGCCCAGACGCCCGTCCTGATGAGGTTGATCGGCGGGGCGCTCAGGAACGCCGCCACGAACATCGTCGCGGGGTCGTCGTACACCTGCTGAGGGGTGCCGACGTCCTGCAGCACGCCCTGCCGCATGATCCCCACCCGGTCCGCGAGCGTGAGCGCCTCGGTCTGGTCGTGGGTCACGTAGAGCGTGGTGACCTTGAGGCTGCGGACCAGGGCGCTGATCTCCATGCGGAGCTCGGTGCGCAGGCCCGCGTCCAGGTTGGACAGGGGCTCGTCCATCAGGAAGATGCCGGGTTCGCGGATCAGCGCCCGCCCCATCGCGACGCGCTGGCGCTGGCCGCCCGACAGGGTCGAGGGCAGGCGGTTCAGGGTCTCCTCGATGCCGAGCGCCCGCGACAGCTCGACGATGCGTTCCTGGTTGGCCGGCGACACGTCCTTGGAGATCTCCAGCGGGAACGCGATGTTGCCCCGGACGTCGCGGTGCGGGTAGAGCGCGCCGCTCTGGAACACCATCGCCAGGTCGCGGTCGCGCGGCGGGAGGCCGTTGGCGTATCTGCCGCCGAGCCACAGGTCACCGGAGGTGATCTCCTCCAGGCCCGCGACCATGCGCAGCAGCGTCGACTTCCCGCAGCCGGACGGGCCGAGCAGCACGAACAGCTCGCCGTCGGGCACGCGCAGGCTCACGTTCCGCACGGCGTGGAAACCGTCCGGGTAGACCTTGTTCACCGCGTCGAGGACGACTTCGGTCATCGTTCCACCTTGCGTCGCCGGGACGACCTATGGCGGCTCTCCGTCGCTCGCGCGGGTTCATCGCGGCCCCCGGACCACTCGATGCAGAGTGACGGCGGCATCCGCCATTGCCGCCGAAGTTGAGTAAGTACATCGCGCCTTTCCGTGATTTGTCCAGACCGTTGGCGCGCCGATTGATCAGGTCACGCGGCCCCCTCCAGGGTGTCCGGTACGGCCCGCGGTGTCCGAGGTCAGGACTAGACTGCCGACGTGGCAGGCCGGATCCGTGATGAAGACATCGCCCTCGTACGTGAGCGGTCGCCGATCGACGCGGTCGTGGGGGAGTACGTCCAGCTCCGTAACGCGGGCGGCGGCGCGCTCAAGGGTCTCTGCCCCTTCCACGACGAGAAATCGCCATCTTTCAACGTTTCGAACGGAATGTACTTCTGTTTCGGCTGCGGCGAGGGCGGCGACGCGATCGGCTTCATCCAGAAGATGGAGCACCTGTCGTTCGCCGAGGCGATCGAGCGGCTGGCGGCGAAGGCCGGCGTGCAGCTCCGCTACGCCGACAGCGGCTACGTCCCCAATCGGCAGAAGGGCGAGCGCACCCGTCTGGTCGAGGCGCACCGGGCCGCCGCGGAGTTCTTCACCGAGCAGCTGCTCACCCCGGCGGCCGAGCTCGGCCGCCGCTTCCTCGCCGAGCGGGGTTTCGGCCGGGAGGACGCGGAGCGGTTCGGCGTCGGCTACGCGCCGAACGAGTGGGAGGCGCTCGTCCGGCACCTGCGCGGCCGGGGCTTCACCGACAAGGAGCTCGTCACCGGGGGGCTGGCCAGCCAGGGGCGGCGCGGGCCGATCGACCGGTTCCGCGGCCGGCTGATCTGGCCGATCCGCGACCTCACCGGCGACGTCATCGGGTTCGGCGCGCGCCGGCTGGAGGAGCGGGACGACGGTCCCAAGTACCTCAACACCCCCGAGACGCCGCTGTTCAAGAAGGGCTCGGTGCTGTACGCCGCCGACCTGGCGAAGAAGGACATCGCCAAGCGGCGGCAGGCGGTGATCGTCGAGGGCTACACCGACGTCATGGCCTGCCACCTGGCGGGTGTCGGCACCGCGATCGCGACCTGCGGCACCTCCTTCGGCGACGAGCACATCAAGATCCTGCGCCGGCTGCTGCTGGATCAGGACGAGGCTCGAGGTGAGGTGATCTTCACCTTCGACGGCGACGCCGCCGGCCAGAAGGCCGCGCTGCGCGCCTTCGAGACGGAGCACCGGTTCACCGCCCAGACGTTCGTCGCCGTGCAGCCGGACGGCCTCGACCCGTGCGACCTGCGGCTCCAGCACGGTGACGCGGCAGTGCGCGACCTGGTCGCCTCCCGCGTGCCGCTGTTCCGGTTCGCGATCCAGGCGACGATCGCCAAGTACGACCTCGACACCACCGAGGGCCGGCTCGCCGCGATCGACGCCGCCGCGCCGATCATCGCGGGCATCAGGGACCGGGGCATGCGCGAGCGCTACGCCATCGATCTGGACAAGTGGACCGGCTTCCTCGACGAGCAGTTCGTCCTCCGGCGGGTGCGCGAGCACGGCTCCGGCCGTCCGGGCGACGGCCGGCGGGGTGAGGGCCGGCGCGGCGACGCGCGCGGGCGGCGGCCCGAGCCGGCTCCGGCCCCGCAGCGCCCGGCGCATGACCTGAACGACCCGGTCGTCCAGGTCGAGCGCGAGACGCTGAAGCTCGCGGTGCAGCGGCCCGCGCTGCTCGGTCCGGCCTTCGACGCCATGCCCGCCGACGCGCTGCTCGTCCCGGGCCACGCCGCGGTGCGATCGCTGATCGCGGAGCTCGGCGGCGTCGTGACGGCGCAGAGCGGACCGGAATGGGCCGGCCGGCTGCGGGACGCCGCGCCGAACGACGAGGTCAGGGCGCTGGTCACCGCGCTCGCTGTGGATCCGCTGCGCTCCAGCGGAGATCCGGATGACCGATATGCCGCTGCAATGCTGTCCAGATTGCAGGAGATCCAGGTCACGCGGGAGATCGCCAAACTGCAGTCCAAACTCGGACGGCTAAATCCGGTCGAGCACCGGGAAGAGCACAACCGCCTTTTCGGCGACCTCATGGCCCTTGAGCTGCAGCGAAAGATGTTGCGTGAGCGAGCCATCAGTTCTCTGTGACCCCTGGGACGCAAAAATAGGTCCCCCGGAATAAGGGTCCCTTGCCGCACACTGTCACCGTGGGCCCTTCGGTGCTGCCTAGCGAGACGCCGCCGGTTGACCAGGTGGCGGACCTCGTCGCACGTGGCAGAGAACGTGGAATAACGGTGGACGACGTCGCCGCCGCGATCGATCGTTCCGACCTGCCGGCGGAGTCGGCCGACCGGGTCGTCCGGATGCTCGCGGAGCAGGGGGTGGAGGTTCTCGAGTCCCCGAGCGGACACGAGGACTCAGCGCGAGCTGATGGGGACGACCTCGGAAGGCGGGCGCCGACAAGCGACCTGGTCCGGATCTACCTGCGCGAGATCGGACGCGTACCGCTGCTCACGGCAGAAGAAGAAGTAGAACTCGCCAAATCGATCGAGGCGGGACTGTTCGCCGAGGAGAAGCTGGCCAAGGCGGCCATCATCGCTCCCGTCGAACGCTCCGACCTCGAACTGCTCGCCCATGACGGGGTACGGGCGAAGCAACGACTGATCGAGGCCAATCTGCGCCTGGTGGTGTCCATCGCCAAGCGTTACGTCGGCCGCGGAATGCTGTTCCTCGATCTCATCCAGGAGGGAAATCTCGGGCTGATCCGTGCGGTCGAGAAATTCGACTACACCAAGGGGTACAAGTTCTCGACCTATGCGACCTGGTGGATCCGCCAGGCGATCACACGGGCGATCGCCGACCAGGCCCGGACCATCCGGATCCCGGTGCACATGGTGGAGACCATCAACAAGCTGGTGCGCGTGCAGCGCCAGCTCCACCAGGATCTCGGCAGGGAGCCGACTCCCGAGGAGATCGGGGTGGAGATGGGGCTGCCGCCCGACCGGGTGGTCGAGATCCAGCGGGTCGCGCAGGAGCCGGTGTCCCTGCAGTCGCCGATCGGTGAGGAGGACTCCGACCTCGGCGACTTCATCGAGGACGCCGACGCCGTCGTGCCCATGGAGGCGGCGGCGTTCATCCTCCTGCAGGATCAGCTCGGCGGCATCCTGGGGTCGCTGTCGGACCGGGAGCAGCGGATCATCCAGCTGCGCTTCGGCCTGACGGACGGCCATCCACGGACGCTCGAGGAGGTCGGCCGGGAGTTCGGCGTGACGCGGGAGCGCATCCGGCAGATCGAGTCCAAGACCCTGGCGAAGCTGCGGCATCCGACGCGTGCCCAGATGCTCCGGGAGTACCTCGACTAGCTCCCCGGCCGCCCCTGAGAAGGCGGTTCAAGCGGTCCCGGGCGGGGCCGGCGTGGTGATGTTCACATCACGCCGGCCCCGCTCCTGCTTGACGAGGACAGGTTAGGTAAAGCTAAGTTAGGTAGACCTAAAACAGGCGTGCCCGCTCCTCGTCCAGGCGCCTGACCGTCCTTCGCCCCGTTGGAGACCGCATGCGTCCTGTCCACGTGCTCGCCGCCGCGGGCGCCGCCCTCATCTCGCTGTCCACGCTGTCGGCGTGCGGGAAGGACGACGCCGCGGGCGCCAAGGGCGGCTCGGGCGCCATCGAGGTGACGGCCACCGACTCCTCCTGCGACCTCGGCGCCAAGACCGCGTCGGCGGGAGCGGTGACGTTCAAGGTGACCAACAAGGGCTCGCAGGTGAACGAGCTGGAGATCCTCGCCCCGGACGGCAAGATCGTCACGGAGCGCGAGAACATTGGCCCCGGCACCGGTGCCGAGGTCACCGTCCAGCTCTCCGCCGGCACGTACAAGGTCATGTGCAGTGCCGGCATGACGGGCAAGGGCCCCTCCCAGCCGCTGACCGTCACCGGCCAGGGCAAGGTGGTCGACCCGCGCCTGGACCAGGCCGTCGCCGCGTACCGGACCTACGTCGCCGAGCAGGTCGACGACACCCTGGCCAAGGCGACGAAGTTCGCCGCCGCGGTGAAGGCGGGCGACGTCGGGCAGGCCAAGGCGCTGTACGCCCCGTCCCGCGTGGGCTGGGAGCGGATCGAGCCGGTCGCCGAGTCCTTCGGCGACATCGACCCGAAGGTCGACCTCCGCGAGGCGGACCTCAAGCCGGGTGACAAGTGGACCGGCTGGCACCAGATCGAGAAGGCGCTGTGGAAGACCGGCTCGCTCAAGGGCGAGGGCCCCTACGCCGACCAGCTCGTCAAGGACCTGCAGACGCTCAAGGCGAAGGTCGGCACCGCGTCCATCACCCCCACCTCGATGGCCAACGGCGCCAAGGAACTGCTCGACGAGGTGGCGACCGGCAAGGTCACCGGTGAGGAGGAGACGTTCTCCCACACCGACCTGGTCGATTTCAAGGGCAACGTCGACGGCGCCCAGAAGGTGTACGAGCTGCTCAAGGCGATCGTCAAGGAGCGGAACCCCGACCTCGCGGCGACGCTCGACGACGAGTTCGCCAAGGTGCAGAAGCTGCTCACCAAGTTCGAGAAGGGCGACGGCTACGTCGCCTACGACACGGTGGGCGCGAAGGACCGCAAGGACCTGTCCGACGAGGTGAACGCGCTCGGCGAGCCGCTGTCGAAGCTGGCGGCGGTGGTGGCCAAGTGACGGGCCTCAGCAGACGCCGGCTGTTCGGCTACTCCGGCGCGACGCTCGCGGCCGGCGCCGCCGTCGGCGCGGGCCTGGTCAGCGTCGCCCAGGCCGGTGAGGACCACCGGTCCGCCGACGAGGAGGCCGTCCCGTTCCACGGCGCGCACCAGGCCGGGATCGCCACGCCCGTCCAGGACCGACTGCACTTCGCCGCGTTCGACGTCGTCACCGACGATCGCGCCCGCCTGATCCGGATGCTCAAGGAGTGGACCGCGGCCGCCGCGGCGTTCACCGGCGGCCACCCGTACGGCTCCGCCGCCGGCGGCCTGGGGGAGGCGCCGCCCGACGACACCGGCGAGGCGCTCGGCCTGCCACCGGCGCGCCTGACCCTGACGATCGGGTTCGGCCCGACGCTCTTCGAGAAGGACGGCAAGGACCGGTTCGGTCTCCGGGCGAAACGGCCGGCCGCCCTGATCGACCTGCCGCACTTCCCCGGCGACAACCTCGACCCGGCCCGCAGCGGCGGCGACATCTGCGTCCAGGCCTGCGCCGACGACCCGCAGGTCGCCGTGCACGCCATCCGCAACCTCGCCCGCATCGGCTTCGGCGTCGTCTCCGTGCGCTGGTCCCAGCTCGGTTTCGGCAAGACCTCCTCGACGACGCCGGACCGGCAGACGCCGCGGAACATGTTCGGCTTCAAGGACGGCACCCGCAACATCGCGGGCACCGACGCCAAGGCCCTGGACCAGCACGTCTGGGCCGCCGGCGCCGACGGGCCGCCCTGGATGGCCGGCGGCTCTTACCTCGTCGCGCGGCGCATCCGCATGCACATCGAGACCTGGGACCGTACGTCCCTCCAGGAACAGCAGGACACCTTCGGCCGGACGAAGGGGGAGGGCAACGCGTACGGCGCCAAGCGCGAGCACGACCCGGTGCCGCTCGACAAGCTGCCCGCCGGCTCGCACGTCCGGCTCGCGCACCCGGACGGCAACGGCGGCGTTCGCATCCTGCGGCGCGGCTACTCGTTCACGGACGGCACCGACGGGCTCGGCCGCCTCGACGCGGGCCTGTTCTTCATCGCCTACCAGCGGGACCCGCGCAAGCAGTTCGTCGTGCTGCAGAACAAGCTCGCCGCCTCCGACCACATGAACGAGTACATCCAGCACGTCGGGTCGGGGATCTGGGCCTGCCCGCCCGGAGTCCGCAAGGGCGGCTTCTGGGGTGACGCCCTCTTCTCCTAGGGCTCGGCCGGTCGGGGCGGCCGCCTCGAAGTCACCGGTCGGAGCCGGCCGCCTCGAGTCACCGGTCGGAGCTCGCCCGGCCGGCCGGCTCGGAGCCGGCCGGGTCGCGGCCGGTCCGGTTCCGGCGTTTCGAGATGGCCGAGGCCGGGCATCGCCGGGAACGCCGCGGAGCCGTACTCTGGCTCAATGGGGCCACGGCTCACCGGCGACGAGACGGCCCTCTGGGTGGCCGCCGCCCGCGTGCTGGACGCGAACTGGACCGGCACGGCCACGGTGCCGTCGCCGGGCCTGTACCCGCATCAATGGAGCTGGGACTCCGCCTTCGTCGGCATGGGCCTGGCCCACCACCGGCCCGACCGCGCCCGGACCGAGTTCCTGTCGTTGTTCCGTGGCCAGTGGGCGACGGGCCTGCTGCCGCACATCGTCTTCAGCTCCACGGAACCACGGGACGGCTACTTCCCCGGGCCCGAGCTGTGGCGCAGCGTCGAGCAGCCCGCCGCGCCGCGCGGTGTGCTCACCTCCGCGCTCGCCCAGCCACCGCTGCACGCCCTCACGGCGCTGCGGATGACGCAGGCGTCCGACGGCGCGGACCGGGCGTTCCTCGTCCCGCTGTACCCGTGCCTGGTCGCCCAGCACGCCTACCTCGCGCGGGAGCGGGACATCGGCGGCAGCGGGCTGGTGAGCCTGTGCCACCCGTGGGAGTCGGGGATCGACGACAGCCCGGCCTGGGACCCGCCGCTGGCCGCCGTCGACCCGCGGGGCCGGACCTACAACGGAGGAGATCAGGACCGGTACGTCGCGCTCGTGGCCGGGATGCGGGCCGCCGGATACCGCGCGGAGTACCTCCGGGACGATCATCCCTTCGTCGTCGAGGATCCGCTGTTCAACGCCGTCTACCTGGCCTCCACGCACGCGCTGGCCGAGCTGGCCGACCTCACCGGGGCCGATCCGCGGCCGCACCGCGAGGCCGCGGAGCGCATCCACGGCGCCCTCCTGGACCGGCTGTGGGACGAATCGGCCGGCTGCTTCCGGCCACGGGACCTGCGGACCGGGCGCCTGATCCCGGAGACGACCGTGGCCGGTTTCGCGCCCCTCCTCGACCCGGAGCTGCCGGCGGAGATCGTCCGCGCGCTGGCCGACCTGCTGCTGTCGGCGCGCTTCGCCGGCGCGGCCGGCTATCCGGTCCCGACCTGTGACGTCCAGTCGGCGGCGTTCGACCGCGGGACCTACTCGCGCGGGCCGACCTGGGTCAACACCAACTGGCTCCTGTGGTCCGGCGCCTGCGCCCACGACCTGGGCGGGGTCGCGGACCTGCTGTTCGGTTCCACCGTCCGGCTGGTGCGCCAGTCCGGCTTCCGCGAGTTCTACGATCCGTTCGACGGCAGCGGACAGGGCAGCCACGACTTCAGCTGGTCGGCGGCGCTCCTGCTGGATCTGCTGGCCGCGCGCCGGAGCGCCGGCCGGGCGCTGTAGCGTGATCTGTCATGCGACTGACGTGGCGGAAGAACGTTCCGGACGGCGTGGTCCTCCAGCGGGGCGAGCGGGTCCTGGCGGTCGGTGGTGAGACGGTCGCGAGCGATGCCGCCCTCTACCTCCCCGGGACGGACGAGGTCACCCGGCTGCCCTGGGAGCGCGTGGAGCAGGCCACCTGGCAGGACGGTGTCCTGGCCGTACGGGAGGTCGGCGGCCGTCGGCACACCGTGCCGCTCACGGAGCCGGGCTCGGTGCCCGAGACCGTCCGGGAGCGCGTCACCGCCACCGTCGTCGTCAGCACCCACGTCAAGCTGCCCGGGGGAGGCGTACGGATCGTCGGCCGCCGGCCGCCACGGGCGGACGGCGAGGTGCGCTGGTCGTTCGTCTTCGACCGCGGCCTCGACCCCGCCGATCCGGGCCTGCTGGCCCAGGCCGAGCAGGCCCTGGAGGAGATCCGCCGCCAGACGGGCCTGTAGTAGGTAGGGCCTGTCTCCAGGCCCCGCCGTCCGGGCGGGGACGTCGAGGCAGGCCCCAGGAGCCGCACGAGTGCGCGAGCGGGCGCCCGAAGCCCCGCGGGTGCGGATGGCGCGCGCCCGCTCGCGGTCGTGGTCAGGTGACGTCGGCGGGTGTGTCGCCGGGATGGGCGGGCTGGCGGGTCCGGTCGGTCGCGTCCGTGGGGGCGGACGGCTCGGCCCGGCGCATGCCGGGGACCTTCTCCTGGACCATGCCGCTCACCGTCTGGACCTTGTCGCCGAACCTGTGCCGCGCCGACTCGGCGATCTCGCCGGCCTGGGCGCGCAGCACGCCGGCGGCCTCCTGCACGCGGGGATGCTCGGCGACACGCCGGGACATCCGTTTGATCTGCTCGTAGCGCTCCTTGCCGGCGCGCGTTCCCAGTACGTACCCGGTCGCCGCTCCGGCGAGGAACACAGCGCGGTGTTTCATGATCAACTCCTCTGCTGAGTCGCCGTAGGACATACCCCGAAGAGGGCGGGCCAGTCGGCGAAACGAGCACGTGCGAAATGCGCTAACCTTGTGCGCGATGGGGCGGCCAGCGGTCAGGGCGGCCTCTCGTGTGATCCCCCGTAGCTCAATTGGCAGAGCGTCCGGCTGTTAACCGGCAGGTTACTGGTTCGAGTCCAGTCGGGGGAGCCAGTCGAATGGGCCGGGCTCGGTGAGCCCGGCCCATTCGCATCTCCAGGGGCGTCTTCGGCGGCCGGCGGTTCTCAATCGCACAAGCGATGTACAAGCGGCGATTGCGACGCTTCTCGGCGCATGTCCCCCTCGACCCCTGGAGGTTGGCAGATGCGTCGTCCTTCCTGGCGCCGGCTGCGTGCCGGAGCCGCACTCGTCCCCGCCGCGGTCCTCGTCGCCGCCGGCGTCCCGGCGACCGCGCACGCGGCGCCCGTCCGTACGGTGACCGCGAAGGCGCCGGCGAGCGTCTCCTCGGCCGGGCAGGTGGGGCTGCTTCGTGCCGGCGGCCGGCGCGGTGCAGTGGTTGACGTCCTCCCCTGCTTGAGAGCAAGGGGCTTCAACTCGCTCTACCCGGAGGTGAGAACGGGTTGAGGTTCGCGGTTCATAGCCCCGCCCAGCGGCTGGAGGGCTCCTCGCGCTGTCACGGCACGTCCTGCCGCGATGTCTCTGATGTTCTTGGCCGCGTTCACATCCGCGTGATCGGCATGCCCGCAGGCGCGACAACGAAAGACCGCTTGGCTCTCACGGCTCTCCGCGGCGCAGTGCCCGCAGGCATGACAGGTTTGGGAGGTGTACGCGGGGTTGATCTTTTCCACTCGGCCTGGCGCCTTCTGCTCCAAACGTTTCACCAGCAGACCCCAGCCAGCCGCGTGGATGGATCGATTGAGTCCGGCCTTGGCCCGCACGTTCGTGCCCGGCGCGTCGAGGGTGCCGCGCGCGGACCGCACCATGTTCTTGATCTTCAAATCCTCGACGCGAATGACGTCGTAGCGGCGGGCCAGGGCGGTGGAGGTCTTCTCCACCCAATCCTTACGTCGATCGGTCTCCCGCGCCCTCAACCGGCCGAGCGCGATCTTGGCCCGCGCCCGGCGATTCGACCCCAACTTGGCGCGCGCCAACTGGCGCTGCAACCGCCGCAGCCGGTTCGCTTCGGTACCGCGCAGGCCGGGCACGGACAATCGCTCACCGGTCGACAGGGCGGCCGATACGGCCACACCGCGATCAACCCCGACGACCTCACCCGTTCCCGGTCCGATGATCGGGGGCGGGATCACGGCGAAGCACACGTGCCAGCGGCCCGCCCGGTCCCGCTTTACCCGGAAGGACCTGGCCGAATCGGGGACTTGGCGGGACCAGCGGAAACGAACCCAGCCGACCTTCGCGACCCACACCTCGCCGACCTTGCGGGACAGCCGCCGAGCGTCCCAGTGCAGGCCGCGACGCCCGACGATCCGGAATCCCTCATGCACGCCCGCCTTACGCCAGGTCGGCCGCCCGTGCGTTCCGGCGAAGAAGTTGCTCATGGCTTGGGCGAAGTCACGCAGCGCCTGCTGCTGCACCGTCTGTGAACCCACTGCTAGCCACGCGAACGCCTTTCTTGCCTCGGTCAGCTGGCGGGACTGCTCGGCGTAGCCCGGCGCGCTCGCGCGGCCCGGCTGCCAATGCTGGTGTTGCTCGACCGCGAGATTCCACACATATCGGGCATGTGCGCAGTGCTCCAGCAGTGCCTGCTCTTGAGCGGGCGTGGGCGCAAGCCGGAACCGCATGCCCGCACCCTAACCACCACCACCGACAACCTGAGGGGGAACGGCGTTATCCTCCCCGGCCTGACGGCCGGGGTCTCCACACTGGCGCCTGATGAAGAGTCAGGCGTAGGCGTCGTCCTGGCGGTGGCAGATGTGATGGACATCATCGAGCGTGCCCGGGGCGCTTGCCGCCGGGGATTGGTGACCAGGTCGTGGCAGCGGTAGTGGGCGCCGTCCCGGGCGTCCGCGCGGCCGGGTTCCAGCAGGCGCGCGTCGACGAGGGCGTCGGTGACGTCCTCGGCCTCGGCCACCGGCCGGTCGAGGAGCGCCGCCACCATCCAGGGCGTGATCTCGGGCAGGTCGAGCAGCCCGATCAGGTGGAACGGCCGCCGGTGCTCGTCCGGCAGCGCGTCCTGGCTCAGCGCGATGCTGGACCGTACCTCCAGGTCACCGGCGGCCAGGCGGTCGAGCCGCCGGTGCTCGTCCGCGAGCTGGCCGGCCAGCCGGTCCAGGGTCCACTCGGGACGCCCGGCCAGCCGCGCGGCCGCGATCCGTACGGCCAACGGCAGGTGGCCGCACTGGGCGACGAGGGTGCGGGCGCGGTCCTGCGCCTCGTCGGCCGCGTTGTCGAGGACGAGGAGCACGCGGCGGCCCGCCAGCCGGTCGCGCAGCAGCGCCGCGCGATCGTCGACGCCGCCTCTGATCCGGCCGCCCCACACGCCGAGCAGGCGCAGGAACCGGTCGAGGGCCACCGCCGGATCCATCGGATGCCCGGTGGTGCCGCCGAGGTCGACGTGGATCCGCCCGTCGGGGTACCGCTCGGCCAGCCGGTGGGCGGCGTGCACGACGAGCGACGTCTTGCCCACCCCGGCCATGCCCGCCACGGCGCACACGGCCGGGCCGGCGTCCGTTCGCGGGGATGCGAGCAGCCGGGCCAGCTCGGTCTGCCGGCCGACGAAGTGCGGCACGTCCGGTGGCAGCACGCAGGGGCTGTGCTCCTCGCGGGGCGCCGGATCCAGCGCGGGGTCGGCGGTCAGCACGGCCTGCTCCAGCCGCCGCAGCCGCGGGCCCGGCTCGACCCCGAGCTCCCGCGTGAGGACGGCCCGCGCGTCCCGGTACGCCTCGAGGGCGTCCGCCCGGCGTCCCGCGCGGTAGAGGGCGAGCATCAGCTGGGCGCGGAACTCCTCCCGGAAGGGGTGGGCCGCCACGAGCGCGGTCAGCTCGCCGATCAGTTCGAGGTGCCGTCCGAGGCGGAGGTCCGCGTCGACGCGCCGCTCGATCGCGCTCGCCCGCATCTCGGTCAGCCGGCCCGCCTCCTCACGCCGGAGGGTGTCGGAGCCGACGTCCGTGAGGGGCTCTCCCCGCCACAGCGCGAGGGCCTCCCGCAGCAGGTCAGCCTCGGCGGCGGTGTCGCCGCCCGTGGCCGCCCGTGCCGCGTCCTCGATGAGGCGCGCGAACCGGTGCGCGTCGATCCGGTCGGGGTCGACGCGCAGCAGGTATCCCGCGGGTTCGGTATGGATCGTCAGGTCGGGGACGGCCGCCAGGGCACGGCGGATCCGCAGGACGTACCCCTGGAGGGTGAGCCGCGCGCTCGACGGCGGGTCGTCCCCCCACACGAGTTCGGCGAGCTCTTCGGACGGCACCACCCGGTTCGCGCGCAGGACTAAAGCGGTGAGCACGGCGCGCTGCTTGGGCGCGTCGATCGGAACCCGTCGTTCACCGTCGAGCAGTTCGAACGGGCCGAGGATGCGAATCTCCATCGCCGCTCCAGGGGGCGTCCGGCGCGAGTAGCCGCCCCGCGCCCAGGATGCCGACTACGGTGTGGATGATCAAGGTTTTCCCGGGCCGGTTCCTCCCCCTTGAGGAGGAGGCGGGCGTCTCCGCCTCCGCCCCTCGACCGACGCCGGGGCGGGCGTACACCCATCTGACGGGCGACGTCGGCCGGGCGCCGGGCTGCCATGCTGGACAACGTCGGAGGAAAGGCAGCCGAACGGCAGGGGAAGGAGTCGTCCCATGACGGGTCTCCCTTACACCGCTCTTACCCCCGACGGGACAGACTTTGACCGCGAACAGTGATATCGGGGGTGACGGGTGAAGGGTGACACGGTGGCGTGGACGCCGCCCAGCTGGGACGAGATCGTGCGTGAGCACTCCGCGCGCGTCTACCGCCTCGCCTACCGGCTGACGGGGAACCAGCACGACGCCGAGGACCTCACGCAAGAGGTGTTCGTGCGCGTGTTCCGTTCGCTGTCGAACTACACGCCGGGAACGTTCGAGGGGTGGCTGCACCGGATCACCACCAACCTGTTCCTCGACATGGTCCGCCGCCGGCAGCGCATCCGGTTCGAGGGACTCGCCGACGACGCGGCCGAGCGGCTGAAGGGCCGCGAGCCGAGCCCCGCCCAGGCGTATGAGGACCGTCACTTCGACGACGACATTCAGACGGCTCTGGACGCGCTGCCGCCGGAGTACCGCGCCGCCGTGGTGCTGTGCGACATCGAGGGTCTGTCCTACGAGGAGATCGCCGCGACCCTCGGCGTGAAGATGGGCACGGTCCGCAGCCGCATCCACCGCGGCCGCGCGCAGCTCCGCGACGCGCTGGCGCACCGGGCTCCCGAGCCGGAGGCGGCCGAGAAACGCGCCGCCCGCCGCAAGCCGCGCCGCAGCGCGAGCCGCATGCGCACCAACCCGGCCTGGACGACCTCGTAACGAGCCCGTGTGGCCCTGGCCCGCAGGCCGCCGTGACCGGCCGGCGCGCGGGCCGGTCTCAGGTGGCGCGCGGACCGGCGTCAGGCGGCGCGCGGGCCGGTCTTGAACGGCGCGCGGAGGCGTCAGGCCACTGTGACCGGGTGGCGGACCACCGCCCCGAACAGGTAGCCGAGCGTGTTGTACGGCGCGACGTCCGGCTGCGCGGTCCCGGTGGCGTCGGTGGCGCGCGCCAGCAGCTCGTACGATCCCGGGCCCGGCGGGCGCCAGGTGATCTCCCAGCGAACCCACCCGAGGGCGCCGCGACGTCCGTGGGTGGCGGCCCGCCGCCAGGTCCGGCCGCCGTCGGTGCTGACCTCGACGTGGCGTACGGCCCCTTCGCCGGACCATGATCGGCCGTGCAGCGAGACGGTCCGCCCGGCTTCGAGCCGCGCGTTCCACGGCAGCTCGAACGCGCTCTTGGTCACCTGCCGCGTGAGCGGAGCGCTGCCCTCCGGCGGGTAGCCGGGGCCGAACATCCGGTAGTAGGTGGTGTTCCAGGGAGAGGACAGCGGGGAGGCGGAGACCTCGATGTCGCCGACCCACTTGATCGAGGCGATCCCCACCCAGCCGGGCACCACGAGGCGTACGGGGAATCCGTGGTCGGGGGGCAACGGCCGGCCGTTCATCTCATAGGCCAGCAGGACGTCGTCGAGCGCCTTGGCGACCGGCAGCGGCCGGCGCACTCGCCCCAGGTTCCGTCCGCCGTCGATGAAGTCGGGGTCGAGGCCGCGCGGCATGACGTCCACGGCCCGGTGGGTCAGTCCGGCGCGTTCGAGGACGTGGGCCAGCGGGACACCGCGCCAGTGGGCGACGCCGACCCCGCCCAGCAGCCACGGCGTGCCCGAGACGGACTGGTGCTGCTGCGTCGTGTAGAGGTTCCGGCCGTTCCCGGTGCACTCGATGAACGCGTCGATGGTCCGGGCCGGCATCCCGAGCAGGTCCTCGTAGGAGAACGTGACCGGCCGGTCGAGGGTGGGGGAGCCGTGCAGGCCGCTGCCGAACAGGCGGAGTCGCCAGGTGCGCACGTCGATCAGCGGAGTGCGGGTGTGGTTGCGGACGAAGAAGCGGTCGGTCGGCGTGAGGTACCCCTGCCCGCGCATCGCCTCCCACCGGGTCTCGGCGTTCGTGCCGTACACGATGAACAGCTCGGGCGGCAGCGGCTTGACGATCGGGCCGTCGTCGGCGCGGGCCGCCCCGGCGGCCGTACCGGCCATCGCCGCGCCCAGGCCCAGGCCGGCCGACATGCGGAGCATCGTGCGTCGTGACGGCCGACAGTCACCTTCTTCAGTGAGGCCCACGGGAACTCCTTGATCTATTGTTTTCCGACCAATGTAGTGGAGTAATCGTCCGTGTTCCAGCGGTGAAGGTGTTCTTCCGGCCGCGCCGGCTCAGGCCGGGGCGCTCGGCCGCGTCATCGCGGGTCCGCCGCCTCCAGGGCGGCCGCCATGCGGCGTACGGCCTCGGTGACGCGGTCCGGCGACGTGCCGAAGTTCAGGCGGGCGAAACCGTGCCCGGCCGGGCCGAAATTCGGACCGGGCGAGAGCGCCACCCGGCCGTGTCGCAGGAAGGTCTCGGCGGGGTCGTCCCCGAGCCCCAGCGCACGGCAGTCCAGCCAGGCCAGGTACGTGGCCTGGGGCGGGTGGTGGCCGACGCCGGGCAGGTGCGCCTTGAGCAGGTCGCCGAGGAGCCGGCGGTTCGCGTCGAGCCCGGCGAGCAGGTCGGCGAGCCACGGGCGGCCGTGGGTGAAGGCCGCCTCCGAGGCGATCACCCCGAACAGGCCCGCGCTCTCGCTCACCTCCTCGTGGATCAGCGCGACGTCGGCGCGGGCGTCGGGCCCGGGGACGGCCAGGGCGGCCTTGAGGCCGGCGAGGTTCCAGGCCTTCGACGCCGAGGCCAGCACGATCGAGCGGGCGGCGGCCGGGGCGTCCAGCGAGGCGAACGGGACGTGCCGCGCGCCCGGATGGGTCAGCGGCGCGTGGATCTCGTCGGCGACGATCCGCACGTCGTACCGATCGGCGAGGTCCGCGACGGCCAGCAGCTCGTCGCGGGTGAAGACCCTGCCGGTGGGGTTGTGCGGGCTGCACAGCAGGTAGGCCCGCGCCCCCGCGGCGAAGTCGCGTTCGAGCAGGTCCAGGTCGATCCGGTATCCGTCCGGACCGCAGGCCAGGGGGTTGCGGACGACCTTGCGGCCGATCCGCTCCAGCCAGTAGAAGAACGGCGGATAGCCGGGGGTGTTGACCACCACCTGGTCGCCGGGCACCGAGATGATCTCCAGGACCTCCTTGATCCCGGACATCACGTCGGGCACCAGCCGCATCGCGTCCGGCTCGGTCCGCCAGCCGTAGCGGTCGGCGGCGAAGTCCGCGAACGCCTCCGGCAACAGGCCCGCGGCCGCGTACCCGGTGTCCCCCCGGCCGATCGCCCTCGTGAGCGCCTCGGCGACGGGCTCGGCCAGCGGGGTGTCCATCTCCGCCACCCACATGGGCAGGACATCGGAGGGGTACTCGCGCCACTTGACGCTGTGCCGCTCGCGCAGGTCGGTCAGCTCGTACGCGGTGAGGGGATCCGCGGGCATTGCACCACCTTTTCGGGGTTTGTGGTCACCGCCCAGTCTGCCCGTCGCCGTTCGCGGAGATCACGCCGGGCGTAGGGTGCGGCGTATGACGGCGATCTCGGCGGACCTGGCGGTCGAGCTGGAGCGGGCGCTCCCCGGCGGCAGGGTGGTCCGCGACCCGGACGTGCTGGCCTCCTACACGCACGACGAGGCGGAGTGGGCGCCGCACGGCATGCCGGTCGCGGTCGTACGGCCACGGGAGACGGCGGAGGTACGGGAGGTCGTCGCCCGGTGCGCGCGGCTCGGCGTGCCGGTGGTCGCGCGCGGGGCCGGCACGGGTCTGTCCGGCGGCGCCAACGCGATCGACGGCTGCGTCGTGCTGTCGTTCGAGGCGATGAACGAGATCATCCGGATCGATCCGGACGAGCGGATCGCGGTCGTACAGCCCGGTGTCGTCAACGACGACCTGCGCAGGGCCTGCGCCGAGCACGGGCTCTGGTACCCGCCGGACCCGGCGAGCGCCCGGGTCTAGGGCGCATCCCAGTGACATCAACCAGTCGTATTGATACGGTAACGGATCGTGAAGCTGGTGGTGCAGGTGAAACTGCTGCCGACGCCTGAGCAGGCGGCGGCGCTGGCGGCGACCCTGTCCCTGTGCAACACCGCGGCGAATGAGGTGTCGGCGGTCGCGTTCGCACGCGGCGTGTTCGCCCGGCAGAAGCTGCAAAAGCTCGTGTACGCGGATTTGAAGGCGCGGGGGTTGTCGGCGCAGCCCGCGTTGCATGTGATCCGTAAG
>NZ_JBFAUM010000014.1:189002-215052 GCF_040679195.1 Actinoallomurus sp. NPDC052308 | reverse complement strand
GTGACGAAGGTCACCGGCCGCGGCCGTCACGCGTACCGCTCCGGTCAGCCGGCCGTCGGCGCGGCGCCGGTGCGCCTGAGCGCGCGGATCGCCTTGTCGGCGCCCGCGGCCTTCACGTCGACGAACGCCGGTGTGACGTCGAGCGGCGTACGGTAGCCGCGCAGGATCTTCGGGCCCTGGACGACCGTGCCGCGGTTGACGTCGAACCACTTCCCCGTCGGCAGGAACACGTCACGGGTGTCGCCGCTGCTCAGCTTCGGCGCGGCGAGCACGGCCGGGCCGAGCATCCACTCGTCGCTCACCGTGTACGCCCTGGCGTCCTTCGGGAAGTCGAAGAACAGCGGGCGCATGATCGGGTCACCCGTGGCGACGCTGTGCTTCACCTGGTCCCAGATGTAGGACGCGAGCCGGCCGTGCGCCTGGACGGCGTCGCGGTACCGGTCGATGGTCTCATGGTCGTAGGGAACCGGCTTGCCGGTCTTCGGGTCGTTCGTTCCGGCCGGCGACGTCGAGGAGTACATCAGCGGCATCAGCGAGGCCGACTGGGCCCACCGGATGAGGACCTCCTTCGCCGGGGCGGGCTGGCTCAGGGAGCCGCCGATCATGTCGGTCTCGACGAACGGGTAGCCGATGGTGGAGATCGCGAGGTTCTGCGCGACCGAGGCGGCGAGGGAGTTCCAGCCGGTCCCCTTGTCCACCTGGCGGATGACGAAGCCGGTCTGCTGCGACCCGCTCCAGTGCACGCGGATGCCCGCGCCCTGCAGGTCGAACTGGTCGGCCAGTTGCGCGCCGAGCCGCTGGTAGTCGGCGCGCTGGTAGCCCTTGTCGGGCGCACAGGTGTCGTCGAAGAAGCGGGTGTCGAACTTGAACCCGTCCACCCCGTAGGTGCTCATGAGCTTCTTGATGTTCGCGACGTACCAGGCCTTGGCGTCGGGGTTGGCCAGGTCGACGATGCCGGCGGTGCCGTTCCACCAGCTCACCGTGCACGGCTTGGCAGGGTCAGCCTTGTCCTTCAGCAGGTAACCGTGGTCGACGGCGTACTGGTAGTTGGTGGAGTCCAGGTTGATCCACAGCGTGACCCAGAGGCCGAAGTCATAGCCCATCGCGTGGATCTTGTCCGACATCGCGCGCGCGTCGGGGAAGGTCTTGGTGTTGAAAGTCAGGTTGCCGTAGTTGGACTCCCACCGGTCGTCGAGCTGGATCGTGTGCCCGGGGATGCCGTTGTCGTGCAGTTTCTGGGCGTAGTCGAGAAGCTTGGCCTGGTCGACCTTGGTGTAGAACTGCGCCCAGGAGTTCCAGAGCGGCTTCTCGAACTGCGTGTAGGTGGCGTCGCTCTTGGCGGGCTTGCCGACGACGCCGGTGTGGTCGCGGTAGACCTGGAAGGGGTCGGACTCCACGAAGACGGTCGCGTTGTAGGTGCCGCCGGAGGCGACGGTGAAGCGGCCGAGGCCGTCGTTCGCGTCGTTGATGGCGACGTCCATCACCTCGCCGGTGTCGACGAGCAGCCCGGTGGCGCTGGAGGTGTACCAGAACGGGTCGACCATCTCGTACGACGCCGGCCCGAAGGCGCTGTCGTGCACGTTGCCGGCGTCGAGCGGCCACGGCTGGTCCGTGGTCGGACCGCCCTTGGAGGTTGCCGCCTCGCCGTGGCCGTACCAGTGGCCCGCGGACTTCAGGTCGAAGGCGAGGCCCAGTTGGTCGGCGCTGCCGCCCTTGACGTTCCAGGACAGGGCGTACCGGTCGGGTTTCGGGGTGATCAGCGCCTCGGCGGTGACGCCGTTCCGGGTGGTGGCGGCGTCGAGGCGCAGGACGCCGTTCTTCCAGGACCAGTGGGTGACCTTGGTGGCCCGCTGCCACGCTCCGCCGGAGCGGAAGCGGAGGCCGCCGGTCGTACCGCCCGCGGTGGCCAGCACGGTGTGCCCGCCGCGTCTGGTCGTGATCGTCAGTGAGCCGGTGGCGACCTTGACGGAGTATCCCGGCGCTCCGGCCGAGGCGGGCACCGTGAGGGTCACCGCGCGGGCATCGTGGGTGACCTGCGGGCCCGCGGTGGGCGCGGCGCCCGCGGCGGGCACCGCGGCGAAGGCGCCCAACGTCAGGGTTGCGAGAGAGACGGCGATCGCGACCGGTCGGTCACGCCATGACAGCACCCGGTACCTCCCGAGAGGAGTCGTCGGGCTGGCACCCCGAATCCGGCCCGAGCCTGATCATGATTAATCCTGCTCATAGTTGGCCGCGAACGCGCACGTGTCAACATTCCTGGCCGTGGCCGGTACGCGCGGCGGGTCAGGTCCACGCGGGCAACGCGTCGAGATGACGCAGGATGACGCCCTCCCGCAGCGCCCATGGGCAGATCATGACCTCAGGCAGTTCGAACAGGTCCATCGCGGCGTCCGCGACGATCGCCCCGGCGACGAGTTGCGGCGCCCGGCCCGGTGACACCCCCGGCAGCTCGGCGCGCTCGGCCGCCGTCATCCCGGCCAGCCGCTCGGCCCACTCGGTGAGGTCCGCGTGGCTGAGCACCCGCTGGACCAGGGGGCCCTGCCCGGTCGGGGCGGCACCGGCGATCCGCGCGAGCTGCTTGAACGTCTTGGACGTCGCCACGGCGTGGTCCGGCGTGCCGCGCCGGGTCACCCCCGAGACCTCGCGGCCGATCGCCGCCCGGACGTACTTGCGCAGCGCGCGCACCTCCTCGGGCGGCGGCGGATCGGCGGAGAACCAGTCACGGGTCAGTCTTCCCGCTCCCAGCGGCAGGGAGGCCGAGAAGTCCGGGTCCTCGTCGGCGCCCGCGGCGATCTCCAGGGAGCCGCCGCCGATGTCCAGGAGCAGCAGCCGGCCGGCCGACCAGCCGAACCACCGCCGGGCCGCCAGGAACGTCAGCCGCGCCTCCTCCTCCCCGGGGAGCACCTGCAGGTCCACGCCGCTCTCGGCGCGGACCTTCGCCAGGACGTCCTCTCCGTTGGCCGCCTCGCGGACCGCCGAGGTGGCGAATCCGATCAGCCGCTCCACTCCCTTGTCCTCGGCGATGCGCATGGCGTCCGCCACGAAGCTCTCCAGCAGCGCCGCGCCCGCCGCGGACAGCCGGTCGCCCTCCAGGTGCGCGGCCAGCCGCATCTCGTCCTTGTGGGAGAAGGCGGGCAGCGGCGCCGCGCCGTGGTGCGCGTCGACCACCAGCAGGTGAACGGTGTTCGATCCGACGTCCAGGACACCGAGTCTCATGGCCGCACGTTATCGGGCCGCCGCTGCCGCCCGCCCGGCGGCGTCCGGCCCGACCCGGCCGGGGACCGCTCCCCGGGCCGCCGCGCGAGCGACGTCCCGGTCCTGCGGGCTCGGGACCGAGGGACCGGTCAGCGGCCGATGCCGCGCAGCACGGCGGCGACCACGGCGTCGATCTCGTCCGGTGAGGCGGGCGCGGCGTCCGGCGCCCCGGCGTGCCGCAGCAGCCGGGACAGGACCGTCTCGTGGCAGACGCCGACCAGCATTCGCGCCGCCGGCTCCACCGGCGCGTCCGGGGCGAGCCGCCCCAGCTCGCGCTCGGCCCGCAGGTAGCCGATCAGCCGGTCCCGCCAGTCGTCCCCCGGCCGCACCAGGTCGGCGAACCGGGCGAGGACCTCGGGCTGGGCGAGCAGCCCGGCGAACGCCGGCAGGATCGCCCGGTGCAGGTCCAGACCGTGCACGAGGTAGGCGCGCAGGTTGCCCTCGATGGTGCCGCCGCCCGGCTCGGGCAGCTCGCCGAGGGCGCGCTCGACGGCCCGTACGCGGGCCCGCAGGGCGTGGGCCAGCAGTTCTTCCTTGTCGGCGAAGTGGTTGTAGAGCACTCCGTCGGCGACCCCGGCCGCGCGGGCGATCCCGCGCACGGTGAGCCCGGCCGTGCCGCGCTCGGAGATCAGGCGTTCGGCGGTGGCGATCAGGTGTGCGCGCAGGCTCTGCTCGCCGCCGTCGCGGAGCGCCGCCGCTCTTCTCGGTGCCATCAGCAGGCATCGTAGTGAGCCGCGCGGGGAGCGGCGGCCCTCAGGCGGGGCGCCGCGCGGTCACCAGCCATGCCGCGCCGCGCAGCCGCACGCCGTCGGGCCCCGCGAAGGACCGGAGCACGGTCGTGAGGGCGTCGCTCGCCCGGGTCGCCGCCTCGGGGCTCGCCTGGCGCAGCTGGTATCGGACGGGCCCCCAGTCACGGATGAACGCGGCGGCGTCGGCGACGTCCCGGCCCCAGGTCTGGTCCGCCTCGACGCGCGTGCAGTCGACCTCGCCGAATCCGGCCCCGGTCAGCACCTCCCGTACGCGCGCGGGGTCCGCGAACGAGGTGGGGCCGCGGCCGTCGGGCCCGGTGGGCCGGGGCAGATGGGCGGCCATCGCCCCGAAGACGGCCCCCAGGTCGGTGCCCTCGAACCCGGTCAGGCACACGAAGGCGAGCCGCCCGTCCGGCCGGAGCGCGCGGCCGATGTTGGCGAACGCGGCGACCGGGTCGGCGAAGAACATCACCCCGAACCGGCTGATCGCCGCGTCGAAGCCGCCCGCCGGGAACGCGTGGACCTGCGCGTCCGCCTGCTCGAAGGTCACGTTCGCCACGCCCTCCTCGGCCGCGCGGGCGCGGGCCCTGGCGAGCATCGGCGCGGACAGGTCGATCCCCTGGGCGCGGCCGGATCGGGCCGTACGGGCGGCGAGGCGCGTCAGCTGCCCGTTGCCGCAGCCGATGTCCACCACCCGGTCCCGCTCGCCGATCGCGGCCGCCTCCAGGACGAACCGGTTGAACCCGACGTTCACGGCGTCGTACCGGTCGGCATGGCCGGCCCAGTGCTCCCCCTCGTAGCCGTTCCACGCCTCGGCCTGCGCGGTGTTGACGATCTGTGACATCACGACCCCTCGATGGACGAAATGAACATGCGTTCATGAACGCATGTTCATAATGATCCGATCGGCGACGGCCGTCAAGGGTTCCGGCGCCGCACACCACGCATCGCATCCCGTCGACAGCGGTGACCACCCCGCCGCCACACCCCCGCACGAGCGCGGTCACCACTGTTCCCATGGGTGCCTCCGCAGGGTCTTGACGACGGAACGCTTGCGTGAGAACGTTCTCTGCAATCGAAGCGAGAGAACGTTCTCTCGGTTGCCGACCAGCGTCGTTCGGCCTTCGGTCACGCGCGTGAACTCAGCACCGCGTCCGGCGCCTTCTCCCTCCACCAGTCCCGTTCGACCTCACGGCATGACGCCGTTCCCCCGACGCATTGGAGAATCGATGAGAAAGCTTTCCGCGGCACGAGCGGCGGCCGCCGCGATCGCGGTGTCCCTGCTCACGGTGACCGGCTGCGGCTCCGGCTCGAAGACGCAGTCCGCGCAGGCGGGCACCGCCACCGGCGTCGCCAAGGCGGGCGTCCTCAAGGTCGGCACCACCAACAACATGAAGCCGTACTCCTACGAGGAGAACGGCAAGCTCGCCGGCTTCGAGATCGACCTGATCGACGCCGTCGCGCAGAAACTGAACCTCAAGACGAGTTTCGTCTCCCTCGACTTCTCCGCGCTGCTGCCCGCCGTCAACAACCGGCAGTTCGACACGGTCGCCGCCGCCGTCGGCATCACCGCGCCGCGCAAGAAGATGGTCGACTTCTCCGACGGCTACCTCGCCGGCTACTTCGGCGTGCTGACCCGCTCGGACAGCGGGATCACCTCCGACGTCGGCACGGTGCGCGGCAAGAAGGTGGCGGTCCTGCAGGGCTCGATCGAGGACGCCAACACGAGCACCTTCATCCCCGGCGCGAACGTCGTACGGTTCCCCGACGACAACTCCGCCGACCTGGCCCTGAAGAACAAGCGGGTCGACGCGTTCTTCAACGACTTCGACCCGAACCTGGCCATCATCAAGAAGTACCCCGACCTGCACCTCGTCCAGCCGATCACCATCCCGGCGACGGCCTTCCCCGCCGGGTGGGCGGTGCGCAAGGGCAACACCAGGCTGGTCACCGCGCTCGACGGCGCGCTGAAGCAGGTCGTGGCCGACGGCACCTGGCTGAAGCTGTACAAGCAGTACTTCCCGCAGGACCCGGTGCCCACCGCCAGCCAACTTCCCCCCTACACCGCCAAGGGGTAAGTCGTGAACGACCTTGTCCGGAACTTCTTCGACTGGCAGCTGATCCGCCAGGTGCTGCCGGACCTGCTGACCTACGGGCTGCGCAACACGCTGGTCCTCGCGATCCTGTCCTCGCTGCTGGGCAGCGTGATCGGGATGGTGCTGGCCGTCATGGGCCTGTCGCACCGTTGGTGGCTACGGCTGCCGGCCCGGGTCTACACCGACCTGTTCCGCGGCCTGCCCGCGGCGCTGACCATCCTCATGGTCGGTGAGGGCGTGTTCTCGGCGCAGATCGGCTGGCTGGAGTCGCCGTACCCGGTGGCCATCCTGGCGCTGAGCCTGATGTCCGCCGCCTACATCGGGGAGATCTTCCGATCCGGGATCCAGAGTGTGGAGAAGGGCCAGGGGGAGGCGTGCCGGGCTCTGGGGATGACCCACGGTCAGGCGCTGCGCCTGGTGGTCGTCCCCCAGGGCGTACGGCGGGTGCTGCCGGCGATGGTCAACCAGTTCATCGCCATCATCAAGGACTCCAGCCTCGTCTACTTCCTCGGCCTGGTCACCAGCCAGCGCGAGCTCTTCCGCATCGGCCAGGACAGCTCGGTGGCCACCGGGAACCTGTCCCCGCTGCTGGCGACCGGCCTGTGTTACCTGCTGCTGACCGTCCCCCTGACCCACCTGGTGAATCACATCGACCGCCGGCTGCGCGAGGGCTCCCGCCGGGCCCTGGTCGCCGATGAGGCACCGGCCGTCAACGCGGAAGGAGCGCTCGCGTGACGTCGTCAGAGCCGTCCGCCCCTGCCGAGCGGCGTTACCGGGGCTCCTCGCTGGAGGCCCGTGGCATCCGGATCACGTTCGGGCCGCTGGAGGTCCTGCGCGGCGCCGACCTCCTGGCGCCCGCCGGGAAGGTCGTGTGCGTCATCGGCCCCTCCGGCTCGGGCAAGTCCACGATGCTGCGGTGCCTCAACGGCCTGGAGACGCGGACCTCCGGGCAGGTGCTGCTGGACGGCGAGGACACCTCCACCCTGGACGTCAACGTGCTGCGGCAGCGCATCGGCATGGTCTTCCAGCATTTCAACCTGTTCCCCCACAAGACCGCGCTGCAGAACGTTACGCTCGCCTTGACCACCGTCAAGAAGATGCCGAAGGACCAGGCCACCGCGACCGCCATGCAGCGCCTCAAGGACGTCGGGCTGGCCGACCGCAGCGGGCACCGGCCCGCGCAGCTGTCCGGCGGCCAGCAGCAGCGCGTCGCCATCGCCCGCGCCCTGGCGATGGAGCCCGAGGTCATGCTGTTCGACGAGGTGACCAGCGCGCTCGATCCGGAGCTGGTCAAGGGTGTGCTCCAGCTGATGGCCGACCTCGCCCGCGGCGGGATGACGATGGTCGTCGTCACCCACGAGATGGGCTTCGCCCGTCAGGTCGCCGATACGGTGGTCTTCATGGACGCCGGTGTGGTCGTCGAGGCCGGTCCGCCCGAGCAGATCTTCGACGCGCCCGGGTCGCCCCGGCTGAAGAAGTTCCTGGCGCAGGTCCTGTGATGGCAGGCGATACAGGCGCCAGGAACGGCCGGCGACGCCCGACCGTGGCCGACGTCGCCCGCGAGGCCGGCGTCTCGGTGGCCACGGCGGGGCGCGCGCTCGGAAACTACGGCCGCGTCCGCGACGACCTGCGCGAACGCGTCCAGGCCGCCGCCGCGCGGCTGGGGTATGAGCCCAACGTCGTCGCGCGCAGCATGCGCTCCGGCGGCACCCGGAGCATCGGGTTCGTCGCGGCGGACATCGCCAACCCCTACTTCGCCGCCGCGATGCGCGGGGTGTGCGACGTCGCCCACGAGGAGGGCTACGAGGCGATCCTGTTCAACGTCGACGACCGGCTGGACGTCGAACGCAACGCGATCAAGGTGCTCCTGGAGAAGCAGATCGACGGCATCGTCGTGTCGCCGATCTCGGTGACCGACATGGGCCACCTCCGGCGGGCCCAGGAGCGCGGCGTCCCGGTGGTGCTGCTCGACCGGACCAGCGCCAGGATGAACGCCGACAGCGTCGTCATCGACAACGAGGCCGCCGCCTACGGCGCGGTGGCGCACCTGCTGGAACTCGGGCACCGGCGGGTGGGCCTGGTCGCCTCCGTGGTTCCGCACGAAGAGCCGGAACTGGTCGTGCGGAAGGACACCGGGCGACTGGGCGTACGGGGCACGGTGCGCCCGTCGATCGACCGTGTCCGCGGATACCTCGCCGCTCTGGACGCCTACGACGCCGTCTCCGCGCGGGAGCTGGTCCGCTTCACGTGCCTCGACGAGGTCCGGTCCGCCGAGGCGGAGGCCGACGCGCTGTTGACGCTGGCCGAGCCGCCCACGGCCGTGTTCGCCGCCGACAACGTCACCACCCAGGGGGTGTTCACGGCCGCGCGCAAGCGGGGCGTGAAGATCCCCACCGAAGTGTCGCTGGTCGGCTTCGACGACCTGGACTGGACCGCCCTCGTCGACCCGCCGGTGACCGTGGTGGCCCAGTCCCCCATGGACATGGGCCGCACCGCCGCCGAGCGTCTGTTCCGCCGCATCAGAGGAGAGGACCGTCCGGGCGAGCGGATCGTTCTTCCGACCCGCCTTGAGGTCCGGTCCAGCACCGCTCCGCTCTGACGCGCCGCCGCTCGCTTTCTGTGTGCCGTCTCCGTACGGCATCACTACTCGATCATTGAAAGGCTCTGTCATGCGTACTTCCCTGTCCCGGCCCCGTGTCGCCGTCCTGGGCGGCGGCATCATCGGGGTGTCGGCCGCGGCGCGGCTCGCCCGGCGCGGAGCGGACGTCGTCCTGGTCACGGCGGGCCGGCCGGCCGACGGGGCGAGCGGCCGCTCGCTGTCGTGGCTGAACTCCTTCGGCGGCGGTCGCTCCGAGGCCTACCACCGGCTGCGGCTGCTGGGCATCGACCGGTACCGCACGTTCGCGGCCCGTGTGCCGTCCTCCGCCGGCTGGTTGACGTTCGACGGAGGCCTGACCTGGGCCGCACCCGGGGAGGCCGACGGGCACCGGGCGGCGTTCGAGCACATGCGGCGCAACGGGTACGACGCGCACTGGCTCACGCGGGACGAGGTCGCCGGCTGGACGCCCGGCGTCGACCCGGCCGCGATCTCCGACGAGGGGGCGATCTTCAACCCGGGTGAGGGCTGGGTCGACCTGGTACCGCTCATCTCGTGGCTCGTGGACGACCTCAGGGCGGCCGGCGGCCGCGTCGTCGAGGGCGCCGGTGCCGCGTCCGTCGCCGTCGAGGGCGACCGGGTCACCGCGGTGCGGACGGCGTCGGGCGAGCGGATCGAGGTGGACGCCGCTCTGGTGGCGACGGGAGCGGACGTTCCGCGCATGGCCCGGGAGTTCGGCGCGACCATCGACGACGCGACGCCGCCGGCACTGCTCGTACGCGCCAAGCCGGCCGGCACCGCGCTGCGGGCCGTGCTGAACACTCCGCGGGTCGCCGTGCGCCCGGCTCCCGGCGGTGCGCTGGTGATGGACTCCGACGCCGCCGCGCGCGAGGTCGTCGAGCGGGCCGACGGCACGTACGAGGTCAAGGAGGCCACCGTCGAGGGGTTGCTGCGCGAGGCGTCCGCGGTGCTGACCGGCAACCCCGTGCTCGTTCTCGACTCCTACGGGGTGGGCCGCAAGCCGATACCCGGCGACGGCGAGCCGGTGTTCGGCGAGCTCGACCAGGTGAGCGGCCTGCACGTGGCCTTCACGCACAGCGGTGCGACGCTGGGACTGATCGCCGGTGAGCTGCTCGCCGACGAGATCGTGACCGGGGAGGCCAACCCGCTGCTCGAGGCGTTCCGCCCCGGCCGTTTCCAGTGACACCGAGAAAGGACGGACCCACGATGACCGCACCGCTGCGCATCGGCCTCGTCGGATACGGCTTCGGCGGCCGGTACTTCCATGCGCCGCTGCTCGCCTCGGCCCCGGAGTGCGCGTTCCTGGGGGTCGTCACGACCTCCCCCGAACGCCGGAAACAGGTCATCGCCGAGCTGGACCGACCGGCGTACGCGTCGCTGGAGGAACTGGCCGCCGCCGGGGCCGAGGCGGTGGCGATCTCGACACCGGCCGACACGCACCTCCCGCTGACACGGCAGGCGCTCGAACTCGGCCTCGCGGTGGTCTGCGACAAGCCGTTCGCGCTGGACGCGGGCGCCGCGCGGGAGACCGTGGAGCTGGCCGAACGGCTCGGCGTGGCCCTGACGGTCTACCAGAACCGCCGCTGGGACTCCGACTTCCGTACGCTGCGGCGGCTGGTCGACGCGGGGACGCTCGGCACGCTGACGCGGTTCGAGTCGCGGTTCGAGCGGTTCGCGCCCGACCCGGGGCCGCCGGCCGCGGGCGGCGGCACGCTGCTGGACTTCGGCAGTCACCTCGTCGACCAGGCGCTCGTGCTGTGCGGCCCGGTCGAGCGGGTGTACGCCGAGTGGCACGTCGGCGATGGCGGGCTCGACGACGACGTGTTCGTCGCGCTGACCCACCGCGACGGCGTACGGTCCCACCTGTGGGGCAGTTGGCGGCAGGGGGCGCCGGGCGCGCGGTTCCGCGCGAGCGGCACCGCCGGCGCATACGTCGTCGACGGCGTGGACGGGCAGGAGGCACTGCTGCTCGCCGGGGCCTCTCCGGCCTCGGAGGGCGATCGCTGGGGCGCTGAGCCGGAGGCGCGCTGGGGGCGGATACGACGCGGGGATCACGCCGAGGCCGTCCCGTCGGAGCGCGGCCGGTGGGATCTGTTCTACCCGGCGTTCGCCGCAGCGGTGCGCGGGACCGGCCCGCTGCCCGTCGACCCCTGGGACGCGGTCGCGACAGCGACGGTGCTCGACGCCGCGCACGCCAGCGCGACGACCGGCGACGTCGTCCGCCTCTCCTGATCCGGACACACGGATCAGGTCGTCATCGACCGCCCGCGCGCTCAGACGATGATCGCGGCGAACCGGGAGGAACCGGCAGGATAGGGATCAGACCCATCGGACGGCAGCGAGGAAATGACTGTGGACGAAAGTTCCATCAGCCCCGGGCCGGCGCCGTCGCCGGAGATCGACACGAGCGTCCCGCACTCAGCCCGGGTGTGGAACTACTGGCTGGGCGGAAAAGACAACTACCCGGTCGACCGGGTCGCCGGAGACCAGTACCGGGAGATCTTCCCCGGCATCGTGGACACCGCCCGCGCGGCCCGTCATTTCCTCGCCCGCGCCGTACGGTACCTGGCCGGCCAGGAGGGTATCCGGCAGTTCCTCGACGTCGGCACCGGCCTGCCGACGGTCGACAACACCCATGAGGTGGCGCAGCGCGTCGCGTCCGACTGCCGGATCGTCTACGTCGACAACGACCCGCTGGTCCTCGCGCACGCCCGCGCGCTGCTGACGAGTTCCGCCGAAGGCAGGACCGACTACATCGACGCCGACATGCACGCGCCCGAGGAGATCGTCCGAGCGGCGGCCGGCACACTCGACCTGACCCGTCCCGTCGGGCTGATGTTCATGGGCGTGCTGGGCCACGTCGACGACTACGAGGAGGCCCGGTCGATCGTCCGGCGGCTGATGGACGCGCTGCCCTCCGGCAGCTTCCTGGCGCTCGCCGACAGCATCGACGTCGGAGCGGCGCACCGGGAGGCGAGCCTGCGCTACAAGGACAGCGGCGCGATCCCCTACCACCTGCGGACGCCGGAACAGGTCGCCGGTTTCTTCGCCGGCCTCGAACCGGTCGAGCCGGGCATCGTGCCGATCCAGCGGTGGCGTCCCGAACCGGACCCGTTCGGCCCTCCGAGGGAGGTCGCGACGCTCGGGGGCGTCGCCCGCAGACCCTGACGAGGGAGAACTCCCTCAGGACCCCGGTCAGGCGGACCGCTCGCCGACGGCCTCGGCCAGGACGTTGCGCGCCTGGCGGACGACGGCGAGGTCGACGAAACCGCCGTCGGGGAGGGCGACGGCCCCCGTTCCCGTGGCGTCGCCCTCCTCGTAGGCCGCGACGACGCGGCGGGCGGCGGCGATCTCCTCGGCCGTCGGGCGGTAGACCTCGGCGATCACCGGCAGCTGGGCCGGGTGGATCGCCGCCCGCCCGCGGAAGCCGAGGGCGCGGCCGAGCCGGCAGGACGCGGCCAGCCCGTCCAGGTCGCGGATGTCGGGGTGGACCGACTGCACCGGAGCGGGCAGGCCGGCGGCCCGCGCCGCGACGACGACCCGGGACCGCGCCCAGACCAGGCCCGTCTCGTCGGCCACGCCGAGGTCGGCCTTGAGGTCGGCCTCGCCGAGCCCGATGGAGGCCACCGCCGGGTGGGCGGTCGCCAGGTCGTGGGCCCGCTCGACGCCCAGCGCCGACTCCAGGAGCAGGTGCAGGCCGGTGCCGGGCACGAGCTCCGCGATCCGCCGCACCTGGTCCACGGACTCGATCTTCGGCAGGCGGACGCCGTCCGTCGCCGGGAGCGGTCCGGCCAGGACCGCCAGGTCGGCGCGGCCCCAGGCGGTCCGCACGTCGTTGACGCGTACCTGGACCGGGCGCGGCGGATCCGCCAGCAGCTCCGCGACGTGTTCTCGGGCCCGGTCCTTGTGCGCCGGGGCGACGGCGTCCTCCAGGTCGAGGATCACCACGTCGGCGTCGGTGGCGAGCGCCTTGGCCACCCGGTCGGGCCGGTCGGCGGGGACGTACAGCAGCGTGGGCACCGTCAGATCACCTCACGGGCGCGGGGCGCGACGGACGGCGGTGTCGGCACTGTCAGATCACCCCGCGGGCGCGGAGCGCGTCGATCTCGTCGGCGCTCAGGCCGGCCGCGCCGAGGACGTGGTCGGTGTCGGCACCGTGCGCGCGCCCGGTCCAGCGCAGCTCGCCGGGCGTGGCCGACAGCCTGAACAGGACGTTCTGCATGCGCAGCGGACCGAAGTCCGGGTCGTCGACGGTCGTGATCGCATCCAGCGCGGCGAGCTGCGGGTCGGCCATGATGTCGCGCACGTCGTAGATCGGCGCGACCGCCGCCTCGGCCTTCTCGAACTCGGCGAGCACCTGGTCGCGGGTCCGCTCCCCCACCCACGCCGCCACCGCCTCGTCCAGCTCGTCGGCGTGCGCGGCCCGGCCGGCGCCCGTGGCGAACCACGGCTCGTCGACGTACTCGGGCCGTCCGACGAGGCGCACCACCCGCTCGGCGATGTTCTGCGCGGAGGTGGAGACGGCGACCCAGGAGCCGTCCGCGCACCGGTAGGTGTTGCGCGGCGCGTTGTTGACCGACCGGTTCCCGGTGCGCGGCGGGACCAGCCCGAGCTGGTCGTAGCCCGTCGGCTGGCCGCCGAGCACGGTCAGGATCGGCTCGAGGATCGACAGGTCGACGACCTGCCCGTCGCCGGTGAGGTCGCGGGCCCGCAACGCGGTCATCACCGCGTACGCCGTGGCGAGCGCGGCGATGCCGTCGGCCAGCCCGAACGGCGGCAGCGTCGGCGGCCCGTCCGGTTCGCCGGTCATCGCCGCGAACCCGCTCATCGCCTCGGCGAGCGTGCCGAAGCCGGGGCGCCGCGCGTACGGGCCGAACTGGCCGAAGCCGGTGACCCGGGCCAGCACGAGGCCGGGATTGGCCTCCTTCAGCCGCTCGTAGGACAGGTTCCAGCGTTCGAGGGTGCCGGGGCGGAAGTTCTCGATGATGACGTCGGCCTCGCGGGCCAGGCGCAGCAGGACGTCCTGCCCCTCGGGCTCCGAGAGGTTCAGGGTGATCGTCTGCTTGTTCCGGCCGAGCATCTTCCACCACAGGCCGATGCCGTCCTTGGCCGCGCCGTGCCCGCGCGCGGGATCGGGCCGGCGGGGGTGCTCGACCTTGACGACCTCGGCGCCGAAGTCACCGAGGAACATCGCGGCCATCGGCCCGGCGAACAGGGTCGCCAGGTCCAGGACGCGGACGCCGTCCAGCGGGCGGGTCATGGTGCCTCCTTCGTCGGCCCCATGCCCAAGGTGCTGTGCCGATTGATGCCCTCGCTCCGCTCGGTCATCGCTTATCCCTCCGTTCTGTCATCGCTGCTCCGCGAGGGCGGCGGTGCGGGCGGCCAGATCGCTGAGGCGTACGCCGTCGAATCCGGTCAGGCTGCTGGCGACGCGGTCGCGCAGCGGCCGCGTCCACTGGACGGGCAGCCGCCCGGCGCCGAGAAGGGCGCCGACGACCGAGCCGACCGTCGCGCCGTCGGAGTCGGTGTCCCAGCCGCCCGCCACCGCGGCCGCGATCGACCGGGTGAACTCGCCCGCGCCGTGGACGAGGGCGGCGGCGACCAGCGCGGCGTTGTTGATCGAGTGCACCCAGTGCAGGTCACCGTGGCGCTCGTACAGCCCGTCGGCGACCCGTTCGAAGTCGGTCTGCGCGCGGGCCGACGCGACGGCCTGCCGTACGGCGCGCGCCAGGCGCGACTCCGGCGGCACCACCGCCAGTCCCGCCTCGACGACCTCGTCGACCGTGTCGGCGACCAGGGCGGCCGCGCACATCGCCGCGGCGAACATCGCGCCGTACACGCCGTTGGCCGTGTGGCTGAGCCGGGCGTCCCGGTGCGCCATCGACGCGGCGGCCGCCGGGTCACCGGGGTTGACCCAGCCGTACACGTCGGCGCGGATCTGCGCGCCGATCCACTCCCGGAACGGGTTGCGGTACGTCGCCGTGCGCGGCGGCTCGACGCCGAGCAGCAGGTTGCGGTAGGCGACCCGCTCGGCGGTGAACACGCGGCCGCCCGGCAGCTCGTCCAGCCAGGCCTGCGCGACCTCGTCGGTCGTGAAGTCCCGCCCGTACCGCTCCAGGGTCGCCAGGGCGAGCATCGGGAAGTTGAGGTCGTCGTCCTCGGGGGTTCCGTCGAGATTCTCGGCGAGGCTGTTGACCGCGCTGCGCCGGTTCCACGGCCACCGCTCGGCGAGCTCGGCGGGGAGTCCCTCGGCGGTGAACCAGCCGCGGATCGGCCAGTTGCCGGTCGCCTCGGCGATCTCCCGGATGCCCGCGCGGGGGATCTTCTCCACGGGCTTGCCGAGCACGCACCCGGCGGCCCGGCCGAGCCACGCGCCGTGCAGCCGATCGAGTGACGCCGCGCGCGGCGCGCCCGAGGGCCAGGCCGGGCAGGCGGCGATGATCTCGTCCAGCTCGGTCGGCTCGTCGTACGGCGACGGCACCGCCGCGAGCTCGTCGAGCAGCTGCTCGGCCAGCGTCCGCAGCTGCGGCGACGCCGGCTCCGGCGAGGCGCCCGCCCGCGGCGGCGCGTCGTGCCCGCCGGCGGCGTGCCAGCGCGCCGTGACGTCGGCGACGTCGCGGCCGTCCTGCGCGGCCTGGCGGAGCTCATGCCCGATCAGGTCCTCGGGCTGGACCCAGGTCAGCCGCATCACCGCAGCTCCGCGAACGCCTGCTCGTGCGCGCGCCGCCGGGCCACGTCGGCGGCGTGCACGCGCTCGGCCACCGCCGCGATCGCCAGACCGGGCGCCTCCAGGTCCAGGCGGCTGGCGACGGCGACGTCCTCGCGCCAGTCGGCCGGTACGGCCGCCCGGCCGCCCAGCGCGCCGGCGATGGCGCCGCCCATGCTGGCGATCGAGTCCGCGTCACGGCCGTAGTTGACCGCGCCGAGCACGGTCTCGCGATAGTCGCCGCCCGCGATCAGCAGGAACGCCAGCGCGAGCGGCAGCTCCTCGATGCTGTGCGTGCGGCTCGGTCGCCGGGCGCCCATCCCCTGGTCGCGGTAGGTGTCGGCGACGGTGTCGAACGGCCGCATCGCGTCGCGCAGGGCCTCGAAGGACCCCTCCCAGCGCGCGTGGTCGCGGGCCCGCTCGCAGACCGCCTCGATCGCCGCCCTCGTGCCGTCCTTGGCGAGCCGCGCGGCGGTCGAGACGACCGAGTCCGGCGTGGCGCCCGGCCGCATCGCCTCGGCCACGGCCGCCGCGAACACGCCCGCGGCCTCCCGGCCGTAGCTGGACTGGTGGGCCCCGGCGAGGTCGATCGCCTCGGCGTACGCGCCGTCGGGGTCGGCGGCGTTGACGACGCCGACCGGCGCCATGTACATCGCGGCGCCGCAGTTGACGATGTTGCCCACGCCCGCCTCACGCGGGTCGATGTGGCCGTAGTGCAGCCGGAGCACCAGCCACTTCTCGGCGAGGAACACCCGCTGCAGCGGCAGTGCCTCCGCCTCCAGCTCGGGGATCCAGCGCTTCTCCCCCATCATCTCCGGCACGAGGTGCTCGGCGGCGGCGTACGCGTCCAGGTGGCCGCCCGCCCTCTCGTACACCCGCACGAGGGCATGCGTCATGAGGGTGTCGTCGGTGACGTGCCCGTCGCCCTTGTGGTACGGCGCGATCGGGCGCGCGTTGCGCCAGTCGGCGAAGTACGGGGGGACGATGCCGGTGACGGGGCCGTCGTAGCGTTCCCGGATCTGCTCGGGGGTCCACCCCTCCGTCGCCCCGCCGAGCGCGTCCCCGACCGCCGCGCCAACGAGCACCCCGACGGCCTTGTCCTGCAACGGAGTCATGCCTGTTCCTCCTGGTAAGCGGTCCCGGCCCCTCCGGGACCGCTGAGTCGATCGGCGATGGCGATGAGATCGGCGCCCGCGAGTTCCGGCAGGCAGCACCCGGCGAGGTGCCGGGCGCGCTCCCGCCAGGTCTCCGGCAGGGCCGCCCATCCGGTGACCGCGCCCGTCAGCGCCCCGGTGAGGGCGGGCGCCGAGTCGGCCAGCGACGCGAGACAGGCGGCGGCCGGGACGGCCCGCGCCAGGTCGCCGTCCGACGCGCGGGTGAGGGCGAGCGCCACCGGCACCGTCCGCGCCGCCGCGACACCGTAGCTGTACACGTGGTCCTGCAGGGCCGCGTCCAGGCTCGGGACGAGGCCGAACGCGTCACCGGGCAGGTCGAGCGCGGCGGTCGCCACCTGGTGGATCGCGGTGCCCGCGGGCAGTTCGGCCAGCGCGGCGGCGACGACGTCGCCGGCCGGGGCGCCGGCCACCGCGACGGCGACCGCGGCGGCCATCGCGCCGGCCGCGTGCACGCCGTCCTCGGCGTTGGTGATCCGCGCGTCGGCGCGCGCGGCCCGCGACGCCGTCTCCGGTTCTCCCGCATGAGCGGCGCCGAACGCGACCGCCCGCACGGCCGCGGCGTCGTCGAAGAAGTGCGGGTTGTCGTGGCCGCTCGCGGGCGGGCCGACGCCACGCGTCAGGTTGTCCAGTGCGGTGCGCACCGAGATCCGGGCCCGTACGTCGTCGCCCAGGGCCTCGAACGCCGCGCGGCGGTCGGTGCCGAGCGTGCGCGCGGTCCAGGCCAGCCACTCGGCGTCGTCGGACGGGCCGATCCCGAGGGCGGCGACCGGCTGGTTCAGTGCGAACGGCACCGGCAGCGTCGTGACCCGGTGGTCCTCGGCGAAGCCGTCGAGCTCACGGCCGAGCCGGCGGGTCCAGGGTGCCAGCAGGCCCCACCGGTGCCGGGCGGCCGGCCAGCCGGCCGCGTCACCGATCGCCAGCCCGGCGAACGCGCCACGGACCCGGTCCGGTACATCCCCCGATGACATCTGTCTCCTCCGCTCGTTCAGCCGTCCGACGCCGTACGCGCCCGTGCCAGCGCCTCGGCCACCTCGCGGACGTCCCGGCCCGCCACGGTGGGCAGGCAGGCGCCGCGGACCGGGCCGATGGCCCGCGCCCAGCGCTCCGGGACGCCGCTCTCGCCGCGGCCCGCCCCCGCGAGCGCCCCGGCGATGGCCGCGGTGGTGTCGGCGTCGCGGCCCAGGCTCACCGCGGTGACCGCGGACTCCTCGACGTCGCCGTCGCCGACCAGGTACGCGGCGAACGCCAGCGCGACCGCCTCCGGGGCCAGGTCGGTCCACGGGTAGTGCCGCACGACCACGGCCTCGTGCAGGTCCGCCGCCAGCCCGTCCCGGTCCCGCCCGGAGGCGATCCGTACGGCCGCGCGGACGCTGCGGGCGGTCCAGGAGTCGTCCGGGACCGCGCCCAGTCCGCCGGCCACGACGTCGGCGGGCGACGCGCCGGTCATGGCGACGGCGACCGCTGCCGCGACGGCCCGCCCGCCGAGGATCCCCTCGCCGCTGTGGCTGACCGCGCCGTCGACGGCCGCGAGCCGGGCCGCCTCGTCCGGATCTCCCGCCGCGAACACCCCGTACGGGGCGGCGCGCATCGCCAGGCCGTCGGACCAGCCGTGGTCGTGCCACCGCCCGGTCAGCGGCGGGGTCAGTCCCCGCCGCAGCGCCTGGACCGTTCCCAGCTCGGAGAAGCCCGCGCCCTTCATCGGCCCGGTGATCGGCAGGACCTGCTCCTCGTAGGCCGCGACGACGTCCTCGGTGGTGAGCGCCGCGCCATGTGCCGTCAGCAGCGACGCCGCGAAGATCGCGTATTCGGTGTCGTCGGTGCCCGCCGGGCCGCCGTCCGGCCCGGGCTCCAGCTCGGTGAGGCGGCCCCACCGTCTGGTGATCTCCTCGGGCGTGAGGTTCTCGGCGGGCCGCCCGAGGGCGTCGCCGGCCGCCAGGCCGAGCAGACACCCCCGGGCGCGGTCGCGGAACTCGCTCACTTGTTGTAGCGCTCCAGGACCTTGTTGCCGTCCTCGGTCAGCTTCTGCGCCAACTGATCGATCGTGATCTTGTTGGCGAAGTAGGACTGCAGGGCCGGCGTCGCCACCTTGCTCTTGAACTCGTCGAAGCCGTTGACCTTGAGGTACGGCGCGAGGATCAGGCTCTTGGCCGAGGCGGTCGCGACGTTCCAGCCGTTCTTGTCGGTGGTCAGCGAGGGGTCCTGCGCGGCCGTCTTGCTCGTCGGGATCAGCCAGTCACCCTTGGCCAGGTCCACCTGGTGCCGTCCGTTCAGGAACCAGGAGATGAACTTCATCGACTCCTTGGGGTGCTTGCTGTCGGCGGCGACCGACAGCGTCTGGGAGATCGCGCCCTGCTGGGTCGTCTGGCCCTTCAGCGGCGGGATCGTCACCCACTGGAAGCCGTTCGGCGCCTGCTCGACGACCTGCTGGCGCAGGTAGATCCCGGCGGGCACCATCGCGTACTTGCCCGCGTAGAACCCGGGCAGCGGGTCGGTCGTGCCCATGCCGAGCGTCGACGGGTCGGCGGTCTTGTCCTTGTAGAGCTGGTCGTGGATCCGCTGCAGGACCTCCTTCTCCTGCGGGCCGACCTTGACCGTCGTCTTGCCGCCGGAGGTCTGGAAGAACGTGCCGCCGAAGTTCAGCGAGAGGTTGAGCACCTTGTTCACCGGCGACTTGAGCGGCCACGCGATGCCGTACCGCTTGCCGACGGTGAGCTTCTTGCTGATCTGCTGGAACTCGTCCCAGGTCCAGGGGTTGTCCGCCGTGGGGATGCGCACCTTGGCGGCGTCGAGCATCTTCTTGTTGGCGAGGATGACCTGCGACTCCTGCAGGAACGGCACCCCGTAGATCCCCTGCCCGCCCTGGCCGTCGAACGTCGCGGTGCCCCATGCGGCGTCCGGGATGTCGTTCTTCAGCTCGGTCGGGATCAGCTTGGTCAGGTCCGCGAGGTAGCCCTGCCCGGCGAATCCGGCGAGGGCGGACGAGTCGTCGTGGATGACGTCCGGCGGGTCGCCGCCCTCGAAGGAGGTCACCAACTGGTCGTTGACGTTGTCCCAGCTGCCCTGGACGTACTGGACCTGGATCTTCGGATTGGCCTTGTTCCACTCGGCGACGAGCCGCTTGTTGGCGGCCAGCGAGTCCTTCTGCCAGGCCAGGCTCAGGAACTTCAGGGTGACCGGCTTTCCGGAGTCGTTGCCGCCCCCGGAACAGCCGGCGGTCAGGCCGATGACGGTGGCAGCGGCGACCGCGAGCGCGGAGCGTAGACCGCGACGCATGGGTACCTCCTACTAACCCTTGACGGCACCGGCGGTAAGGCCCGAGCGGAGCCGGCGTTGGATGATGGCGAAGAAAATGAGGCTGGGGATGGTGGCCAACAGGGACGCGGCGGCCAGCGGGCCGAGCCGGGCGGCCTGCTCCGCGCCGGTGAACTTCACCAGCGTCAGCGGCAGGGTCGCCTTGTCCGGGTCCTTGAGGATCACCAGGGCGAAGAAGAACTCGTTCCACGAGGAGATGAAGGAGAACAGCAGGGCGGCGACGACCCCGGGAGCGAGCAGCGGCGCGACGACGCTGACCAGCGTCCGCACCCGCCCGGCGCCGTCGACGGAGGCGGCCTCCTCCAGCTCGCGGGGAACCCCGCGGACGTAGCCCTGCAGCATCCACAGCGCGAACGGCAGGACGAAGGTGACGTGCACGAGGACCAGCCCGGGCAGCGTGTTCACCAGGTCGAGCCGGCGCAGGATGATGAAGAGCGGGATGATGATCAGCACGACCGGGAAGACCTGACTGACGAGCACCCAGCCGATCGCGATCCGGTTGAACACCGAACGCCGTCGCGCCAGAGCGTACGCCGCCGGGAGCGCGATGACCACGGTCAGCACCGCGACGGAGACGGCGACGATCAGGCTGCGGACCGCGCTGCCGGTGAGGTCCTGCGCGGCGAACGCGTCGCTGAAGTTGCGCAGCGTCGGGTGCTTCGGGATCCAGCGCGGGTGCAGGGTCGCCATCTCGCGCGGCGTCTTGAACGCCGTCGACAGCAGCCACAGCAGCGGGAAGGCCAGGAAGACGATGTAGCCGAGCAGCCCGGCGTACTTCAGGGTGCTTTTCACCGGGCGCTCTCCTTCATCTGGCGCCAGAGGTAGAAGCCGAGGACGACGAGCACGACGAGGGTGATCGCGACGCCGAGGGCCGCCGCGTACCCGAAGAACCCGTAGCGGAACGCCTCCTCGTACGCGAACAGCATCGGCAGGCGCGTACGGCCGCCGGGACCGCCCTGCGTCAGCGCGTAGACCATGGCGAACTGGTTGATGTTCCACACGAAGTCCAGCGCGGTGATCGTGACGATCACCGTCCTCAGCTGCGGAAGTGTCACGTTCCAGAAGCGGCGCCACACGCTCGCGCCGTCGACGGCGGCGGCCTCGTGCAGTTCCTTCGGCACGCCCTGCAGTCCGGCGAGCAGCACCACGGTGGTCTGCGGCATCCCGGTCCAGACGCCGACGACGATGATCGCCGGCAGCGCGGTACTGAAGTTGTTGAGCCAGTCGACGTTGTGGTCGACGATGTGCAGGTCCTGCAGGATCGCGTTGAGGATGCCGGCGTTGGGGTGGTACACCAGCCGCCAGATCAGCCCGATCACGATGGGCGGCATCGCCCACGGCGCCATCGCCAGCACCCGCGCGAACGTGCGGAACCGGAGGTTCTGGTTCAGCAGCAGCGCCAGGCCGAGCGCGGCCAGGAACTGCAGCACGGTGACGCTGACCGCCCAGATCAGACCGATCTTGAACGACGACCAGAAGTCGGTGTCCGCGAGGACGTCGCCGAAGTTCTTCAGTCCGACGAAGGAGATGACGGCGTTCCGGCCGCCGCGCGCGTCCGTGAACGACAGGTAGATGCCGTACAGCAGCGGCCCGAGGCTGAACAGCAGGACCGGTACGAGGGCCGGCAGCAGCAGGAGCAGCGTCCCCCGGTCGCCTCTGGGGCGCGGCCTCGGGCCTGACGCCGGGCGTCCGGCCCGAGAGGGACGGGCGGCGGGCCGGGCTGCGGTCACTGGGCTCACGAAGCTCCCTCCGTCGAGGCGCGCACGACGAGCGTGGGCTCGACCGTGACGATCCGGGGCGCGGCGGCGCCGTCTTCCAGCCGGTCGAGGAGCAGTTCGGCGGCCCGTCGGCCGCGCTCGGCCGACCCGAGACTGACGCTGGTGAGCGTCGGCCAGGCCGCGGTCGCCAACTCGGTGTCGTCCATGCCGACCAGCGCGACGTCCTCCGGCACCCGCAGGCGCTCCTCCCGGAGGGTGTCGAGCGCGCCGAGCGCGATCAGGTCGTTGGCGCACAGGAGCGCGTCCGGCCGGGAGCGCTCGAGGAGGCGGTGCGCCGCCCGGGCGCCCGCGGCCCGGTAGAAGTCGCCGACCTCCACCAGGTCCGGGTCGTACGGCAGGCCGAGCGCGGCCAGCGCGTCGGTGTACGCGGCGGCACGCGCCGCGCCCGGGATCGTGTCGAGCGGGCCGTTGAGGAAGCCGATGCTCCGCCGCCCGAGGCCGTACAGATGCTCCAGGGCCAGCCGCACGCCGGTCCGCGAGTCGGTCCGCACGTTGTCGACCGGGGTGTCCTGGGGCACCGAACCGATCACGACGACCGGTGCCGGCGCGCCGGCCAGCAGGTCGAGGTGCTGCTGCGCGAAGCCGCGCAGCGGGCTGATGATGAGCCCGTCGGCGTAGCGCTCCCCCAGCCGCCGGAGCACGTCGAGCTCGTCGTCGACGTCGCCGTCGGTCGAGTGCAGGACCAGGCGGTACCCGGCGGCCTTCAGCACCGGCTGGATCTCCCGGACCATCGCGACGTACGTCGGGTTGCCGATGTCGGCCATCGCGAACGCGACCTGGTACGTGCGGTTGGACTTGAGCGAGCGGGCCGCGGCGTTCGGCACGTAGCCGAGCTCGTCGGCCGCGGCCATCACCTTCCGTATGGTGTCCTCGCGGGTCGGCAGCCCGTTCAGCACGCGCGACACCGAAGCGATCGAGACCCCCGCACGCGCGGCGATCGTCGTGATCGTCGGTCCCTGAGCCACGGCTTCCCTCCGGCCTCGCCCACGAGTGCACACAGCACCCGTGGTTGTCGTTCTTGTTGTCGTAAACGTTTACAGACCGTTGAAGCGGCTTCCGTAAACGTTTACGGGAGTGAGGAGTATGAAACACGCCGGAAACCGTCCACGTCAAGAGGGGATGCCGGAAGACGGAGCCGTACGTCCCGGCGACACCCGACACGGCCGGGCCGAACGGACCCGGCCAGCCGCCTTTACGTAGTAAGTTCGTCCCGGCGTCCGCTACCGTGACGGGCGATGACCGCTCTCGCCTCCCTCGCGGGCCTGTCCGTCGGCGACGCGTTCGGCGCCCAGTTCTTCGCCACCGAGAACCGCCCGTTGCTCCTCGACGAGACCGCCGTGCCGCCCGCTCCCTGGCCGTGGACGGACGACACCGAGATGGCCTGCAACCTCCTCGACGTCCTGCACCGGCACGGTGAGGTGGACCGCGACGCCCTCGCCGCCGCGTTCGCCGACCGGTACGACCCCTATCGCGGGTACGGACCGGGCACCGTCGTCCTCCTGCGGGCGCTCCGCGACGGCGAGTCCTGGCGCACCGTCTCCCCCGCGCAGTTCGGCGGTCGCGGGTCGATGGGCAACGGAGCCGCCATGCGCGTCGCGCCGCTCGGCGCCTACTACCCCGGTGACCTCGAACGCGTCGCGCTGGAGGCGACCGCCTCGGCCGTCGTCACGCACGCGCACCCCGAAGGCGTCGCCGGCGCGGTGGCGGTCGCCGTCGCCGCGTCGTACGTCACGCACGGAGACGCGTACGGGCTCCTCGACGCGGTCCTCACGCACACCCCGCGCGGTGCCGTGCACGACGGCGTCCGGCGGGCTGCGGGCCTGCTCGACCGGACCCGAGAGGAGGCGGCGTACGAACTCGGCAACGGTTCCCGGGTCCTCGCCGCGGACACCGTGCCGTTCTGTCTGTGGGCCGCCGTTCGCCATCTGTCCGACTACGAGCGGGCGGTGCGCACCTGCGTGGCCGTCGGCGGGGACATCGACACGACCGCGGCGATCACCGGCGGAATCGTCGCGGCCCACACGGGCGTGGACGGCATTCCCTCTGCCTGGCTGGCGGCCCGCGAGCCCCTGCCCGACTGGATCGCGGAGTCCGGGGCGCGGCACTGAGTCACCGTCGGAGAGACGCCGGGGCCACCCGGCGCTCCCACACCGTTCGGTGGCGGCCCCGGCGTTCTATCCGTCCAGTCGCCGCAGGGCCGGGAAAGGTTGCCGTGTTTCCCCAACCAACCGACCCCGACCGACCTCCCGTTCGCGTAGAGACTTTCGAGCATGACGAAAGGGCACCGGGGTCACGGCGCTCCCACCGTTGAGTCCGACCCCGGTGCCCAGTCCATCGATCGCCCCGGGAAGGTCACCCTCCGGGGCTTCCCCGCGTGGCCGCGGGCTTCCTGGTGGGCCGGGCGGAGGCGACATGAGGCACCGCCTCCGCCCGGCGTCGGTGGCGCGGGTCAGGCCCGCGTCAGGGTGACCGGTGCCCTACTGCACCGGCGGGTAGGCGTTCTGCAGGAGCTGGTGGAACATCGTGGAGAACCAGTGACCGGACAGCGGGGCGTTCGCCATGGCACCGCTCGGGCTGTTGCCGTTGCGCACGTTCCCGCCGTAGTTCGGGTCGCACATCTGGTCGAAGCCCTTGCCCTCGTCGTTCGGGATGCTGGTGCTCGAACCGTCGGACTCGCCCGGCGGCTTGACCCACGCGTAGGCGTCGAAGCCGGCGGCCGGAGCGGCGGTCGGCCGGGCGCCCAGGCCGGAGCCGGCCTGGTTGCACCAGTCCCCGACGTGCGGCCGGCGGTCGACGCGCTCGGCGTTGACCTGGGTGTTGATGTCACTCGCCGTGCTCGGGCCGGTCGGCCGGGCCGACCCGCCCCAGCCGTTGCGGGAGGTGTCGATCACCATGCCGATGCTCGACGGGAAGCCGTCGGAGATCAGCTGCTGGCGGAAGGCCGCGCCGAAGCTCGACTCGTCCACGTAGTAGTTCCAGTCCACCCAGGTCGACGCGCGGGTCTGGGAGTTGACCGGCAGGTACGGCTCGGTGGTCGGCGAGTAGTTGGCGGTGTTGATGACGAAGCCGTCGACGCTGTTGACGCCCGCCGTGGTGCCCTTGGCGACCGTGGCGAACAGCTGCGCGGCGGGCCCGAAGTTGCTGTCCCAGCCGAGCCAGCCATGGTGGCCGGCGTCGAGGTAGGTGTAGACGTTGCTGATCGCGTGCAGCTTGTTCAGCGCGTACTGGACGCCCTTCACGTAGTTGCCGTTCTGCTGCATCGTCTGGCAGTTGGTGGTCGCCGTGTTGCCGCTGACGTTGGTGACCAGGTTCGGCAGCGAGTCGGGCTCGATGTAGGTGACGATCTTGAGGTTCGCGTACTTCGAGTCACTCATGATCGAGGCGATCGGGTCGATGTACTCGGTCTGGTAGCGGCCGAGGTCCGTCGGGCCGAGTTCTCCGTTGGAGGCGAGCGCCGCGCAGTCACGGCCGGGCAGGTCGTAGATGACGAACTGCGCGTAGCTCGCGCCCTGCGCCACCGCGGCGTCGAGGTGGGCCTTCAGGCCCATCCCGCCGTTGACGCCGTTGATCGCCGCGATGCGGTCCAGCCACACGGCGGTCGGCTGGTTGGCGATCGCGCTGCCGCCGTCGTTCTTGGCCTCGGTGGACCACTCGGAGTTCACGTAGCCCTTGCCGCCGGTGAACGGGTTGTCGGCGTGCGATCCGCCGTTCCCGGGCGGAGTGGGCGTGGGCGTCGGGGTCGGCGTGGGCGTCGGGGTACCGCCGCCGGCGGACCCGGTGCAGGTCGTGCCGTTGAGGGTGAAGGACGTCGGGGCGTCATTAGTCCCGGAGTAGGAGCCGTTGAAGCCCAGCGACGTCGACGCGTTGGTGGCGAGGCTGCCGTTGTAGGACAGGTTCTTCACCATGACGTGCTTGCCGGACTGGGAGAACGTCCCGCTCCAGCCCTGGGTGACCTGCTGGTTCCCGGCGAAGTCCCACTCCAGGGTCCAGGAGCTGAGCGCGTCGCCGAGGTTGGTGATCCCGATGTTCGCGGTGAAGCCGTTGTTCCACTGGTTCACCGACCAGGTCACCTTGCAGCCGACGGCCGCGTGGGCCCGGCCCATGCCGAACAGCACGGAGACGAGGCCGAGCAGCAGCGCGGCGATCGCCACTCCTGCCCGGTCCATCCGCAGCATGGCGCCGCGGCGGGGGTTGACTTTCATCAAGGGTGTGTCCTCCTCGGACGGTTCGGGAGCGGTTCCGGGATCGGAACGGCTCCATCGGGCGGGGGCGGAGGGGGTTCCTTCGGGTGATGGCTCCGGGGGCGCCGGCCGGCGCCCCCGGAGCGGGCGATCACTGGGTGAAGTGCTGGGCGTATGTCGC